>JAZQZH010000001.1:0-29727 GCA_045633945.1 Alphaproteobacteria bacterium
ACGTGTCACTTCATTAATTGCATTGATGAATAAAACCTTTCCACGTCTTTCAGGCATTTTATTCATACGACAAATAACAATACATGCTTCCATTGGTGAGTTATAAAATAAATTTGGTCCCAAACCTATGATACAATCCAAAATATCCATTTTAATGAGTTTTTCTCTCAACTCTTTTTCTTCCTGACGAAACAATACGCCATGCGGGAACAAAATTGCACAACGACCATTTTTTTCATCCATGCTTTTAATAATATGTTGAAAAAATGCATAATCTGCACGTCCTTGCGGTGGTGTTCCTAAAATATTACGCCCCCATTTATCGTTTTCAAAAGCAGCTCTGTCCCACTGCTTAATAGAATATGGGGGATTTGCTAATACTAAATCGAACTGTTTTAATTTTTCATTTTCAAAAAAACCTGGTGATTTTAATGTATCATTATTATCAATTTTAAAATCTTTAATGCCATGTAAAAAAAGGTTCATTTTACCAATGGCTGCTGTTAATTGAGTTATTTCTTGACCGAAAATTTTAACATTTCGCCATTCTTGTTTCTGTTGTTGCAAATAGGCAATACAGGAAATTAACATACCTGAGCTACCACAAGTAGGGTCATATATTGTTTCACCAGACTTTGGTTTTAGCATCTCTGTCATTAAATGAACGACTGTTCTGTTTGTATAAAACTCTTGCGCAGTATGGCCACTATCATCTGCAAACTTTTTAATAAGATATTCATATCCTTGGCCAAGTTCATCTTCTGGACAATTTGCAATAGAAAGAGTTTTACTGCTAAAATGTTCAATCAAATCTTTTAGCAAGGTATCCGGCAGACGATTCTTATTGGTCCATGCGGCATTACCAAAAACACCTTGAAGTTTTTCTATATTTGCTTTTTCAATTGCTTGTAAGGCATGAACAATAGCGACACCAACATTTGATGATACAGAACGAACATCTTGCCAATGAGAACCTTTGGGAACAATAAAACGGTGATTTTCTTCCCACTCAAGAGCTTCTTTATCTCCATATTCTTTCAAAATTTGTTCACATTCTTCATCATAAACATCGCAAATACGTTTAAAGAACAACAAAGGAAAGATATACTGCTTATACGCGCCTGCATCAATATGTGTACGAAGCAAAACAGCTGATGACCACAAATAGCTTTCTAATTCTTCAAGACTAATTCTACTCATGGATATATCCTCCTTCTAATAATAATTGTTTAAGTTTGTTTTCTGCTGTTGTAACTTCGTTCAATGCATCTAAAAATTCTTTTTTTACAATTGCAGGATCTATAGCTTCTTGCTGTTCTTTCTCAATATATGAATTAACCGAAAGTGTATAATCTTTTTCTTCTATTTCTTTTAATGTGACAATTTTGCACTTTTCAGTTACATCCGTATAGTTTTGATAAAGGGTATAAACTTCATCAATATTTTCATCTGTCATAATGTTTTGTGCGCGTTTTGGTGTATAAATACCAGATGCATCAATTAAACAGATTTTGCCTTTGTGCTCTGCTGGTTTATTGCTATTCAAAATCAAAGCACATGCAGAAACACCAGTACTGTAAAAGACACCACTTACAAATGTTACAATCGCTTCGAGCTTATCAGATTTAACCAATTCTTTGCGCATTTCTCCATCTTTTCCACCATGGAACAATACGCCTTGTGGAAGAATAATAGCACAACGTCCTTTTTTAGGATCCATTGAAGATATCATATGTTGTAACCAAGCAAAATCTGCACAAGAATCACTTGGACATCCCCACATATTTCGACCAAATATATCTGATGCAAACGCTCCTGCACCCCAGTTTTTTAATGAAAATGGAGGGTTAGCTATCACACAATCAAATGTTTTGAGACTTCCTTTTTCCAAGAATCCTGGTGAACGTAAAGTATCGCCTTGAATAACCTTAAAATCTCTTGCCCCATGTAAGAATAAATTCATTCGACCAATAGCCGAAGTTGCTAAGTTTTTCTCTTGCCCATAGATTTTACCATATGAACTTTTAGTACTCTTCATATGTCTAATTGCTTCAATAAGCATACCGCCAGTACCCATGGCACCATCATAAACTGTTTCTCCATCTGCTGGTTCTATAAATTTAATCAGCAGTTTCACAATGGATCTAGGCGTATAGAACTCTCCTGCATTCTTCTTAGACATATCAGCAAATTTTTTAATCAAATACTCATAACTATCACCCATTACATCATCGGAATAATTGTTGTTTCCAACCTTTATTTTTGACATGTGTTCTACAAGGTCTTTTAATCTTTCATCTGAAAGTTTGCTCTTATCAGCCCAGTTTGCATCATCAAAACTACTAAATACACCTGACAAAGTTTCGGGATTAGCTCTTTCAATATTTGTCATAGCATTGATAATTGCAGAACCGATATTGTGTGTTGTTTCTCGTATATCTTTCCAATGACAGCCATCAGGAATAATAAAGCGATGGTTTTCTGCAAATGAAGCATATTCAATATCTCCACCAGATGCTTCTAATGCTTCTTGAGTTTCTTCATCATAAACATCAGATATACGTTTAAAAAACAAGATTGGTGTTACGTAACTTTTATATTCATCTTGATTAATTGGACCTCTCAAAATATTGCAAGCCTCAAAAAGATGAGAGAAAAGTTTTTGACTGGTTGTTTCTTCAATTTGCTTTGACATGTTTTAGTCCTAAAATTTTTGTTCTATGTTTTTAATAATATTTTGCCATTTTTCTTCTGCTGAAGATATGGTTTCTTGGTATTGCGCAAGGCCTTCTTGATAGTTGCGTGCTATCTCTAGTTGTTCTGAATATGGAAGATACGGGATTTCAATATTTTCAAAATCTCGATAACTAATATTCATAACTGCAGTTCCTTGCTGTGTTGATTTTACCAATTTCTTACCTATAGCACTATCTAAAAATATTTTCAAATATGTACCAGATAATTTATTTGGAATTGGTCTTACTATAATGAGATTAGATGAAGCTATACAGGGATAATTTTGTTCTTTGAAAACTGCAGTTCGTATAGCTGTTCCACGTGCTGGAAGCAAGACATCATCATTCTTTAACAAATAATTTGCTACTTTACGTTCAGGTTCTTCAATATAATCAAGCGCTTCATAATCAACGCTATACTCTAAAACATTCGAAATATTTACAACACCTATAGAGCCTGTTGTTTTTTTGGAGGTGATAGCTTTACCCCTAAATATCTCTGCAACATCTTTCAATGGAATCTTCCGTATAGATGAATTTTGATATTGCGTCCAATCATCATCTTGAGCCGCAAAAATCTTATCAACATTCCAATCTCCCAAAGCATCAAGTTCATCAGGCATAACAAATGTTTCATCTTGCAATTCAAGCGATAGAGCTCCCATACGACGATTAACTGGATTATCATTCTTAAACACATAGCGCTTAATCGAAGTGTCATCATTTTTTCTTGCCGAAATTGTAAACAAGAAGGTCTTTACACCTGTGTTGGATAAAATTCCAACCGGCAATTCTGCTATTTCATCTAAAGAATATGATTGCTGAATAAAATGTCTGAAATCTCTAACACGTCCAGCTGCAAAAGTAACACGAGCAGGAAGTAAGACAATAAGTTTTCCTGCAGGAGAAAGGTGTAGCAATAAATTTTCAGTAGCAATGAGATCATACTCTTTGCACATGAATTGATTATCTCTAATAAACGATGGAATGGTTCCAAAATTTGGAACACTTAAAATAGTGTCAAACTTTTCACTAATAAAATCAGCTTCATATATTTGTTTTTGCAATATCTGTACATTGCTATATTCTTTAAATATTTCTGTAAGCAATGTATATTCGAAAACTTTATCAGTTGTAATAGTATAACGACAATCTATATTCTTTTTAACAATTGATGTCAGATAAGGTGCAAATTTCTCACCCTCTGTTATTAACACAGAAGCTCCACAGCTCTCCATCTTCTTCAAAATCAAATCAAAATATGTTTTTAACAGAAGTGGGAGTCTAGATGTTTTTGACATATACCTATTTTTTAGCGCCAATAAAATCTCATAATCTATTTCTTCAACTATAGAACTATATGCCAACATCAAAGACTGTTTAGCATTAAATGGATTTGACACATGTAATTGGTATGATAAAGATTCACATTCACACCACAACTTATCCTCATTTATTCTTGTCGATGGAAATCTTTTCTGAAGTTCTTTCACAATATATATAGCAGTATCTTCTTGCGCTGAATCAACCAAACCATGCAAGCGATCAACTGCATTCCAAATAGCCTCAAACGACTGTATTCCTCTCATGTATAACGATCTCCTTTTGCTATTGATAATAGGGGTTATATCACAGAAGAGAATAAAAGTCAATATATTTTTAGTATTTTAATACCAAAATTGTATTTTAATAAAAATTTAACTCTTGACACACGTTATTTTAAATAATATAAAAGAGTCGTTCCAAGAGGAATGACTCCTTTTAAAAGGTTCGGTCAATAGAATGACCCTATTTGCAAATATCATTCTATAACACCTTTTTAAGAGAAGTCAACTATAACTTTTGTAGCGTCTGACCGATATGCTACTCTTAAATTGGAGAAAATACGATGATATACGTCGTAAATGCGGTTGGAACATCCGATAAAAAATGTCCATATGGCTATGATAGTTGGCTTGATTTTTGGGAAAAGAAAATCAATAAACTTGCCACACATTGTAGAAATTGCGGTAAACCTGCTGGAAATTTGTGCGGTGGGCATGTTCAAAAGGTTGAACAACATAGCGATGGTCTGTGGTATAGAGTCCCAGGATTATATATTATCCCCATCTGCGCAGAATGCAACAATCCTGAAAACAACAAAATTTTCCATGTTGATGAAAGGGAATTAGTAAAAGCTCCATAGCTTACCACAAACAAAATTAAGCTCCTTTATACTCTCAAGTATGAAGGAGTTTTTTATTGCTTTTTTAAATAAAAACACCTAACCTTAATATAAAAAAATAGGATAAAAAATGATTAAAGATACTAACACTCACAATATTTCAGAAGACGTTGACACATATATATTTGTTCCTCTATACAACATAGAGATCGATTCAAATGTATTGGGAAAAGAGTTTCATGGCTTTGATATTATTTCAACTAGTCAGTTTTTAAATGAGTATTCTCCAAGATTTCAAACTTATGGCCTTAGTTATCAAAGTTTACAATTAGATTGGGCCTTGCAACATCATATTGGCGCACTTGAAAAATATCCTGTACCAAAATTTATAATTAGAACTGGTGCAAAACTTCCTCATATAGTTGACAGCAAAACAAATAATCAGGCTCATAATATTATAAAACAAGGATTTAATTGTATTGTTAATTATCTGATGGCAATGCGTCTTTATAGAACTGGAAATATTCAAATAGAACGATATTATGTTGTATCTCCTGAAATGACCGGAACAGGTTTTTTAACAGAATCAACGGTTAGAGAATATATTGTATTGAGCGATGGTTACTCCAATGAATGTTGGTCAAAGTATAAAATCACAAAAGATGATATAAAAAATATAGTTGCCTTATGTAAAAAAATGAATTCTGTTATAGATATTATAAGCATTCCGTTAGCATACTTTCAAGAATATTATAGTGCAAAAAATACTTTTGATAAAATTTTAAAATTAGTAACAGTATGGGAATGCAGTATATTGAATGATTGCCGCTCTGAACTGACTTATAAATTACAAATTCGAGGCTCAAAAATACTAGGAGAGAATGCTTCTAAATTTTTCAATATTGCATATTCTCTAAGAAGTGATATTGTTCACACAGGAAAACCATCAAATGACGTTCAAAAACAATTAAAAAAATTTTTAAATGTATCAGATGATAAAAATTTAGCAGATATGTTATTGATTTTTATTAGAGACTATATGGAGCCAGTCACTAGAAAAGTATTACTTTATTTTATAGATGAAGCATCTCGAACCCATGCAAATCTTGAAAAAATAGCTAAATCAATTGATATTGATGTGTTTGATACTTTTGAAATCTAACCTATTCCACGTTAAACCATTCCAGACAGGTGATGAGTAAATTATTATAATCACCTGCGGTGGCTTGACGGTAAAATTCATCTCGTTCTTCTTGAGGGATATTGGCGCATCTCATGGCCGACAAACATAGACCGAGGATATGAAAAGCATTCCCATTTTCTCCGGTCAGCTGTACTGTTATATCAGGATATTTTGGATCGGACATATTCTAACTCCTTTTCGAGGGCTTTATATTTAGCGACCATTTGTTCCAATTTATGTGCTAGACGGATTATTTCGTATTTATATTTAAGTGGTTGCGCTGGGGTGTTAAGTCGGCTTAATCGTCTATCCAGTTTCGCTAGAACGCGCATTGAATGGTTATAAACCATTGGCATACTGACTTTATGATTAAGTGGAATATCTTTATAAAGTTTCATCATATCTCCTATAACATGCTAACATCATACCCTATTTCTGTTAGGACTAGCTTCATTTCATCATCTGTCGGATTATCCTCTACCCAACAGTATAATCTACTCTCGGTTAATGGTGTATCATTTGAAATAACCCCGAGTTTTTTTCAAAACCAATTCAAGCTCTCCACGATGAAGCTCATAAGCAATCAGGCTATGTAGAACAGTCTTTTTAGTCATTTTTGTTGTTCCTTTTGCTTGATGAAATTAGTTGGATTAATTCTAGATTATTGTTATCCATCAATTCTTTTACATCTTTCAAAAAAGAATTATCATCGCGTATATAATTAGGATTAAGAATAAGATCGATAGTAACAACACCATGTAGAGAAAAAGCATAACGCTGATCAGGAAAACCCTTCTCATGAACCAATAAAGAAGCAATCCCTATATTATATCTTTCTTCAAGCTCTTCTAATTTACGATAAAGTTTAAAAAATTTATCAGTCATTTTCCACTCCCATATATCGGCAATAACTTGAGCCGGAAGGATCAACATAAAGCGTTGGCTTGCCTGGGCATTTTATAGCAACTACTTTGCGGTGGCCTGTATCGTTATAACCACCTTTGCCTGATAAGAAAATGTAGTTGTCCAATGGGCGTTGGCAAAGCGCCTCATACCAAGTTGGTGGTAGGTTGATAGTTTCTTCAATTAAGACCTCTTCGGCCTCATGCGTATACTTTTTGCATAAAGTTTTTACTTCTTCAAAATCCGAAGGTTTTCGCACTAAATAGACTTTAACTGTATTCATTTGGAAGCCTCTTTTATTTTTTGTATTTCTGCTTTTAATTTTTTGTTTTCTTCTTCTACGGCCTCAATCTCGCTCATATATGCCCAAGTGCCATCTTCATCGCAAATAGCAATTCTTGCATCAAAATCGGGGGCTTCTTTTGTTTCATGATACCAAATAACTGTCATAATAAACTCCTTTCGTTACAAGACAATGAATGCTTGGAAAAATGAAGAAGTCCAGTCAAAGAAGCTTTTATTTTGAAAAAAAGTCAAATTTTAGATAAAAACCTAACTATTATGTGATTTTTTCACAAAATATATTGACTTTTCCATAAAAAAGATATATATCATAATAAAATGTGTAGTTATATGATAAGGAGCAAATATGTTACTAAGTTTTTCTGTATCTAATTTCGGATCCTTTAAGGAAAAAGCTACGTTTTCTATGTTTCCTGGGAAAATTTCTAAACAACATGAAAATCATATTTTAGGATGCATGCAATATAAAGCATTAAAAGGAGCTGCTCTCTACGGAGCTAATGCATCTGGTAAATCTAATTTTGTGAAAGCTATTGCGGCACTTAGAGCAATAATAGCTGGAGATTCTACCAAAAATATACTCTTAAATCAATTTAAACTTGATAATTCATCTTCAGAAACTGAATTTGAAATAGTCTTTCAATATAACAAAACAACATACCAATACATTTTACAAACCAACGGAATATCTGTATTGTATGAACAATTAGCCATAGTACAAAGATATGGAGAGTTAAAACCATTATTTACCAGAAAAAATGAAAATGTAGAACTTGGAACATTACTTTCCAAAAGTATAGATTGGTATAAAAACAGGACATTTCAAGCTACTAATGCTTATTTATTTAAGCTCTGGCAGGATGGAATTATTCCAAATCAAAAAAAGATAAACGGGTCAAAACACATTATCAATGCAATTGATTTCTTTTACAGGTTATTTGTTATAACTCCCCAGAGTTTAGCAAACCCCGTAGCTTTTACTCTATACTTTCAAAGACAAGATTTTCAAATATTTTTGAAAAAATTATTACATATTGCTGATTTAGGAATTACTGATATCAAATGGGTAGAACTATCTAAAGAAGATAGCGAAAAATATTTTAAACAAGTCATATCCAGAACAAATGAACAACATGAATATGGAACCATTATATCTAAAAATGATTTAGGAGAAATACTTGCATTAGATATTACTCCATCTGAATACAAAGTACATGCACTTAAAACAATACACAATGGTGTAGAATTTAATATTTCAGAAGAATCTGCCGGAACAGTCCGTCTAATTGATTTAGCATTATCATTTTTCTTCTTACAAGAACAAGATATGTGTCTTATAATTGATGAGCTTGATTGTCACTTACATCCATTTTTAAGCAAATTCTTGTTACAACACCATATGGAAAGTACAGAAAATAAGGGGCAACTTATTGTTACATTGCATGATTTAAATTTGATGTCACAAGAAATTTGGCGTACTGATGAAATATGGTTTGCAGAAAAACGACAAGACGGATCTACCGATTTATATTCATTATATCAATTTTCTCCACGCTTTGATAAAAACTTACAAAAAGGATACTTGCAGGGCAAATATGGAGCAATTCCAATGATTGGAGATTTTGATAATGACTAACTTCGGACAACGCTCACAATTTAAGCTTATTATTCAACTGTTTTATGAAGGAAAAACAGAACTTGATTATCTGCAAAAATTCATTAGAGAAAAAGGCAAAAGTACTGAAATTAGACTTAATAAAATTATGACTAATCCAAACCCACGAATATTAGCGCAATCAGCAATACAACAATTTGATAATCTGCAAATGAGTAATTCTCAAATATGGGTAATATTTGACCATGATGGAAGAGATAATGAGGTAAGAGAAGCTATTGGTTTGATAAACAATAGCGGAAAAGATATTCAAGTAGCCTTTATGAAGCCATGTATTGAAATATGGCCATTAATGCATAATGAAATAGACAATGTTACAACACAATCTGATGCACAATCTAGGCTAGAAAGTATTATGCCATCTTACAAACATGACAGAAATCCATACTTTGATTTAAGTAAAATGCCAAATTATAATGAAGCCGTAAAAAAAGCAAAACAATGGCATATATCTCTATCAGGTGAACCAGAATATATTTCTACAAAATATGCCGGCATTTATAAACTAACTGAAAAAATAATAAACACGTAATATTTTCTAATTTGATTATAAAAAACAATATCATCAAAATTAAACGATGGTATACGTTTCCTAATTTCGTGAAGTCTGGTCATGGATATAGGGTGCGAGGTTGGGGATAAGGAAAAGCGCCTAAATTAGGCGTTTTTTGTTTTGGACGAGGTCAATCCAAAAGTATCTATTTTTCGTGATTTTAATAAAAAATCTCTTAGCGGTGGTTAAAGTACACACATCATAAATGAAACACCGAATCTCTTTAAACCCCGCAAACTGTGGGCTTTTGAGGCCTCATCAAAGCACAAAAAAAAGAGGATAGAAATATCCTCTTTTTATAAATGGTGGGTCCTGTAGGACTCGAACCTACGACCAGACCGTTATGAGCGGCCGGCTCTAACCAACTGAGCTAAGGACCCGTCATCTGCGACAAGATGCACTCTATGATAAATATTTTTTATCGTCAAGATATTTTTTTAACTTATGAAAGATTTTTTTATTTTTTTTCATCTCTAAATACTTGCACCTCACAATCCTTTGAAATAGCAAGATATTTTTTTCCATCTTTCTTTAGTATATATTTCTTCATTCCACCTTTGCAGTTTTTACACTCATTTTTTCTAATACAAACAGCCGACGTAAATAATGGCGCCTTATAATCAACTTGCTTAATAATATCCAAAGAAGCCAAAGTCTTAACCTTCTCCTCATTATCACTAGAGCTTTCAACAGCAACAATTCCAAAACTAGCACCCATTTCTTTTAGCTGTACAGTTGCATATTGATTCATAACATAAATAAAACTCCCTGCTCCAATTTCAATATCGTCATATTTTTTCAAAATCTCAAACCCATAATAATTTTCAGCAATAAACTTTCTTGCACCATTATCATAACAAGCATCAACAATCTTTTTTAATTTTGCAACATTTCTACATATTTGTGGTAAAACAACCCAAAGCGATGAAAAATCTTTTCCTTTAAAATCAACCTCTTTCAAACCTAAATTAATGTAAAACTTATCTTTTTCAAAAATCTCACCACTTTTTGAATTACCAAAAATTTCAGGCAATAAAAATTCTTTTTCTTCAATTTTAATATTATCAAATAATTTGCGTCTTAACTCATTTAATAAAGAAACAGGTACAAACCTGCCATCTACATTATTAATTATAATACTTGAAAGATTAAATTCAGTTCCACCAGTTTTGCTAAATGCAGTTTTTATAGCATCACAAACCTTATTAACATCTTTCGCTTTATCAAAAGCCCCTTCCACAAAAACAGAAGTTTGCCCACTTATCGCCCAAACCTTATCTTCACACACTTCAACCAAAACATCAACATCAACAAGATTGCGATATTCCATAGGCTTGGGCTTCTTATAATCATATTTTCCTTTAACCTCAGTTGATGAAGCAAGATAAACTAAAGCCCCCTCTTCTATAAAAGGATGCTCAAAAGGTAACTCAACCTCAACATAACTTCCTTTTATCGCCTCAAACACTGGTTTTGAATTAACAAATAAAGCCTTAACCCCAAATCCAAAAGGTTTTTCCTCACCTTTAACATCAATTTGCACCCCGTCATAACGAGAAATTTTGTGTTTAAGTTTTAATCCAATACGAGATTTACTAACTTTCTGCACATTTCCAATCAATAAACCACGATGCCCCACAAAACTTTCATCAGTAACACTTTTGTTTTTACCCTCAAAGTGGAATTTACACCAAGGTCTTGAAAAAACTTGTTTAATATCATTAGCTTCAATTTCAGATTTTTTCTTACCATCCAAAATATTTCGATAAAAATTAACAACAGTTGCAACATACAATGGCGATTTTTTTCTTCCCTCAATTTTCAATGAAAGAGCTGGAATTTCTAATACTTTTTCTTCTATCGCCATATCTTTCATTGAAAACAAATGACGTCTTTCACTTCCCCCCTCATCATCAACAACTTCAAACTCGCTTCGACAAGGATAAATACAGCGCCCCCTATTCGCACTTTTATCGTACTCTAAAGCCGAAAACAAACATTGACCACTATACGAGTAACATAAAGCCCCATGCACAAATACTTCCAAATCAACATCAGGAACTTCTTTCGCAATTTGTTTTATCTCATTAATAGTCAATTCTCTTGCTAATACAACTCTTTTAAAACCAAGATTTTTAAGAAATCTAGCCCCTTCCGCATTATGAATTGCCATTTGTGTACTAGCATGAAGCTCAATATGAGGTATTAACTTTTTAGCCAAATAAAAAACACCCAAATCCTGAATAATAAGAGCATCAACCTTAGCTTTATCTATTGCTCTAAAAAACTGTGGTAATTCATTTATTTCATCCACAGTCAAAATTGTATTAAGAGCAACAAACACTTTTCTGTCAAGTTTATGAGCATATGCAGTAAATTCATCCAACTCTTCAAAAGTAAAGTTAAGAGCGCCTGCACGAGCGGAAAACTTTGTAAGTCCAAGATATACTGCATCTGCACCATAATGAAGAGCTGCATATCCAGCCTCGATATTTCCTGCAGGAGCTAAAAGTTCATGTTTCATATTCAAGTCCTTAAACCACAAATTAAACCATTTAACTCTATATAACTCATGCAAAATTTTGTCAATATTTTTTAATTCCACATTTTTTTATCAAAAAAGACTTGACTTTTAATAAAAGAAGTATTACATACTTCATCGTTTGCAAACATTACTTTATACTACGTATAAAAAGAGCGTAGTTTTTTTTAAGGAACGACATGTCAGATATAGATAACGAAGATTACAAAAGCGTTGATTCGCCTTTATTAGATTCTTTTGGTAGTGCTCTAAAAAAACTCATTACTAAAGGAAAAGAACTAGGATATATCACAATTGAAGAACTTAATCAAGCTCTACCTTCTGAAAAAGAAACATCAGATCAAATAGAAGATATTATGGCAGCCATTTCTGATATGGAAATTAGCATAATCTCTGCTGATGAAACAGATGACTATGAAGAAGAAGAACAGATTGAAGCAGAATCAAACCATGAACCTTCATATGATGATGACGAAGCATCTGGTAATTTTGATGCCAAAGATTTAATGCGCTCTGACGACCCTGTTAGAATGTATTTAAAAGAAATGGGGTGTGTAGAATTATTATCAAGAGAAGGTGAAATAGCTATTGCTAAGCGTATTGAAGCAGGTAAAACTGTTATGATTGGCGGGCTTTGCGAAAACCCAATGACTTTAAAAGCTATTTCTAAATGGCGTGATGAACTTCTAGAAGGTACAACCCAATTAAGAAACGTTATTGACCTAGAAATGATGTATGGTGTAGATTCGGAAGCTATCGCTTATGAAGATGACCAAACAACAGTTGATGACCTTTCTGAAGTAACCAAAGATCTTGAAAATAAAAATCTTGATGAAATTGATGATGATTTAGAAACAGATATCGAATTTGACAGCGCTGTAGATAGTGAACCAGAAGAAGATATTTCATCAGAAGATGAACTTGATGCAGAACATGAAGATGATATTGATGATGATGAAAGCTCACATACTGCCACATCAATTACAGCTATGGAAACAGCTTTATTTGAACCTGTTCTCGACATTTTAACCAAAATATCTAGTTACTATGACGAACTAAGCAGAATACAAAACCAAAGAATGAAAGCTATTCTTGCCGGTCGTAAAGCTCAAACTTCACTAGAGAAAAAATACCAAAACATCAAAAAAGAATTAATTGAGTTAATGAGTTCTATTCATTTAAACTCTGCACGTATTGAAGAATTAGTTGAACAATTAAACGAACTAAATCGCCGCTTAATGGGGGTTGAAGGAAAGCTTATGCGTTTAGCATTAAATTCAAAAGTTAAACGTGAAGACTTCTTAAATGTATATCAACATTCAGAGCTAGATCCTTTCTGGGTGGAAAAGATAGAACAAATAAACGATAAATATTGGGCTGCTTTTGTTAAAAACAATCGCACAGAAATCACCGAGTTGCGTTCACAACTTGCAGACATGAGCAAAGAGTGTGGTCTTCCAATTTCTGAATATCGTAAAATGGTAGATACAATTAAACGTGGTGAACGCGAAGCAGAACGTGCTAAAAAAGAAATGATTGAAGCAAACTTACGTTTAGTTATATCTATTTCTAAAAAATATACAAACAGAGGTATGCAATTCTTGGATTTAATTCAAGAAGGTAATATCGGCTTAATGAAAGCTGTAGATAAATTTGAATATCGCAGAGGATACAAATTCTCCACTTATGCAACATGGTGGATACGTCAAGCTATTACTCGTTCCATTGCAGACCAAGCGCGAACAATTCGTATCCCTGTTCATATGATAGAAACAATTAACAAACTAGTGCGTACTTCTCGCCAAATGGCAATAGAAACAGGACGTGAACCTATTCCTGAAGAGTTGGCAAAACGCCTATCAATGCCGGTTGATAAAATCCGCAAAGTTATGAAAATAGCTAAAGAGCCTGTAAGTTTAGAAGCTCCTGTTGGTGATGAAGAAGATTCATCATTAGGTGATTTTATAGCAGATGAAAATGCATTACAACCTGTTGATTCAGCTATTCATACAAACCTAAAAGAAACATGCACTAGAATCCTTTCATCTCTAACACCAAGAGAAGAGCGTGTATTAAGAATGCGTTTTGGTATCGGTATGAATACAGATCACACTCTTGAAGAAGTTGGACAACAATTCAACGTAACAAGAGAGCGTATTCGTCAGATTGAGGCAAAAGCTTTAAGAAAATTAAAACATCCAAGTCGAAGCAAACGTTTACGTTCATTCTTAGATCAATAAAAAAATCCCCAAACGCATGTGCATTTGGGGATTTTAATTAGAATTCTACATCGTGCTTATTAATATAAGCTTCGAAAAGTTCAGGATCATCACGGAAAAACAAAGCCACAATCTCTCCATTATTAAAGACGTCGCCATTGTCAATACGCTCAAACACCTCTTCATAAGTAGCCTTGCTTATTTTCTCATCCTTTTTTAAATAGGACTGATTTTTAAGAAAGGCCATCGTCAACAACTCATACTCAACGGGGCGAAGCTTCAAGAGTGATGTAATAATATTCAATCCATATTTATCATTTTTAGAGATATAATCTCGCTTATCCTCAAATGAAAAATTCTGGAAAAATACATCTTCACCCTTAGCGCTAAGAGATGTATGATAAGAAAGATAGAACATAACTTCCTCTTTAGAACGCTTCAAGATCATCTCTTCATGAAGTTCATCCGCAATAGGATAACGCTTAACATACTCTTCAAACAATAACTTGCTATCAGGCATATTAATTAAGCGCTTCTGACACTCAACATTAATATCATGATGCCAGAAATAGAAGAACATCAAATTAGGAGATCCTCCCTTCTCAATCTTATCAAACATATCTAAGAGCAAAACCCAAGAAAAACGCTCATACTTAATATAAAGATGAGTTTCATCATCAACATTTCGATCAAGCAAAATCTTCTCTTCGTCAAAGGTCATACACTCATGAGCTTTGTTGATAAAACAAATAATCTCTTGCGAGTTACCACGCTTTGCTAAAGTAGAAAAAGCTCCACGAGAAAAAGTGTGCTTATGCTGATATAAAGCTATCTCTTCAGCCACGCCACGTTCAATAAAAGCAATCTCACCTTCTTTTGATAAGCCATGATGAGAAATATAGTGCATAATATTATCGCTGCTCCAGTTTTTCATAATAAAAACCTGAGCTTTGGGCGCAAAACCATGCATATTAATATACTCCCATACCTCATTAAAAGGCCACTTTTCAAGCATAATAAGCTGAGCACTCTCACAAAAACCGTAATACTTCAACAAAGCATTAACTTCAGCTTTATTATTACGCTCTGCAATTATGTTCTGAACGCTGCCTGGCATATAAGTAAATGGATTTTCATTGCGCTTATGCTTATAAAATACCTCAATCATAAGAGATATCTCCTCAAGCTTACCACGCTTTGCAATCTCTATTAGTTGCTCTTCTGTTGGACCAATATAACGATATGTATCATATCCGGTAACAGCATAAGGAAGGCTCATATAATACTCATCCTCAGGTGGTTCAACATGCTCAACTTTAATAATATCAGAGTTAAGCATTTTCATAACTTTGACATGTTCGTCAATCTCATCCCAAGCTGCAGCTCCTTGAGCAACACACTTGTGCGAATTCAATTTATTCATATATATAAAGATTTAATTATAAATAAAAAATAATACCCTAACACCTAAACTTTATATATCTTATTTTTTAAAGCAAGACAAAATAAAAATGTATAAACAACTCCCATTAAAACCATTTTCCAATTCTTATTACTTCCGCTATTTTGCTCGCTCTTTTAGGAGTTTGTTTTGCATAAAGAGAGTTCAAACATGCCTTACTAGCACCTTCAAAATCTTTATTTTCAATAGCCCATCTCATAATTCTAAATTTTCTAACACCTTTTCCCCCAAGCTGAAAGCACATATCCACCAAAGCATATTGCCTATCTAAAGACAATTCATCAAACCCCTTAAATATTTTTTTAGCTTCATTATATGCTCTTACAATATCATTTCTAAGCAACATCATAGCTCCATTTTTTGTAATTCCATGCATATAATCACCAAGCGCCCTTCTCTCCTCACTTGTAAGGGGATTATCATCAAGATTATGCCCCACACCAATAGTTAGTTTTCCCGCAATACATTTATAAGGCATAAGAGATATTCCCTCATGTTTAATCAATCGTTCACTCCATTCATTCATATCAAATTTCATAACTACACTCCTAAATAAAATAAAATAAAAATCGGCTCCATTTTCACAAAGCCGATTTAAAAACAAAAACTTAAATTCATATATTAATTCAATTAATTAACTTCAAAATCAAATCACTCTTAATCAAATCCCTATAAATAGACACCTCTTTTCCATTCCAATCTAATGCCTCTAAACTATCTTTTAACTGACATATTCCTTCCAAAGCATCAATATCTTTTATAAACGATACTTCATCATAGCTAATTTCAAAATTTTCTAATCTCAAATTATCAACTTGTTTTCTATCAATATCTTTAACTAATAAATGCTTTACAATCTTAAAAACATCAATTCCCATTTTTTCCAATTCATCTTCAAGATAAATTGCAATAATCCCACATCTAAAACAATGTGATGCGACAGAACATCTAGCACATTTTTCGCATTCATATTCCTTTTTTATGCTTTTTAATTTTCTTAATTGCAGCTGCAAATCAATAAACTCATTTTTTTGCATCTTACCATAATATTGTCGTCTTTTAATTTCCTCTAAATCCTCTTTAAATATAATAAGCCTTATATCTTTTTCATTAAACTCCATAAATTCATTTAATGAGCAATTATCATATTCCAAGATATATTCATATGCCTGCAACAACATATCTAATTTATCAAGATGCTTAACAATAATAGCCTCTAATGTTTTTTGCTCCTCATATTCAATAAAAAGATTTTTTAATTTATAAAAATCATAATTAGTTGCTAAGTAATTTATAGCCTCAAGTTCTCTAATTTTCTTCTCCTCACCAGATACCTTAATTTTACCAACCTGATGTTCTAATGGCACAATATCTCCAACAATACACTCACCAACATCATGCAACAAACACATTTCTATCACTCGCTTAACATCAACACCAATACTCTTTAATTCTCCTTCTTTTTGTAGTGCCATTAACGCCATACCCAAAGAGTGATCGCCAACTGTTTCAGCATTAGCAATACCTCTTTGCACCCACCCTGTTCTACAAAGTGTTTTTAAACACCCTACAATTTCTAAAAATTTCAAAATATTCTTTACATTAAGCGCCATTTTACCCCTCACTAAACAGCTTTATCAAAAAAATAATTAAATCACTCATAATATTGTGTCAACACATATCTAAAATAAAAAAACTTTACTTTTTTTTAAATAAATATATAATTTCCGCAGAATCGTATAATTATTAAAACAAATTATTTATGGTAACTATTATTCTACTTCTTGTGCTGAGTGTTGCACTTTTGTCACTTATTGGCTATCGCCTATCAAAAAAAGAAAAAACACCATCTGCTATTTCTGTCACTAATCCAGATGGCACTCCTAATTTCGATGCGCCACTTGACGATTGGCAAGAATTTCTATCTAGTGCTGATTGGGAAACTATTTTAAAAATAGAAAATCAATTCGTACCACGTGCTTATAACAAACAAGATAATGCACTATTTAACATGTTGCACTATCACCTGCTTAAAACAGAACATCCAATCCTTTCAAACGAAACTATTGATAGAATAAAAAACAAAACAATTTGGGTAGATGATAACGCAACAGACGATGAAATTAAAAAAGTTGTCAAAAAAAGCTTCCCCAAAATATCTAAACCTGTTTTTGTTGTTAGAAAAAATAAAGAATTAGTTGGTTTTGCAATAACTCACAGCCTTATCATTTACGGTATAACCCCTGTTTGCACCTATCCAGAAAATGCCATTGTTAAAGTATCTGTATGGAAAAAGTCGTTCCTTACCAAAGAAGATAGCAAAATTTTAGAGGCTAATCTTAATGAACTAAAACTAATGATGCATTTAGTTAATGTACCAAATTTAAAATGGGCATCATGGATGATTCAAAACCCAAACAATGCCACCATATACGATGGCTATTGCTTAACTAATCAAAATCGATACATCTATTTTGAATTTGATGATCCAACACCAATTATTGTAAAACTTTAAACACAAAAGGAAGCTTATTATAAGCTTCCTTTTTTTTATAATACCATTATCCTTTTATCTACAGCAAACATTTTATCCCCAAAATTTTTCCCTTTTTCATTTTTTCTTTTGTTTTCTTTCTTTAACCCCCACAAACATAACTTCTCTTTTATGAGTATTAGCCACCATAACAGGACTGTGCCCCTCATTATCTAAAACATTAAAATCAGCACCATTCAAAACTAATGTTTTCAAAATTTCATCATTATCATCAATACTATAAACAGCATACCAAAGAGGCGTCCTTCCATCAGCATCAACCTCATCAATTTGACTACCATTTTTAATTAAAAAATTGACCATACCTAAATCATTATCCTTCTTGAACAGAATTAATATCATAGCTCAATAACAAAAGAAAATCAGCCTTATTTATATTTCCTTTTTCAACGCATTCAAAAAGCTGTTCACTAAAACTTCGCACCATTATCATCACCTTTTTTATGATATAAAAACAATAACATATATCAACTTTAGGATCAATAAATTTAATTCTAAAAATTCAAAATTACATTCCAATGCCACAAAAAGCATTGGATACAATATTTAATTTATTTTACTACAACAACAAATAGTATATGATAACTCCAAAATAACCAAACCATATATAAGGAGACCACAATGAAAAAAATTACCGTAGTTGGCGCAGGTCTTGTTGGTGCAACTTCTGTTTACGCTATGATGCTAAAAGAAATCGCTGATGAAATCGCCTTAGTTGATATTGATGATAAACGCTCAAATGCCGAAGTTTGGGACATACGCCACGGCTTTCCAGAACTAACCAAAACCATCGTAAAAAAAGGAACTTATGATGACTGCAAAGATAGCGATGTAATTGTTATCACCGCCGGTGTAGCACGCAAAGTTGGCGAAAGTCGTAACGATTTATTATTAAAAAACTCTAAAATTATGGAAGGTATTTGTTCAGAAATCAAAAAAACAAATACCAATGCTGTTGTTATTATAGTATCAAACCCTGTTGATGTACTAGCAAATCATGCTGCAAACTTTTTACAAATGAAACAAGGTCAAGTATTTGGTACCGGTTGCACTCTAGATACATCAAGAATGGTTGCTCTTTTAGCAGAAAGATTAAATAAACCAGCTTCAAGTATAAATGCTCCTGTTGTTGGTGAACATGGTGATGAACAAATTGTGCTATGGGATGAAGTAATGATAGATGGCAAACCAGCAAACTTTTCAGCAGAAGAAAGACAAGAACTTGCCGAAGCTGTTAAACGTGCCGGTATGACAATCATTGAAGGCAAAGGCAAAACATATTACGGCATAGCAACAACCGTTTGTGCTCTAGCAACCGCTATTTTATTGGACAGACCAATGAAGTATGCTGTTTCTGTGCCAAATCCAAATGAAGAAAAAGCCCTAAGTATGCTTTGCACAATAGCCAAACAGGGTATTGTTGAAACTTTTCCATATAAATAGGAGATAAAATGATAGACTTACAAAATAATTTTAGCCCTCTTGGCACATTATCACCATCTGTAACCTTATCACTAGCTGCCCGTGCTAAAGACCTAAAAAAACAAGGTTATGATGTTTATTCTATGTCTGTTGGTGAGCCAGATTTTGATACCCCAAAAGCTATCAAAGACGCTTTAATCAAAGCCTTAAATGAAGGCAAAGTTGGTTATATCGCATCAAGCGGTTTACCAGAACTAAAAGATGAAATTATTAAAAAAATGTCAGCCAACGGCATAAAAACCGCAAGAGATAACATCATTATAACAACAGGTGCAAAATTGGCATTATTTGAAGCTATCACATCACTTTGCGGAAATGGTGACGAGGTTATAGTCTTAGCTCCATATTGGCTATCATATCCGGAGATGATAAAAGCCTCTGGAGCTAAAATGGTAACAGTTAACACAAAGGCAGAAAATAACTTTGCTCCAACCAAAGAAGAGCTAGAAAGCGCTATAACACCTAATACAAAACTAATTATAGTAAACTCCCCTAACAATCCAACCGGAGCAGTATACACCAAAGAAACCCTTCAAATGATTGCTGATTTAGCTATTAAACATAACATTATGGTATTATCAGATGAAATCTACGAAAAGCTAATTTATGATAATACTATTGATCATATTAGCATCGCCTCATTAAACGATAAAATAGCTGATTTAACAATCACAATAAATGGTTTTTCAAAAGCCTATGCTATGACAGGATGGAGATTAGGATATTTAGTTGCCCCACTATGGCTAGCAAAAAGAATATCTGCACTTCAAAGCCATGCTACAAGTAATGCCACTACTTTTGTTCAATACGCAGCCGTAACTGCTTTACAAGGAGATGCTGATACAGAAGTTACAAGCATGGTACAAACTTTTGCTAAAAGACGCGAGTTATTGTGCAAATTACTAAAAGATATTCCACAAATTAGCTTTATTGAACCTAAAGGTGCATTTTATGTTATGTGTGATATTTCTAGAACTAAAAAAACGGCAAAAGACTTTGCTGAACAACTCCTAGAACAAAAACTCCTAACAGTAATACCTTGTGAATCTTTTAGCGCTCCAGAATATATCCGCTTAAGCTATGCATGTTCAGAAGAACATATTATAGAAGCGATAAAACGCCTTAAAGAGTTCTGCCAAGTTTTATAAACCCCATACACAAAAAACCCCTTCTCAAAAATTGAGTAGGGGTTTATTAATACCTTGTTAAAAAAAACTCAACTTATCAATATCTAATAAGCTAAGACTTGCTTGTCTGCTCTTCTATTTTGCCTCTGCAAAACTTACAACCTCTAAAAGTTCAAAACCTTCTTTCGTTCTTCGGTAAGAAACTACATCACCTTCTTTTAAAGCGCACGCAAAACCGCCATTATAATCAGATGTCTTCAAAACATCTCCGTTTTGAAATATAATGCAAGTACCCGTATAAGAAGACCCATATTGCCTTCCTCCCATGTACCTACCAACACGCATAACTTCAGATGTTATTTTATCATCTTTTAATCCTGTTTTTTTACAAGAAATAAATTTCTCACCAAAGCTAGATCCCTTACAAGAGCTGCATAGCGTTACCAATAACATACAAAACGCAAAAAGAAAAAATGTTTTTTTCATAATTAAACAATTTTGACAAAATACTACATAAAAATTCATTTACAGAGGCAATATATCATATTCTAAAAGAAGAGTCAACAGTTTTTTGTCCATTTTTTTTTTTACATGTTGGCATTAAAACCGAATTGACTTTTATCTGATACATGGATTAACCCTCTGATTTAATGTTATTTACTATATATATTATATCGTGAAAGAAGGTATTCGGGAGCCCCTAAAACTCACAGATTCAATGACATTTTGCTACGATTTAGACGGAATTATCTAATACAAATTGTACAATAATGTAATCGCCGCTCTTAATATTATGTTAAACATTAGGAATTAAACTATTTAATAAATTATAGGAGTATTTTATATTAAAGCCTATTAAAAGATGGAGAAAAAATGGAAAAGGAAAATCAGGATAGTAAATCAGTAAACACAAAAAAATATACCATCATATTCTATTTCATAATAGCTGTTATACTGATTACATTTTACTTTACCTGCCTACGCGGATTTAGTGCTAAAACAATAAAGGAAGAAATGAAAGCACGAAATTTATGTGATTGTTTTATATATAAAGATTTTGATACCATAAGAAAACAAAATGGCGGAAAAGTTCACTGCACAGAACTATATAACTGCAGTTGCGGCAAGTATTATACCTTCTGTACAGACTTTCTTAATCACCCCTACACCGGCGCTGTCGAATATCTATATTCAGGAAAAGTAATCAGAACAGTACAATATAAAAAAGGTATAGCAGAAAAATGACGCTTTGATCCGCTGATTTCGTTTTAGGATAATATTTGTTTTTTATAAAAGTAAAGTCGTTAGTTAAGAGAGACCTTTGTAAATTTTACAAAGGTTTATGCTTATTAAAAATTCCAAGTCATAAATAATCATTGCATCAACTAATGCACTTACGAACCTGCACCCCTATGGAATTAGAAACGCTTAATATTTTGAAAAACAAAGAAAATCGCTGATATAAGTTCGTAAAATTTCCCAAAATCGCAGTTTTTAAAAAACAAACGTTCGAACTCGCTGAAAGCCTTGCAAATAAAAGAAACAGCAGGCATTTTATAGCCTGCTGTTTGTATTGGTGATGCAAAGCTCACGATTTACGAGTATTGTTTCAAATATTTGTTTGATTGTCGCTATCTTTCGTTTGATGGTGCAATAACAGATGTTTTATTGTTTAACATTTTTAATGTTTCTGCTGGTGATAACCATATTTTAGGTAAGGAAATTTTTGATTTAGAAGCAGATGTTTCATTCTTTTTTTCCCGATATTCTTTTTTCCTAATTTCAAGATGAATACGAGCTTGCTCTTCTTTGGTTAATGGTTTTTCAAAATCTCTTACTCTTTTACGTGATTCAGGATTTTTTTTAAGTTCTTCCTCAAAAGCCTTTTCAGCTTTATTTCTTCTTACTGCTCGTTCTTCTTTTTCAAAGCGTTTTTGCCTTTGCTCTTCTTTTGATGGTGGTACAGATTGCCCTTCTCTTCTTAGGCTTATCCTCAAATCTTTCTGAGCAGATTGTCTTACATGAGGTATCAAATTTTCAGGAACATTTGTTCTTACAAAAGAATAATGTTCTTTATTAGGATATACAAAACCATGTTCCTTATCGGTAGTAATGATATTATGTGGTGGATCGTCGTCAATGACTTTTCCTGTTACTAATGTGCAAAATGCTTCAGAATAAGCATCTGCTCTAAAATAAGATTTATTTATTAAATGAAATTTTTCAGTATCAATTCCAACTTGTTTCAACAAACTTATAGAAGAAAATGATGAATATATATAAATATTTTCTCCATTTTGCTGAGCTTCTAACATTGCCTCATAGAGAACCTCATTTAACTCACCTTTATTATTAATAAGAGTTCCCTGAACATCGACTAGATGTCCATCTAACACCTTTATAGGCATACTTTCATCCTCTATATTTTGATAACTATTCATATAACCTCCTTAAAAAGCAACTACAAAGCAATATATCACAAAATAAGGGATAAAGCAATACAAAAATCACATTGTTTAGACAAAACCATCTGATAAGTTCGTGAAAATTACAAAAACAGCTATTTTTAAAAAACGAACATTCGAAACTGCTGAAAAGCTTGAATAAAAAAGCTCTCTTGATAGAGAGCTTAATTTTTCGATCAAATTGCATTAGCCAATTACCTTTGTTTTTTTCTTCCAATTAACATGATGCGTTCCACTATTGTTAATTTACTTTTATTGACAGTCATTACAGCTATAGATTTTTCTAATTTAGACATTTTAGGATAAACAGTTTTTTCTTCTTTTTCTGCTTTTATACGTTTAGAAGCAATCTGGTGTATTCTGAAATATTTATCAGTATTATCATTTCCTTCCTTATCAAAATGTCTTATTCCATCGCTTGTCCATTCAAACTCTTTTAATTTGGTTCCTTTATAATAAGTATATTTTTTATGTCCAGATTGTACACAATTACCTAACCGATCATAACGAGTAAGCATCTTATCATTACTAGACTCACTATAACTATAACGTTCAGCAATTTTGCCATCATCATATACTATTTCATGTCCGCCACAACAATAATGCTCATACTCAGTATAAGACCATTTATCTTTTAGTGTAATATTATGTTTAGAAATTTCTTCTTCTTGTCGTTTCCACGCCTCTTCAAACTTTTCTTTCATAATCAAAGGAGGCTCTTTTACGCGAACTCCATCAACAGAAGTAGAATAACTTGTATCATTCCTCACTCTGGATCTTTGGCGTAGATAACTTCTCCTGCGCATAATATTAAGCAAATTAATACTAGTAGCAATGTTAATTATAGGTATTGGCACATCTATCTCCTACAAAACAACTAAAAAAACTATAAAAGTAGTCTATCATAAAATCATAGGTAAATCAATATGAATCATATTGTTTAAACAAAAATAGCAGATAGGGTATTGAAAAATAAAAAACTAAATATAATTTTTTCGAATATTTATCTAAAACAGCTATTTTTGAAAAACAAACATTCGAAACTGCTAAAATGCTTGGTTTATATAGCAAAACAGCGCTCCAAAATGAGCGCTGTTTAAATTGGTGATCCCAACGGGACTCGAACCCATGTTGCAAGAATGAAAATCTTGAGTCCTAACCACTAGACGATGGGACCATCGCTTGAACAAAATGGAATATATATACATTTTTTTTATAAGTCAATAACAAATTTTCATTTTTTTTAATTTATTTCTATAAAACCATTAAAAATTAAAATAAAACACATAATAATAATAACTTAACTAAAATTTACTATTTTTCTTTCATATTTCTGTTTATAATATTTTTCATCATATCAATTGTTTCTTCAACTTCTTCCTCTATTATTTCTTGAGAGTTTTCTTCTTTATTTTCAACACTTTGATTATCAGTAACCTCTTCTTTTTGCGATTCGTCTTTTTCAGTAACAATTTCTACTTTTTCAATAGCAACAACACCACGTTCAGAATCATAAATTTCAATTTCACCTTCTTTAAAATCAGCATTCTCTTCAAGAGGTTTACTTTCATCAATTTTTACAACTATTTTATCAAGAGCCATAACTGGTATATCAATGCTATTTAATTTATCCTTTATTTCTCCCATATATCCTAAAAATTCACCAGCTGCATTTTTATCAACTTCATTCTCTACCACTTCTTGTTGACCATCTTCTTTTGGAGTTTCAACAACTTCAATTTTTTCAACCTCTACCACCTCTTCTTTTGGAGTTTCAATCACTTCAACTTTTTCAGCCTTTTGATTACTCAGTCCATCAACCTCATTAGTAACATTATATACAATCCAAACACCATCAAGCGATGTTTGAGCTTTTTGATATTCCCAAACACCGCCTAACATAATACCAAATACTAGCAATAATACTAAAACTTTTACCTTTTCTTTTGCTTTATAACTTTCAAAATCACTATTGTTAGTCATATTCATTCACTCCAATAAATTTCTTAAGCAAAATATAAAGTAATATAACATTATTTGCAACTATTTATTTTTCTTTACATTCAAGATTGTGTTTTTCACTTTCTTACCTCCCTCACTCAAGTTTTTATCTTTTAAACTCAAAGAATTAGTCATAAACTTAAGCCATTTAATATAAAGGTTAGCAGCATCATCCATCTTTTCCAAATCAACTTTAATCCTAAGAGTTGGCTTAATACTTATATCATCATCTTTAATACTATAAATGTTTACCAATTTATTATCCATCGCTCTAAGCATCCTCTCAACAAAGATTTCCTTAGAAACATTATCCAATAATTCCTCTCTAGAATCAAAACCAACCGGCAAATTATCAATTACTCCCATACCATTTTTATACATAGCATAGTATTTACCATTATACAATTTAACATCGTAATTTTTAATAAAGTCGATTTTAATATCATTCATCAAACTATATAAATCACTAACAAGCATATTATTTTTTTCACCACTCTTTTCCAAAAAGTTATAAAAATGATGAAATGTTTCATGAACTATAGTTTCACTATCTGCATTTTCAAATAGATAAATCATATTATTATAAAAATCATAAGCACCATTAGCCGCTTTTTTATTCACAAAATCGAGTGCCTTTTTATCAAGCTGATATTGCAAACTAACGTCTTTAACTTTCCCAATAATATCAGCATCAAACTTTAACTCTTCATCAATAATACTATCCCCCTCATCAAAGAAATTGAAATATATATCACTTTTTAACCCACGCTTATAATTAAGATGTTTTAATAAATCTCGCTCATCATTTTTTCCTTGTGAAACAAGACCGCCCCATGGATGCCCAACATCTCTATAACCACTATTAACTCGAGCAACAGAGAGTATCATTCTATCAAGCTTATTTCTAAAATTATATAAGTCAGAAGTAACTTGTTTGCGAATATATTCCTGATGAATATCATCAGATGGCTGAAATTTATCATTAATTTCTTTAGTTAACAAATCAAAATCAACCTCTCCAAACTGGATATATTCTCCATCTTTAACACTTTTTTCATTAATACTTTCACTCTTATATAGATTAAGCAAAGAAACCGGCATCTTCATTTTCTTCCAATACTTATCTACATCAGATTTTTTCTTTAACAATCCCTGCTCTGTCAAAAACTTTTCTAAATAAATTTTTTGATAACCCTCAATAGATTTTTTCGCCAAATAAATATGCCTATCCATAAAGTTTTTACGCTGTTTATCTGTTAGAGTGTAGTCATATCCCTCTTTATGAGCAATAGCAAAAGACGTACCTTTTAATAAAATATCAGTAAGCATAGAATAATCTAGTTGTTCTGCATCAATCTCAAAAACATACCCTTTATTTTTATTCCAATAAAAGTGATAAGGTTCATCATCTTTAAGCCTTGTAAATGATATTGTACTTTTTTGCAAATCAGGATATGCCTCAAATAATTCCTTATGTTCAAGCACATCTTCAAGCAAAAATTCTTTTCCATTACTAACAATTAAACGTTTTTTCTCAATATCATTTAAAAGTTCATTATTTCTAGCTTTTCCAACCAATGATCTATTCGCTTTAATATTAGTTTTCTTTTCCACCTCTTTTGCAAAATTAATATATTTTTCTAATCTGTAAAATCTCTCAACATTATCTAAATACGCAAGCATCACTTTTTTTGGCATTTCATCCACAAAGTTATACTGAGCTAAAGCCATAAACTTTTCCCCCATTGTTGCTGGTTCATATGCTTTCTTATACGCACTAGAGCGATAGTATCTATCCGCTCTATTCTCGCTAATATCTCCATTTTTAGCCAAATAAAGCTCATAAGTTTCTTCTAAATCAAGATCATGATAAAATCGTCTTTTATCAACAATGCCTTTTCTTTCAAGTTCATCTGCTCTAGCGTGTCGTTTTTGTTGAAAATTTCTTGCTAATTTTTTCATACGCTCAACAAATTGATCACTCAAAATCCATTGAGAAGTATCTTTTCTAATTTCCCTACCAAGCTTTTGTGGAGCTCTAATCAAAGGATCTTTCCAATATTTATTTACAAATTCATCAAAGCGTTTTTTTTCTTTAATACCTTCAATAACTTTACCATCTTCTTCGTTAAAATCTCTCACTCCATTCTGATATTCTTCCCAAAGATCCGCCATTGCAATTTCTTCATTTTCACGCCTTAATAATATACCTTCATCCAGAATTTCCTCCCATTCAAAACTCATCAAATATGGATCATCAAATTCCCTTTTAATTTCAAGCTTTTCAAACTCACTATCATGTTCCTGCAAATATTTATAAAAGTCTTGATAAAGAGCATCAAAATCACTCCCTTTACCTCTACTCAACATATACGCAAGATGACTTTTCATTAACTCCAAATCATGAATAATTTCACGATGATAAACAGCAGCTTGTTCTTCATAATCCATATTTTCCCAAAGCTTTAATTTTGCATTATCATCATTTATTTCAAAACGAAGCTCTCCATCACTTCCCCTAATTAATCCTGTATGTTGCCAAATTTTTTGAGGATCAACATTATTTTTTTCCATTTCAATAAATTCAGCAACCTTTTCATAATTAACTGTCTTAGCATTGATTCCAGCAAACTGAAAATTAGATGTTTTCGCATTCACAGATGCTGCAAAATCCAAAAAGTTATCCTTCTTTATCTTGGGCAAAAATTCCTCTTTTAATTTCTTGAAAGAAACATCTCCTCCAATTTCTTTCAAAAATAACGCATTCGCCTCAAACAATCTCGCTACAGCTCTAGACTGTTTCTCATCTCCTGTAGCTTCACGAAATCTATTATACATTTCATCATAAATCTTAGAAAAATCTTTAAGCTCTCTCCCTACCTTAATTTTTTCAACAATACCTTTTGATTTTTCTTTTATAATATTCATATTTTGCTCTAAATTATATCTCAAAATCTTATCAAACGCCATTGGATTTTCCTTAAAAAGCTCAAGCATATTTTTTTCATAAAGATCCAAATCTTCCTTACTCACCCCTCTAAGCATAATTTTATTTTTAGCATTATTATAAGTATTTCTAGCATCATAAATAGCCCCATCTACACCAACAAGACTCATACTTCCAGCCATACCTCCTATAGCACTCTCAATCAATCCTTCAAATAATAACTGTGTATCATCTATCCCCACCTTTCTAACCAAATTATCAGCAATAACTTGCTGTATCATTTCACTACCACCTTCTCTAACTGGAGCATTTAAAATTTCTTTAGCAATTAATTTCGATGTAGTCTTAACACCTTTTTCAACTTGCCTTGGCAATGGATTCAATATTCTATCAACCGCATAATTAAGCCCAGCACTAGAACTAGCTAACAAATTAGCTTTATTAATGTTTCCATCTTTTTCCATGCTTTCATCAAAAATATCTCCAGCTCCTCCAAGCGCAAACAACCCATATGTAGCTTTACTTCCAATAACTTTAGAAACTCCCCCCATACTCAAAACATTACCAGCGCCTTGGCCAATAATATTAGCCAAATTCATCCAATTTGGATCTTCATCAAACACTTCACTATCTGGTTTCAAAAAAGATAAATCATTAAATTTATAAGCTAAATTTTCTAATACCTCTCCCAACTCATTTAAAGTATCACCTGCATTTGGAGCAACCAAACTAACACCTTGAGTTACAACACCTAAATTAAAATTTCTATTTTTAACATTAGTTCCCAACATTTTTAACATATCACTAATCATAAAAAGATTAGAACTACCAAAACCTCTTGCGCCTGCCTTAAAAACTTCTTTAGCAAAAGAACGCCCATTAAACTCACCAAATTCCCCTTCATCATATGCCCATTTATAACGTGCAACATCTTCACCAATTTTTTCTACTTCTCTAACAAAAGCACTATGTTCGAAACCATCTCTTATAGCCAAAGCCATTTTCCCTATAGACATAAGAGGTTGATCTTCATCAATGTTATCATATTTTACATCCTTAATCTCAAGACTATGCTCTGTATCTATATATTTTATATTTCTATCATTTAGATTTTCATCTAACACACCACCCAAATCATTCACTGTATCCAAATCAATAGCTTTTGCCTTTTTTTCTACTATTTCATCATTATTAGATGCAATCATATCTTCATTATTTTCTTCTAATAAAAAAGAGCGGTTTTCATTACCGCTCATATTATTTTCAACACCCAATTCTTCCTTCATTTCAAGATTATTCATAACACATTCTCCCAAACAAAATACATCTATACATAAACATATTTATTATACTAAGCTTTTCTTGCCAACCTTCCCCTAAAATAGAATTTATCATTCTCTCCCAAATCAGCA
>JAZQZH010000002.1:0-12230 GCA_045633945.1 Alphaproteobacteria bacterium
GAGAAAAGTTTTTTATCATAGATAAAAATCTTTGATAAATTTCCCTTTGGCGAGAATAGGCCGATTTCATTTTCGCAATATCCGGCAAAAAGATATCCTTTCTGCAAAGGATGAACATAACACAAACCAGCAAGAGCCGCCTTGTCAGATGATGCATAATACAATGCAGAAATATCTTTATATCCATTATTTGCTATAAACAACAGATCATTAGGAAAAGGAACCGCTCTTCCTGATTTGGATTTGATCTTACATAAGATCTCCCAAAGTACCGAAAGGCGACATTTTTTCTCCTTTAAGTCGCTAAAAGATTTTAACTCCATAATTTACATAATTTAAATTAAACAATAATACATAGTCACTTGAAATATTATACAAAATATTCATTTTGTCAAGTATTGGGCGATAAAAAAAAGCCTACAAATGTAGGCTTTAATAATGTAAGTTATGCAAGTTTAGAATTTGCGTCCCAATAGTACCTGAGATATCATATCAGCATATTCAACAGGAACAGAATTGTTAAGTAATGCTACCTCAGCATAGTCATATCCCTTATCAATAAAGATTGGATAGAACTTGTTACGGTAGAAGAAAACAAACAAATTCTTGTCCTCTACATCAAAAGTACAAAAACTTGCAGCAGGATAGAATGATTTTGTTCCGTTATCATTGATTACATAAGGAGTAATCTTAACACCTGTTGGTGTAATAATAGTTGTATCCTCATCATAATTAGTCTCAACCTCGCTCAACAAAGATCCATCACAAGCCAACGCAAATAGCTTGTTATCAAATACAGCTGCATGATTGCCACAAGGATCAATACCGCTTCTTTTATCAGAGTGTAACAAACATGTAAGGTTAGCAAACGAGTTGTCATCATCACTACCATAGCTTACAAGCTCTGTGCCTCCGTCGCTAAGATTTACAATTGCTCGTTTACCATAAAGGAACACAATCCTTGATATACCCTCAACCTCATGAGCTTCACCCTCTGCATCAATAACGTTTATTGATAAGTGATTAGCATATGAGTTTAGAGCCACATTACCATAACCATCTTCCCTATAGAAATGAGGGTTAATATAATCAACAAGGTTAAGGCCAAAGCCCTTTTTATTTGCCGTGCTGATAATGTAAGAGTACTTGTGGTCACCGGTATTTACAATGATAGAGCTATTGTTTTGAGTGTCCATTGTACAGTTAGCAACATGCTCAAAGAGTATGAAAGCAATGTTTTTGCCATGTTTGTAAACATGAAAACCGCCCATTTTTACATCTCTTACGATGACTGTACTAGTCTCACACAAAGTAACCACATCATTCAGACGATTCGAAGTGAAAAACGATTCGCAATCAGCTGTATAACAGGCTACCTTTTTAGCTTGCTTGTCATAAACAACAAAACCACCATCTTGCATGAACAAAATGTTAGAATTACTTCCAAAAGAAGTGTTTCCAAAAAATTCATAATACTTTTTTAAATCCATAATCAGTAAATTTTAAAAGTGCATAATAATTTTAACGTGAGGAGTTAAAATAACATAAAAACTTTTATTGTCAAATAAAAAAGCCCTCTTTAATAGAGGGCTAATTGAAAATTACTTGTGCGGTTTCATCATCTGCATTCTGCTAATGTATTCACCATGAGTATTCTCAGTCCATGTAAACTGGTCAAAGAAGTTAATCAGATAAAATCTATTCTGCGACCAAATGATAGAATAGCTAGGTCTATAACGTGCAGTAGATCTAGCAGGCATAAGTTTGCCACCAAGCATGTAGCCCACACCTTGTTTATTCACAATCTTGTGCGAGTAAACAAACGTCCCGTCTACAGCGATTTTTCTGATGTTTTCATCGTACTCGCCTAAAATGGCGGCGTCCTTCGCTGAAATGATTAGCTTCTTGTCAAAAACAAGGAAGTTGTCGTTGATACAATCAATAGATGTGCCATCACACAAAAGCTTGCCTTCACTATTGAAAAGTGTAGCGCTATATGTATCAGAGATGATAAACGAACCACAGGCAAGAACCTTGATGATTTTCTTCTCAGCACTATTCAACTCAATCTCGCCATGCTGATTAAACACGCGCATTGAATTATATGGTTTACCAACAGCAAACACGCTGTTATCAGTAGATGCAGAAAATATAGCGCCATCAACAAATGGGATGCGTAGTCTCTCGACAAACGTACCATCTTCCATAACCTCATATACAGCATGTGTCTGAGACTTGTTAGACTCTCTAATTAGAAGCATCGAGCCACTAATTATGACACTCGAGTTGTCATGATAGTAAAGCTCCGGCATTTTAAGCAAGTCAAATTGTTTGGTGCCATTGCAAATAGCTGAAACAGCATTGGAGCGAATAAACAGTATAACGCCGTTAGCAAGGACTTCAAATCTTCGACCCCCGTACCTCATAACCCCGTTACAATTCTTATCATAGATTGTAACTTCACCTGTTTTTACGATAGCAAAGCCACCATCCTGAAAAAACTCTAGCGCTGTGACAGAATCAAATGTATTCTCCGCAAAGAACTTAACATAATTTGAAATAGACATACTTAATAATTTTTTTTAGTTTATAATAATTCAAATAGTGACAAAAAATAACATTTAAATATTTATTTGTCAAATAAAAAAAGCAGAGATAAATCTCTGCTTTCTTAAACAATGATAAAAATCTATTATCTTGAGTAGAACTCGATAACCAAGTTTGGTTCCATCATACATGGATATGGAACATCTTCAAACTTAGGAACAAATGTAAACTTAGATGTTAATTTACCAGCGTCAACTTCCAAGTAAGAAGGGAAGTCACGAGTTTGTGACTGAACAGCTGCTAATACAACACCCAAGTTCTTAGATTTTTCACGAACTTCAATAACATCACCAGCCTTAACAATGTAAGAAGGGATATTAACTTTTTTACCATTAACAGTAACGTGACCGTGATTTACAAATTGACGAGCAGCAAATACTGTCGCAGCAAATTTAGATTTGTAAACGATATTGTCCAAACGAGATTCTAACAAACCAATCAAGTTTTCAGCAGCATCACCGCGTCTACGAATAGCTTCTTCATAGTACTTGTGGAATTGTTTCTCAGAAATGTTACCATAGTAAACTTTTAATCTTTGTTTAGCATATAATTGTTCACCATAGTCGGTAGTCTTTTTTCTTCTTTGACCATGTTGACCAGGTGCATAATTTCTTTTCAAAATAGGGCTGTTTGGATCACCCCAAAGGTTGTGACCATAACGACGGCTATTCTTTTTCTTAGCATTAACAATACTTTTCATTTATAAAGATCCTTATTAAATTTAGTTTATTTTATTTTTGTCCCGATAGTTTTGTCTTTCAAGCTTTTTTAAGCACTCGCAAACGGGGTATTTGCTACCCTCTTTCTCGGAAGTAGGGTTAACATACTTCAATTTTTTTATTTTGCAAGTATTTTCTTTATATTAATAGAAGTTTTTTGTAATTTTAGAAATTAATGGTTCATTAATATTTTGTAATGTTCCATTTTTAAGTTTAAACTGCTTATTCATTCTAGAAGCAAGCTCCATATTATGGGTAGCAATAAGTGCTGCAAGACCAGTTTCTTTAATTACATTAAGCAAAATAGTAAACACATCCTCAGCCGTATTAGGATCTAAATTACCTGTTGGCTCATCTGCTAAAAGTAGTTTAGGTGAGTTAGATAATGCTCTAGCAATAGCAACACGTTGTTGTTCGCCACCAGAAAGTTCCGCTGGTCTATGATTTAATCTGTGTGATAAATGCATTTTTTCTAATAGCATAACAGCTCTATTTTTTGCTTCGTTTTTATTTTTTCCTGCAATAATCATCGGCAGCATAACATTTTCAAGCGCACTAAAGTCACCAAGTAAATTGTGATATTGATATACAAATCCGATATAATCGCGTCTTAAAGATGTTCTAATATCATCATTGATTTTACCAATATTTTCTCCATTTATCAATATATTACCTGCAGTTGGTTGGTCAAGTAAGCCAGCAATTTGTAATAAGGTAGATTTACCGCTACCTGATTGACCAACAAGAGCAACAATTTCTTCAGGTGCGATTTCTAGATTAACTCCAGATAGCACTTCTAAATTTTGTTTTCCTTGGCGATAGTTTTTTATAATGCCTTTTAACTCTAATATGTTATCAATATTATTCATAGCGTAATGCCTCCACAGGATCCATTTTTGCTGCACGATATGCAGGGTATAAAGTGGCTATAAAAGATAGCAATAATGACATTATACCAATGCTAACAACTACATCTGTTTCAACTTTTGCAGGAAGTTTAGATAAAAAGTAAACTTCTTGAGCAAATAAATCACGTCCTGCAATGTTTTGTAAGAATTGTCGAATATTTTCGATATTATCACAAAACAACAATCCTAAAATAATACCAAAAAATGTACCAACAATACCAATAAAAGCTCCATCTAAGAAGAATATTTTTAATATAGCTCCTTTTGATGCTCCCATTGTTCTAAGGACGGCAATATCCTTTCCTTTATCTTTTACAAGCATGATTAATCCGGTAATTATATTAAATGCAGCAACTAAAACAATTAAAGAAAGCACAATAAACATAACATTGCGTTCAACATCAACTGCATTCAAAAAGGCAGAGTTTGTTTGTCTGTAATCATAAATAAAGGCTCTATTATTAGAATTTTCTATTGCAACCCTAATAAGTTCTCTTGTGTGATCAATATCTGCATTATCTCTTAAAGTAATATCAATAGCTGTAACCCCGTCACCTAAGGAGAAAAACTTTTGCACGGACTCTAGTGGCATAAATATGAAGTTTGCATCATATTCGTACATGCCAAAGTTAAAAGTTCCAGCAACTTTATAGCTTTTCATGCGAGGAACAGTTCCGAACATGGTAACTTTTCCTTGAGGAGAAAGTAGGGTGATTTCATCTCCTTCCATAACACCTAGCTTATTTGCAAGTTTATATCCTAAAACAACAACATCATCTTTAAAAAAGTTTAGATCGAAATCTTTAAATCCTTCACGAAGTACTTGCTTTTTTTGTATATCATTAGCCTTAATCCCCCTAATCATAACACCTTCAGCAGAGTTTCCTGCTGTGGCTAATAACTGTTTTTCAATCATAGGAATTGCAATATTAACACCGTCAACTTTTTCTTCTAAAGATTTAATAGCATCTCTATAATTATTAAAAGGTGTATTTCTTATACTTGCAATGCTAATATGACCGTTGATACCTAGAATACGGCTCAATAATTGATCTTTAAATCCATTCATAACTGAGGTAACAATTATGAGGGTGGCAACACCAATAGCAATTCCAATTCCTGCAAAAGATGTAATAACAGAAATAAAACCTTCTTTTCTTTTTGCTCGTAAATATCTTAGTGCTACAAATCGTTCAAACAATGAAAACATCTTAAATCTCCTTAATACAATTACCATATAATTGATAAAACATAATTCAAGAATGTTTGTAATTATCTCCACAAAAAAAAGAAGGTATGCAAAAAGCACACCTTCCTCATAAACTAACTTAAGCCACCTTATAGCTTATAAACTATCTCCATTATCCTTGTGTCGTTTTCTTGGATTGGAGTGTGGGTAAGTAGCATGTTTTTTCGCTCTAACAGCTTCACCATCGTGTCGGCCTAAAATACCGTCAAAACCACGAGCGGGATACTCCTGTAGGAATTTACCGCCTTCGATTGAAACCATTGTAAACTCACGAGATATGTCCTTCGATAGAGTTACAGGAATAAAAGTCTTACCGTTTACATCATCAATCACAAAAAGAAGCGATAGATCGATATTGCTTAAGATAAATAGCTCAGCATACCATCCTTTTTTGTTGATAAAGTGAACAGCAGCACGTTTTGCTCTGTCAAGATAGAACCAGTTCGCATGATGATTTTCATTTTTGTTGAAATCATCAACACAATCCCTAAGTGTAGAAATAGCACTTATAATTGATGGAGCAAATATAGAAGAGTTCTCCATCTTCAAAGTTCTATCTGTTGCGTCAATAACTCTGCTATTAAGACAAGCTTTCTCTAGAAGAGAATAGATAGCATCAACAGGCTTGTGAATGTTAAAAATCAGCTCATTAAAGCTACCAAAATCCTTTGAGATACCAAAAATTGATCTCTCAAAAATAAACCCAGTTTCAGACCAAGTTGCGGTCATAAATTCTTTCTTTTCCATAAAAATACATTTTAAAACCTAAAAATAAAGTTAGATGATAAAATATAATATTAGTATTTTATAATGTCAAATAGTTTTTTTAAGTATGAAAAATGCAAGTAAATGTATCACTTGCACTTTAATTGGCATAAAACAGCTTATTTTAAATTAATCAATGTGTTAGCTATATCTTCTGATAAATTACTAAAAGATATGCTAATAGCAGGTATATACGCATTATATTTACCATCAATAGCAGCTATCTCATAGAAGTTATTAGATTTTACAATCTTGCCAGCCTTATTTTTTATAAAGTAAGAAGCTTTCAATATAGCTTTTTCATTAAGTCTGCCGTTTAATTCTTGTATTTCAATAAAAACTGCATATTTGAAATCTTTTCTCAAATTTGTTTGGTTATAAACTTTTGCATTGGGAAGTATATTACTTAAGTTTTCATTGATGATACGTTGAAACATTTTTTCTGGTTGAGAAGCCCATCTATGAAACTCATCAATTTTTACTTCAAAATCCTTTTTTCCCAAAGTAACAATTTGAGGTCTTGAAATCTCAGTAGGTAACAATATTGGATAAAGTAAAATGCTATCTTTAAATTCATTATATGTAACATTTTTATTCTTAACAGAAATAGGTTGATAAAATTTTACATTAGGACTAAAGCAACCAAAAAGCATAAATGTTATTAAAAAAACTCCAATCTTTTTCATTTTAATATTCCTTTCCAGTTATAATTGCATTAGGATACATTTGTAGGTAATCAGTTAAATTTTTCATAGAAGCAGCTGCAGCATTAAAGCTATCAATCATTTGAGCAATACCTTCAGCATTATCAACAATTAAATTATCAAAAGATTGTGCAGCATCGCCAACTTCTTTTACCATTTGAGCTGTATTATTCTTATTTTGAACAAGGATTTCATCAACAGTATCTAGGGTGTTTGTCATCTTACTTAACAAAGGAGGAAGATCTTTATTAAGTGATTGGGTTATACCTTGAACATCTTGTACAATTTTAGTTACAGGCATAATTTTAAGCGTTTTGGAAATTTCAGCAAAATGAGAACTAACCGTAGGTATTTCATTTTCATTAGTGTCATCTTTTGTTAAAATAATTGGCGTGTCAGGAAACATATCAAGCTCAATTAATAACTGTCCAGTTATAACAGAGTTAATAGCTAATTGAGCTCTTAGTCCATATTTAATAAAAGTTTCAAGCATTTCTTTATTATTTTCTTTTCCAGTAATAAGAGAACGTCCATTATAAATCTTAGCATAAACAGGGATTAAAAAACTCATATTGTTTAAATCAGCCTCAAGTTTTACTTGTGTGACTTCACCAATTTTAACACCTTTAAATAATACAGGAGCTCCGGTATCAAGTCCTTTAACAGACTCATCAAAGTACATGACGACAGTAACATCACGATTTGAAAGCTTCGATTTGAAAAAATATCCAAATGTTAAAACTACAGCCAATGCACTTAAGCAAACAAATAAACCTATCATTTTCATATTTGGTTGTTTAATCATTATTTTATTCCTCTAGTTAAAAAGTTACTAATCTCCTTATTTGTAGGATTTTCAAGAAGATATTTAGGTTTACCAAAAGCGGTAATATTTTTCTGGTTTCTATCTAAAAATATAGAATTAGTACCAATGGATAAAATTGAGCTAAGCTCATGACTCACAATAACAAAAGTAGTTCCTAAATTTTGATTTAATTCCAAAATTAAATCATCTAACTGTTTAGAACTAATAGGATCTAAACCTGCAGAAGGCTCATCACAATATACAATTTTAGGATTTAGCGCTAAACTTCTTGCTAAAGCTGCTCTTTTTTTCATTCCACCAGAAATTTCTGCTGGATAAAAGTCATCAAAACCAGCTAAACCAACAAGAGCTAGTTTATAGCTGGCAATTTCACTAATTTCTTTTAAGGAATAAGAGCTATATAACTCCAAAGGCATCATCACATTTTCTTTTATTGTCATAGACGAAAATAGGGCGCCACTTTGGTATAAAACACCGCAATTTTTCATTATTTCTTTTTTTTGTTCAAATGATGCATTAGAAAAATTATTTCCATCAATTAGTACTTCACCTTCAAGAGGAGTTACAAGTCCTGTTAACACTTTTAATAAACTACTCTTTCCGCATCCACTTGCTCCCATAATAAAGAATATATCTTTTTCTTTAACCTCAAAGTTGAGGTTATCAAATAAAACAAAATCACCATATTGAACAACAAGATTTTTTACAGAGATAATATCGTCTATCATATACCCATTACCTCCAATAAAACAGTTATAATACCTGTAGCAACAATCATCCAAACAATCGCTTTAACTACAGCATTTGTAGTAGCCTTGCCAACACTATCAGCATCTCTGTTCGCGTTTAATCCTTCGTAACAACCAGAAATAGAGATGATTATACCATAAATAAGACTATGAAACATCCCTATAAGAACATTATTTAAACTCAAAGACTTGAAAGCATAATCAAAATAAGAACTTGAAGAAATATTAAGAAATTCAACACTAACAATAGCTCCACCTAATATACCCAAAATATCAGCTAAAAGTGTTAAAAATACCATAACGCTAACTAAAGAAATAATTCTTGGCGCAACAAGAAAATCAGATACTTTAATTCCCATTGTTTTAAGTGCATCAATTTCTTCATTAACTTGCATTGTTGCAATTGTGGCAGCAAAAGATGAACCGGTCCTACCTGCCATAATTATACCAACCATAATTGCTCCCATGATCCGTGTCATCCCAATACTAACCATACTAGCAACATAAATTCCTGCACCAAAGCTTTTCAATTGTATAGCTCCAACAAAAGCAAGTATTAAACCAACTAAAAAACTAACCAAAGAAACAATTCCAACAGCTTTATAGCTACAATCTGCAAATATAAACCAAAAATCTTTCTTTCTATATATAGATGTTCCTCCAATAAAATCTACGACCGAAACAAAGGCATCCTTAATAAAAAATATACAATTTTTAATGTTTTTATATATATCAAAACTAAATACACCAATTTTTTCTAAAAAACCGAGTTCAGAAGAACTATTATTGGGAGGATTATTACCTGTTTCCTTAAAAGCAAGTTCTAAACTATCTTTTATACAATTATTTAATAAGCTAAAATCAACAACCAATCCTGAATCTTTAAGTTTTTTTACCTTATGATAAATTTTAGCATCTGTAAGCAAAGAAGGAGGTGTATTTAATTCATAACTAATATAAACATTTAAATCATTTGATTTTTTCCAGTCTTTAATGATAGAATCATCAAACATATCATCATTTACTGATGAATAATCACAGATGCAGAGAAAATGTTTCTCATTTATATTTTTTAATTCAATTGCCATTTTTTTCTTTTATTATTTAGACTAATGTAAAATTAAAAAACATCTATTTTGAATGTTTGCAAATACTTATGGCAGCCCTATTTGCAAGCTCATGTGCTTCCTGCTGTGTTTTTCCGCTCATAATAGCACCAAGAAAAGTACCAGCAAAAGCGTTTCCCGCACCAAATGCAAATGCATTATTCAATCTAGCGTTCTTTATTGCTGTTATTTGATTGTTTTCTCCCAATATCTTACTTTCGCGAGCACCATCATCTAAAATTAAATAATCTAAATTATATAATTTTTTTATTTTGATGCCTACATCTTCAGCATTTCCCTTTAACCCCAACATTGTTTTTAATACCTTTAACTCTTCAGAATTTGCTTTCAAAATATTAGCTTTTTTTAGCAATTCTAAAATAATATCTTTAGAATAATAGTTCTGTCTAAGGTTTATATCAAAAAATCTATATTTAGCGTTTTGAGCCTCATTTATTAAGTCAATAATAGTACCTCTAGAATATTGGCTTCTAAGAGCAAGTGTTCCAAAATAAATTGCGTCTGCTTTTTTGATATAATCTTCAGCTTCATTTGTATAAGGAATGTAATCCCAAGCAGAATTTTCTAAAATATGAGAAATATAACCATCATTACCTTTAAAAATTAAAACTCTACCGGTTGGATATGGAGTAATAGCTAAAACAGGATTAATTTCATGTTTATTTAACTCGCTAATAACTTCTCTACCTAAATCATCTGCTCCTATTGCGCTAATAAGAGACACATCTAAATCAAATTTACCAGCATGATACAAAAAATCAACAGGAGCACCACCAAGTTTCCTGCTATCTGGCAATATATCGTAAACAACTTCACCAATTCCTGCTATTTGCAATTTACTCATACCAAAAACACCATTTATAAAGTTTGTTAATAAAAGGTTAACAAGACACTACAGCGCTTTTTTTTATAAGTCAAGAATTTATATATTTATTTAATCTTAAATCTAAGCTATCTTTAATAAGTTGTTTCGCAGTATCAGATTTTAGTTTACATAAATGAATTCCATTTCCAACTCGATAACTTGAATTATATACAATACAATCATCAGATACTTTATTATATATAGAGATCACATACATATCTTCATTAATTTCTTGGTGATATAAATTTATATTATTAATTAAAGTATTTTTTCTAAGAATTTCACCATAATTATTTACAGCCAAAATGCATTTATGGTTAGGAAGATAATATTCGCAAAATAGATTTGCATTATCAAGAGTTAAAATAACACTATCACGACTAACATATGAATTTATATCATTTTTTAGTTTTTGATATTGATTATCAAACGATATAGCTCTAATATCAATATAAGTGAAAACGAATGCTATAATAAGAGCTGTGCTAATAGCTTTTTTAATACAAGGTAAAGTTGCAATAACAACAGCGCCAGCCATATAAAATATTAAAGCATATGTTTTAAGATATCTAGCTGTAACCATTGGTCTAATTGTATACGATAATACTATAAGCAATAAATAACTAAAAATAAAACTAAGAATAGATACTAAAAATAATCTTTTTAATCTATGAGATAGTATTTCCGTATTAAAACACCCAAGTAATATAACAAAGCTAAAAGATGTTGCTCCTAATACAGTCGCGATAAAAAACAAAGATTGTAGTATTTCTGGTTGTAAAGGATTGGTGAAAAATCGAGCACTAAAATGAACAAAACTCATATTTACATACCAATATTTGCTTATTTCTTCCTGAGATCCTAAAAAGACTAGTATCCAAGGAAAAAAAGAAATTCCGACAATCAAAGCAGTTATAAAAAATGGTTTTATGTATTTAGAAAAAGTTTTATCATGTATATATAATGCTAAAATCATAGAATATAAAAACATCAACCATATGCCAGCATAATAGTGTGAATACAAACTTAAAATAGAAATTAACCCAAATTTAATAAAATCAATAGTTTTAGGTTCTCTTGTTAATCTTAAACCATATACCAATGATATAAGTAGTAATAAGCTAGTTAGCATATAAGTTCTAACCTCAAATGCTAACCATAACGAAATAGGGTGCAGCAATAAAATAACAATCATCCAGAAACAAACTTTATCTCCATAATCCTTTCTGATTGCTGTAAGGCTAAAAATTTGAGCTGTAATTAAAAGAATATATGATGCAAAATGCGCACCAAAAATCTCATACTTTTCAGGGAAAAACAAAAGTATAAATCTTAAATAAAGGTAATAAAGCGGTGGTTTAGAATCTTCGGTTAAAAGCAATTTCCACATATCACTAAAGCTATCTTTAGCTATTAGCATAGAGTACATTTCATCAGTCCATAAATTTACATTATTAATCAAAAAAGCGTAGCTTATAGTTGTAAGTAATATAATGATAATAGCTTTTACTGAAAAATTATGTATTAAAAAATCTACTATTTTATTCATGCCTCCCCCTTTATATGTACTCAAGCATAAATAAGTCATACTCCATAGTCAGTACTTTATCAAGAATCTAAAAATTAAATTAACAAGAAATTTTTATACAAAATAATCATACTCTATTTAATTAGTTTTATCTATATAAAGAGTATTAAATCTAATATTAAT
>JAZQZH010000003.1:0-64602 GCA_045633945.1 Alphaproteobacteria bacterium
TATAGGCAAAATATCAGGCGCAGGAAGAGCGGTTGATAGTAAGGGTATCCTTATTGGAGAAGTTATAAATAGTGATATCGTTATCAACGAGAAAGATGAAGTTATTGGATATGTTAATATTGATGGAAAAGTTAAAAATAAGGATAACACAGTTATTGGTAAGATAGTATCTTCAAATTTAGTTGTAGATAACAATGGAAAAATTATAGGCTATGCATATAAAATTGGTGCTAATATATTGAACGATGAAGGAGCATATATAGGGCGCTTATCTGCAAATGGGGATGTACGTGGTTTAACTAATGGAAAAATAGGATATTTAAAAAGTAATGGTTCATATGTTAATACACGTAATAAAGTTTCAGGATATGTGATAGATGAAGTTGCACAAAATCGGAGGAAGTAATTTGTATAAAAAAATATCAAATTTCATAAAATTGTATTTCATTGCATTGCTTGTAGCATTTAATAGTGGTATAGCTTTTGCTTCTGATATTAGTGCACTAAATTTTTATGGAGATTTGATTGGTAAAGTAATTCCGGATGGAACCGTTGTTAATTCAGAAAATGAAGTAATCGGGCGTATGAATGCCGATGGTTATGTCATTGATACTAAGGGGGGAATTATTGGAGGTATTGTTCCTCAAGGCATAGCTATTTCAAATACTAACATTAAACTCGGTAAAGTTAATAACGATGGTACAGTAACTGGTCAAAATGATGTATTAGTAGGAAAAGTATTACCTAATGGTATTGTGGTAGACGATAACTATGAAATATTAGGATCAGTTATCGCCCCTGGTCTTGTATATAATGATTTAGGAATAATTGTTGGACGAGTTTCAGGAGATGGTGTTTTCTACAATTTATCCGGAGTTAGCTCTGGTTTTGTGGCCGCTAACGGGTTTGTATTTGGTACAGATAAAGATAATAAATTAGAGCTTGTTGGTAAATTAATTTCAGCTAAAATAGTGACTTCTTTTATTGGTGATATGTTAGGAGGAGTAACTCCTGATGGAAAAGTGACAGATTTAAAAAAGCAAGTTATAGGAAAAATTCATGCCAATGGATATGTTTATGATTCAAACGGAAAAATCATAGGAAGTTTAGTTAAGAGTGGATATGCATTTGACTTTAATGGGAATTACATGGGAGTGATTAGCTATAATGGTCATGTAGTTAGTAATGCTACAACAGTTGGTTATGCAATTGATAGCGATAGAGTTATAGATAAAAAAGGTGATGTGGTTGGTTTTAGTATTCCTTTTGACGCAACTGCAAATACAAAAGATGGTAGAATGCTTGGTTATATTATTCCAGGTGGGGAAATTATAAAAGGAAGAGATATTATTGGTAAAGTAAATGCATCAGCAGATGTTGTTGATAGTTCAGGTAAAAAAATAGGCTCAATAAATGGGAATGGACCAATTTTTGATTTTCAAGGAAAAATAAGAGCAAATGTAAGTGTAAACGGTGTTGTAACCACATTAGATGGAATACCCAAAGGATATATAGAAAAAAATATAGCATATAATTATGATGGAAACGAAGAAGGTAGAATACTTTCTTCAATGTTGATATTTGATAATACCAACCAATATATTGGAGTGAGTGGTATAAATAGTTTTATAGAACAAAAGGATAAAAAATATACTATTTCTCCATATGGATACGTTTTTGATAGTAAAGGTGATAGCGTAGGACATTGTATATATAATGCAGGAATATATACCCCAGAAGGAAATATACTAGCAAACACTACTGTTAATGCGCAAACAAATAAAGCATCATTGAATAAAGTAGGAAGACTAGATAGTACAGGTAATTTTATTGATGAAAATAATCAAATATTAGGAAGAATAATTAAAGATAGATATGCAACTAACTTTATGGGAGAAAGTATTGGCTTATTGAATCAAACAAATATTATTATAAATGAAAAAAATGAAAGAATAGCAAAAATTTTGCCAATAGGTGCTGTTGTAGAACTAAATGGTAACATAAAATATGATAATAGCGCTAAAAATTCATCATTGAATATGAGTATTAATGGTGATTATATAGGACTTACTCTTAGTGATGGTAGTGTCGTAAAAGAAAATCAAACAGTAGGTCGTGTAGTATCAAATGGATATATTATAGATAATATGGGGGCATTATATGGTGCAACAATACCATATGCTACTGCTGTTACATCAAGCTGTATACCTTTAGGTGTTGTATCAAGTGATGGTAGTGTTAGGAACTCTAAAAATGCATTCATTGGAAGAGTGCTTCCTAATGGACAGGTAATTGGTGATGACGATGAAATTATTGGATACATAATAGAGCCAAGTTCTGTCATTGGTGAAACAGGAAATATAATCGGTACAGAAAACTCTCATGGTGTCGTTTTAAATTATAAAGAGGAAAAACTTGGATGCCAAGATGCTTATGGCTTAGTTAGAAATGCACAAAATGAAATAATAGGTAGAAAAAGTACTTATGCTACAATTATGAATTATGATAACAAAATCATAGGCTATACAAACATAAATGGTAAAGCCATAGATGCAAGCGGTGCAGAGTTTGCTGTTTATGATGTAAATGGTGATGTTAAATCAAATAATGGAGATGTATTAGGTTTACTATTCAATTATAAATTTGCATTTGATGAGAATAATATATACATCGGAAGAATTAATTCTCAAGGTGATATTATTTCAGATAATGGAGATAATTTAGGTGAAGTAAAATATACAGGTGAAGTTATAACAAATGATGGTAAAAAAGGTTATGCGTTATATGATTTATATGCGTATAATAATGATGGAAATACGGTAGGATATATTACCAAAAATGGAAAGGTATATAGTTTTAATGGCAATAACTTAGGATCTATTTCTAATGGTTTTGTTATAGATAAAAGAAAGAATATATTAGCTAGAGGAAATAGAGATTATTATATTCGAAATAATCAAAATAAAGCGATTGGTCACTTAAAGCTAGATGGTAGTGTTGTAAATAATAAAAATATAAAATTAGGCGTACTATCTTCAAAAACTGGTGAAATTATAGATGACAAAAATAATGTTATAGGTAATGCACATTATTTGCAATATTATACAGATAAAGAAGGTATTGCTGATGTTACAGAAGAAATAGAAAGCATCACAGAAGAAACAACAAAAGAAGACAAAGCAAGTAATGAAAGTAAAAAAGAACAAGTAAAAAAAATTGATAAAACAACTTCAGAGAAGGTTGAAAGTGCACCTGTTAAAGAAGACGATAGAAAAAAAATAAATACAAAATTAAAACATAAAATTATTGGTATAGCAATAACTCCAGGTGGTAAATATATTGGAGATATTTACCAAAATAGACAAGTAGTAGACGAAGAAGGAAACGTTGTTGCTAGAGCTAATAATAATGGTGAAGTTATTGATGAAAATGGTAATGTTGTAGGTGTTATTCAAAAAGTAAAAGAGCCAGAAAGTGATAAAAAGGATAATAATTGGTGGAAAAAAATAGCAGAAGGTACAACAGTTTCTGCTTGGCGTAATGATAACAATATTACAAACGTTGGGCCAGGTGGAGGAGTGGGACCAGGCGGAAGATATAATCCTCAAAGAGCTGCTATATTAAATCAGCTACATCAAGATAGACGGCAAAGTTTGTCTGGTTCTGTGATATCAAGTAATTATAGTGCAGAACAATATACAGGATGGCAAGATGATTGGGGAATTAATAAGCAAATTTCCACTTTAAGGGTTGATATGAGTAATGTTATAACTGCCGATAAGCCAATTCCTGCAGTGCTCGCTAGATCACTTGTTTCTATTGGTGGGGCGCCAATTACCGCAATAGTTGAGAGAAATATATATGGAGATCAGGGGCGCAATGTAATTATTCCAGCTGGAAGTAGAGTAATAGGTGGTTTGCAAGAAGTTGATACAAATAGTCGTTTTGATGGTACAACTGGTGGTGTAAAAATTGAAATAACATGGGATAGAATTATAAGACCAGATGGCATATCATTTATGATTGGTTCATCTACAACAGGTGATGCTCAAGGTCGAGGTGGTGGTGCACTTGGTTATGTCGATGAGCAACTTGTTAAAAAGTATACACTTCCTCTCGTTGGAACCATGGTTACATCTGCTATTACATATATGATGGCAGCAGATGAAGAAAGCACAGGAGAGGTTGAAAACTCTAAACAACAGGCCGCATCAGATGCAAGACAAATGTTTATGGAAAAAATGGATGAAATTTTACAAGAAATTATAGAAAAGAAGAAAGAAATAGAGCCAGTAACATATGTTCCAGCCGGAACCCGTATTATTATTTATCCAATGGTTGATTTATGGTTAAGAAGTACCAAAAATATTGAAAAGGGAGAGGGAGCAGAACCGCTTGTAGGTTCAAGTTCTCAATTAGTAACATCAACAGGATCAGAAGAGTCAGGTCCAACAAATGTTAGTAGCAATCAGTCGCAATCAACAGTAAACGGCAATAGCCAAAACGCCTCAGCAGGAACAAATAATCCACCGTTGGTAAGTAATGACGGTAGTCAACCACAAGGACAACAGCAAGTTGTAAGAAGAGCATTACCTCCTCCTTCTGCAGATGGGTCTAATATTATAATGCCAGAAGAAGATGAGGATGATAGTGGCGAAATAGATTTATCATTCTAAGGGTGTCAAAATATTAATTAAGGGGATTGATAGTGAAAAACGAAGATAAAGTACTCTGTTCAATTTTAAGACCACTTGCTTATTGGTATGAACAAGAAAATATTGAAGAGGTTGCTATCAATCAACCGGGGGAAATATGGTTGCGCTTAAGAGGAAAAAGAGCTTTTCCTTGGGTTTGTTATAAAGATCCTAAACTTACATGGGAATATTTAGAAAATTTGCTTTATATTATTGCAAACCTCAATGACCAAGAGTTTGATCCAATAAATGGAGTTCCTACAGTGTATACAGATATTCCAGGGGGGCACCGTTTTACAGGTGTAACAGGTCGAAATATCAGGTATGGTTTTGAAGATAAAGAAGGTATTGCTATTTCTATACGTTTATATTCAGAAGACATCGCATTTGGATTTGGTGACTATGGTTTAGAGCAAGGAAAACAATTAAAAGATATAAATCCTCTTAAAAATATAAAAGATCCATCTGATGCATATGAACGGTTGCTACTCGCTCTACGAAGAGGGGATCACATATTAGTAAGCGGTGGTACAGGTACAGGTAAAACAACGTTTCTAAATAATTTATTACAACTGTTAGATATACATAAAAGAGTTGTAACTTTGGAGGATACAAGAGAGTTAAAAGTTCCTCATCCTAATCGTGTCCACATTGTTCTGTCTCGTGTTAAAGGCAGTAAAAATAAAGATACGGAAGGAATGAGTGATGCTGATGCTATAGACCTTATCAAACGTATTACCCCTGATGCTATTATAGGTGGTGAGATTTCAAATAAAAATGCTGCAGCAATTTGGGCTTTAATGGGTTCTGGTCATGATAACTGTATGGCGACCATACACGCAGAAAGTCCTGATGCTGCATATGAAGCATTTATTAAGTGTATAATGGAGCAATCACCTCATATAAATGTAGAGAAAACAATGCAAGAAATGCATCGTAAACTACATGTTGTGCAAATAGTTCGAGATGGTAATATTAGAGGTATAACAGCAATAACTTAAATGAAGTCGCAAACTTCTGCTTTTATATCATCAATGCCTATATTTTTCTCAGAACTAGTTGCTATAATTTCAACATATGCAGCAGTATGTTTTTCAATAATTGCTTTCGTATCTTTAATTATTTTATATAGAGACGATGCGCTTATTTTATCAATCTTTGTTAGAATAATTTGATAGTTAACTGCAGCAGTATCTAACATCTCCATAATTTCTTCATCAATCTTTTTTATACCATGCCTAGAATCAATCAGTAAAAATACTCGTCTCAATGTTGCTCGACCAATAAGATATGTTTTTATAAGATGCTGCCAGTTTTTTACAATATCTTTTGGAGCTTTAGCAAAGCCATAACCAGGTAGATCTACTAAATAAACCTGATTATTCAAGTTAAAATAGTTTAACTGCTGAGTTCTACCAGGAGTTGATGAAGTTTTTGCTAGTTTACGTTGACCGAAAAGTGCATTTATCAAACTAGATTTTCCAACATTTGATCTGCCTGCAAACGCAACCTCAACTCTATCATCTAAAGGCAATTGTTTTAGAGAGGCAACGCTTAATACAAAATCACAGTGTTTATTAAAAAGATCTTTACCTCTTTTAATACGTTCTTGATAAACCTCATTATCCATTATTTTACTCCATTTTTATGCATGATAACTTTTTGTTGAATAATAGATAAAAGGTTGCTTAAAGTCCAGTAAATAACCAAACCAGAAGCAAAGTGTCCTAACATAAATGTAAAGAATACAGGCATTAATGTAAGCATTTTTGCTTGCTCATTGTTTGTTGGAGCTGGGTTAAGTTTTTGTTGTACCCACATAGTTATTCCCATGAAAATTGGCCATAAACCAATATCTATAAAAGATGGAAGTGGGATGTGTAACATATGAGACAATGTAAGAGGATCTGGAGCTGTTAAATCTTTAATCCAACCAACAAATGGTGCATGTCTAATTTCAATTGCAATATTTAATACCTTATATAAGGAGAAAAATACAGGTATCTGAATAAGCATAGGTAAGCAGCCTGATGCAGGATTTATTTTCTCTTTCTTATATAGCTCCATTGTTGCTTGTTGTATTAGCATATTATTGTTGCCATACTTTTCTTTTATTTCTAAAATTTTAGGTTGTATAGCTTTCATTTTAGCCATATTAACAAACGATTTATTTGCAACAGGGAACATTAATAAGCGCAACAATGCTGCAAATAAAAGAATTGCCCATCCCATATTTCCTAATAAACAATATAAAGCATCAAGAATATAAAAGAATGGCTTAGTTAAGAAATAATACCAACCAAAATCAACGGCCAAATCAAATTTATGAATATGATCTTTTTTAGTATATTTATCTAAAAGTTTTATTTCCTTTGCTCCTGAGAATAATTTATAGGTATAGGAAGTGGCTTCTCCATTTGCAATAATTTTGCGTTCACCCAGATAATCAATTTGATAGTTGTTATTATTGTTATTTTTTAAGGTTATTTTATTTTTCTCACCTTTGGGCGTTATTAACGCGGAAAACCAATAGCGATCAGAAAAACCGACCCATCCCTCTTTAGTGTCAAAACTTTCACTGTCGCCGGCATCAATATCTGAATATTTAAATTCTTTGAGAGTGCTATCAATAAGAGTGCTCATGCCTTCATGTACAACAGAGCGTGTTTGTTCTTTATTATTAATATTCCTACTAATTAAGGCATAAGGGAAAACCTCAATATCTTCACCAGATAAATTTTCAACAGTATCAGTAATAGTAAATAAATAATTTTCATCTAAAGATATTTTTCTAATAAATTTCAACCCACTACCATTATCCCATGTCAAAACAGCTGGTTTATCATTAGATACTAAATTGTCTTTAGTTTCCCATAAGGTATCAGAAGAAGGGAGTTTTATGCTAGAATCAAGAGATAACCATCCTAATTCTGCAAAATAAGAGCTTTTAGTTTTACCAGGGGCTAAAAGTTCTACTTTGTTTGTGTTGTTATCGATTGATTTATTATATCTTTCTAACATTAAATTATCAAAACGAGAGCCATTTAAACGAATAGTACCTGAAATAGCATCATTTTTAAAAGAGATTCTAGCGCTATTTTTTATAACATCTCTTGTTTCTTCAATAGCATCATTTTTTTCAATTACATCTACAGAAGCTTTATTGAGAGCATCTTGCGCTTGGTTTATTTTCAACTCTTGCTCAGCTAATTGTATTTTGTTAGGATTAAAAAAGTAATTTACTGTATATATTACAACAAAAGAAAGCAAAACTGCTATTGATAAACTTCTTAAATCTTCTTTCATTTTTTATGTTACTCCCAATATTTTTCTGAATAAATAGCATTGTTTGTATAATACAAAAAACCAATATTGTAAAGAGCTAAGGCTGTTTAATACTTGGTTTATTTTTCTTTGATTTAGGAACAGGATCGTATCCTGATGGGCCTAAAGGATTACATTTGCAAATACGTATAAATCCCAAATATACCCCTTTGATAATTCCGTGTTCGTTAATGGCTTCGATCATGTATTCTGAACAACTTGGTTGAAATCTACATGCGTTAGGCAATAAAGGAGAGATATATCTTTTATACAAAAATAAAACACGTATGATGGTGCTTTTGATTATACGATAAAAAAAAGAATACATGCTTGTTATTCCTGATCGCTAGATGGGGTTGTGTTATTGGAAGTGAAATTCTTATTTATGCGTTTTATTGCGTATAATGTGTCCTTTTTTAATTCCTTATAGTCGCAAGTTGCTGTAGAATTTCTAGCAATAAAAATATAATCAACATTTGGTATGGCATAAGTTTCTAAAACTTCTCTAACTACAGCCCTTAACCTTCTTTTACTGCGTGCACGTATAACTGCGTTTCCAATCTTTTTTGTTGCAGTATATCCAACCATGATGTCTTCATGATTGCATAAACTGTGAGCCGCCTGCAATACCATGTTGTGTGTTGCAACATGGTACTCCTTAGCGACTCTCAGAAAATCTTTCCTTTTTTTGAAAGTAAATATTTTTGTCATTATGCTTCTATTTAAGCAGAAAGTCTTTTGCGTCCTCTAGCACGACGTGCAGACAAAACTTTACGACCTCCAGCTGTTGCCATGCGTGTGCGAAAACCATGGCGACGAGCCCTTACCAATTTACTTGGTTGATATGTGCGTTTCATTATAAAATCTCCGGTTATTTAATTAGTTATTTAAAAACGATAAAGTATATCGCTTCTCGGTTACATGATGTTTATAAAATCAAATATTAAATAAGTCAATTATTTTTTTAAGTGTAATAAATTGCTTGAAAAATAAAAAAAATATGATATAAGTAAATCAGCTAACTTGGAGGTTTGTATATTTGCAATGATAATAGATAGCAAAAATGAAACTCAAAAGAGTATTCTAACAAATAAATGTTTTTATCAGACTACTGTTCAAATTATGCATGAATTTGAACGTAAGGGGTATGTTAACTCTGCTGATGAAACAGCTAAAGTTATTGCAGCATATCATAATCTTGTTCAAAAAAAATCTAAAAATACATTCAATAAAGATTATAACGAAGCATTTAAAAAAATTGATGATGCTATAAAGGGATTGGCAAATAAGGTATTTTATAGTGAGACGCAAAGTTTAGATAGTGCATATAAATCATTTGCAAAATTCGATTATATTAAAGCAATTATCGGAAGACAAAGAGTGAAGAAAAAAAGTTAATCTTTGTAAAATGAAGTGATCCCTTGTTGATTTCTTAAAAACATGGTTTGCAAAAGCATAATTTTTGTGACAATGTTTAGCCATAGTTTAAATAAATAAAAGGATGGTTACTATGTCTGAGATTTCTGTTATTGGTTCTGGTCGCTGGGGGACTTTTTTAGCTTGGTATGCTGCAAATTACTGTAAGATGGATCGTGTGAAAATTTATAGCAGACCAGATGCACCAGATTTTATAGAGCTACAACAAACACGTAAAAATCCATATTTAAGTTTGAGCGATAATATGTTTTTATATGATCATATCTCAGATGTTTTAGATAATGATTTTATCATTATATCTATTGGATGTCAGCACTTGCGTGCACTATCAAAAGAATTAAATGAATATAACATTGCTGGTAAAACCTTTTTATTGGCAATGAAAGGACTAGAAGAGACAAATGCTACCATCTTAAGCGATGTGATGAGAGAGGAGATCTCGCAACCAATTCATATTGCAATATTAGGAGGTCCAGGCCACGTTCAAGATTATATGAGAGGTGTACCATCGTGTGCTGTAATTGATAGTGATGAGCTAGAGACAAAAGACAGAGCTATAAAGACAATGCAAAGTGATTTAATTCGTTTTTACTATGGAGCAGATTTTGTAGGTAATCAGATTGGAGCAGCTCTAAAAAATGTTATAGGAATTGCAGCTGGTATTTTAGATGGGTTGGAATGGTATGGTTTGAAAGGTGCGTTGATGGCAAGAGCTCCAATAGAAGTTGGTCGTTTTATTAAACACTTTGGAGGTAATCCACTTACTGCATATGGTCTATCACATCTTGGTGATTATGAGGCGACGCTATTCTCAAAACATAGTCATAACCGTACATTTGGTGAAATGTTTGCTAAAGGTGAAAAATTTGGTAAATTAGCAGAAGGTTATTATACATTAAAGGCTGTAAAGAATATTGCTGATAAAGAGGATATTAGTATGCCAATCTGTCAAGCTTTATATAAGGCAATTTATGAGGGGGCAGATATTAAAGAGACTATACGCTCTATGTTTGAAAGAGACTTAAAGCAAGAATTTGAACATTTCTAATAAAAAAAAGCCACCATTTTGGTGGTTTTTTAGATAAAAGTTTCTTTTACAGTATTGTTGCTTACTTCAAAAAAATGAGAATAATCTTTGATGCTCGTAAATTCAAACATGTTTGTCGTTGTTAAAAATACTTGGGTGTTTAATGACTGTAATTTAGATAAAAGTGCATCTTTTTTTGTTTCATCTAGGTGGGCAGCAATTTCATCAAGTAACATGATTGGAGGTATATTGTTATAATTAATAAGGCTTCTTGCTTGAGCGAGTATAATACTTAGAAGCATAGATTTTTGCTCGCCAGTAGAGCATAGATTCGCGGGGATATTTTTCTTTTTATAAATTGCTTTCACATCAGTTTTATTTATGCCGAAGGATTCGTTATTATACAAAATTGATCTGCGTTGATTTAATAGCGATTCTCTATAAAAATCTTCAACATATATTGCCGGTTTTTCATCTAGTAGTTTCTCTATAGTTCCGTCAAGCATAAGCGTTGCTTCAGGGAAAATGTCATCAGGATTCTTTTCCATGAAATTATTAAGCTGTTCGATTTGTTCTTTGCGAGCACAGGCAATAGCAACACCAATACATGCTATTTGTTCTTCAAGTGATACTAGCCAACGATTATTTATATTTCCTGATTTGAGTATTTGTAGCCACTGTCTATATACATTGTCAAAACTAGAAAGTCTTTTGGAGTGATTGTTGTCGAATGAACAAACGATTCTATCTATGAAATTGCGTCTATTTTGAGAGCTTGACTGGAATAATCGATCCATTTGAGGGGTAACCCAAACTAAAGATAGATAATTTCCTAGTTCGCTTTGTGATGTTAATTTTTGATTATTTACTTGCACAATTCTGCGTTCTATTTCTTTAGTTTTTTGATAATCTAATTCTTTTACTAGGCTCTCGACTGCTGTTCCTATTTGGTATTCTTCGCCAGCTTGCTGAATTGTGCCCGATACCGCCCATCCATTATTGTTTATGAAAACGGGAGATGGTTGTCGCTCAGCTAGGAAATCGTAAGTTTTAATCTCAGAAAGTTTTGCTCCGCGCAAACCTTTGCCTTGTGATAAAAAAGAAATTGCTTCCAATATATTTGTCTTGCCGCTTCCGTTTTCACCGTATAAAACGATAAATGGTTTTTCAAAGTTTAGGCGAAGATATTTATAGTTTCTAAAATTAACTAAGGTCAGGCGCCTTAATTGGGGCCGGACCTTAGTTGTAAAATTGAAATTATCAATACAAATAGCGCTATCCACTTAAATTCTCATAGGCATTAAAACATAAATTGCGCTATTATCAGAAGTGTCATTTATTACAGTTGCGGCAGAATTGCCAGATAAACTAAAACGTACTTCTTCTCCTTTTATTTGAGCTAAAATATCCAATAAATAACGGAAATTATATCCTGTATCCATTGTTTCTTTGTCATATTTAGCTTCTAACTCTTCTGTTGCATTTCCAAGTTCAGCATTTGAGGCAACAATTGTAACATGGTTTGTGTTTGCAATCAATCTTATGCCCCTGCTTCTTTCTGTAACAACTGAAACACGGTCAACTGCAGCAGCAAGTTCTTTTACATTAACTTCTAAAATCTTGTCATTATCTGTTGGGATAACGCGCTCATAATCAGGAAATGTGCCGTCAATAAGTTTTGAAGTCAATGTTATGTCATCAAAAGAAATGCGCACTTTGTTTTCAGATAAAGACATTTGAACATTTTCAATGGAAGCATCATCTAGAAGCTTTCTTATTTCTAATACTGACTTTCTTGGGATGATAACACCTTCAAGTTTTTCTGCTCCTTGAGGTAAGGGCGATTCGGCGCATGCAAGTCTATGGCCGTCAGTTGCAACCACTCTTAAAACATTTGTTTCACCTTCTGTTTTTGCATGAACATACAAACCATTGAGGTAATAACGAGCTTCTTCAACAGATGCAGAGAATTGTGTGCGATCAATTAAAGTCTTTAATTCGTCTTTATTTATCTCAAAATTAATAGGAAGGTTGTCTCCAGAAATAACAGGAAAATCTTCAACGCCAATAGTAGACAAAGAAAATTTAGAACGACCCGAGGAAATTCTTAGTAAACCTTTTTCATCTGGGTAAGTGATTTCAATGTCTGAACCATCAGAAAGTTTTCTAACAATGTCGTAAAGCATGTGTGCTGGAGCAGTAGTTGCTCCTTCTTCAGCAATATTTGCTTCAACAATCTCAGTTATTTCAATATCCATATCTGTTGCTTTAAAACTGATTACAGAATCTTTTGCTTCGATTCTAACGTTTGAAAGAACAGGTATAGTGTTTCTTTTCTCAACAATGCTCTGTACATGGCTGAGAGTCTTTAAAAAATGTGCGCGTTCTATTGTAAATTTCATTATTTTTATCCTAAAAAAAAGACTTATTTTTTTCTTCCTACACTTTATCATAAATCAATAAAATCAGAAGATAAAAAATAAGTCTTCAACAAGTTTTTTTTGTTTAAGAAGTTAGTTTTCTAGAGTCCTTCTTAAGATTTCAATATTCTCTGCCAAAGATTGATCTTCAACTATCAATTCTTCGACTTTTCTTACTGCGTGCATAACTGTTGTGTGGTCTCTGTCGAACTTGCGTCCGATTTCTGGTAATGAACGAGATGTAAGCTGTTTTGCAAGATACATAGCCACTTGACGAGGTCTTGCTACAGTGCGTGCACGACGTGAAGATTGTAGCTCTTTAACCGATATATTAAAGTGTTCGGCAACTTTCTTCTGTATTTCATCGATAGTTGTTTTTCTATCAATAGAGCGAAGCATGTCTTTTAATACATCTTGTGTCATATCAAGAGTGATTTCTTTTCCTGAAAGCAGTAAAGAGTGAGCGGCTACAACCCTTGTTAAAGATCCTTCTAATTCTCTAATATTTGAAGTTATTTTTTGCGCTAAAAACTCAGCAACTTTTGTTGGTAGGTTGATGTCTAGTAATTCTGCCTTTTTCTTTAAGATTCCCATTCTTAAGTCAAAGTCTGTTGGTTTGATGTCAACAACAAGGCCACCAACGAGTCTGGATTTTAATCTTTCTTCGATTCCTTCTAAATCTGTAGGTGATTTGTCTGCAGCGATAATTACTTGCTTGCCTTCTCCAACAAGAGAGCTAAATGTGTGGAAGAATTCTTCTTGAGTTGTTCCTTTGTTGCCCATAAATTGGAAGTCATCAACCATTAAAACGTCAACTGAACGGAATTGCTCTTTGAATGCTGTCGTGTCTTTATATCTTAAGGCTTTTACGAATTTGTAAACAAACTGTTCAGCGGTTAAATAAACAACGTTACGTTCAGGATTATTTTTCTTAATATGCCAAATTATTGAGTGCATTAAGTGTGTTTTCCCGAGGCCAACGCTAGAATATAAAAACAAAGGATTGAAAGAGATAGATTTAGATTCTGCAACTTTTTTTGCTACTGCAAAAGCAAATTCATTTGTATTTCCTACAACAAAGTTTTCAAATGTATAATTTGGGTTTGGAAAGGCTGTGTTATTTGCTGCTTTTGGGGTTTCGTTTACAACGCTTGGACCACTAACAAGACCAAAAGAACTGCTGTTAATATTGCCGCCATAAATATTTTGCGGTGTTGGTGTTGTTGATATCTTTTTTAATAAAGAAGTATCAGAGCTGCGTCTGTTGTTAAATCCAGCGTGAACAACAAAGTTAATTTTCTTTACTTCAGGATTTTGTTGTTCCCAAATTTTGTTAATTCTTTCAGAATAGTGAGTAACAACCCAGTTCTTCATAAAAGCGGTTGGAGCGCAAATGTTCATAATGCCTTCGTTAAAATCTCCAACGGTAAGTGGTTTTAGCCAACTATCGAATGCAGTTTCACCAAACTCCATTTTTAATTGACTGCAAATCTGTTCCCATTGTAAATCAATTGAACGATTTTCACTTACTAAAGCTTCTTCTGTCATATATCCATCTCCCACATTAGATATTTTACATAAAATCATAGTTTTTTTATTAATAAAGAATACGTCAAACGAGATGTAAGAAATTTGTATTTATTGATAAATGCTATTGTCTTATAGATGATTCGTTTTTCGTATATCTTTGTTAATTATAATCAAAATAATTATTTAAACCATCAATGCGATAATTAAAATGCTGCAAACATTTTTAACCATTGACTAGAACTCCAGGTTCATCTTTAGTAAAAACACATAAAAACAGAATATTTAACGTTTGAACGTTTTTATATGTAATAACTTTCTCCCTCTGAGTTGGAATAAGTTAAACAAGTAGTTTTTGATTTCTTAAAGCAATCTTGCTTCTATTTATCTTTATACTTGTTTTGTAACTTGATTGAACCATATTAGTGATTGTGGATAAATACAAACATTTTTTTTAACTATTTTTAAATAAAATCGCTTGACATAGATTCTTGAATAGATTCGAGATAACTGGTTGAAAAATAAAGAAAAAAACGCAAACGCCACCTCTTAGTGAACGTTTGCGCTCGATTAAGAAAAAAACAATAAAATTAGAGAGCTTTTACTTTTTGATTTAAACGAGAGATTGTACGAGATGCTTTGTTTTTATGGAAAACACCTTTTTGCGCAGCTCTCATCATTTCGCTTTCTGCAACTTTAAGAGCGGAAACCGCTAACTCTTTATCACCCGCTAATACGGCAGCAATAACTTTCTTAACGAAAGTTCTAACTCTACTTCTGCGAGCACCGTTGATGATGCTTCTTTTATTGTTTCTGTTTATTCTTGTTTTTGCCGATTTATGATTGGCCATATTTTTAATCCTGTCAAAATTTAAGTTAAACACAAATAAAATTCTGAAACACTTATACTCTATAATCTGTGATAGTCAACTAATTTTTTAAAAAAAAATGAAATTAATTCCTATTTTTTAAGCTGATAGTGATTTTTAGAGGTTTTTGACCAGTGTTTTGAAACTCAAGAATGTTGTTTTCTCTATAAAAAATGAGCTTATTATTGGTATTTTTGTGTAGATTCCATCCAAATTGAGGAAGAGTCTCTAAATAAAATTTTTTAAATTCTTCAAAATTTAGTTTCTTTTTTGCGTGGAGATTTGTTTCAATATATCCTGTTTCTTCATTATTAAAAGTTATGTCGTTATCAATTGATTGATACATGTTACTATGTAGCGGAATATCTTCAAATCCTTCTATGAATTGGAAGTTGTTAGCTAGAGTGTTGCTTGATATGATGAGTGAAAAAACAAAAATATAATACTTAAACATTGTGGCCTCATTTTTGTAGAGTTTTACAATAAAACGTGGAACGTCCTCCTTGAGAGGTTTTGGCGATTCCTTTTGTTTTATTTAAGTTGCAAACACAGTCTGGACAGGGTTTACCTGTTTTGTTGTAAACACAATGCTGGTTTTGAAAATATCCTGTTGAGCCATCTGGTTTTCTATAATCTCTAAGAGTTGAACCACCTGCTTTAATAGCTTTTTTGAGAGTTTTTATTATAGCTTCAATTAATTTTGATATCTCATCATAGGATAAAGATGAGCTTTCTCTGAAAGGAGAAATACGAGCATCGTATAGTGCTTCTGAAGCATAAATATTTCCAATGCCTGTTATTATTGATTGATCTAATAATGCTATTTTTATAGGTGTTTTTTTATTTTTTAGCTTTTCTATTAAATACTCTGATGTTAGATTCGTGTTAAAGGGGTCGATTCCCATATGATTAAATAAATGATGAGTAGAAATTTCATCTGTTTTTGCGTATGTTAATAGGCCAAAACGTCTAGCGTCATTGTATACAATCTCTTTATTTGATAGCTTGAAAATTACATGGTCATGTTTTTCATATATATTAGTTGGATTCTCTATGAATTTAACTTTGCCACTCATGCCAAAGTGCCAAATAATACTATACCCATTATTTAAATCCATAATAACGTATTTCGCTAATCGCCATATTTTAAGTATAGTTGTATTTTTTATAATATTTTCGAAATCTGAAGGTATTTCTTCTCTAAAGCTGCGATTCTTAACTGTGATATCATCAACTTTAGTGTTTAAAACAGCTTTTTTTAATGCTTCTTTTATAGTTTCGACTTCTGGTAATTCTGGCATAAAATCCTCACAATCATATTAATAAGATAAATGAAAAATATTTTATGAGAATATAAAGTTTGTCTTATGCACTAATTATTTATTTGTATGGTCTTTAGCTTCTTTTAAAGCATCTTCCAAATTAATGTTTAGGCAAGATGATAACATAAAAAGAGATCTAAGCGTAGGACTGTTTTGACCGTTCTCAATAAGAGTTATTGCAGTTCTACTCATCCCTGTTTTTTGTGATATTTCTAATTTAGATATACCAAGCTCTATCCTCTTATACTTAAGGATATTGACGATTTTTTGTGATAAAATTTCAGCTTCTTCTCTATTCATACTTTTAGAATATGAGTTGACAATTTTATTTTAAATGTAATTATAATTACATCAAAATTAAAGGGAGCGCTAATGAACTATTCGATTCTTAATGTGTCAAAGTTTGTATCTAAAGGTTCAACAAGGATATGCTTTGAACATCCTAATAATGAAACATTATGTGTTAAAGTTGTTTCTCGTTTTAAAGATGAATATATGCTATCTAAAGAGCTAAATACTTATAAAGAAATAAAGTATGCCCTAAAAGATTATCTTGTAAAATATGAAGAAAAATTAGTAGATACAAATTTAGGAAAAGGAATTGTTTGTAATCTATTAAGAGATGATGATAATAGTTATTCAAAGAGTTTGAGTTTTTATAAAGATAAACTGGATGAAGAAATAATAAAGCAATTATGGCATTTTGCATATAAGTTAATAGATAATGATATATTCTTTTATGATTTTAATTTAGATAACTTTATCATTCAAATTAAACATAAAAAAAAGAAGTTATATTATACAGATATAAAGAGCTTTAATCATTATAAGCCTTTTGTTTATCTAAGATTGGAGCGGTTTATTCCTTTTATTGCAAGGAGTATAATGATAAGGCGTTTGAAAAGATTATTTAAAAATCTTGGGATAGATAATTTAAAATAAAATATTGTTTGACGAGGGGGATTTTTGCTATATAATCACCCAGATTATAATTTTTTAATCTGGGAAAATATAGTGATAAAAACAACATCAACCAAAAGAGCTCGTAAATATTTTGCACCTCAAAATGAGGGGGTTGAACATGTTTGCAATCATCCTGGGTGTAATAAAAAAGGAGAGTTTAAGGCTCCTAAAGATAGAAATTTAAAAGAATATTATTGGTTCTGCCTAGAGCATGTTCAAGAATATAATTCTAAGTGGAATTATTATATGAACAATAATGAAGAACAAGAGGATGAGCACGAAGCTTTTCGTAAAAAGGCAAGATTTAGTAGTTTCCATTCAAGGATTAAGTATAAATTTGGATGTGATCTTAATGAAGAACTAGAATTTTTACGTGGATTTAATAATTATAAAAATGCTGCAGATGAAGTGCGTTTTTCAAAAAATGATAGAAAAAAAATGCAAGAGCTAAGTATTAGTATTGATGATTTTAGTGTCGAAAATTTGAAAAAACAATATAAGAAACTTGCTAAAACATGTCATCCAGATCTTCATCCAGATGATAAGGAAGCTGAAGAGAAATTCAAGAGACTAACTATTGCGTACAAAGAGCTTTTAGAAAAATTATCCTAAAGGCTTAATTCATACAGTTTTAATATGTATTTTTTTATAATTTCAAGACGATTAGCATAGTTGGATAAATCTCTATCAATAAATAATCTTTGATCTGGTCTTACTTTTACAACTCCACATTGTTTTGTTATAAAGTCCATTAATCTTTCCACGTTTTTAAATGTATTATTATGAAGAGTAATTAAAAATCCTTTTGCTCCTGCATCAATTTTTTCGATATTAGCAATAGCAGCAAGTTGTTTGATTTCTACCGTTTTTAATAGGTTTTCTACTTCCTGAGGTATTGCGCCAAACCTATCAATTAGTTCTTCTCGCATATCTTGTATTTCATTATTAGTTTTTAAAGAGCCGATTCTTTTATACAAACCCAGTCTAACACCAAGATCTGCAATGTAAGATTCTGGAATGATAATTGGAACACCGGTCAAAATTTGTACACTCCAATCTCTATTATTTGTACAATTTGGTTTGGATACATCAGTTATATCATTATTTCTTATTCTATTTATTTCTTCTTCTAATAAATGATGGTATAGAGCCACACCAACATCTTTTATGTGTCCGGATTGTTCTATGCCTAAAATGTTTCCAGCTCCTCTTATATCTAAGTCGTGATTGGCAAGAGAAAAACCAGCTCCTAATTGATTTAGAGCTTGTAATATGTCTAATCTTTTCTGCGCAATAGGAGTTAACACTTTTTGATTAGGAATAGCAAAGTAACAATAACCACGTTTTTTAGATCGACCAATTCTTCCTCTCAATTGATATAATTGAGCAAGTCCAAACATGTCTGAACGATAAATAATCATCGTATTAACATTTGGCATATCTATTCCAGATTCGATTATCGTTGTAGATAATAAAATATCTGCTTTTCCTTCTGCAAAATCACTCATAACCTCTTCTAAATGATTGGGTGACATTTGACCATGAGCAATAGCAATTTTTACATCCGGTGCAATTTCTTTTAGCTTGGGCTCTATTTGAATGATATCTGAAACTCTTGGACATACAAAAAACACTTGTCCACCTCGATATTTTTCACGATATATAGCTTCTCTTATTATCATTTTATCAAAAGGAGTGACAAACGTTCTTGCAGCAAGCCTATCAATAGGAGGCGTTGCAATAATACTCAACTGCTTAACACCGGTTAGCGAAAGTTGAAGAGTTCTAGGAATCGGAGTCGCACTTAATGTTAAAATATGAACATCAGATTTTAGTTGTTTTAGTTTTTCTTTATGTTGAACTCCAAAGTGTTGCTCTTCGTCAACAATTAAAAGGCCAAGATTACAAAATTCAATGTCTTTTGCTAAAAGGGCATGTGTTCCTATTATAATTTCTAGGCTGCCGTCTTTTAACTCTGATTTAATTTCTTTTGCCTCTTTGGAGCTTACAAGTCTAGATAACATTTTAACTTTAATTGGAAATCCTTTAAATCTTTCTTTGAAGCTAAGATAGTGCTGTCTTGCAAGAAGGGTTGTTGGTACAATAAGTGCAACCTGAGCTCCTCCCATTGCAACAGTGAAAGCTGCTCTAATGGCAACTTCTGTTTTGCCAAATCCAACATCACCACAAATTAGCCTGTCCATAGGCATGCCTAAAGATAAATCTTTTATAACATCATTTATCGCATTTATTTGATCGTCCGTTTCACTATATAAAAAGCGTGTGCAAAATTCTTCATACAGCCCCCTTTCTGGTACGAATATTTCAGCCTTTTTCATTTTTCTTTCTGCTGCAATTTTGATGAGTTTTTCTGCAATATCTTTGATTTTTTCTTTTACTTTTGCTTTTTTAGCTTCCCATGCTGTTCCACCAAGAATATCAAGGGTGACATCGCTATCTTCTGCGCCATATCTGCTAATTACATCAATATTTTCAACAGGGACATAAAGCTTATCACCTTTTGCATATATTAATTTTAGGCAATCATGGGCAATTCCATCTGTTACTATGTTTTCAAGCCCTTCAAATCTTGCAATACCGTGCTCAATATGAACAACATATTCTCCAACATTGAGAGATGAAATATCGGCAATAAGATTTTCTGCACTAATTTTTTTAGTTACTCTTACGTTTTTTCTTTCGCCCCATATATCCTGTTCGCTTACAATAAAAAATTCATCATTACTAAAACCATGTTGTATATCCATTAACGTCAACACGATTTTTCCTTTTTCTGCCATTTTTATGGCATCAAGAAAAGATGGCGATATATGTAAATTTTTAATTTTATTTTCAACTAAAAGGTTGTGCATCCTATCCATAGAGCCATCAGTATAACAACATATAATTTTTTTCTTGTTTTTATTTAATTCAAATTCATGAGCTAAATCTTGATACACACTAGAGCTATTTATGTTTTTTAGGGTGGCAAAAAATTTCTGTGGAATAGCTCCATAACTTATGGTGTTATCATCCTCAGGTAATGACATATTAGAAATAGAAACAAAGTTGCGATTTTTTACAGATGATAAAAAACTATCTTTTGATAAAAACATTAAATCTGGAGCAATAGGTCTATATCTATCAATTTCTGATGTGTCATTAATTTGTAATGCTTCAATGCGAGCATTATAATGATCCATAATTGCATCTACTTTTGCATTTAATGCATTTTCAACATCAATACCTAAAACAACATTAGCTCCTGGAAGATAGTCAAACAATGAAAGAAGAGATTCCTCATAGAAAAAAGGTAGCCAATTTTCCATGCCTATATATTTTTTACCTTCAGAAATACTTTCATAAATTTCATCTTTTAAGCCAATAGCACCAAAGGCTTCTCTATATTTTGAGCGAAAACATTTTATAGAGTTTTTATCTAATGTTACTTCATTTGCACTATCAAAATTATAAAACTTGAGTTCACCTATACTACGTTGAGTTTCAACTTCAAAAATTCTTATGCGCTCAATCTCATCATCAAATAAATCAATTCTTATTGGTTTATTACCGCCACTAGGAAATATATCAATAATATCTCCCCTTACAGCATATTCTCCTGCCTCCATTACTTGTTCTACACGTAGGTAACCATTGATTGATACATAATGAATAAACTCATCAAAATTAAGTTTATCTCCAATTTTTATGTTTTTTCTAGCGTTGAAGAAAATATTTTTAGGAGGAAGTTTTTGTAAGCATGCGCCAATACTTGTTAGTAAAATACGTCTATTCTTTGTGCTAGTCTCTAGTGAAATTTTTGAAAGTGTTTCAATTCTTTTGGAGACAATGTTCGTGTTAGGAGAAACTCTATCATAAGGAACAGTGTCCCAGTTAGGAAACACTAATATATCAAATCTAGGTTCAATATAAGACAATACATCATAAACCTGCCTAACACTAATGCCATCACTTAAAATACACAACAAATCTTTGTCGCTAGAGTAAAATAAATCATGTATAGCAAAAGCTTCAGCCCCCTTTGCAACTGATGATAATGTTTTTTTTATACAATCTTTAAATTTAATAGACATTTTCACTCTTTTTTGTTATATAAAATCATATGTAATTTAAAACACATAAAAAGTAAAGAGCTTAAAATATGCGTCCAAGTATTTTATATTCACTTTTTTCTTCTATCGATTCGTTGAAAGGAGTTGGCACAAAGTATCGGAAATTGATAAAAAATTTGTGTGGAGATAAAGTAATAGATGTCTTGTTTCATTTGCCATATAATGTGGTTGATAGAACATATACATCATATCTATCTAATGCTATAAATAATAAAATATGGACAGGGGTTGTAACAATAACAGAGCATATTCCTCCTCAGACTAAAAAGCACCCATATAAAGTATATTGTACAGATGGAACAAATGAGCTCGTTCTTATATTTTTCAAGGTATATAAAGATTCCATAGAAAAAAATTATCCAATAGGTGAAAAAAAAGCCATAAGCGGAAAGTTAGAATATTTTAATGGGATGTGGCAGATGACACATCCAGATTTTGCTTTGCCAGAAAATAGAATAAATGAAATTTTATGTTTAGAGGCAGTTTATCCTTTAACAGCTGGTATAACTAATAAAATGATGGTAAAAGTTATAAAAGATGCTCTATATAGATTACCAAATATGGAGGAGTGGCTCTCAAAAGATAGTTTTAATAACTTAGAATATATAAGTTTTAATGATGCAATAAAAAAGATACACCTCCCTAAGACGCAAGAAGATTTGTTGCCGAATTCTGTTGCTCGAAGACGACTTGCATATGATGAGATTTTATCCAATCAGTTGGCACTCGCATTTATCCGCAAAAAAGTAAGCTCACAACAAGGTCGTTCTTTTGTTAAAAAAGGTGATTTGTATCAAAAAATAATATCCAAACTTCCTTTTTCTTTAACATCTGCGCAAGAGAGAGTCTTAGATGAAATATCTAATGATCAACAAAAGCCATATAAAATGCTAAGACTACTTCAAGGAGATGTTGGTTCTGGTAAAACGATCGTTGCTTTTTTAAGTATGTTAAAAGTTATAGAAAATGGAGCACAAGCAAGTCTTATGGCTCCAACAGAAATTTTAGCAAAACAACATTATGATACAATTAGTAAGTTATGTAAAAATACAAATATAACAGTTGAACTATTAACAGGAAAGCTAAGACCGAAACAAAAAAAAGAAATATACAGTAAGCTATCTAACGGAGATATAAATATTTTAATAGGAACACATGCTTTATTTACAGAAGCGGTTGTATTTAAAGATTTGGGTTATGTTGTTATAGATGAACAGCATCGTTTTGGAGTTAATCAACGTTTATCTTTGTCAGCCAAAGGAAAAATGTGTGATGTGTTAGTTATGACCGCAACCCCGATTCCAAGAAGTTTACTTTTAACCGCATATGGAGATATGGATTATTCTAAAATAGATGAACTTCCTAGAGGTAGAAAGCCTACTAAAACAGTTATAATAAATATCGATAAAATTCCAGATATTGTATCTAGATTAAAAACTAAATTAGAAAACAATGAAAGGGTTTATTGGGTTTGTCCGCTTGTTGAGGAAAGTGAAAAGCAAGACCTATCTGCAGCAACAGAAAGGTTTGAAATGCTAAAAAAATATTTTGGTGATAAGGTTGCTCTTATTCATGGAAAAATGAAAGAGAAGGAAAAAGATGCAGTTGTGGAGGAATTTAAAAAAGGTATCAAAACTCTTCTTGTTGCAACAACAGTAATTGAGGTTGGTGTTAATGTGCCAGAGGCAACATTGATGATTATAGAGCATGCTGAACGATTTGGTTTAGCTCAATTACATCAATTAAGAGGGCGCATAAAAAGAGGAAACAAAGAGGGTGTTTGTATTTTAATGTATTCTTATCCAATTAGCAATATTTCAAAAGAACGTTTAAATATTATGAAGCAAACAGAAGACGGTTTTTATATTGCAGAAAAAGATTTAGAGCTTAGAGGGGGTGGTGAAATTTTAGGAACTCGACAATCTGGATTTACCGAGTTTAGTCTTGCTGATATGTCATATCATCAAGACTTATTAATAAAGGCTAGAGATGAGGTTGCAGATATAATAAAAAAAGATCCTAAATTGGAAAGTAAGAGGGGAAAGGCTTTAAAAGTGTTGTTATATTTGTTTGAACAAAATGATGCTGTTAAAACTTATTTAGCAGGGTAATTATATGTTAAAAAGTATTTTGTAATCAGTTAACAGGGCGCTTTTTTATTTGTAGATTTTTAATTATAACTTTTTATAATAAAATACATAATATAGGGAGAATAAAAATGGCGTGCTATCTCATTACTGGTGGGGCTGGTTTCTTTGGCTCTATTTTGAAAAAGTATTTTTTAGATAAAGGTGCAAAGTGTGTTAGTATAGATTTAGAACACGATGACTTTAAGCATGAACAATTTGTTTCTTATCAAGGCGATATAAATGATAACGCATTAATGAGTGAGGTTTTTTCTAAATATAAATTTGATGCTATATTCCATTGTGCTGCATTATTAGCTCATGTGAAAAAAGATTTGAAAAAACTATGGCATGCTAATGTAGATGGTACTCAAAATGTATGTAAGTACGCTATCAAAAATAATATAAATAAAATAGTTTTTATTTCTAGTAATTGTTTATGGGCTGAAAATTTTGAAGCTCTTGTTACAGAAAAAGAGGATCCAAAACCTGTAGAAATATATGGTAAATCAAAGTTAGAGGCTGAAAAGATTCTCTTATCGTATAAAGATAAGATAAATAGCATAATCTTTCGTTCTCCAACTATTATGGATGAGGGGCGCTTAGGGTTGCTAGGGATATTATTTGAGTTTATAGATGAAAATAGAAAACTACCAATGGTAGGAGATGGTAAAAATAAATATCAATTTATTTATGCAAAAGACATGGTAAAAGCATTTGAGTTATCACTAAAGGCAGATTACACCGAAATTTTTAATATTGGCTCAGATGATGTGAAGAGCTTTAATGAAGTATATGAATATGTTATAAAATATTCTGGTTCTAAATCACAACTCTTGCATTTTCCTAAAATGCCAATGATTTTGGCTATGAAGATATGTTTTTGGCTTGGGCTTTCTCCACTTGGTCCATATCAATATAAAATGATAGCCTCATCATTTGTGTTTGATACGCAAAAAATAAAAGAAAAGTTAGGATTCGTTCCAACGTTAAAAAATGAAGAGATGCTATTGCGAGCTTATGATTTTTACCACAAAAATAAAGTAGAAATATTAAATCGTAAAGGAGTATCAGCTCACAATAGTGTCGCTAAAATGGGAATAATTAAATTGCTAAAATGGCTTATGTGATATTTTCTATAGTATAGTCTAATACATCTTTAGCAACGTCAAAGTCAAAACCTGCTCTAATAAGCGTAGCTAGATCTTTTTGCTTATATTTTAATCGTTTTTCTTCCGATTCTCTATAAGGTCCGATTTTCTTTTTTTTAGCAAAAGATAGTGCAACATCTAGTTCATTGTATTCTATTTCTTCAAATATTTGAGCTGTTGTTTGTTCAGAAATGCCTTTTTGCTTTAATTTTTGTTCAATATAACGTTTTGGTTTTCCAGATCTAAGGTAAGAGGTAATTTTAAATTCTGAAAACCTTTCGTCATTAACAAAATTTTTCTCGCTAAATTCTTCAATAATTTCATCAATAAAAGAGTATGCTATTGTTTTATCGAATTCTTTTTCAAAAATGGCGTATTTATCAACTCTGCGTTTTAGTACGGTGCGCAAGTTGTCTTTACTAGTTTCAAATCGTTTAAGATAGTATAGAGCAATATTTTTTAATCTTGCTTTTGTTGGAATTTTAGGTGCTCTTTTTTTTGTTTTTTCACTAAACACTTGAAATTTACCTTTAAATACATTAAGTTGCCATTATTAATTTTTAATTATATTAAAGGAATAAAAAATTGGCTAATAAAAACTTTGATGAATGTACATCTTTTTTGATTGATAATGGCTTATTTGTTGGAAGAATTTGTCGTTTAGATAATGTATTAAAAACAATTATAAACAAACATGGTTATATGAAAAATGTTTCATCCTCATTGGCAGAAACAACAGCATTAGGAGTGTTGCTTGCAAATGCATTAAAGTTTGAAGGTTTGTTTACTTTGCAACTACAAGGCAATGGTCCTGTTTCAACAATAGTTGTAGATGTTACATCAGATGGTAAGGTGCGAGCTTGTGCAAATTACGATAAAGAGCGTTTAGAAAAAGCATTTGCGCTTCGTAAAAATGAAGGGGAAATAGAAGCCACTCCTCATCTTTTAGGTAATGGTACTCTTGCTTTTACTTTAGATGATGGAGTGTCTAATTATCATCAAGGTGTGGTTGAGCTTCAAGGTAAAACGCTGGAAGAATGTGCTTTGCGTTATTTTAGAAAGTCTGAACAAATAGAAACAATGTTAAAGCTATTTATTGATATTCCTGATGATGAAGAAGGTGAGTGGAAAGCTGGTGGTATAATATTGCAAAGAGTTCCTGAATTTGGTGGTAAAGAGGTTGATATTAAGGATTTGCCAGAGTTGAGAAATGAGGCAGAAATTTTAATGAATTCCCTTACAAAAGAAGAACTTTTTGATGAAAATCTTAGTCTTAATGATATTCTCTATAGGCTATATCACGCTAATAATGTTAGTGTTACTAAAATAAATAAGTATGAGTTTAGTTGTCGTTGTAGTAGAGAGAAATTATTAAAAACATTGCGCGGTTTTTCTGAAGAAGATTTATCTACAATGGTTGATGAAAGTAATAAAATAACAGCTAAATGTGGTTTTTGTTCAGAGAATTATGAGTTTACTATTCCTGAAATAATACAAAAACTCAATTAACATTAAATAAGTATTAAACATTCTTGTATATACTAATAGGCAAGGATTAAATTGCCTATTATGTTATGGACTATTAAAAAAAAGGATTGCTTAATGAGTAAATTAAAAAATTTAGTGCTAGTATTTTTTAGCTTATTTTTAGTATCATGTTCAACAACATCAGATACAGATGCTGTACCTCTAAAGTATAGTGAGCCACGTTTTCGTACAACAGCTCCAATAGAGTTAAATGTTGAAAAGATTAATGTTGTTTCTGAATTTATACCATCATTTACTCGTCCAAATGTTGAGCATTTATTCCCTGTTTCAATTGAAAAATCTGCAAAAATGTGGGCAGAAGATAGATTGAAGGCTGATGGTTTTTCTTCAAATCGTGTTGCAGAATATATCATAAAAGATGCATCAGTAACAGAAGAAGTTGAGAAATCGGAGGAGTTTTTGCAAAAAGATAGGCTTAAGTATCGAGCTAATTTATCTGTTGTATTAAAAGTTACAGATACAACAAATTTATCTGCAGCAGAAACAACTATAAATGCTTGGCGAGAGCTTCGTATGCCGGTAGATACAAAAATCGCAGAAAAAGAAAAGTATTGGAATGATATGGTTCACAAATTATTTGACGAATTCAATCGCAGAATGGAGCAAAATATCAACGAGTACTTAAATGTTTATGTGAAGAATAATTATTCTATAAAAGAGTATAAAGACTAATTAAAAAAAGCCCCAGTAAATGGGGTTTTTTAATTTAAGAAATTATCATTTGCAATAAGAGACATTATAGGTAGTTCTATTTTTTTTATTTTATTGCCGATTCTAATTGTGCAAAAGCCTTTTAATACAGCATTTGTTTTAGACGTTACATAACCATCATCTTCAAAATTGTCGCCAGGAACTAATTCTGGTAATTGACCTCTGAAACCATCGAAATCAACAGATGTCATCTTGCCTTTTGCATCAATAATAGAAAGATTTTTGCCAAGAAGAACAATCTCATCATTGGAATTATTTTCAAATCTTAAAAAATAGTCCCAACAAAAACTGCCATCAATGACAACATCATCTGATGGTTTTAAGTATGCAGATACTAAAACATCATTATCTATATTTGTTGCGTATTGTTCGTCTATATACATAAAAAATCCTCAAAACTAATTTATTAAAAAATAATTAAATTTTGAGGATATGTAAAAATGAATCTGTATTTTTTCAACAACTTTAGATTCTATTTTGTTCTGCCATAGCTGTCTTCAAAACGGATGATATCTTCTTCATCAAGAGTATCGCCTGTCTGTACTTCTATAAATACTAACTCTTTTTCTTTTGATGCATTTTTTATTCTGTGTTTTGTTTTTTGAGGTATGTAGATTGAATCATTTTGTTTTCTGAATAGTGTATCGTCACCGAGAACAACCATAGCTTCACCTTTAGTTATAATCCAATGTTCAGCTCTAAAATTATGCATTTGTAAAGAAAGAATAGCATCAGGGTTAACGGTAATTTTTTTTACACAAAATTTTTCATCAGATTCTAAAACTTCCCATGTTCCCCATGGTCTTGTGTCGTAATCTCCCTTTTTGTAATTAGTAGTCATAATATTTTATCCTTTTCATAAAAAATAAACTAGAATAAAAGAATAATACGTGATATAGATAAAAAAACAAGTTCATTTTGCAACCCTGAGGGAAACGATGAAAGATATTAGCAAAAATATAGCTCTTAATATTATTAAACGCATTCATAAAGAACAATCTGTTGAAAATATATCAGACAAGTTTCTTGCAATTATGAAAATCATTTCTGAAGAAACATCTGCAAAATCAGTTGATCTATACGTTAAGGTTGATGATGTATCATTAGAAGGGATTGCAAGTTTTCCTATTTCGGAAGATGCTAAGTCTATTCGAATTGGTGATGGTGTTGTCGGTAAAGTTGGCGGTGATAATCAAACATCTTTCGCTGCTAGTAAAAAAAGCTTTCAAATGGCGCTGCCAATTAAAAGATGGTCCAAAACCATAGGTGTTTTATCTTTAGAGTATAAAAAGTCTCATGAATATAATGAGGAAGAGATCGAGTCGTTAGAAACTGTTTGTATGTTCTTAAGTGAATATATTTCATCAGAAGATATTTCTTTATACATTAAAAAACTTATAAAAAGCAGAGGTATTATTTCTAAAGATAAGTTAAAAGGAGTAGTTATAAACCCTGGTTATGGAATAGGTAATGTTGTTGTGCATAGGCGCAGAAGAGCCGTTGCAGAGGTTTTTGCAAAAGATAAAGACAAAGAAATTGAAAAATTAGAAGATGCAAGACAAAAAATGAACAAAGATCTTGAGCAAAAATTTAATCAAGAAAAGTTAAATAATACAGAGCAAGTCGAGATACTTGATGCTTACCGTATGATAGCGAATGATAAAGGCTGGTATAAGCGCATAACAAATCACATAAATTCTGGTCTAACTGCAGAAGCTGCAGTTGAGCAAGCATATACAGAGATGTGGAATAGATTATCAGGGGCAACAGATGCATACTTGAAAGAAAGATTGCATGATTTGCGAGATATAGCTGATAGATTGCGCTTATATTTAAGTGGTGAAGATTGTAATGTTGATACCAATAAATACGAAGAGATTATCATTGTTGCCACATCCATGGGGCCTGCAGACCTTATGGATTACGATTACAAAAAGATAAGAGGTCTAATAATAGAAGAGTGTACACCTACAATGCACGTATCAATCGTTGCAAAAACTCTTAATGTGCCTGTTATTTCTGGTATTGATGGTTTATTTAAAGAAGTTAAAGAAGGGAGTATAATTTCAATCGATGGAAGAGAAGGAGTCGTTGTTGTAAATCCATCTCAATCTGTAATTGATAAAATCTCTAAAAAAATAGAAGCAAAATTAAATGAACAAAAACAAATAGAAAAATTAAAAAACTTAAAAAGTAAGACTAAAGACAAAGAGCGTGTTAATCTTTATATCAATATTGGTATGGATTTTGATTTTGATAATATTATAAAAACAAATTGTGATGGTGTGGGTTTATATAGAACTGAAATACCTTTTATGTCCTCAGAAAAAATGCCTGATATTGATAAACAAGTAGATTGCTATAAACGTCTTTATGAAGCATCAGCTGGTAAAAAGATTATTTTTAGAAGCCTTGATGTTGGCTCAGATAAATTGTTGCCATATTGGAATAGTATAACAGAAGAAAATCCTGCTATTGGATGGCGTTCGATTCGTATAACTCTTGATCGAAGGGCAATTTTAAGAAAACAAATGCGTGCATTTATACGAGCAGCTGCAGGTAAAGAGTTGAATGTTATGTTTCCGATGATTTCTAACTTAGATGAGTTTTTAGAGGCAAGAGAAACATTTATGTTCGCATATGAGCATGAGAAAAAGATGGGGTCTTCACTGCCATTAAAAGTAAATTTAGGAATGATGATAGAGGTTCCATCTGTGGTATTTCAATTACGTGAAATCTTAAAATATTGTGATTTTATTTCTGTTGGAACAAATGATTTATATCAATTTTTCTTTGCATGTGATAGAGGAAATCCTCGGCTTGATGGAAGATATGATGTTTTATCGGCTCCATTTTTAAATTTAATGAGAAAAATTATAAAAGAAGCTAACATGGCTAATGTTCCATGCTCAGTATGTGGCGAAATGGCGAGTTCCCCAATTGACGCAATGGCATTAATTGGTCTAGGGTTTAGAAATTTATCAGTATCAAGTGCTTCATACGGTAAGGTGAAAGCTATGATAAGATCTTTATCAGCAAAAGGTATAGAAGACTACTTAAATAATATATTGTCATCATCTCGCAAGACACTGCGCCCGCAATTAAAGTCGTATGCAGTTGATCACGCTATTGAAATCTATTAAATTTTATGTTTTAATACTTAAAATAAATTTTAATGAAAGTTGTAACAATGGAAAATACAGAAGATTTAGAAATAGATATAGACGATATAGGAGCAATTCTTAAAAGCAGTCGTCTTAAAAATAAAAAAAGTTTAGAAGATGTGTCTTCAGAACTTTGCATTCGAAAAATATATTTATCAGCAATAGAAGAGGGGGATTATGAAACATTGCCACCTGTTCCATATGGTATAGGATATGTTAGAACATATGCAAATTACCTTGGTTTGAGTTCAGAAAGAGCCGTAAGGCTATATAAAGCTGCGGCACTGTTGGTTGAAGAGCAAAATAAAGTAGAAGAAGAGGTTGTTGTTCAAGAGGCAAAAAAAGGTAATCGCAAACATTTTGTGTATGGTTTAATAGCTTTGCTTATGCTTTATTTGTGTTGGGGAATGTTAAGTAGCAATAAGAAGCTACATATAGATGATGATAAAGTTTCTGAAGTTGTAGTAAAAGAAGAAGCTGATATTAACGAAGGTGTTGAAACTTATGAAGAAAACAAAACTCAAGAAGATATTCTAATAAAAGAAGAAGAGATAAAAGTAGAGGTTGTTGCTAAAACAGATGACGAAGAATTAAAAAAAGAGAACTTAAACGATAATAAAGTTAGAGTAATTTTTAACGGAGAAAGCTGGGTGGAATTAAAAAGAAAAGGTAAAGTTTATTTTCAAGGAGTTTTCCACGAAGGTGATGTAAAAGAAATAGATTATATAGATAATTTATTTGTATCTATTGGACGCCCTAAAAATGTAGAAATTTATGTTAATGGCATAAAAAAGGATCATCTAGCTAAAAGACGCAAAACAAATATACCAGTTGATTCGTTGGAATAAAAATAAGTTGCAAAATTAAAAAAAACTGGTAGAAAGCAGAAAAAATAATCAAAAGGAAGTGTTTTAATGAATTTTCAAGAAAAGTTATCTGGTGTTGTTAGTCGTTTTGAAGAAGTACAAGCATTACTTTCAATGCCTAACGTTGCATCAGAAGAGCTAGTTAAATTAAATAAAGAAATAGCTAATTTAGAGCCAATTGTAGAGGCTATTAATAATTATCAACGTATCGAAACAAGTTTTGAAGACGCTAAAGAAATGAAGGATGATACTTCATTAGATAAAGAGATGCGTGAACTTGCAGAAACGGAATATTATGAGCTAAAAGATAAGTTGCCAGAATTAGAAAGAGAAATAAAAGTGCTTTTACTTCCTAAGGAAGAAGATGATGAAAAAAATGCGATTCTTGAGGTGAGAGCTGGAACTGGTGGAGATGAGGCAGCGCTTTTTGCTGCAGTTTTATTTGAAATGTATCAACGCTATTCACAAAAACAAGGTTGGCGTTTTGAGATTTTAGATGCTAATGAGAATGGTATAGGTGGATATAAAGAGGCTTCTGCAAAAATTACAGGTAAAGATGTTTTTGCTAAATTAAAATTTGAATCAGGGGCTCATCGTGTGCAACGTGTCCCAGTAACAGAATCTCAAGGAAGAGTGCATACATCAGCAGCAACAGTTGCGGTATTACCTGAAATTGAAGAGGTGGATTTATATATCAATCCTGCAGATTTAAAAATTGATGTGTATAGAGCATCAGGTGCTGGTGGGCAGCACGTTAACAGAACGGAGTCTGCTGTTCGTATTACGCATATTCCAACCGGTATTATTGTTCAATGCCAAGATGATAGATCACAATTTAAAAATAAAGAGAAAGCAATGAACCATTTGCGTGCCAAACTGTATGATACTCAAAAAGCAAGCATTGATGCAACATATTCTGAAAAGCGTAAATTGCAAGTGGGATCTGGTGATAGAAGCGAGAGAATTAGAACATATAACTATCCGCAAGGTCGTGTAACAGATCACCGCATCAATTTAACATTATATAAATTAGATGATGTAGTAAATGGTGAGTGTTTAGATGAAATTATTGATGCTCTAATAACAGAAGATCAGGCAGAGCGTTTAGCTGAGATTGATTAAGTTTTTGTCATAAAGGTTGACATGCTTTGAAATTTATGATATAAAAGACAGAGAAATAAATTAAAAATATATTAGTTATGGCTGAATTATTGGCAAGAAAGAGCTGGTCAAACGCATCAGCTTTCATTGAGATGAACGTTGAAACAGGTGATGTTCGAGTTTATGGTAAGTTCTATAGTTATGACGGATATCGTCGAGTTAGCTGTGATGGTCCTCGCACCAATTGGTTTAAGAGAGTGCCTCAAGAGCTTATGGATGAAGCGAAAAAAGTAAGTTGGTGTGACGAGAAGTCTCAAGAACTCGAGGATTTCTGTAATGAGGTATGGCAAGAAGCAAAACAGCTTGAGCCATGGTTTGAATACTAGAACATCTCAAATGTAACACTAAAGGCTCTACCATATGGTAGAGCTTTTTTGTTATTAAATATAAAAAAAATCACGCAATATAATTTAAATGTAATGTATATTCAATGTGTTAGTTTTGTAACAAAATGTAACATCTTTTTAAAAGATTTTTTTAAAAAATATGTTATATAGGCAGTAAATGACGATTTTAAAGGGGTTTAATATGTCAAATTTACTTAAAGTAGCCGTAATTGGCGCAGGAATGATGGGACGTAACCATCTAAAAACATATAAAACATTACAAGGTGTTGAGCTTGTTGGTGTATATGATATTTTTTCAGAAAATGCAATTAAAGCAGCAGAAATGTTTGGGATAAAAGCATTTAATTCATTAGAAGAAGTTGCTCATAATGTTGATGCTGTAAGCGTTGTAACAACATCTGTTGCTCACTGTGAAGTTGGTGAGTTTTTCTTAAATAAAGGTATTCACTGTATGATAGAAAAGCCACTAGCAACAACTGAAGAAGAGTGTATGCGTTTAATAAATGCAGCAAAAAATAACAACGCAACATTGCTTGTTGGTCACATTGAGCGTTTTAATCCTGCTGTTGAGCAAATGGGTAAAATTTTATCAGATACTAATAAAATACGTTCATTAACTGCTCAACGTATGTCTGCTGCTTCAGGTCGTATTACAGACGTTGATGTTGCTATGGATTTGATGATACATGACGTTGAAGTTATCCAATCTTTGGTTAAATCAGATGTTGTAAATGTTCTAGCGTCTTCAGTTAGAACACCAGGACACGAGAGTGGTAAAGATTATATTACGGCTGTTTTAGAGTTTGAAAATGGCGCAACTGCTAATATTACAGCAAGCCGTATAACACAAGCTCGTGTTAGAACTTTAACAGTTACAACAGATACAAACTATATTGATATGGATTTTATCAATCAAAGCATCAACGTGCATTCACAAGGACGTATGCCTTATATTAATCAAGAGGAAATTCCTGAATGGATGAATTATGGATTAAAAGGTAGTGTTGAGCAATTATTCATTCCAACAAACCAACCATTGCAAGCAGAATTGTCTCACTTTGTTGATTGTATAAATGGAAAGGCAACACCAAGAATTAGTGGAGAGAATGCACTTTCAGCTCTTCGTGTTGTTTGGAAAATTCAAGATGCACTTGGCTTTACTCGTACAATTTCAACAAATAATGAATTTGAAGTTAGAAAAGCTGCATAATATATGCGATATAAAATAACGATAGAATATGAAGGCACTAACCTCTTGGGCTGGCAAAAGCAAAAAGAAGGGGTTAGTGCTCAATATTATTTAGAAGAAGCTATTTTAGGATTTTCTCATCAAAATGTTGAGGTGATTGCAGCAGGGCGCACAGACGCAGGAGTTCATGCAACAGGGCAGGTTGCTCATTTCGATCTAGATACGTCTATGGATTTGTTTCATTTAAGAGAGGCAATCAACGCAAGATTGAGAATATTAGAGGCGCCTGTTTCTGTTATTGAAGCAGAGGAAGTTAGCAATGAATTTCATGCAAGATTTTCAGCAATAGGAAGAGGGTATATATATAGAGTGCTAAATAGGCGTGCTCCTTCTGTATTATTAAAAAATAGGGTATGGTCTGTTGGATATCCGTTAGATGTTGAAAAAATGCGTGAAGGTGCAAAATATTTATTAGGAAATCATGATTTCTCATCATTTAGAGGCGCTGGATGCCAGGCTAAATCTCCTGTAAAAACTCTAGATAAATTGGATATTGTTGTAAATAAAGATGAAATAGATTTTATTGTTGAAGCTCGCTCCTTCATATATCATCAAGTGCGAAACATGGTTGGTACATTAAAATGTGTTGGAGAAGGAAAGATTTCCCCTGAAGATGTTAAAATAATATTAGAGAAAAAAGATAGAAAATACGCAGGACCAACTGCGCCAGCTTGCGGACTTTATCTAAATAAAGTAATGTACTAATATGTCTTATTGTGAGTAAATGCGTTTTCGATTCTTTTTATGGAAAATGGAAGTTTCACAAAAAAGACATCAAATTGTATATGATAAGAACTATATTTTTTATGGTGTTTTATAAAGAAAGAGCTGCTGTTAACGATTCTTTTTTGCTGGTTTGTTGTAATTGCTGAAAGAAAATCTTTATCGCTGCGTCTTTTTTTTACTTCACAAAAAAATAATCTTTTATTTTTTAGAGCAATAAAATCAATTTCTCCATAAGGAGTCTTTTTTCCTGTGCCACATCTATAATTTTTTTCAATAATCGAATAACCTTTAAGTCTCATATACATGCGACAAATAAATTCGGCAATATGCCCTGATTTATTAGGGTTTATTTTTAATTTCCAAAGCTTTGTCATATACGTCACTTTTTTTTATTTTATACATTTCAGAAATTTTCTTTACTGCATCTTTTAGTGATGAGTTCTTAAGTTCTTCCTCTAGAAGAACATTCCATTCAATAAAAGATGTATCTTCTTTACAAGGAGGTGCTATTACTAAAACAATTTCTCCTTTTATTGGATTTTCTAATATTCTATTTTTTACTTCTAAAATTGAACCTGTTATACATTCTTCATACATTTTAGTTATTTCTCGAATGACAGATATTTCTCGATTCTTCATAATCGCCTCAATGGCTTCAAGTGTTTTATCGAGTCTATTGGCTGTTTCATAAAGAACAAGAGTTGAGTTTATATTGTTAAGTTCTTCAATAAAGTCTTTTCTAGCCTTATCTTTGTTCGGAACAAATCCAGCAAACATAAATCTATTAGTTGGTAATCCTGATAACTGTAAGGCTGAAATTACTGCGCAACAACCAGGAACAGTCGTTACCTTGATGTTTTGTTTTCTGCATTCTTTCACAAGTTTATATCCTGGATCAGATATTAAAGGAGAGCCTGCATCGCTAACTAATGCAACACTATTTCCAGATTGTAAAATACTTATTATAAAATCAACCTTTTCTTGTTCAAAATGATCTTCATAAGCTATAAATTTTTTCTTTAATGAGATACCGCAAAGTGTAAATAATTTTTTAGTATTTCTGGTGTCTTCAGCTGCTACAAAATCAACAGTATTTAATACTTCTTTTGCTCTTATAGATAAATCTGCTAAGTTGCCAATTGGTGTAGCAACAATATATAAACATGCATTAGTCATCTTATACTCTTTACAAAAAATCTTTTTTGTTTTAATTGTTTCTTAATTGTTAAATATTTTAGGAATAAAAGCAAGTGTTAAAAAAACTAACTATATTTTTTCTTGTATTAGGGCTTTGGAGCTGTAAAAGTCGTCTTACTGATAATAGAATAGAGATATCTGATCATAAATATGATATAATTGATCTAGATGCTGTTAGTCGTGAAATGGAAAAGTCAGATTCGCTAAAAGTAGGTGTTTTGCTTCCTCTTAGTGGTAATTTTAAAAGTGTTGGAGCAGGTATGCAAAACGCAATGTTTATGGCATTAGATGATTTGCAGAATGATAAGTTGGTTTTAGCTTTTTATGATACAGGAAGCACCGGAGTTGGTGCAAAAAAAGCTATACATAAAGCTATAAAAGAAGGAGCTGAAATAATATTAGGCCCTCTTACAAGTGAAGAGGTTGAGGCTGTTGCTCCGATTGCTGTGTCAGAAAACATACCTGTTGTATCTTTTACAACATCTCCTCAAGTGTTGCAAAAAGGTGTTTATAGTATTGGTTTGCTTAATGGCGAGCAAATAGAACGAGTGTTAGACTATGCAAATAAACAGGGGAGAAAAAATATTGCATTGTTGGTTCCTGATAATAATAGTGGACTGAATGTTGTTAAATCAACTATCATGTCAACACAAGGTAAGGATATAGCGTTATCAAAAGTTGGCTTTTATAATCCATCAAGTCTTGATTTTACATCTCTTGTAAATAGTATATCTGAAGATAAAGATTTTGACGTTGTTTTAGTGGCAGATGGTGGAAATAGATTAAAGTCAATAGTTTCAATGTTTGCATATAATGATATAATGTATCCTGATGTTTTATTTATAGGAACTTCTGCTTGGGATAATACCAACCTTAGTAAAGAAACAATTCTTTATCATGGTGTTTATCCAATGGTGTCAAAGAGTTATGGAGGATATTTTACTAATAAATATAAAGATATTTTTAGCGAGCAACCAAGAAATATATATCCTATAGCATACGATGGTGTTTTGTTAGCATCAGTTTTATCTAATAAATTTAATCAAAGTTTAGAAGAAAGCTTAACGTCTTCCAAAGGTTTTATTGGTGTTAATGGATATTTTAAGATATTACCAACAGGACAAAGTCGTCACAGTTTAGAAATATATGAGGTGACCGCAAATGGTCCTAAGGTTGTATCTAAAGGTGATAAAAATATTGATTATACAGAAAGTGATTTGGATATTCGTTATGTGCCATATAGCTCATTGCCTAAAATTTATGGTAAAAACACCTCAGATGTTTTATCATGGTTATATAATAATTAGAGTAATCTATATTTTAAACTTGCAAATTAGTATAATTTGAGCAATAAAGTAATTGTAATATGAAGGGTGCAGGGTTGATTTGCTGCCAACCCGGTCAGGTTCGGAAGAAAGCAGCCGTAACAGTTAAATTGAGGTCTGTATCCCTTCTCCTCTAAAGTTGATGAAGATGGTTGAAGATAATAAAGAAAATCAGTATGTTGTTTTAGCAAGAAAGTATCGTCCTCAAAATTTTGAAGATTTATTGGGGCAAGATGCTTTGGTTCAAACATTAACTAATGCTATTAAAAATAATAGATTGCATCATGCTTATATTTTAACAGGTATAAGAGGAGTTGGCAAAACTACAACAGCAAGGTTAATTGCTAGAGCATTAAATTGTATTGGAGAAAATGGTCAGGGTGGTCCAACAATTCAACCATGCGGAGTGTGTGATAATTGCAAATCTATAGCATCAGGTAGGCATATGGACGTCATGGAGCTAGATGCTGCATCGCACACGGGGGTTGATGATGTTAGAGAATTATTAGACAGTGCTAAATATGCTCCAACAAATGCTCGTTATAAAGTATATATAATTGACGAGGTGCATATGTTATCAAAGGGTGCATTCAATGCATTGTTAAAGACATTAGAAGAGCCCCCAGCACATGTGAAGTTTATATTTGCAACAACAGAAATAAGAAAAGTGCCAGTTACAATACTTTCTAGATGCCAACGTTTTGATTTACAACGTCTAAGTGTTGCAACATTAAAAGAGTTATTTGTTAAAATACTAACAAAAGAAAATATTCCATCAGAAGATGAAGCTTTGGAAGTCATTGCAAAAGCTGCAGATGGTTCTGCGCGAGATGGCTTATCTCTTCTTGATCAATCAATAGTTCTTAGTAATGGTGATATAAAAACAGATGTTGTAAAAAAAATGTTGGGACTTGCAGATCGTAGTCAAACATTAAATCTTTTTGCAAATCTTATAAATGGTGATATGGAAAATGTGCTAAATAATGTTACGGAACAATATACAAATGGTGCAACATCTCTAATTGTTTTGCAAGATTTAATAAATATAACTCATGATTTAGCCAAAGTGAAAATAATTCCTCAAATATTGAACTCAACAAGTTTAAGTGAAGTAGAAAAACAGATATTTACAGATTTGAGTCAAAAGACATCATTAGCTATTTTATCAAAAGTTTGGCAAATGCTTATAAAAGGTGTTGGAGAAATAAATATGGCTCCATCTTCAGTTGAGGCTTTAGAGATGATATTGCTGAGAGTTGCATATTCAGCTTCATTGCCTACACCTTATGAAATTTTAAATGAAGTAAAAAAAAAATCTAATTTAGCCCCAGATTCTCAAACAGGATTGCCTGAAATAGAAAAAAAAAATAATAAAATAGAGCCTGAAAATGTAAGAGAAAAGCTTATATTTGATAATGTAGAAGATTTTATACAATATCTTGAAAAATCAAGAAAGGTGATTATTGAGTATTCTGTAAAAAATGATATAAGTTTTGAAGAGTTTGAGCACGGAAAAATAAAAATACGTATTTCCGAGAATATAAAACAAGATTTTATAATGGAATTGCATAAGGTTTTTCAAGATGCAACAGGAATAAAATGGCAAATAGAAATTATAAAAGGTGATTTGGGTGAAACAATTGCGGATAAAGAACAATCAACCGTTGATGCAAAGAAAAAAAATGTGGCAGAATACCCATTAGTGAAAAAAATTTTGGAAGAATTTAAAGGTGCTAGAATAGAGACAATCATTCGTAAGAATTTATCTGAACTCGAAAAAGAGGAAAGAGATATCTCTATTGATATGGTATCAACATATTTTGAAGAAGAGGAGTAAACATGTTAAATATACAAGGATTAATGAAACAAGCTCAAGTAATGCAAAAAAAGATGCAAGAAGCACAAGAAAAACTAGCACAAACAGAGGTTACAGGAAGTGCTGCAAATGGTTTATTATCTATTACATTAAATGGTAAATCTGAAATGAAAAAAATTTCAATCGATAAATCTTTAGCATCAGATGATATTGAAATGCTAGAGGATTTAATTATGGTTGCATATAATGATGCTCATATTAAAGTTGAAAACATGGCAGAAGAGAGTATGAAATCTGCAACTGGTGGTGTAAATTTAGGTGGGTTAAAATTACCATTCTAAGAGATAAATATGTCTGAAAATTATATAGAACAGCTCATTAAAATAATATCAAAACTACCTTCATTAGGGACACGTTCTGCGCGTCGTATTGTGCTTTATCTGCTAAAACGAAAAGAAAATATTATTCCGCAGCTAATAAATGCATTACAAGAAGTTTATGATAATATTAAAGTGTGCGAAACATGTGGTAATTATGATACATCTACCCCATGCTCTATTTGTCGTTCAGAAATACGCGATAACAATATATTGTGTATTGTGCAGGATATAAGCGATTTGTGGGCCTTAGAAAGAGGTGGTCTATATAAAGGAAAATATCATATTTTAGGTGGAGTGTTATCTGCAATAGAGGGGGTAACACCTGATGACTTAAATATAGATAAACTATTAAACCGCATCAACATCGAAAAGATAACAGAGGTGATTTTAGCTCTACCTGCAACTGTTGATGGGCAGATAACAATGCATTATATATCATCACTATTAAAGGACTATAATATTAAAATATCTACACTAGCACAAGGAATTCCCGTTGGAGGGGAATTAGATTATATGGATGATGGAACCATAAAGCTAGCATTAGATATGCGAAAAGAACTCTAAAAAACACTTTTAGCTTTCATTATCTACATCAGAACTATCTATAGAGTAGCCATTTGCTCTAACTGTTCTAATATAATCAGGACCAAACTTATTTAAGGAACTTCTTAAACGTCTAATATGCACATCTACTGTTCTTGATTCTACATATATGTTTTCACCCCAAACAGATTTTAATAATACTTCACGCGAAAATACTTTTCCAGGCTCTTTAACCAACATTTTTAATAAACGAAATTCTGTTGGGCTAAGGTGGATATAGTTTTCGCCTCTTTTAACCTTACGTTCAACTAAGTCAATATGTATATCTTCAAAAATTAAAAACTTCTCTTTTTCTTCGAATAGAGGAGCTCTTCTCATATTTGTTTTAACTCTAGCAATAAGTTCAGGGATAGAAAAAGGTTTTGTTACATAGTCATCAGCACCAGCTCCAAGTCCTTTAATTTTATCTTCTTCTTGCCCTTTAGCTGTAAGCATGATAATTGGTATCATTTTAATATCTGGTTTTGAACGAACTAGTTTACAAATTTCTACACCAGAAATTTCAGGTAACATCCAATCTAAAAGAATAACAGATGGACTATTTTTTTCTATTTCACTAATTGCATTTAATCCATTATTTACAACCATAACCTTGTAACCTTCTTTTTCAAGATTATAACTTAAAAGTGTAGCAATAGCTTCTTCATCTTCAATTATCATAACCAAACTCATATTATTCTCCTTTTATTTCTTTTATATTATCAGCATAATTATTATTTTTAAATATAGCACTACCAGCCACAATGATATCAACTCCAGCATCAATACATAGCTTTGCGGTATTTGGATTAATACCACCATCTACTTCAATAAGAATGTCCCTTTTTTCTATCATATTTCTTAAATTGCTAATTTTATCAACACTATTTATATTAAATGTTTGGCCACCAAACCCAGGATTTACCGACATTATTAATACTAGATCAATATCATTAATAAATGGCTTTAAAACACTTATATCTGTTTGAGGTTTAATTGATATACCAACTTTTATTCCAAGTTTTTTTATAAGTTCTATTTCATTAGCAGGATTTGAAGTAGCTTCAAAATGAAACGTTATAATATTAGCTCCAGCTTTTGCATACCAAGGAATAAACTTTGCTGGATTATTTACCATTAAATGAACATCAAAAGGCAAAGAGGAACATTTTTTTGCTTGCTCTAATATCATCGGACCAAAAGTGATATTGTCGACAAAGTGTCCATCCATAACATCAAAATGAATATAGTCTGCTCCAGCTTCTTTAAGTTGCGTTAGCTCATTTTTTAAACACATAAAATCAGCAGACAAGATGCTAGGTGCTATTTTTACCATAATATTCTCCTACATAATCTACAATATATAATAAATAAAAAGTTTTAACTTATCGTAAATATGGAAATACATCATTGATTTCTACGTTGTAATTATTATCTAATATAAGATTTTTTTAACAAAGGAGGTAAAAATGGCTCAAATGGCTCAACGAATATCAAAAAATGATAGAAATGAATTAATCAGTTTATTGCAAAGCGCATATGCAGAAGAGTGGTTAGCATATTATCAATATTGGATTGGTGCAAAAGTGGCTGAAGGTATTGAGAGGCCAAAAATTGTAGAGGAATTTGAAGAACATGCAAATGATGAGTTAAAACATGCAACTTGGCTTGCTCAAAGGATAATAGAATTAGGAGAAGCACCAATAATTGATCCTACTCAATGGAGTGAATATGCGAAATGTAAGTATGATGCGCCAACAAATCCAGATACAAAAGTTCTTGTTAATCAAAATTTGGTTGCAGAACGTTGTGCTATTGGTCGTTATCAAAATATATGTGAGTTATGCCAAGGAAAAGATTATACGACATTTAATGTTGTTAGAAAGATATTAAAAGAAGAAATAGAACATGAACAGGAAATGGAGGATTTTCAAAAAGATTTTGAATATTATTAAATTATAAAATATAACCCTTTCTTAACATCTTGGTGCTAAATTATAGACCAAGATGTTTATTTAAGGGAAGCAAATGCCAAACGAAGAGCTAAAGCAAATAATAAAAAAATGGCAAGATTGTCTAACAATCCAACATAATTATTCTCAAAACACTGTTCAAAGTTATTTAAGTGATATTGAAATATTTTTAAATTATATATCAAAAAAAATTGTATCTGTCCAAGACTTAAACGAATTTAGTTTAAGAGATTTTAGAAATTTTTTTAGTTCAAGATCTAGAAATAAAATAAGTAAAGCCAGTATAGCAAGAGAAGAATCTGCTATTAAAAATTTTTTTAGATATTTAAATGAAAACGATATTATAACTAACACTTCAATATTTCAAATTTCTACTCCAAAGTTGCCAAAGTTATTGCCTAAGGCTATTGAGGTAAATTCAATTTTTGAAATTATAGATGAAGCTAAAAATGATTGTAAAGAACCATGGATAGGGCTTAGGGATACAGCAATATTCATTTTATTATATGGTTGCGGGCTAAGAATATCAGAAGCTTTATCGTTAAATGTTGGAGATATAAATCAAGCTGATTTTATAAAAATTAAAGGAAAAGGAAATAAAGAAAGATATGTTCCAATTTTACCAATAATTACAGATAGTATTAATAAGTATAAAGAGGCTTGTCCGTATAACTTACATCAAGAAGATGCATTATTTCTTGGAGCAAGAGGGGAGAGGTTGAAGGCTCGTATTATTCAAAGAAAATTACAACAAATAAGAGCGAAATTAAATCTTCCTGATAGTGCAACTCCGCATGCTTTAAGACACTCTTTTGCAACACATCTTTTGGCTCAAGATTCTGATCTGCGTTCAATACAAGAGTTGATGGGGCATTCGTCGTTAAGTTCAACGCAGCGATACACAGAAGTTGATTTTATTAAAATTAAAAAAGAATATGAAAAGGCTTTTCCCGAATAAAATAATGCACAAAAAAAACACCCTTTCGGGCGTTTTTCTTAAACCGTAAAAACTTACTTTAATTTCTTTTCTACGAATTCTTCGTGTTTCTTAGATTTTTTATCATACTTTTTCATAACCAATTTCTCAGGATGAGTTCTTGGATTTTTTTCAGCAAGATAAAAAGTACCTGTACCAGCACTGCTCTCTAATTTCACTTTAACTTTAACTGCTTTTGCCATTATTTTACTCTTACAAATTTAAGGTTAAACACAAAAAACTTTACTGCACTATACATTTATTATCAGTAATGTCAACAAAATTTTTATCCTAATTTATTTTTTATGAGGTTTATTGCTGTTATAAGGTCTTTTTTATGATTATTTTTATCTGAAATAACACAGCTATTATGGATTCCTGTACAAATCTGAGGCATTACTCCAATTTTATCAATTTTGTTACCTGATGGAGAGAATATATGTCCACTTGTTACATATAGCTTATAATTATCGACATTATAAACGGATTGAATACTGCCTTTACCAAAGGTTTTAGTACCAACAATAATTGCTCTACTTTGCTCTCCAAGAGAAGCCGCAACTAATTCAGCAGCAGAAGCTGTTTTGTCATTAACAAGTATAACTATTTTTTTGTCATTCAAAATATCACCAGCAGATGATGTATAATAATGTGTCTTTTCTCCTTCAGTGCTATATGTAATCAAAGCATTATCCAAAAATAAGTCAGATAAAGAAATTGCTTCATTAAAATTGCCGCCTCTGTTATTTTTAAAATCGAAAATTATGCCATAAATATTTGTATTATCGTTGATAATTTTTTTTACATCTTCAGTGTATCCTGAATAAAAAACATTAGATTTTATATAAAGAATATTATCATCAACTGTATACTCTAGTTTTTCTTTTTTATTAGAAGATGTTTCCAGTCTAGAAAATGTATCAATATTTTTTGCTATTTGATTAACAAGATATAATTCTGTTTTGTCTGTGTTGTTTTCTATATCTGAATAAGTATCCAATATTTCTGCTAACACATTTTTCCATGCACAAGGTTGATTGTTATTTGGAAAAATAAAAGATTTTACAAGATTGTTTTCATAATAAAGGAAAGCTTTAGAGTCGCTATGATGGAGTCTAATTTTTTTATTATACTGATTAAGAGAGCTAATTCCTAAAAGAGAAATTTTTCTAAAGTCAATTTGTTGATTGTGTTTAGATTCTAATGTTGAATAAAGGTTATTTAGATTACTATATTCATAAGCAAAAGCCTTTGGCATAATTGCTCCTAAACATAAAATAAAATAAACCAAAAATTTTTTCATTTTTAATCCTCAAGTTCAATCACTAAAGCAGTATGATCTGATGGGCGATCCATTTGTCTTAATGATTTATCAACATAAACTTTAGTTAATCTATCTGCAAAAAAAGACGAAACTAACATATAGTCTATTCTTAAACCTAAATTAGTTACAAAAGAGTTAGCAGTGTAGTCCCAAAATGTATATCCTTCAGTATTAGGATGTTTTAATCTAAATGAATCATAGAGACCTAAGTATTTTAAAGCTGTAATTTTATCTCGTACTTCTTTTAAATATAGGGGGCTATTCTTAAAACGAGAGGCATCAAAAACGTCAATTTCTTCCATCATAACATTGAAGTCTCCGCCTAAAATAATAGAACATCCTTCCTTTTTTAGTGCAGAAATATGGTCATATAATTTATCAAACCAGTTTAATTTATATGACAATTTTTCTTGCTCAATAATCTTATCATTTGAGCAACCATTAGGTGCATAAACAGAAGCTATATAAAATTTTTGATCTTTATTTTTAATTAAAACTTCTAAATACCTTGCTGCATTATCATCTGTAAAGTTTGGAAGATTGCGATTCGTTATTTCAAAATTATATTTGCTTAAAATTGCAACACCATTATAACTTTTTTGTCCTAAAGCAATAGTTTTATACCCTAAACTTTCAAATTCGAAATATAAAAAATTTTCAGTTTCACACTTTATTTCTTGTAATAATACAATATCAGGATCGTTATCTTTTAACCAATTCAATAAATTTTGAGCTCTTGCTTTTACTGAGTTTACATTATATGTTGCTATTTTCATATCAAACCTACCATTTTAAATTTAAAAATAGTTTATCCAATATATATTAAAGGATTGTAAATATATTTTGAGTTAGAATAACTCTAAATGTAAAAAATAAGAGGGCATAGATGTTGTACGATTTTAACAATAATAGAGATGGTATTAGTGATTTTCATCAACGTGTAGCTGACCGTAATATACAAAGCATAGATGATAGACAAGAAGAACTAAGGCAAGCCAAAAATGGTTTTATAGGCATGCTTGCTGGTATATTAGTTGGTGGATTAGTAGGATGGATATTTTTAAGCCCTTCTGATAATAATATTCAAAAACAAATACCGGTCATAAGAAGACAGGTTACACCATTTAAAGTACAGCCCAATGATCCAGGAGGTATGGAGATTGATAACCAAGACAGAGAAATATATCATATCGTTGATAACAAACCTAAAGAAGTAAAAGAAGTAAAAATACGCCCAGTTCCTGATCAACCAAAATTAGTAGTAGAAAGTTCTGTTAATAAGATAGACGACATTGGAAGTCTTGTAGAAAGTATTGATGAAGAGATGAAAGTTGATGTATCAAAAGAAGATATAGCAATACAAGATAATACAGTTAAAGTTGCTCAAAATGAATTAGTTGGAGTTAATACAAATAGTGGAGATAAGATTGTTATTCCGCAAAAAATAGAGCAAATAGATGTAAAAGTACAAGATAGTATTAACCAAGAAAGTGCTAATGTATCCACTACTAAAAAAGAAATAGTAGCTTCTAAAGAGGTTGTTAAACAAGAGGTGAAAAAGAGTGTAAAAGGTACTTGGTATACTCAGATAATAGCATCATCAAGTAAAAGCGCAGTAGAAAGATTATGGTTAAATTTATCAAAAAAATATTCTTTCTTAAATAGCTATCCTCACGAAGTTGAAGAGATAACATCTGCAACTGGTAGCACTCTTTATCGCTTAAAAGTTGGTAGTTTTGATACAAGAAAACAAGCCGAAACATTATATTCTAAATTAAAGCAAAATAATGTTAGTTGCATAATTAAGCAAAACTAGGAAAACAAATGGAAAGACCAATACTCGCTGCAATGCTTTCATGTGAAGGAACTTCTTTAACTGATGATGAAAAGTATTTATTTTCGCAATATAATCCATTAGGTATAACACTGTTTACAAGAAATATAGTAAGCAAAGTGCAAGCAAAAAAGCTAATAAACGAGATAAAAAATACTATTAATAGAAACGATGTTTTAATTGCTGTTGATGAAGAAGGTGGAAGAGTATCACGATTACAACATATTAGTGATTTTAAGTATGTATCTGCAGAAGAATTAGGAAAGGTTGATAAGTATTTTTCTAAAATTCATGCTCAGCTAATTTCAGAAGAACTAAGTGAACTGGGTATAAATGTTAATTATTCGCCTGTTATTGATAAAAAAATAAATAGTAAAAGCAAAGTGCTAGAAAAAAGATGTTTTAGCAGTAAAGATGAAGATATTGTGTTACACGCTTTAAGTATGGCCGATGCATATATTGATATGGGTATATGCCCTTGTATTAAACATATACCTGGGCATTTTTCTTTAGAAAAAGATCCTCATTTAGATGTGATAGAAACAGATTTGTCTCTTAGTGAAATAGAAAAGAATATACAGTATTTGAAAAGCTTTAGTAAGTATCCAATGGCTATGACCGCTCACATCAAAATAAAGTCAATAGATGATGAAAATCCTGTTACAACATCAAAAACTATAATAAATAAGATATTGCGTAAAATGCTGCAATTTAATGGGCTAATTATTAGCGATGCAATAGATATGCATGCTCTAGGAGGTAGTATTATTGAAAAAAATAATTCAGTAATTGATGCCGGAGTAGATGTTATTTGCTATTGCTCTGGTAAATACCAAGATATGTATTCTATTTGCAGTGAAAAAAGATTTATGAGTGAAAAATCATTAAATAGATTTGCAAATATAAAAAAAATCATAAATAATAAGCCAAAACATATTGATATTGTAGAGTGTCAAAAAGTTTATAGAGAAAAATTTCAAGATAGTTTTGATCAAAAATATTCTTATGATGCAACAGAAACATTGCATCAAATGCAAAAGAAAGGAGACAACAGATGATTTGGTTTTTAGTTATAGTTGTGGTTATAGCGATATATAATGCAGAGCGTTTGCCTGAAGTGGCAAATAAGTTAAAAAAAGAAGTTCCTCATATTGTTGATGCTGGAAAAAAAGTTTCACATGAGTTAAAAGAAAAAGCTCAAAGCGTACAAGCTAAAGCTACAAGTAAAAAAAATACATCAAAAGAAGAAAATAAAGAATAAAAGCACGAAAAAAAGCACCGTAAAAGGTGCTTTCTTTATTTTAAAGCCGGAATATTTAATTGTGCGAAATGCCCTGGTTTTATTTTTACAGTTGCATAACGAAGATTGTCTGTTTCTATCATATATTCTTCACGTCCTGTAAGTTGAGCCGCTAGTTTATAAAAATCACGACCATTAAGCTCTTGTTTATACCAATTCATAAGATAAAAAACACAAGCTTGACTTTTATCTGTCAACCCACATCTAGGTCTTCCTGATGGTACATCTTCGTTTGCAACAACACCCTCTAAACCATGTTTTTCTACTTTACTAGATGAAAATACTGATTTTCCTATAAATAAACCAATAAGCAAACAAACGGCAGATACAGCAATAAATAGATTCTTTTTTACATAATCAGAATTTATAAAAGCAATATTATCAATAGGAGATAAATCATAATCAGGAGGCAGAGCTCCAACCTCATATGGAGGTCTTAAGTTTGCATCTGGAGTATCAACATCTTTAAGAGAAACTATATAATTAGTTTTATTTTCTGATTTATCTTCATCAGCTTCTAATGATTGTTTTATAGATGTGGGTATCTCTTTTTGAGGAGCTTGAGGAATGTCAGAAACCACTCTAACTTTAGGTCTTTTTATTTTTCTTAATTTAGGACGCGCCATATTTTGTTCATTAGATGTAGCAGCTGTATTTTTATCCTGAGAATTCTGTAAATTCTCTTCAACAAAACTATCTAAAGAATTATTATCCATAATATCTCCTTAAATTTTATTTTTTATTTTTTCATCTGTTTTCAACATTCTAACTAAACGAGGAACAATAAACACAATAGTTTCGGTTCCTTGCTGTGCCTCTCCAAAAATTTCACTAGGAAGCCCAATAATTAAAAAGTTCTCTCCTAATTGATTTCTAACTTTAAATTTTGTTATTTCTCCATCAGTTGTATCTAAAGTTATTTCAGAGAATATTTTACGACTTTTTTCAATATTAGCCTTAGCCAAAATAGATAAAGGATACTCCATGTCATTTATCTTTCCGCATCGACCAACATCAAAGCGTGAGAACCATTCAGTTGGAACAATAAAACGTCCTTCAGAAATTTCCTCGATAGTAGCATATTTGCTAACAAATTCTTTTAATTTTGCAATTGATATATCATTAGTAACAGTAAGCATTCTACCAATTACACCAGTTTGTGTAGTTGCGATACTACCAAAGTCAAAATCTTTTAATAAATCATTCCAAACAATACCACAGGTTTCTTTTCCCTTAGCTCTAAAAATATTAACATCATACATAACCATAGTAGGATTATTTTCAAAGTCTCTTACCAAACTTTTTATTTTATCAAATGTTTCTAGATTAGTCTCAAATGAAACAGAGTAATCTCGCCAGTTTGTAACCATATCTGTAATACCTGCGCCTCGTAATACATCTAAAAATCCTAACATTAGAGTTCTAGAGCTTGGAATATACAAAGTAAAGCTAGCTCTTCTGCTTAAAATTAAAGAGTTCATCTTCTTATCATAGCGATAAAATAAATCTGATGATTTTGTTATTTTTTCAACAATATCTTTAAAGCTTCCTGATAAGTTTTTACCATATAACTTAGGGTATGGAGCATCTTTAGCAACTAATATAATGCCAGCTTCTTCTGTTAATTTTAATAACGCTTGTTCCGTAGGTATATTATCAAAAGTGAAATTTCTTACTTCAAACTCAGGTAGTGCATCATTAATATCATTTCTTTCAAATCTAAAAGAAACATTGTTATGAGGAAGAATTTGCACCATTTCTTGTGTTTTCCAATTTACATTGCAACGAAGAGGGGTTTCCAAATCTAAATCATTTGCCCTAAATGTTGTTCTTAGCATATATGGATCTTGAGGAGGTAAAACAACAAAGTTATCAGCCTTAAAATTCATCTCAGCATTGTTAGTCAAAACAGTCTCATCGTAGTTGTTATATGCACTACATGCTACAACTGTAATTAGTGAAAATAATAAAAACAGATGATTACGTTTTTTAAAAAATCTAGACATCTTCATCACATTATTCTTCCGTTTCTGTAAGTTTATTTTGTTCGCTCATAAGTTTTGCAACCACATCATCAATACTTTGTCCAGCACCATTTGTTGGAGCATTAGACTGATTAATAAATCCGCTAAATGCGTCTTTCACCACACTCAAATCAGCATCTTTTTTAGCGCTCATATCTACTGTAGAGTTTTTCTCTAATTCTTCTTTATATAATCTTAAATTCTCTTTTAGAGCAACAACTCCTCCTTTAATTTTCTTTTCAATATATGGATGTAAATCTTTATTAGAAATAATATAATTCCCAGTTTCGCATAACTCATCTAAAACATCAATAATATATGGATAAAAAGGATAGTCCTCAACTGCCATATTTCCTTTTCTTATACAACGAGCAGCAATTCTAGATACCGTACGATCATAATAGTCTCTAATTAGTACATAATTATCAATGTACCAAAGAGCTTCTTTGGTTACTTTGATTACATTATTTTCCTCATTTACATTATTTTCTTCTGACATCTCATAACTCCCTTGCAATATAGACTAAAACAAACAACATTTTTTGTAAATATTTTATTATTTTTTATTATCGTTATTGTTTTCTTCTAATTCTTCTTCAACATACTCCCATTCCCAATCTTGGTCTTCATTATCTTCTATCGGATTCCCATTTTCATCAACATATTCATACTCCCATTCTTCGTCTATTGCTTCTTGAACACTCGATTCTGTATTGAGTATATCTCCGCCTGCTTCATCTGTATCGTCTACAACATACTCATATTCCCATTCATCACTATCTTCTTCTTCAGGAATATTCTCATCATCATTGTAATCATCCAAAGAAATAGGCTCATCAATAGATGATATGTCGATATTATCAGATGTTAGCGCTGCCCTAATTTTATCTAACTCTGCACTGTATAGACTTTGAGGTCTGCTTTGAGACGCTTTGTCAACATCATCATCTTCTTCTGATGGCTCAGAAAAAAGATTGTCTATAGTTTCATAGTTATCTTCTAAAACCTCACTCTCTTGAGAGTTCTCTAAATTAAATTCTTCTAAGGGTAATTTATCAAATTCAGCCTCAAAAGTTGGTGCCTCAAAAGTATCTAATTCGTCGCTTTCTGCACTAAAATTATCTAAAGATAATTCGCTAGATTCTGTCTCAAAAGTTGGTGCCTCAAAAGTATCTAATTCGTTACTTTCTGCACTAAAATCATCTAAAGATAATTCGCTAGATTCTTCCTCAGATGTGGATCGCTCAAAAGTATTATCTTGTTCAGGCAAAACAAAGTCTAATCCATCATCAAAATCATCTTCGAAATCATTATCGAAGCTATCTACAAGAATATCGTTATTGGGTTTAATTTCGTCTTGAAAATCAACACGTTGTTCAAGTTTTTCTTGTAACTCTAGTGGTGGTTCATTTAAGTCGACATTATCAAATGTATCATTGTGTTTAAATGCTTCATTTCTAATAATACCATTGATTCCTAACGCACTAGTTGATGAACTAAAGGTATTTAACTTCTGTTCAGTATTATTAATAGAGTTATTTTTATTTTTTTTCTTCTTCTTCTTTTTATGAGTAGAAAATTTATCGGATGTTTCACTATATACATTTACTGCTTGATTACTGTTTTCATCATCTTCTATATCATTTTTATCATAATTTACTCGACTATAGTCCTGCTCAACCACAACATTAATTGGTTTGGTTTGTAGCGACATCAAAGTGTTAGTATAATCAGTAAACATTTCTTGAATTTTGCTCAAAGACTGCTCAAACTCAGTCCTCATTTCATTTTTAAATGCTTTTAATTTACTTTCAATATTCAAGTAATCAGATATTTCATTGTTCTTTTGAATGTTAGCAGAATATAGTCCTTCTAAAAGTTTGGTTATTGAAGTTTGAGAGGCGATAATTCTATTATTTAAATCCGCCGTGCCAATATTATCTTTTGTTCTTGATGATAAAATACCTTCTAAAATTCTAGAAATAGAAACTTGTGATGCAATCACTGAATCTGTAATACTTTTTGTTTCGCGCAAAACATCCAATAACGATGCTCTAGATGTTCTAATCTCTTCTGCTATAACGTCAAAAGTATTACCAAAATCAAGAGTTGTGCTACCAGTTACACCCGCAGAAACAGTCGCTTGCATAGGGTTTTGCTTGAATGCAGAAGCCATGGAATTTGCAAGAGCTTCCGCAAAAGAGGCGTCAACAGTTATACTGCCCCCAACAATAGGAGTAATGGCTCCTCCAGTTGCTTGCGCTGGTTGAGAAGATTCTCCCATTCCACTTCCTTCTGCAAAGTCATCTTTATTTGATTTTACAAAAGATATACCGCGTTCTGTTTTAACTTCTTCAATATGTTCAACTAATAGTCTGCCACCAGGCATTCGTTTAAAGAAGTTTGTAATAACAGGAGGTAAAGCCAATAACTCGTCATCAAATTGATCACGTTTTGCTTTATTAAAAATGTGTACTTGTCTAAAAATATTCAAATAGCGTTGAGCCACCAAAATAGGGGCTTCTTCAGTACTTTTATTACTACCGAACTCTGCATCATTTAAATTTTCCACGAGCTTTACCTTTTACATAAAATTACAATAAACAACTTAACAATAATAACCTAATAAATGTTATAATGCTATATCAACAACCTTGTGAATTCTATTAAAGTCATCGTTATCAAAGTGGATTCTTTCATCAGGATTCCACATTAAACCGTACAATTTACCTTGCTCATCTTCTCTAACGCTAACAACATAAGCTTCTTGCTCATTTCTGTAATAAAGAGCAATATCACCAACACTGGCAACCTCGGTTGGGTCAACAAACATGACAGCTCTATTAGATAAAATAGAACCAAGTCTTCTTGTGCAAAGGTTAACACCATAAACATCTCTTTTTTCAAAAAGATTTGCAGGTTTTACAGCCTCTTTAGAATATGCCGATTTATCAATAATGATAGCGCCATCTGTTCCAGATAATCCAAATACTGGAACTTTCAAAGCTTCCATATCAACATAACTACTTTGTTCTGTAATCATTCTTGTCATGTTGTTAACTTTGTACTTAGTGTCATTATGTGTAATAATTTCTTCTAAAGCACCAGCTTCATCTAATCTTTTTATTTCAGATTTTAAAACATCAAGCTCCATATTTAATGCGCGAGCAATGTTATTATATTCTTTATCAGATACCTCACGTTGTCCCATTTCTATACGATGATACACCGATAAAGTCATATCTGCACGCTCAGCAACTTCAATCAATGTTAAAGATTTATCATTTCTGATATATCTAAGAGCAGCTCCCAATACTTTTAGACCACTACTTTTGTTTATTTCTTGTCTACGTTCTTGTTCTTTTTTCCAAGCAAGAACAACTTCTTGTTGAGAATTCTGTTCGTTAACATATAAATCTTGTAAAGAACAATCCAAAATTTCTGCAACAGAAATAAGTTGTTCTTGATTAAGGCGTCTATAACCTTTTTCTATCTTAGAAATTGCAGAAAGACTAATACTAAGTTTATCTGCTAAATCTTGCATTGAAACACCACGCATTTTGCGGTTAATTCTAATTTGATTAGGAAATACAATTTCTTCCATAATATATCACCTCTATTTAAAAACAAACTTTATAATATAATAAGGTCGCTATACAAAAAGGCAAGTCAAAAAGATAAAAATTTTTTTAAATCTGTATAACTTTTGTCAATGTGATATTTTTTTTAAATTGTTATTTATAAACGCAATTATTGTATTAAAAAAAAGGCTTAAATTTAAGCCTTTTTTGTTTTATGATAAGTTAATTCCAACTTATACAGATAATTATTCATTTAGTATCAGATTTGTTATTTGAGTTTCAGCTTTTAGGTCATTTCCTTTATCTAAGCTCTATGCCTTGTTCTTCTGCTAATTGCTGTGCTAATTCTGGATTTTCAATTTTAAGCTGTTGTAATAGATTCTTTTTACCTCTTTCTCTATTACGTTGAATATATTTGTCACTCATATGTCCATCATATGTTCCACTATCAATACGCTCAAAATACTCATTAGCCTCTTGACGGATTAATCTTTCTTTTTCTGTGTCAGAAATAGATTCATCTTTTCTAATGGCATTCATTACATTTGTAGTTGTATCAGTATCAAGGGCTCTTCGTTTTGATTGCATACTATTATGTACAGCTTCATCTATTCTTTGTTGTGCTTCCTCATTTTTAGCTGTGATAATAGCTCTACCACCACCATTACGTACATCAACATCATCCTCATGAGACATTGCATAACTTTCTATAGCATCTTGCTCAACTCCAGCAAAATCATATACCCCACCAGGATGTTGGCGTACAAGTTCAGCGGCAGCCCTAGCTTCTTCATAACTAAGATTACCATCTTTCAATTGTTGATTTGTTTCATAAACTTGGCTATTACTAGATGTGTCTACATCTATATTATATCTTTCCTCTCTTTCTTTGTCAAAATTATGCTCCTCTTTAGGCTCTTCTTCTCTAGGCTCCTCTTTAGGCTCTTCTTCTCTAGGCTCATCTTGAACTATCGGAGTTTCTTGATTTTCCTCTGGTATAGTATCATCTTTATTATCTTCTTCCCTAGTATCTTCTTCTTCAACGATTGGAGTTTGAGAGTCATCATCTCCATCATCGTTATCATCATTATCTTCTTCCTCTTCTTGGTCCTCTCTTTTATCCTCTCTTTCATCTTCGTCTTGGATAATTGGGATTTCTTCCTCAAATTCCTGTGTAGGATTCTCTTCTTGCTCATCCCAAGTGCAACTCATGATGTCATAGTCTAGAGAGGTTGAACCTCTTCTTGTTCCTTCTGCTAAAATTTTACTGCTTAAGATATCTTTTGAGTGTCCAGCTTGAACATTTGCAACATCTTCCAGTGCATCTATACCATATAATAGGCCATTTTTATGGAAGTCACTTCCAACTAGATCAGAAGCAATTATACCATTTGCATCAACAACATCACCAATACTCGCTCTTCCTTCCATAACCCCGTCAGAATATTTAAAGTCAGTACCAGAAACACCCCATCTACGGTAGCTGTTGATTTCTACGCTACCATTATCAAAATAAAGTCGTCTATCGTCTGTGGTACCATATCTGTTAGATATAATATGTTCATTATAGTACGAAAGTATTGGCTGTCCATTAAATGGATTAATTTCCATAGATGCATTTATGATCTGACCATCAGAATTTACTTGTTTAATGAGAACTTTGTTTGGATTTTTAGGATCAATAATAACATCTCTAGATTTATAATTATCGCTAAATGTACATCCTCTCTTCTTAAGAGCATCTGTGGCTATCGCATCCATTATTTTTCCGCGATATTTTGGATCACGTGCAATGCTAGAATTTAGAACTTTGCGAGCAGCATCTCCATTTATTTTACCATTCTCATCAACAAAATCCTGCATTCTATATGTATTTTCTAGCAAACTAGTACTTAATCTATTTGTTTTATTTCTAGCACCATTAGCTAAAATTTCTTTAACAACATATTCTTTAGCATCTAAACCAACAGGTACTACACCTAAATCGCTGAGCGCATCCATACCAAACATAAGATCTTTTTCTTTAGCTCCACCTTGATTAGGATCCAAATCTTTAGCAATTTTACCATTGCTATCAACAATTTTTCCATCCTCTCGTTTATCAGAAAAATGACGATGATTCTTTTGTGCTTCTTCAGAATATTTATATGTAGTTACTTCTTCTCCATTAGATTTTCTGCGTGTTGATATTTCAACCATACCATTGTTAATGTAAGATGATGCTTCACCATTTTTATGTTGTGTCATATGTGCAATAGAAGTACGTCCTGTTTTAGGATCAATTTCCATAGAAAATCTAGTAATTCTACCATTATGGTCAACCTGCTCAACCGTGATTTTATTAGGATTTTTAGGATCTGTTATAATTTTTCTAGAATTATAGTTTTTGCCTACTTTTATACCTTTCTTTTCTAGCGCCATGGTCGCAAATTTAGCCATCATCATTTCGCGATATTTAGGATTTTGAGCAAGCGGAGAATTCATAATATGATCCATTGCACCTTGGTTTATATTACCCTTTTCATCAAACATATGATCATTAACAAAGCTATGTCTAAATTTAACATCACTGCTAATAACATTTCCATTTTTATCTGTAACTTCTTTAATTGTAGAGTATCTATCATAAGTCGCAGAATGGGTTCTACCATTTATAGGGTTAGTCCAAGTACGTTTAAGAAGCGTTTTACCAGTATTGGGATCAACATCTGTCTCAAAGCTTAAGTTACCAATTTTAATTCTTTTTCCACCACTGCCGTTGTCTTTACCAAATGTATTTACAATTTTGCCCATACCAACTCTAGCAATATTTCTAGTACCATTTTTAGCTCCTCTATATACTGCCCCAGCGCCTTTTGCAGCAGCTGTACCCATCTTATCTGCAAGTTTTCCAGAAACTTCATCCATTTTACTAGATATTGCCTGACCAATCTTAGCACCAGCAGCCATCCCAGAACCTCCAGCAAAGAACTTCGCTAGTTCAGAGACAATTGGCATATATGTCATTCCTAGAATAAGAACAAATATAAGCATGAACATATTTGGTCCCCAAAAAGCAAGACCTCTATTTCCATCATAAAACACTTTACTCGCGCTAACATTAGAAGTCGCATTTATTAAAATACTCTCAATATATCCTAATATGCAATTGAGTAAAATCGCCATAAACATAAATACAAACAATGTATTAAGTATCCAATCCCATATTTTACTCAAATATCCTTTTGTACCATTGAAGGCATAACCACAAACAGCAAAGGGTAGTAATGTCATTGCAATGCCTAATTGGAATACAGCATCAGCCATAACCCAAGGATATGTCATCATAAAGAATACGCCAGCAACGTATAATATTATACCGTCTACAATTGCAATAATACGAGGAATCAAGAATAATATTCTATCAGGTCCGGTACCACGACAAATTGCCCATTCACCATATTCAAATAAAAGGTTTATTTTGTTTTCGATACTTTGTACACAACAAACAATCATCTTACCTACACTAATAGGTATTCCGCCTCGGCTTGAGCCGGAAAAAACATCACCAAAACCAATAATTCCACCAGAGTTAGAGCAGCTAACCATTGATTGAGGATCATTATTAGTTGAAATAAAACTCATAACTGTTTCAAATACAGGCACTAGTGTTAGTGTTAAAATTTCATAGTAGTTTTTTGTTATAATCATATATATAACAATAACTACAAACACTTTTCTTAAAATATCATTCATCATAGAGCCATAATCTTTAGCGCTCATTGATGCTAATTGTTTTAATACCATTAAACTAAGAGAAACACCCAAAAAGACTAATAGAACCTCTGCTAAACTAGATGAAAATACATTATAAGCTCTTCCAGCCATTAAGCTTCCAGCATTAAAGATAGCCTTAAACATAGGGCAGAATAAGCAAAATGATTTATCTACATATGGGGTAGAGCAAGAGATGTCTGTATCAATACCCATGGCATTAAGAGTGAGTTCGAATAAATCCATAAGCAAACCAGCATGAGCTATTGTTGGCATTATTAGCGCAAAGCAACCAATAATAATTGGCAAATACATTTTATTTTTAATAAATTTCATCATTATTTGCCTCCCTCCGGTTTTTTGGTTTTAGCCATACTTTTACCCATATTATAAGCTATTCTTTGTAGAGCATTACCATCTTTATTCCCCATTTTCTGAAGTTTCTTGCCAGCCTGATGTTTCGCTACGTCTTTAGCATATTTTGTTGCTTTACCTATTGTTTTTTTCTTCAAATCGCCAAGTGCTTTTGTGAGTTTTTCATTTAAAGGATTACCAGCAAGAGCAGAACCAAAGAAGTGTCCACAAAATTCTACGGCTAACAAAGGAATCACCTTAAATGCTACAATATAGCTCAAAAGAACTTTTAAGAAAGATAAAGTAAATAGAGATAATTTATCTTCTATCAAATCTGATCTATCATTAGCAAAGGCATCTTCAAGAACTTTTGCACCACCAAATACATCTGCAAGTACAGAAATAACAATACTATTAGCAATCAATATACCCAAAGGCAAAAAGATAAATACACCAACATAGTAAACTATACTACTAAGAATCTTTTTCAGCTTGTCTTTAGTCCAACCAAATGGCCACAGAGCAATACCTAGGGGGAGTAAACAGATTCCAAGTGATAAATTAAATGCAATATCAAATAAATAAAATGCAGAAGCTAGCGATACTAAAAATCCAACAATAATTAATAATACTGATGCAAACCATAAACCCAAATGTATAATACGTTCACTAAACACAGTCATACCCAATACTTCATAAGTCCAGTCTGCAGCTTTTCCATGCAAAGAACTACAAAATAGCATATCACCAAACTTTAGCATTTGAGAAGAGGCAGTGTTTATACTTTTTGCTAAATCATATATTGTATCAGAAAGTTTCTGCATAGAACTTCCACCAGATAGTGCGCCATATTCTATTCTAGGTGTTTCTATAGCCGCATGTGTCTCAATAGGGCTAAATAGAATGCCAAGACAAAAAACAAATATAAAACTAAAATATCTCATCTCCAGCACTCCTATAGTATATTCGCATTTTGATTAAACCCAATGCCGATTGAATATCCAATATCAAGCAAAGGTGCTACAACAAATTCTACGATTGTGTCGATTCCTGTATAGATTAAAACATAGCACAACGCCCACTTGAAAAAGAAAGTAAGAAGCGTATCCATTGTTTTAGATGTATCTTGTGCTGTAAAAGAACCAAAGCTTTTAATAAAGAATGCAGCAACCCAAATAGCACCAAAATATAATAGAGCAGTTAAACTCACCTCTCTTAATGCAACATATATATCTTCAACTGTTTTAGTCATACTTTGCATTAAGCTTAAAACTACATTACAAGACCAGCAATCTGCTTCTTCATATTTTCTTCTAAATATTTCTGCAGAGCAATATGCCAAATATTCTCTATCAGCTCCTGCAAGAGATGTTTTTGCAAAAAGTATTGTTGCACAACCTAACACTCCACTAAATAATTTATTAGGGAGCATTTTTATAATAAGCAAATTCTGCTTTATTTTATTCATCATCGTCATCATTGTTATACCCCGCTAATTTATTTAGTTTTTCACTAATATTAGATTTAACCTGCTTAATTGTATCCATTTTATCTCTGAAAAATTCATATTTTTCTAAAGCTTCGGTTAAACTTTCAGTTGCTTCATCAGTTAAAGCATTTAACGCTGTTGCAGCAATCTTCTTAGCTACTCTCATTACAAACTTTGATATTTTCTTTTCAAAGTCTAATCCTTGACCGCCTCCAATAAATTTATTAGCAAGCGTAACACCCAGCCCAGGTATGTTTAGTAATAATAATGATATTAAGAACATCGCCATAAGTGACGGACCAACACCATTTAAATCTCCTTTACCCATATTTTGCATGCCATTAATAATGTGTTGTAATGAGCCAACTGCAAGTGCTACAAGCAGACCTATAAAGAACATTATTCCAGATGAGTTAATAAACATTTCATAGCAGTATTTTACCCATTTTCTTGTAAATTTGAATGGAATTCCCATCATCATCAACGGAATAAGAATAACCGCAAAATTTAATCTAAATAAAGAGTCTACAAGATATAGCACAAAACCGAACTTAGCACAAGTAAAGAACAAAAGGATAGAAATACCTACAAGAGATGAAGCAAAACCACTACCTAAAAGAGCAATACCAATTCTAATACCCGAACCTAATCTTGAACTGATTAAACAAACAATGCAGTTTGTCATAGGCATTATTCCAGCTTTTATATTTGTCATTTGAGTAAATGTGCTTTCACACTGAATATTTGGGCTAGAAAATGTTATATTACCAAGCCATCCTAATTTTGCAGTAAGAGTGAAATTTATTGGTTCAAGAATGCGTGAAGTTAACTCCAAAAATGTTTGATAAATAGGTATAACAAATGTTTCAATACCCCATCTAATATCGCCAATTGAGCTAACCATCCATGCACAAAAAGCACACAAGAATAATTGTTGACCAATTTCAGTCCATACTTCGCCTAAGCTCTCAGCTTTAAATGAGGGCATTATTTTTATCATCTTAAATGCCATCCAAACAGCAAAACCCATCATAATTACAGTTGGACCACCATCAACCACTTTTTGCGCAGAAGAAACAAATAATTGATCAATTATTTTAAGTACCGCTGATACAATATATGTTTGCCAACAGTCTGTCTGTTTGTTAGCATTTTCACCACTACCGGCCCCCGGATTCTCTTTACCGCAAGCGCACAAAACAAGTATAATAGCAAACAAGGCAACCTTACTAAGTACATTAAAAGAGAGATATTTTTTCCAATTTATTTTTAACATATCAAGTCCCCCCTTTTAATTTCGCCACCAAGCTTTATAACCTTGACTGCCGGTTCCTGTTAAGACACCTCTTACAGTTGTCATTTTTTCTTTTGCAAACTTACCAGCTTTATCTAAGCGTGTAATTCGAGCCAGTGCATGTCCACCTTCTTTAGCAACTTTTTTAGCCACATGTTTAACAGGAGCCGAAGCAGCTTTAGCAAGAGGTTTAGTTGCTTCAGCTCCAGTTTTAGAGCCGGCACTAGAAACAGGGGATACACCGGAAATATTGCTTACAAGCGGTTTTAAGTTATCCAATACTTTAGCAAGCAAAGCAAAACAAACAATTGTTAACAATAAAGAACCAGAACTCCATAATCTTTCTGATGCAGCATCTATATTATTTCTATCAAGTAGTTTTCTAATATTACCGCCAAAAGAATTTGAAGCGACAACACCATTTTCATCAGCCTCACCCAAGCATAATAACATTAATTGAATAGAAAGGCCTAATAGTACTCCAAGCATAACAAATCCAAAGAATACACCTATGAATTTTTCCCATATCTTTTTACCATGACCACTTGTTTTATCAGATATCATAAAGGCAATACCTAAAGGTAAAAGCATTGCAGCAAATGCTAAATCAAACATTAAATCTATAATATAAAAGCAAGTAGCTACAAGAAGTGACCATCCAAATACAAAGAAAATAATACCATAGCAAAGCATTAGCCATTTCCAAAATAATATAAAGTCATCAGTAGCGTTGCACATCATTGCTTTTCCAATAGCAACAACATTATATAACTCATCATTATACGCTCTAGCTCCTTCGTTTACCAAACTAAACAAAGCAGGCCATCCACTACCGCTAAAACTCCAGTTGAATTTTACATTTCCAGCTATTAGGCTTTGTCCAATCACTAATCCAGAGTGCATAATCGGTATAAGTATTGAGTTTATTATAAACAAATCTTTATCTGTTAACAACAAATAGATTACAGCCATTTTAAATCCTAAAAATAGCATGCCTTTTTTATCTGCAGTTAGATATGTTGGTACATCAAGTTTACCAAAAGATCCCATAAGTTTTAAGCTGTTAAACACAATTAAAATTGCTGTTGCATATAATGTAACCATAGCAAGAGGTTTTGCAAACATATTCCACGTTCTTGTAGCAGCATCAGAAGAGGCTTCTGTTAAAGTATCAAATAAAATACATAATAAACAATTTTTTCCAATGCCATCATTTAAATATCCTTGGAAAGTATCACATCCGCCACAAGCATTGAGAAACAGAACTAAGAATAGAGATATAAAGAGTTTTTTAGCTCTTTTTATCTTTTCATAAATGTTGCTAAAAATAATCATATCAACTCTCCCTAATCCTTAATCCTGAAGAAATTCTTCACGCTTTGTCTAAAAGCAAGTTTGGCATCATCATATTTATCAGCTGCATTTTCTAATGCTTTTCCTAATCTAGTTTTCTTAAAGTCATCTTTAGCTGTTTTGGCAACACCTTTTGCAAGGTGTTGCCCAACTGTTTTAGCAGGTTGAGCCACAGCTTTCATTGCTTCAGCCCCCATTTTTTGTCCCGTTTTACCAACAGAACCAGATTGTCCCGAAATTCCATCAACAGTTGCTTCAATCTCTGTAAATACTCTAAAAATTAACATACAGCATAGAGATGTTAATATAAATCCTTTAGGTGATAAGTTATTAACTAAACGGTCAACTTGTGGTATTGTTAGAACAGCATTACCCGTTAGATATTTCATAGTGTCACCATTGCCTCCGATAGCTTTTTCTAACATTCTAATAGAAAGATTCATAGCAAGTCCTAACACAATAAAGTTAAAGCTTACATTGACAAATAGAGCCCATGCTTTACCCGTGTATTCAACCGTAAATTTAGACGCCATACACGCAATAGCCATTGGTAATAAGATACAACCAACAGCGAGTCTAAATAAAACATCTAATAAATAAAATGCAATGCCTATACAAATTAACCATCCCATAATGTATACAACAAAACCAAAAGGTAATAAGCTCCAATACGTATCAAAAAAACTATCTGGTAAAAAGGCTAAACAAACAAGTTCACGCCCCATAGCAACAATCGTATAGCTAGATTCGTTGAAGTCTTGTATCTTCTTTACAACGCCTGTTAACAAACTTCTAACATTAGTAGCATCACTAAAATCAGCACTCATTGCAGTTGGTGAAAAAGCAGTACCCATATTCATAGATGTTGCAATAACCGGTGAAATTACATTTTGATATATAAATGTGTTTCCATCATTAGTCAAAAGTATCATAATAAAAGCCATTTTGGCCATAAGTGGAATAACACCTTTCTTTTCGTTAGAAAGATAAGCAAAAGTATCTTGTCCAGAGAAGGAACTGATATTTTTTAAAGTATAAACTGCTATATATATAGACGAACCAATAGCTATAACTACTTGAAGAGGTAATGCAAATACACGCCATGAAGTCTCAGCAACAGAAGAACAAGCATCTACAATGGTTCTAAAAACAGGCAATAAAATGAAGTTTTCACCAACACCATCATTAATATAGTCACCTAACGTAGGACAGCTAGCACTAGCAGGAAATACTACGAATAGTATGAAAAACAATATATATGTAATGCATGATTTGATTTTATTCATTTTTGCCTCCTTTTTTCTTCTTTGAAGGCACCCCTAATACAAAAACCGCTATTAGTAGCATTATAGCTACCATAATAAGAGATAATGTAAACATCCACGACTGAGCAAAAAGATTGAATACATCTAAATATAAGATGATACCCACTCCTGCAAAAACCACAATCATACCAATAACAGACTTCATATTCGCCTCGGGAAAGTTCCTTAAACTAATTTAGTATAACACAAAAAAACGTTAACAAATGTTACAATATCGTTAAATTTTTCCGTTGTTGATGAATTTCACAATATTATTTAACACACTAATATTTGTCATAACATTAAAATAATGTTTTTTTAGATGAATAATATTTTTTCCTTTATATTCTTTTTCATTTACGGGGAAATGACATATTTTCAACAACTTGTCGATAATAATGCTAGTGTTAGATTTAGAAAATAGCATCAGGTTATTTACATCATTGGATATACCTGGTAATGATTTCAAACCATTTTCTGTCATGTCATATATCATCGGTCCTAAAAGAACGTTAAATATTTTATATTTACTTAGTATCTCACACAATAAATTACCTTTTAAAACAGGGTTGACTTCAACAATATTGCGGATTCTCGTGTTGTTTCGAAATGTTTGCATTTCAGGCGGCAAGTTTAGTGTTTTTCGCAAAACTAAGTTACCACATCCTTTGGTAACAAAAGATAATTCTTCAATATTTTCCATATGATTGAGAAAAAATAACAGCTGATGAGCGCTTGCCATAGAGTTTCTAAACAATGAAGGGTAATTAATTGCTGCAACAGTCATATTTGTTAATGTTAATTTTCGCCATAAAGGCTTAAATATATTTTTTCCATCCATATAACCATGAAGCAAAATAACCATACGATTCGATTGTTTGGGAATTTCATAGCACTCTATATATTTAATAAAGGCTTTTTGGCAGGCATCAAAAGTCCCGCTGGCCCTTCTGATATCCCAAGAGTCCAAAAGGCGATATTTTTTAGAAAAACAGTGACGTTGAATGCGCCATTTTTGGTAGAAAAAAACATCTTCCCAAAATAAAGAGCCCCCAAATGTAAAAAAATTAAAACTCATTGGATGTATTCCTACTAGATTCGTTATTATGAACAACGTTAGCTTGATTCGGTACAGCTGTAACCGTTATAAAAGAAGAGTTCTTCCCCTCCATTTGTATTAAAATTTGTACAGCTTTGCCTTTTTTAACGTATGTCATTTGTGATATTTCAGATCTAACGATAGCTATTTCTACCCATCCTTTCTTTGGCATTTCTGCAGCATAAAAGTCAAAAACACGTCCAGCATTAAAATCAGCGTTAAAGCAAAGGCTTCCAATCCAGTTATCTCCATTTCCAAGAGTTTTAGAGTCTTCTAGCAATAAGTAAGATTTATCTGGAAAAGGAATGTCTGGAAAATTTTGGAAAACCACAGGAATTTCTCTTCCGTTTGTTCCATACAAGACAGATTCTTTTGGCGCGCAAGCTGATAAAAGCGCTAATATAAGCAATATTCGAATAGCTTTCATTTTATTATCTCCATTTTATTTTCATATATAATAAAGAGAAGTTAATAAATGGAAAACATTTGTAATAAATATTACATAAAGTAAGTAGGAGTCCTTTAAAATGGTCAATACATAATATATATTAAAGGCATATAATGTATGATATTATTTACAATATAATATATTACATAATTTTTCCCAATTTTTAAAAAACAAATAAAACAGTGATTTAGTACTGATATACACAAAGAGCGGTAAAAAAGTTTAAATTTTTTAAAAAAAAGTATTGACTTCTGAAAAAGGTGGATATATAAGTCCATTCACCGGAGCGGTGCGGGACGATATAAAATCCCAAAGATGTCTTGCGGTCTTAACAAGAGTTAAGAGAGTTATAAGAAATAGTAAATAAGAAGCAAAAAGAGGATATGTAGGCAGTATATATTAGTAAAATTTTATACATGTTTATATATTCA
>JAZQZH010000004.1:0-9625 GCA_045633945.1 Alphaproteobacteria bacterium
ATAGATAAATCAAAATTTAAATTATTATATAAACTATTAAAATTATAATTCTATGGTACTATTAAAAACAATTTTAATTCTTTTGATATGTTTTGTTGTTGCACTGATTGCTGTTAGAATAATTATAAAGTATACAATTAATCTATTACGGATAATTCGTACTGCAAAGAGCTTAGAAAGTGGACATTATGTAGGGCAAATGGTTTACAACAAAAAGACTGAGAAACTAGAAGCAGATAATCATGAAGTTCTTCCATTTGATTAAAATAACTAAAACTTATTAAATATTATGTATTATGGTCAAATCAAATGTGCTAAAAGCAACAATTACAGCCAAAGTTGTCTCCGTGCATACCTTAAAAAGAGGAGTTGAGATTATTGTATTGATAAAAGAGATATCATATACAAAAAATACAATAACCTCAATTCGCCTTAAACACGGAACAATAAAGTTTGATAATTATAGCCAAAAAGCAAGATTCTTTATGTCAGAAGAAACAGCGGCTTGTGGTCTCTGTCACGATGCAAGAGGTCTTGAATATGGAAATATTATCAAATTTACCATAGAAGGAATAAAGGGCCACGAATATCGATTTACCACTTTATCTATCAAAAACAAAGAGGAGTGTTGCTACGGTATTAGTGGCATAGCTGAGCTAATAGATCGTTGCGGAATAGACAGTGAAGATTAATCAAAAAAACTCATAACAGTAGTGTTGTGAGTTTTTTTGTGCTTTCAAAACAGATTTTAAAGTACTTGCTTTTTAATATAAAACATTTATTATCACCCAGGCTAAATGTATAATTATGTTAAACTATTAAAAAGTAAGAATTATGATGTCAGAAAAAGAAATTAAAGTATTGAACATTGATTTCGACTTTAGTAATCCATTTGCGATTGCCAGAGTTCCATATCGATTTAACAACGCATTGTTTTTTGCTAATCAGTTTGTTTACACCCTTGTATCATACGTTGCTGATACTCTCAAAATCGATCATTCAAAGGTAGTATTAGTTGCTATTAGCAAAAATAACAAAGTTGTTGTTATTAGTTTTGACCCAAAGTACCGAGATGGACTTTATGAAGCATTCCATAAGGAAAGCGTTGGCAATTCGCAGCTTTATGATGATGTTGAGCCTGAGTTGATTATTGAAAAGTTAAAAGAATTATTTAACCAATCTTAAGAAATAAGCAATGGAAAATTTTTTTAATTTTATCAAAGGTTCTCTATGGGATTTTATCTGTAGCGCATATATGCCACTATGTATAGCTGTTATTGGTATGATTTCGTTTTACTTTGTTTTTGTAAAAGAAAGTAAAGCCGAAAAGGAATATAGAAAAGCTATGCGTCGTAAAAACATTGAAGAATTAGAAAGCAATCAAAACTAAGTATTTCCCCTCATAACCATAGTGTTGTGAGGGTTTTTATTATTTAAAAATAAATAATAATTAAAACTTGCAAAAAATATAACATAGTATTATCTCTACTTAGGTGAAAAAAAGGAGATTAAATGGAAGTTTATAGAGTTGGTGGGGCTGTAAGAGATAAAATAAGAGCTCAAAAAGTAAACGACAATGATTATGTTGTTGTTGGCTCATCTATTGATGAAATGAAATCTCAAGGTTTCCAAATGGTGGGTAAAGATTTTCCGGTCTTTTTACACCCCAAAACCAAAGAAGAATATGCTCTTGCTAGAAAAGAAATAAAAATAGGCTCATCTCATAAAGATTTTAAATTTATATTTGATAAAACAATAACTCTTAAAGAGGATTCTTTAAGAAGAGATTTTACATGTAATGCAATATATGAAGACATAAAAACTGGAGAAATTATTGATTATCATAATGGTGTTGAAGATATAAAAAATAAAACACTTCGTCATGTTTCAGATCATTTTGTTGAAGATCCATTGCGTGTATTAAGAGCATGCAGATTCTCTGCAACCCTAAATTTTGATATAGCCCCAGAAACAAAAGAACTCTGTAAACAAATGATAGAAGAGGGGGCTTTAATGCACCTAAGTAAATCTAGGATTTTTCAAGAACTAGAAAAAGCTTTATCAAGCCCATATTTTTATCGCTTTGTTGAAAATGCAAAAGAAATAGGCTTATTAAAAGAACTATTTCCAGAAGTTGATAGCTTGTGGAATGTGCCTGAGCGAGAAGATTATCATCCAGAAAAAAACTCTGGTGCACATACGCTTTTGGCTTTAAAAGCAAGTAAAAGCCATGATGCGGTAGTCAATTTAGCTATATTATTGCATGATATTGGTAAAACAAAAACAGATTCTAAATATTGGCCTTCTCATCACGAACATGAAAAACTTGGTGTTAATATGGCAAAATCAATATTAGACAGACTCAAGGCGCCAAAAAAATATAAAGAATTTATTCCATTTGTTATAGCTAACCATATGCTTTATCATCGACCATTTAAAGATGTAAAAAGAGAGCTAGCCAAAGTTGCTATAACAATAGCATCTAAGCAAAATAATAACTATTGCAAAAGATATATTGATGTTTTAATGGCAGATATGTTGGGAAGAGGATTAAAAAACTTTGATAAAGAAATAAAAGATTTTGATACTTTTTGCCAAATTTTAAATGAGCTTGTTAAAATAGCAAGCAAGCCTAAAGCTGAATATATACCTGATTTTGTGAATTATATTAAAAAAATTCAAAACAAAGAAATAACCAAAATTGAGCTACAAGAAATAGAAATATCTTCAATACTAAATAAAACAAAAAAGTTAAAAACTCTTGGTGTAAAATTTAATTAATTCTTTAAAAAAAATAAAAACATGCTTAAATGAAAGAAGTTGTATTTATTTTTTTAATTAGAATTATTTATGGTGTTGTTATGATTAAATATTTAAAATTAGCATTTCTTATAAATGTAAGCTTGTCCACTCTTGCACTAGCTTCTGATATAAATACTAATACATATTCGTTAGATGAAAGCACTATTGAAAACGCTAAATTAAAATCAATGGATAACGCCACAAAGTCAAAAGAAAAAATAACTAAAGAAGATATTGAAAAAACATTTGATATAACAAAAGAAAAAATCCCCAATGGCTATATTGAGAAGCTTTCAACCAAGGGGGGTATAGTTGTTGCAGAAAAAAAAGTAATCAATAACGAAGTAGTTGAACGTACATTAAATGAATATCATCCCAATGGTAATATTTCAAGAAAAGTTATTTCATTTGGAATAACAGATGGTTTTTATGCTGAAGAATATTACTCAAATGGCAAAAAATTATCCCATGCAACATATTTGAATAATCAAAATAAAATAGGTGTTGAGAAAAAGTATGATATATCTGGAGTATTACGTCAAGAAATTCCATGGGTAGAGGAAAATAAAGAAAAAGGTAAAAATCAAAACCAAAGAACAAGTAAGATTGAGGGGCAAGTAAATACATATTATCCAAGTGGTAAAATAGCAGCAACATTTAGTGTTGGTACTAAAGGGAAAAATATATTTTTTGATGAAAATGGAAAAATTATACATGAAATTACTGATGCTGAAATTTTGCAATTTAATCCAGAATTAAAAAAAGAAGATTGCGAAGACTTGGTTTTAGAATTAACGTTAGGTGAGATTGTAGAATTATATGAAGATGAGGGAGACATTTCATATAATAAATGTGGATTGCCATATAAAGAAGTATTTATGTATGAAGTAAATAATGTTGTTGGCATAAATAACACAAAACTAAGTTTTGATAATAAAGGAATGCTGCGTCGCATTACAACATATAAACAAGGTTATAAAGACGGAGTAGAAAAGAAGTATGATGGCGATGGTAATTTAATTGCAGAGATACCATACAAACAAGGCATAAAAGATGGTATTGCTAATGGCTACTTTACAACAAGAGAATTAGCATTTAGAAAGCGTTACGATAATGATAAAGTTGTAGGTAATCTAACTTGTTATTTTCCATCTGGAGAAGTTGCAGCAGAAATACCCTATAAAAATGGCTTAAAAGATGGTTTTGCTAAAATTTCAAGCCCTAAAGAGACATTGGTAGAGTTTAAAAATGGTAAGCAAATAACCAAAGAAAACAAAACAAGAAAACAAGTATCTTATTTGAATGAATTATCAGATAATAAAACTCAATGTCTAAATATTAAAGAGCATGAAGAAATGCTTTTGCTTGATTTAGGTGCAAAAGAAGAAAAATTAAAACAAGCATTAGATATTTCACCTGTTAATCAGTGTAATGATTTAAGCTCATATAAAGCTACAAATAGCATATTTGCTTGTTATGTTAATAATGTTATAAGAGCATATTATCCACCAGCATATGCAAAAAGTAAGTTTTCAATATTAACACTTAATGATGAAAAATCCCAAAAAACACATAGTATACAATATAATCAAAAGCTTCGCCAAGGGTTAGCTATAGAATATGGCGATAAAAATAATGTAGTAAAAGAACTATCATATAATAAAGGAAATAAATCAGAAACAAGCCGCACATTTTATGAAAACGGCCAAGTTAAAGATTTATTTTACGTATCTGATAACAAAAGATATGAGTTAATGAATAGCTATAATCAAGATGGAGCTCTAAACTTTAGTCTAAGCTATAAAGATGGTCAAAAAGAACAAACATACATATCAGATAATAATAATGACGTATATATAAAGTTTTATAATGATAAGCCTGAAAATATAAGAGAAGTGAACAAAATAAATCCTCTTAACTTTATTGAGTATAATTTAAGTCTTGGAGAATATATAATCTTCAAAGAAGGTAATTTAATTAAAGCAGGAAAAATTTGTGAGTATAATACAGTTTCTCCAGATATTGAGGTTTTAAACCATAATACTACTCTGCAAGATGAGGTAACGTTGGCGGAGGTACAACCAGAGGTATTAGAAGAAGATAAGGATGTTCCTTATATAGATATTCAAGATGGTGTACAAATCAATGATGTTACGGAAACTGCAAATGATATAGACATAATAGATGAGTTAGAAAAAGAAGCTAATGATGCAATGGATATCGTGGATATAGAAGAACTTGAAAAGCAAATAGAGGCGATAAAACAAGAACATAAGGACTTAACTAAAGAAGTTGGTTTAACTAACGAAAGTGATATTAAAGAAATATTAGCTAAAGATAAAAAGGCAGATAAAGAAAATTCTCAAATTAATTTAAATTTAAATCAACCAACCACAAAATTTGATGAAAACGATAGCAATAATAGTGCTACTTTAGATGTTATTTTAACTAAAGATAATAAAGAAGAGCAAGATTACAATGTTGAAAATGCTATAATTCCAAGTGCAAAAGAAAAGAAAGAGCAAGAACTAGCAGCTAAAAATATTGGACCAATAGCAAAGCCTGATATAAATGATTTATCTCAAGTTGTAGCTAAGGAGCATGTTGGAGTAGATGAAGCCAAAGTGGATGATAATATTGAAATAAAAACAGAAAAGTTTTATTACCCAAATGGTAATTTGCGCAAAACAATAAAAACTAAAGGTACAAGAACAGAAGAAATAAAAGAGTATTCTAAAACAGGTTTATTGCTTACTGACATAATATACAATGATGATGGTATTTTAATAGAAAAATATTATGGCTCAGGAGAGGTGCGCCGTAAAACTCAAAAAGCATACACTGATAATGTTATCATGGGATTTGTTTCAAGAATAGATTTTTATAATACTGGAAAACCTCGTTATGAAATAAAAAGAAAAGATGATACATTATTGTTTGAGGATAAAGAGTTCTATCCAAATGGAAGTCTAAAACAGGAAATAGTTCAAACATATCCAATCGTTTTTGTTAAAAAAGAATATAACCATGAAGGTAAACTTTCAAAAGAAAATAACATAGTAGGATTAAATACTCTTATAAAAGAGTATAATGATAAAGGTATAATCCAAAAGATGTTATTAAATAATAAGGAAGTTCCTGTTGCAATGGAAAAAGATAGTCAAAAGCTATTAAATGATAGCGCAAAGGTATATAACAAAAATGGTAAGCTTACATCTGAGTTTATTATAGATAAAAACTCTAATATTATAAAAGAATACTACGATAATGGTTTATTAAAAACAGAGATAGTTTTCTATAACAATGGAGAAATAAGTGTTAAAACATATACTATTGATAATATGTTAGATAAGTTTGCATATTTATCACCAGATGGAAAACTTCATATTCAAAAACCAGAGGTTAGAACAATTCCATCATATAGAGAGCGCTATTGGGTAGACTATAATAATCCAAAATGGATAGAAAACCAAGATAAATATTCTATAAAATCAATAGGTATATTAAATTTGGATACTGCAGCATATATGCTAACAGAATTAAAGATTGAAATACCAGAGATGATGAAAAATATTTATATATTACATCAAAAATAACACGCTAAAAATAAATCCCCCTAAAAGAGGGGGATTTAAATTGATTTTATTTTATTTAAAATGTTTCCCAGTGCACTTTTTCTTTATTGAGCCTATCTTGAGAAGACTTAGGTTCCTCCTCAGGATATCCAATTGTTATAATAGCAACAGGAAGCATATTTTCTGGCATATTAAATTTTTCTTTTAAGCTACCAATAACCATTGGCATTGGAGCTGCTCCACAAAAACAAGCACCCAAACCTTTAGCATGACAAGCAAGAAGTAAATTTTGTGCCGCAAGCGCTCCATCAATTTGTGCATAATTCCATCCCTCTTTAGGTCTATTAAAAGTTTCTTGTTCATCTGCACAAACAATAATAGCACAAGCTGCATCTTTAGCAAAAGATGTCCATGGTTGAATAGTTCTAAGATTTTTTAGAGTTTCTTTATTTTCAATTACTAAAAAATGCCATGGTTGTTTATTATGAGCAGACGGAGCAAAAGCTGCGGCTCTAATAAGCTCATAAATTTCATCTTTTGTAAGTGTCTTTTCTGGATTATACTTTCTAATAGAACGACGAGTTAAAAGTCCTTCATATAATTCCATGGTATATCTCCTTTAAATTAATTAACACTCTTTCTTAATTCATCAATTTTAGGTAACACTAAATGCTCAATTAAAAAAGAAAAAATTTCTTCAACCTTTTTATCCATATTTGCAATAACTTTAGCAATATTATCATCAAGTTTAGTCATTTTATCAATTTTTTGTGCAAGCATATAATAAGCCTCTGCTAAATCAGAAAGACTTTCAATAAGCTCTCCTGCAAAATCTGGAATATCAAGTTGTTCAAGTCCACCCCAAAAACCTTCAACAAAACCACATTCAATCTGTCTGCTTCTTTGATTGCAAAGAATTCTTAAATCATCTTTAGTTTTATATGTGTTTTTAGGTAATTTTAGTTTATTAGCTGAAATAGCATTATACATTTCATCCCATAAACCCATGAAAAATTTAAAAAATAAATTTGCCTCATCTTTGGTTTCAAGCCTAGGTTGTCGCTGCTCTTCAAATAAAGAAGAAATAACATCTGTTGGTCTTAGAGAGCTATTAGGTGAGCAAATAGCTCCAGCAAATTTAAGTTTAACCTCAAAAAGTTCTGTCGGGCACTTATAGTGCTCTAAAAACTTTTTGAATTTATCATCCCCAATGTATATATTTTCACTTTGCATTTTAATTCATCTTTATATATAATGTTAATTGTATATGAATACTAACCGGAGTTTTATAAATTGTCCACATTAAAATTATTTTTGTTATTTGCTAGCGTTGTAAGTGTTTGCAGTTGTTCAGAGATTAGACCTTTTGAGGATAGATATCGTGAACCAGGTACTGATTATATATATCGAGGATCTTCAAAACCAGGAGCTCCAGCGGTATGCTACAACCCTTTGTTTTATAGTAAAAATGATGTTGATGCAATTGCAGATAAATTATGCAAGTCAAACAATGAAGCATCAAAGGCAGAGTTTAACAAGAAAGAATCATTTTCATGTAGATTATTTGTTCCTAGCAAAGCATACTATAATTGCGTTGTTGATAAATAATAAATATCTACTAAGGAGGTGTAAGATGAATATATATATTTTTGACATGGATGGTACACTAACCCTAAGTCGTCAAACTATGAGTAAGGATTTCCATAAAAGATTTCTTCCATGGTTGAAAACTCATATAGCATATTTAGCAGCAGGTTCAAACTATGAAAAAGTAACCGAGCAATTACCTCCTGATATTGTTACATCATTTAGCGGTATATATAGCTCAATGGGGAATGTATTTCACCAAAAGGGTACAGAAATTTATAAAAAAGAAATTTTTTTAGAAAAAGAAATGCTAAAAAAACTTGAGCAATTTCGTAAAAATACTAAATATGATGGTAAATTATATACCAATTATATGGAGCTTCGTCCTGGCATGTTAAACTTTAGTATCTTGGGGCGCAATTGTCCATTTAGTGAACGTGAAAAATATCATAACTGGGATAAAGAAAATTCAGAACGCGCTCAAATATCAAAAGAATTAAATGAAAAGTTTCCAAACTACGAGTTTAGCTTAGGAGGTAAAATTTCAATAGATATCGTAACCAAAGGTTACGGAAAAGAGCAGGTGGCTCATGAAATTCGTAAAGCCTATCCCAATGCCAAAATTATATTCATTGGCGATAGAATAATGCCTGGTGGAAATGACTATAATATTGCAACCACGCTTAAAAATATGGAAAACACAGAAGTTGTTGGTGTAAATTCTCCTGATGATGTTCTAACATACCTAAACATATAAAAGCTAATAAAAAAATCCCCCAAAAAGGGGGATTTAATTAAAGGTTGTGAACAAAGCTAAACAACATTACTCTTAAGCTGTTTGACTTGCCATAAAGATACTCACACAATGTCTTTAAGTACAAGAACATATCATCTGAAATATCTGTATAACTATCATGGTCTATAAGATAGTTAGCAATAGTTTCAACAGTTTCCTCTCTTGATGCAAGTGGATCAATAACAAAGGTCCATTTATTATCATCAAAATAGAGATACTTCTCATCTATAACTCTAGGTACAGAAGGGCAGTTCTCAATAAGAACAAACCTCTTGGTTCTCTTGCCGGCAACAATCTTAAAACAATAAACTTTGTTTTTCTCATAGAAAACCTCAATAGACTTGTTCTTTAAGAGTGGAACTTTCTTAAGATCGTACTCATCATGAGTATAACAATCATATAATCTACCATTATGTATCTTATAAAATCGTGAATACTCCGATGCAGAAATCAGGTTATGCTTCTTTATAAGCTTTCCTGTCTTGTCAAAAATCATAGCTCCTTTAGATAGATGATATGCAATAAAGCAACCATTTTCAAGGAAAGTGATTTTAGATGGACTAAACTCAAGTTTTATTTCCTTTAGGTTTTTATCCCACATCTTAACCTTGCCATCCTTATATGTAATGACTACTTTGCCATCAACACTATCTTTCATTTCAAGAATGTCATCATACTTTCCAACAAAGACAGAAGTTTTGGGATCAAACTTAGTAACCTTTGCTATATAGCATCTGTCTGCACACTTTAGTGCTACTGTGTCATACTTAAAGGCAAATTTAGTAAATAAACTAAATCCAGTTCGACAATATTTAACTCCTTCTTGAGAGTATTCATAGCACTCAGAGAAAAGTTTTTTATCATA
>JAZQZH010000005.1:0-31720 GCA_045633945.1 Alphaproteobacteria bacterium
GATATTCTTCGTAAAATAGCTGAAATAGATACATTTAAGGGTTCGTGGAATAGCGGTGGTATAAAAATTGAACCAGAGCAATTAAAGACAATGAAAAGAATTGCGACCATTGAGTCTATTGGTTCATCTAATCGCATAGAGGGTAATAAATTAAACGATATAGATGTTGAAACAGTATTTAACAATATAACAAAAAAATCTTTTCAAACACGTGATGAGCAAGAGGTTGCAGGATATGCAGATTTACTAGCTACAATCTTTGATAGTTACCAAGATATCCCTTTATCAGAGAACTACATTCGTCAATTACACAAAATTTTATTAAGTTACTCAACAAAAGATGAACGTCATAGAGGTGAGTATAAGAAAGATTCAAACAGGGTTGCTGCTTTTGATGCTGATGGTAATGAAATAGGTACAATATTTGAAACAGCTACTCCATTTGATACTCCTCGTTTGATGCAAGAGTTAGTTGATTGGACTAATGTTAATTTTAATGATGGGTACTTTCATCCTATTATCACAATAGGTGTATTTGTTGTTCACTTTTTATCAATACACCCTTTTACAGATGGTAATGGGCGCTTATCACGAGCATTAACAACAATGTTATTGCTTAAAAACGGATATAACTATATGCCATATGCATCTATGGAATCAATTATCGAAGCAAATAAAGAAGGTTATTATAGGGCTTTAAGAGCAACTCAAAAAACAATTTGGACAGATAATGTTAATTATGAACCTTGGCTAACATTTTTTATTACCTCATTACAAAAACAAAAACGTCATTTAGAAGAGAAAATTACCAAAGTATCTGGCACAACAAGATATAATAAAACAGAAGAAAGTATAATTGCTTTATTTGATGAAAAGTCATCTTGGAGTGTATTAGAGATAGCTCAAGAACTTAATAAAAACAACGAAACCATCAAAAAGAATGTTCAAAATCTTGTGAAAAAAGATATTTTAGAAAAACAAGGCTCAACCAAAGGAACATACTATATTTTGAAAAAGCAATAGGTTTGTCAGGATAGATAACGTGGAGTACATTATAGATACCAGCTCAGACCAGTTTGAGCTGTATCTTTTTATAAGTATCGGTAATATAAAGATATTCAAAAATCTTAAATCCAATGGGGTCTTATCCACCACCATTTATTAAAAGAGGATGTTTCTATCCTCTTTTTTTTATGCTTTGATGAGGCCGAGAAAGCTTAAGTAGTTGCGGGATTTATGAGATTTGGTGTTTCAATTATGATGTGAGCACTTTAACCACCGCTAAGCGATTTTTTATTAAAATCACGAAAAATAGATACTTTGCTTGGTTATGGTAATAATCAAAATTTTCCTATATATAAATTAAGGAACCCGTCGGGCTATGTCGAGTGTTCCTTTTTTTCTTTTTTTTACATAAAAAGTTAAAACTATTTTTCACAACCTTTTTCAAAACTCCAGTGCCAACAATCTGTTCTGCATCGATGCTCTTTATAATCCCAAACACCTCGTTTACTTTCTAAACAACTAATGCTTAGATGAGCTTCTTTTAATGATGGAACAAAGTTTTGTATAACAAAATAAGTTATAAGAAAAAATGCCATTATTAAGTATGAAACTCTGCGTATTTTTAGCTCTAAAATCTCTTAAGCTATCAGATATTGGCCGATGATTATAACCAATATCTTTAGCTTCTTTGAGTACATCTAATGCATATGCTGCTTTTCATTATCTTTTTGTTGCTCTTTGGGGACGCAACCTCGTTTTTCATCCCACTTTATACAGTCATGACGGCAAATTTTTTGATTATTGTCCCATACGCCATGTTGTTCGCTCAAACAATATCCTTTATCATCAAAAACGATGTATAAAAAATAAGAGGTTAATACAAAACCGATTATAGCATAAATATTCCAAAATATCAGAAATATTTTCCAACTAATTTTTTTGATATTAATATTTGTCATTTATACCTCTAACTCTATATGATTTACAACCATCTCTTGAGTTTTTATATAAACCGCTTTTTTCTCTTTGTCTACCAGTTTTATTAACTGTTCTATCATGAATTCTATCTTTATGAGCTTCTTGTTTTGATAAACCTTTCCATGCTTGGTTATAGTAATAATCAAAATTTTCTTTTGCGTTACCTAGTTTTTCAGCAACTTTTTCGCCTATACTGCCTCTTGATGTTGCTTCATAATTTGCTTTGCAATGAAAATAATCATCACCTCCAACAGTGTTATCTCTTCTCATATCCCAATAGTTTCTATTTAAATCTCTAACAGCTTGTGCAGCTTCTTTTAATTTATCTATTTTTGATTTATTTACCATATTATTTCTCCTACATAAAATTAAACAAATTATCATATTTAATATATGATAATTAATATATAGTAATTAATTTTATATATCGCAATATTAAATCTAATATTAGTTGTATTTTTTTAATTAAATACCGGCTCAGACCAGTTTGAGTTTTATCTTTTTGTAAGTATCGATAATATAAAGATATTCAAAAATCTTAAATCCAATGGGGGCTTATCCATCAGCAACACTTTTAGCATTAAGCGGTCTTAAAAAGAAGAAGAGCAAAAAAAGTAAACTTTGTACTATGGATAAAAAAGACAAAGCTCTTCAAGTAAAAGATTATTTATGTGGATCAAAAGTTATAAAAAGTAAACCACAAAAAATCACAGAAGTAATACCTGTTGAAAATGGTGGTTACCAAATCTTAACTTATGATTCTCATGCTTTTCTACAATCTCATTCAAATACCATTCCTCAGCGCGGTGATATTATAGTTTTTTATACTATAAGAGAGAAAAAAGTTGTCGGCATTGAGCTTAATGGTAAATTACTATATTTTCTTTCTGAAGAAGATATATAGAATTTCTTACCCCCTCACAATTTTATTGTTGTGAGGGGGATTTTTTGTATTCCGAAAACCACGCGTTAGACGCGTGGGTCTCTTTTGTTGGACGAGGTCAATCCAAAAGTATCTATTTTTCTTAATTTTAATAAAAAATCTCTCAGCGGTGGTTTATGTGCTCACATCACAAATAAAACACTGAATCTCACAAACCCCGCAACTACTTAAGCTTTCTCGCCCTCATCAAAGCACAAAAAAAAGAGGATAGAAACATCCTCTTTTAATAAATGGTGAACCATATAGAATGATAACAAGCACAATAAAGAGATAATTATTCATAATACATATATTTTTAATTAAACATCATAATTTTTAATATTGAGCTGATATTAAGCTGTTTTATTATAAAAATCAAGTTATTGTATCTAATTTTAGAAAAATGTTGCTTTTTTCTAAAAAAAAATCTATTTTGTGATCAAAATAATATAATTGTATCACTTTAATTTTTATGTCTTATGGAAAAGTATGCTATGCTTTTTTTTGAGGAATTAGGTTCACAAGGTATTGGTGGCTTATTTCTTTTTATGTTGTCTTCTCTTTTGGCTTTTATAGCTGGTCATCTGATTAGAGACTGTTTTTCACAGTTAAATAATAAGTATTTTGAGTGGTCTGCTATATGGCTTCCTATTGTGGTGTTGTTGCTATCACTTTTATGTGGTGGAGCTCTATTGATGTCAACAGTATCAGGTGTTCCAATTGTAATGACAATATGGCTTATTATTTCTGTGGCTATTGGTACTTTTATATCAATGGATAAGAATGTATAATCTTAAAATTGTCAGATTATGGAAAAGAAAAAAAGCAACAGTTGGGTGTATATACTTTGTGATGCCTTTCCTTTGTTGGCATTGGCATGTATTATGGTAATATCTACGGGTATTGCACTTATACCCCCTAAGGTTTCTGAGTGGAAAGAGGCAACAGTAGTTTCAAGAAATGAATTGATTGTCCCTTGTGGATTTGGTTCTGAAACAGGGGTTTCATTGGTATTCTCAGATGGAACTACTTGGAAAGGTTATCCATCTTCTGCAAAAACAGGAGAAAGGCATCTCCTATATGCTCAAAAAGGTGATGTTGTGAGTTATAGGTATAACTCACATTACTTTACAGGAAAACAATGGAGATAATCTATGATGTAAAAAAGGAAGTCCTAAAAAACTTCCTTTTTTATTTTCTAAATAATTACCATCGAATAATAATTGTTATGATATATATATTACAATAAATCCATTATATGAACTCTTTTAATTGGGTATGGAACTCTTCATAATAGGATATTATTTCAGTTAGTAATTCATCAATATCTCACCACCATTTATTTAAACCGGTGTTTGATTCACCGGTTTTTTTGTGCCTTGATGAGGCCTCAAAAGCCAACAGTTTGCGGGGTTTAAAGAGATTCGGTGTTTCATTTATGATATGTTTTATTGTTAAAATTACATGATAAAGATATGTTAGTTTGGTATTTTTCTTGAATGTTTTTGAATTTGGTGTTAGTCTTTCTTAAAATTTGTTTAGGAGTATAGTTATGCTAAAGCTTATTTTACCAGAGAAAAAATATTGGTCATCTTTTTTAAGTGGGGTAGAGGAATTTAAAAAATTTCCTACACCTTTTGATACAAATGGAATTAAAGTTGGTTTGAAGTTTGAAAATTTTGATGATTTTAAGCTTAGTAGCGATAATGAACGAAATGGTGTGGGCTTGAAAGAGGGATATGTTAGGCAAACACGATTATGGTTGATTGAAGATGAAAAATTTGTTGGTGCATTTGATATTCGTCATAGCTTGAATGAAAGTTTACGAAAAGCTGGTGGTAATGTTGCGTATTATATTATTCCATCAGCAAGAAGAAAAGGGCTTGCCATTGCCGGGTTAAAGCTTTGTTACAAATATGCAAAAGAGGTTTTAGGGCTTGATGATGTTTTGGTTACATGTAATGCTTTAAATGAGGCCTCTTATAATACGATGCATAAAGTTATGAATGAAATAGGGGGATTTGAAGATTCGCCGGTGGAGTTTGCAGACAAAATAGAAAAAAGAGTTTGGATAAAAACAAGAGATAGAGATTAGTTTTTACTTGAAAAAAATAAAAAAATGATATTGTTAGAAAACAAAATGAATTTTTATGTTTAAAAAAGAATAAAAAATAGCTCCGAGCATAAGCTTGGAGCTGTTTTTTTGTTTGTGCCGATTAGAGGAGGTTGTAGTAGTTTTGATTACCCACTTGGTAGTGTTCTACTTGCATTCCTGGTTCGGCATCTAACCAAATAGGGTCTGATGATGCCTCGATGGTTGCTTTTTTGCCATTTTCAAAGAAGATATTAACAATTGTTCTTGTACCACCTTTAGCAGAACCTGATGCAGAACCGTTTGCTCTACGATAGAAAAATCCTCTATAACTAAAATCAGCATTCATTGATGCTGTAAATTCGGAATTTACATCGTGAATGGATACTTTTTTGATGGTGTAGATGCCAACTCTTTCTGGATGAAAAGGAGTGTAAGTATTGCCGTATTTTTGATACTTTGCTCCTCTGATGTTATAGCCTATTCTGGTTGAAAAATTTACTTTTTTTCCATGATAGCCATCTTTGTCAAGTAATATCCAACCTCGATATCCGGGATTTGCTTTGGGTAATAAAGCACCGGTTTCGTAGGCGCAATACTCTAGTATATCCCCGTTAGAAAGTGTAACTTGGCTACCAGTGTATGCCTGTTGATATGCCTTACTTTTGGTATTCCAGTTGACATTTACAACTTCAACAATCTCTTGTGCAAACACATTTGTTGCCATAAATAGCATCATGGCAATAATAATAAATCTTTTCATAATTGTGGTTATTTAATAATTTATGTTATTCGCTTTAGTGTACAAAAAAATATTTATTTGTCAATATTTGTTTGATGTATTCTGTTGAAGGGAGAGATTTCCACGGAGCTTACGCTCCTCGCAATGACTATAAAGTGGTGCTTGCAATATAAATATTAGTTATTTTATGTACAAAAAAAGAGCAGTTTTTATACTGCTCTTAAACGTTTTGTTTACAGAAGATTGTAGAAGTTTTTATCGCCAATTCGATAATGTTCTACTTGCATTCCTGGTTCGGCATCTAGCCAAATAGGATCTTCTGAAGCTTCAATGGTTGCCTTTTTGCCATTTTCAAAGAAAATGTTGACGATTGTTCTTGTGCCACCCTTAGCAGAACCTGATGCAGAACCGCTTGCTCTGCGATAGAGAAAGCTTCTATAACTAAAATCAGCCTTCATTGATGCAGTAAATTCTGAAGTTACCTCGTGAACGGATACTTTTTTGATAGTATAAGTACCGACCTTTTGCAAGCTAACACGGGTATAGCTGTTGTATCTCTTTTGAAACTTTTGACCTATAATGTTACTACCTAGAGTAACTGGGAAGCTGACTTTTTGTGGATTATATGCATCTCCATTCCACCAACCTTGCCATTTTTCATCGTTACGGATATTGTTGTAATAAATACAACTTCCATCGGAAAAATATACACGGCTCGTGTGAAAATCCAAGTAGCGTCCAGTATAGTACCTACTGGTTGAGAAACGTTTCCATTCTACGTTAGTGACTTCAACAATCTCTTGTGCAAACACATTTGTTGCCATAAATAGCATCATGGCAATAATAATACATTTTTTCATAATTTTTAGGATTTAATAATTTATGTTATTCGCTTTAGTGTACAAAAAAATATTTATTTGTCAATATTTATTTGATGTATTCTGTTGAAGGGAGAGATTTCCACGGAGCTTACGCTCCTCGCAATGACTATAAAGTGGTGCTTGCAATGAAAATATTAAAAAAATACTTGACAAAAAATGCAGGCAAGGGTAGGGTTGTGTCTAATAAAATATTTTTTTGGTCTATTATGTTGTGGCAAATATTCATGATTAAATGTTTTATTGTAAGTTTGAATTATATCTAACAATTTAAAAAATTAAATTATGAAAAAGAAAATTTTAGTTCTAGTACTTGTTGTACTGGCTGTAATGGGTTATTATGGCATTCGTGTTGTAAATGCATCTTATGTAAAAGTTTCTCCAGGTCAAAGAGCTGTGAAAACTGAGTGGGGTGTAATTCAAGACACTACTTATCGCCCTGGTCTTGTGTGGTTTATTCCATATACTAAAGAAATGGGTAATGAGGTGTTTGTTGTTGATGTTAAGCCTCAACGTTATGAGTATAATATCAGCGGCAGAACAAAAGATATGCAACGCGTAACTTGGAATTGCGCAGTTTTGTGCGAGATGAACGAAGACAAAATTCATGTTATGTATGATAAGTATATTAATTATGCAGAATATGAGCAAAAAGTTGTTCGCGATTTGGTACAAACAACCATGTTGTCGCTATCTTCAATGGCTGATTTTTGGTCTATTGCCGGAAATGAAAGAAACATGATTACAGCTGCGGTTGAGTATATTGTAAATGATCAGCTGATAGGTGAAGATCTTGTTTCTGTTTCGTCTTTAAGAATCTTAAATTATAGCGCATCGGCGGAGTTTGAGGCTCTTATTGAGCAGACTATGCAGGCACGACAGGGAATTACTCTTGAGGAGTATAAAGCAGAGATGGCGAAAGCTGCAACAGAGCGAGTTAAGCAGGAGGCTATTCAGACATATGAGCGTATGGCTGCAGAGGTTAAGGCTCGTGGTTTGGAGATCCAGATTACAGCTGAGGCAGTAAATAACAATCCGTTTATCGCACAGTATGAGCTTGCAAAGGCTTTGCAGAAGTGGAATGGTAATATCTCGCTTCCTCAGACACTTACTATGATGGAAGGTGCTAGCGATGGTGCATCTATTTTCCCATTTATCGGCATTAATGGTGGTAATGGTCAAAATGGAGGTGCAACTGTTGCTCCAATCATCGGAGTTGGCGGTAATAATCAGTAATCATTTAAAATTAAAAGACTATGTTTTGGTTTATTATTACGGTGGTACTTGTTATCACTTTCAGAAAAGAGATAGTTTCTTTGTTTTCTCTTATAGTTTCTTTTGTTTCTAGCATGGTGGGACGAATCAAAGAAAAGATAACCCCAACGTTGGCTATTAAAGCTAAAGAAAAGGAAGTTCAGGCAAAGTTTGTTAGAAACTTGTCTGAAACAGAGGAGCTGTACAAAATTTATACACGTGATTTTGAGTATTGCAGAGGAGATGCAGGAGAGTATATCCGCTTTTACACAAGTGATGGAAACGTTGTTGATGTACCAAATGATGGAGGCCCATGGATAGCTGTTAGGCGTTTGTCTCATATATCGCTTGTTGTAACAAGAGATGAAACAGGTAAAATTATCAATAAAGAATATTTTCCTATAAAAGCAGAGATATATTATTGATGTATCTAATAAAATTAAAAAGTATGTTTTGGTTTATTATTACGGTGGTACTTGTTATCACTTTCAGAAAAGAGATAGTTTCTTTGTTTTCTCCTATAGGGGATTTTGTTTCTAATATAGCTGGTCGTATCAAAGAAAAGATAACACCAACGCCGGAACAAGCGGCTATTAAAGCTAAAGAAAAGGAAGTTAAGGCAAAGTTTGTTAGAAACTTGTCTGAAACAGAGGAGCTGTATAGCACATATGCTAAGTGTATAACTGAATGGGATTGGGGTAAGTTTTATCGTATTCAGACAAGTGATGGTAATTTCTTTGATCGAAGCGGTACTATATGGAAAGGAATGTACGAAAAAGTTCAGAGTAGAGATTTATCACTTGTTGTAACAAGAGATGAAAACGGTAAAATTATCAATAAAGAATATTTTCCTATAAAAGCAGAGATATATTATTGATGTATCTAAAATTGAGCTCCAAAGTTTGGGGCTCTTTTTTTTGTTTAAATATTGTTTTTCTAATCTTTTTTGGGGCGTATAGATGGATTTTTGTTTGACAATTTTTATTTTTTATATTAGTGGTAGTGGCAAAATTAATTATTATAAAAATATATTACTATGAGAAAAGAAAATGATTATCTAAAGTATGTCTCTGCTGAAAAGCAATGGGAGATTATGTGTATGGTTATCAAGGTCTATGGAAATAAAAGTAGTTTGATAACTAAAATGGTTAAAGATGGTTATCCGGTTACAATTGAGCTTATAGAGCTTTTGTACAGACTTCGTTCTGAAGACGTAATTCGGCAGATTTTGTCTTATGATGAGAGCCTTTATTCAGATGTGTATCTTGAGAGTGCAAAAATGCATCTTTTAAAGAAGGTCTTTGGTGATAAAGAGGCTGTCAAGATTAGAGAGGATATCATCAAAAGACGAGATAATAAGATCCAAAAAGAACAGGAAATAGAGCGCAACCAACTTGATGAGAAGCTTGATAAACTTTATAATGAGTTTGGATTTACAGATGAGTTTTTTAAGCGACTTTCTAAGTCTAAGGAACTTTTTAAAAGAGCATTGCAAAAGTTTGATAAGATAGAAATCTTGAAAGGTATGAACAAGGTTGGGGTTAGTGATGGTTTATTCTTACATGTTGGCCTAAATAACCTTATGAAGGCAGGATTGTATAATCAAGTTCTGTCTTTTATTGGATATCATAACTCTGATGAGCAAGCTTTATATATTAAGCAAATTGCAAGAACTAGAGGCGGAATTGATCTTATCTTTAACTTTAATAAGTCTTCACTTTATGAGGCAATGTTGCATCTTGGAAAAGATAGTTCATTTAAAGAAGCGCTTAAGGGTAGAGGTCTTGATGGATACAAACTTCTGTTTGATTGTGATAACTTGACAATTGATGAATATGAAGAGCTCTGCGAGATGGATAATAGTTATGTTTATAATTATTATAAACAATATAACAAATCTTTCTTTTGGGCGCTCAAGATGGGATATCTTAAGGATATTGCAAAATACTTTAGAAATTTAAAAGAAGAATTTAAGCGCGAAAAAAGGTGTTAACCGACGCTTTTATTTTAACTATTAAAGGCAACAGAAAAAATCTGTTGCCTTTTTTAATGTATTATATTAGATAGAAGTATTGTTGTAGATTAAGGAGTTTTGATTATGAGTGAATTTAGTTGTCCTAGTGAGCATCTTGAAATAATTAGAAAATTTCAGCAAAACGAAGCAACTGCTTCTAAACTATATCAGCATATTGCAAAATCTATTAAAGATGAAAAAAATAAAGAGGTTATGCTTAAGATGGCGCATGAGGAAAAAGCGCACTCTCTTATTTGGAAACAATATACTAAGACAATTATTAAGCCAAATATGTTTAAGGTGTTTTTTTATAAGGTAATATGTTTACTTTTAGGATATACTTTCGTTATTAAGTTATTGGAAAAAGATGAATATGAGGGAATTAGCTCTATGAGGTGTGTGAAAGAGCATTTTCCAGAAATTGAGCAAATTATTGCCCAAGAAAAAGCACATGAAGAAGCTCTTGTTGATATGCTTGATGAAGATAGATTAAACTATACTGGGGCTATGGTTTTAGGGTTAAACGATGCTTTGGTTGAATTAACGGGGGCTATTGCTGGGCTTACTTTTGTTTTAATGAATACAAAGCTTATTGCTATGAGTGGTGTTATAACTGGAATTGCGGCCACTTTATCGATGGCGGCGTCAAATTATTTGGCTGAGCGTGCTAATGGTAGTGCTAATGCATTAAAAGCAAGCGTTTATACGGGTATTGCTTATTTGATTACGGTTGTATTTCTTGTGTTGCCATATTTGGTTTTGCCAGAAGATATGTATGCGGTGGCGCTTTTGTTGATGATTATAACTGTTGTAGTGCTTATTTATATGTTTAGTTTTTATATTGCTACAGTTAAGTCTGAAAAGGTTACGCCTAGGTTTATTGAGATGGCAGGGATTAGTTTAACGGTTGCGCTTATCTCATTTATAATAGGCTTGGTTGCTAAATTTTGTTTTGGAATAGAAGTTTAAGATTTTTTAGATTTCTTTTTCTAGCATGATAACAGGAATATCAAACTTCCACATTTTTTCATTTGATGTGGGGTGAAAGCCATGTTTTTCATAAAATTTTAGTGATGGGCCATATTTCATTGTCCATAATATGCACTTATTGGAGTTTTTATTTTCTTTTATAGCGGTATTTATAAGAGCTGAACCAATGCCTTGTTTTTGAAAGTCAGGGTCAATATAGAGGGCATATATTTCTAATGTATCTAAAGAGTTACAACCAATATTTATAAAGCCCAAGATTTGCTTATTTTCTGTTGCTACAAAATAAGTACTTTCTTGAATGTGGGTTTTTAATTTTTGTATTTTTTCTTCTGTTGCGCTTAGGTTATCAAGATAGTCATCTGGGATGAAATTTCTATATGATATTTTATAGGTTTTGGTGTGAAGCATTTTTATTTGTTTTGCATCATCTGGGGTTGCTTTTCTTACTATCATAACGTTTTCTCCTTTGAAATTAGCTTAATTTATAATGCGTTTAAATGCAATTCTTTTTTTTAAGTTTAATATTATTAAATAAATTGCAGAATTTAAAAGAAAAACTCCGGAGTTTAGTCCGGAGTTTTTGTTGTTAGAAATAGTCTTTATTTACCAAAGTAGGCTTTTTTATAAACTTCTAAAATTAATTTATGTGTACATGGGCGAGGATTGCCACCTGTGCAAACATCTTTCATTGCAGCATCTGTTAGGGCTTCAAGGTCTTCTAATTTGACGCCAATTTCTTTTAAGGTTTTAGGGATACCAACAGATTTAGAAAGTTTTTTAACAGCTTTGATGCAAGCTTCTTTGTATTCAGATTGCTTCATATCATCAACACCCTTTACCCCCATAGCTCGAGCAATGTCTTTGTATTTGGTGCCTGTGTTTGGTGCGTTAAATTCCATTACATAAGGAAGAAGCACAGCGTTTGCAATACCATGTGGTGTATCATAAAATGCAGATAATGGATGAGCCATACCATGTACAACACCTAAGCCAACATTTGAGAAAGCCATACCTGTCATATATTGCCCTAAAGCCATATCTTCACGACCTTTAGGATCATTTTCACAAGCTTTTTTGAGGCTTCGTGCAATAATTTCTATTGCTTTTAGGTTTAGTGTATCTGCTAATTCCCATGCTCCAAGTGTTGTATAGCCTTCAATAGCGTGGGTTAGGGCGTCAAGACCGGTTGCCGCGGTTAATGATTTGGGCATTGAAGACATCATATCAGGATCAACCACAGCAACAACTGGAATGTCGTGTGGATCAACGCAAACAAATTTGCGACGATTTTTCTCATCTGTTATTACGTAGTTTATAGTTGTTTCTGCAGCAGTTCCAGCGGTTGTTGCAACGGCAATTACTGGGACAGATTTGTTTTTGGTTGGAGCAACTCCTTCTAGCGAGGTAACATCTTCAAATTCAGGGTTGTTAATTATGATACCAATAGCTTTTGCTGTATCTTGAGGAGAGCCACCACCGATTGCTATCATATAGTCAGCTTTGGCTTTTTTGAAGGCTTTTAGGCCAAGCTTTACAACCTCAATACTTGGATTTGCTTTTACGTCATCAAAAATTGCGTATTTCAATTTAGCATTATCTAAAAGAGTGGTTACTTTTTCTACTACTTTGAATTTTACAAGGTCTTTATCTGTGACAATTAGTGCTTTTTTGAAATCTCTTGATTTGGCTTCAGTAACAATTGCCTCTATTGCACCGCTTTGATGATAACTTGTTTCGTTTAGGATAAAACGTTTATAGCTCATAATTTCCTCCTTTTAGATAAAATAATTATTGATTTAATAAGAAAAGTATAAATAAAAATGTTTAATTTTTGGTTATGGTGTAAAAAAAGATAATATATCAATGTAATAAAATGTAATATTTTGTTGATTTAAAATTATAAAATGCTTTTCTATAGTGTGGTTAGAAAGAGAGGGATTTTATGATTTTTTGTGATATGGATGGCGTTTTGGTTGATTTTGATGGCGAATTTGAACGAAATCATGGTGTTTTACCATGTAAATTACCACGCCAAGAGCTATGGCAGATTGTGCTTGATACAACAGATTATTGGGTTAATCTACCAAAACTTGGTGACGCAGATAAATTAATTAGTTACTTAAATCAATATTGTTTTCAGATTCTAACAGGTCTTCCTTTGTATGGCTTTGATAAAGCAGAAAAAGAGAAGAGGCAGTGGCTTAAAAAACACTATGGAATAGAAAATGGTGTTATTTGTTGTTTGTCTAAAGATAAACAAATTTATGGTAAAAAAGGGGATATTTTAATTGATGATAGAGCTCCTAATATTGAACGATGGGTTGAAATGGGGGGAATTGGGATTCTCCATACATCTGCCGAAGAAACAATAAAAAAATTGAAAGAGTTAAATTATTAAAATGAAAAAAGAAACAAAAGAACAAATTTTAGAAAAAACAGATAAGCTGTTAGAATATTTAAATAAAATGAATTGCGCTGCTTCTGTTAGGTTTACAGATAGAGAAATTGAGGAAATTCTTAAGAAAGAAGCGCCTAAGGCTCGAGAGAATTATGATAAAGCCTTAGCTAAATTTAAGGAAAGTAATAATTGTAGTGTCCCAGCTTCTGTTAGACGTTTTATTGTGTATTGGGGATATCCTGGTGCGGGTAAATCTGTTATGACGCAAAAACTCATTGAGAGATTTGCAAATGATGAAGATTGTTTACCTTTTAATATTATTGATAAAGATGAACATAGAGCGCTGTTTCCTAATTTGTTTGACTATTTAAAAGGTGAACATATTGATGAATGCGAAAGATTTGCTGGTGTTACTATTGATTATGTTCGAAAAATTTTGGATTTGTCATTAGAATATGGTAATCGTTCTGTGTTATCTGTTGGTTCAATGGGGGCAGGTGTAGAGTTTAAGGATAATGCATTAAAGGCTATTGAAAAAGGTTATAAACCTTGTGCTGTTTATATGTCTGTTAATCCTGATATTGCATACTTGAGTAATATATATCGTAGTGCAACTCTTTATGATAAAATTATTTTCAAAAATCAACAACTATATCCAAGGTTGGTTGGAAGTGAGTATTTTAGTAGAGTTGTTGATCAATTGCCTAAGATGATAGGTAATATTGATGCGTTTCAACAAGAAAATGCTGAACATGTTGATTTACTTGTGGTTAATAGAGCTAATGAGTTGTTATATGATACAAGAAAACCTCATCTTAATAATGTGCTTGAAGTTATAAATAATGAAGAGAATAGAGCTCTTAGTTCAGATGAAATTATAACAATAAATATGCAACTTCATAAAATAGAGGATAGTTTGAAGTATAGATATGAAAATGGTATCTATGTTCCAGCAAGTAGTGAAGTTGATGTTGCTAAAGTTGCAGTTAAAAATATTAGAGATTTGATAGAACGTCAACCTATTGATAGAGACTTTTCTAATCATGTTGGTAGTAAAGTGGTTGATTGGGCAATGTAATTATATCTCTGTATTTGTGGGGGATTTTAGTTAATTTTTAATGTTTTTTGTGTTATATACTATGCATTATAGTATGTTTTAGTTTTTGAGGCTGATTATGGTATTTAATATTTCAGAATTTATTAAAATAAATCGTGTTTATTTTATTTGGGCGATGTTTGTTGGCGTTCTATATCTTTTTCGTGATATGTTTGGTTTGGTTTTTATGACTTTTATTATGGGATTTGTCGTTTCTAGTATTACTCATAAGTTTAGACGAAAGTATCATTTTAATAGGAGAACAGTTATAGTTATGTTGTATTTGGTGTTTTTGGTGGGGGTTATTGCCTTTTTGCGATATATTCCAACAAGACTTTTGTCTGAAACTATAACTTTTACTGAACAACTTCCTAGAACAATTTCTTCATTAAATGAATGGGTTGATAATGAGTTTAGTGATAATGAAATTATTGCTCCTATGTTGGCTCAAATGAAAGATACCATTAGACCTGAAACAACAGTAGTTAAAGCTTGGAATTTTTTGAGAAATGTTCTTGAAAAAGGTATTCATTATATTGGGTGGTTCTTTTTGGCTATGCTGTTTAGTTTTCTTATATTATTTGATTTACCTAAGCTTTCTAAAAGTGTTAGATATTTGCGTTTTACAAGACTTGCAGAAACATATAGGGAGACATCTGATAGCATTATTTTGTTTGCAAAAGTAGTTGGAGAAAACTTTAGAGCTCAGTTAATTATTTCGCTTATAAATACAATTTTAACAGCTATTTGTTTGTATTTATTAAAAGTAAAAGCTGTTGCTCTTCTTTCTACAATTGTTTTTATGTGTGGTCTTATCCCTGTGCTTGGAATGTGGATTTCATCTGTTCCAATTATTTTAATGGCAATAAATAGTGGTGGTATTGAGCTTGGAATGTGGGCGCTAGTTATGATTATTGTTATTCATATGATTGAGGCATATATTTTAAATCCAAGAATTGTATCTAGTGTTATGCATATTAATCCTGTTATGACACTTATTATATTATATATAGCACATGAGTTGATTGGGCTTTGGGGTATGTTGCTTGGAGTGCCAATCGCTGTTTATATATATAGAAAAATCAATATTGGTAAATTATAGTTAGAATAAATTTATGCAGCCCTACTTGGTAGGGCTTTTTTTATGTGTAATATTGATAAAATATACAAAAGTTATTGTTAGGATGAAAAATCTTTAATCATATTTGAGGTGTGCTAACTTTAATTTAAGTTTTTATGCTTTACTATATTATGTATAATATAAACGGAGTGATATACTGATATGATGTGGTCAGAAAAAGAGTTGGCAAGTTTTAGCTTAGTTAGTGCTAACGTTATTGTAGAACGTGTTTATAAATATATTGATGCCCCTGATAATATTGATATTTTTAATGAAGATAATTTTTCTTATTTATGGGGGATGTTAGGTGTTGCAGGTATAAAAGGTATTCCTTTGGGAGCACTTAATAAGGTTTGGAAAGCATTAAAAGATAATAATATTATTGCGGCTTTCGATAAAGGTGTTCTTGGTGATTTTAATAATTTTTTGATAAGCAAGTATGAGGATAATAGGCTCTGTTCTTGGAAGGGATTAGATAATTTTTTGGCAGATCAGAAATTCAAAAAAATGATATTAATGCCTATTGTAGCCATTAATAGAGATTATGCGCATGAAGTAGATATGCAAGCTTTTAATCCTGTTAGGGTGCTTGGTGTTTTGGAACGCTATCCATTAAGTGTTCCCGTCAAACAAATGCTTGTTGATATGCAAGGGCATGGTGCTGCATGCGGCATTTCTGGTAAAGAAGTTGTTGAGTGTTATGAGAAAGAAAAAGTATTAACGAGGTTGTGTGATATAATTGCTCATTCAAAACGAAAACTAGAAGAGTATGAAAAGGATTTTTTCTTTAGGTATATACAGAATGCAGTGTTAGATGGATTTAATTTTGGGTTGATCGGTGTTAATGATTTAGTTTTTGAAAAGTTAATGGCAGACGAAACGGATGATAGCTTGTCTGAATTGGAGTTAGTTCCGCTTCGAGAGAGAAATGCAGAGATAGTTGAGTTTGCTAAAAAATTTGATGAAGAATATGGTTTTTTTGAGTTATCTGCCGCAAAACTTATTAAAAATAATCCTCTTAATATTCCAGGAATGATAGAACGATGCTTGAGTTTAATTGAGAAAACAGATCCCAAAGGAGTTGTATTTGCTTTAGAGCTTGTTAATCTCAAGCAATTAAGGTCTGCTGCTAAAATTTTGATTGCTCTTGCAAGAAAAGGTAGAGCAACAGAACTTGCTTCTTTTTTGCATAGATTGTTGCCAGATGCTAATGGTTCTGAAATGATGATTATGAGTATTTTAAAGCTCAATTTAAAGATGTTAAAAGAAAGAGAGTTATTTAGTTTGGATGATGTTTTTAGAGAATATCCAGCTAGACTTTATATTATGGGAATTAAGCAATTTATTGAATATGGATTTTATAAAGAAGCTGCAACATTATTGAGTGAACTTGTTGAAGATGGTTGGATTGAAGGTTTTGAAGATTTAAGAGTATCCTGTTGTGAAATTGTAAAAATGTTAATTGGGAAAAATAAAGATATAGCAGATAGTATGCAAAGTGTTGCAACAATAATTAAATTGGAAAAACATGCTGTTGAAGATGCTAAAGATAATGAATGTTTAGCAGATGAAATTCAGACGTTAGATAATATTGATTATGATGTAAAAAGTGTTGCGGATAAAATATCCGTTGTTGAAGAGTTTACTCATAATATAATATCTGGAATAAAAAATCCAGTAACATCTGATGAAGGGGGGGATAAGAAATATGAAAATGAGGTAGAAAATTATGAAGATGAAGCTCTAGGTTTATTAGAAGATATGTTAGATGATGAGGAATATATTAAAAATGATGTTGTAGAGAATGATGTAGGGTATATCTCTGAAAATATTTTAGAAACAAAAAATGATGTTAAAGATGATAGTGATATAAAAATAGATATAGTTGAAGATATTAAATCTTGGAATGAAAATAATGATATTGATTCTAATGAGGAAGATATTAAGTATGATAATATATTGAATATTGATGAAAAAGAAATTGAGAATCATTTTGAAAAAATAAAAAATCTTGCTACTAGCGTAATAGAAAAAGCAGAGCAAAAAACATCGGAAATAATGAAAAAAATTGATGAATTTGATGTTGAAAATCCTAAGGGTTTAGATAAACTAAAGAAATTAAAAGAAAAAATTACCTTTTTTAAGAAAAAATGAATATTCTTAATAATGTGTATGAGTGGGATTATAGCTTGAAAAATAGTTATTATACTATATAAATTAACCAGTGTTTTTTCTCTGGGGGATACGATGCGTTTATTTGCTCGTTGCTTGATTTGTTTTTTATTTATATTGTTTTGTGTTGAGACAAAAGCAAATGATTTTGCTTATGATGACAATGAAGCAGACTTTTCTTTAGATTTTGTTGAAAATAATGATGAGCAAAATATAGATGAAAATGAAGATGTTGCTGATAATTTAGAAAATAATAAGTTAGATGATGAGAAAGATACTCATGATGATGTTCTTGATATTACAGAGCGTCTTGGGGTTGGAAGTCTTAAGAACGAAGTATATAATTTGAAAACAAGTGAGCTATTTTCAAAAGTAAAATATGGGCAAAAGTATAATGTTTCATCGTTTGAGAGATGGATTTCAGCGGGGAACTATGTTGATGAATGTGTAGAAAGTGGCAAGACCATGTTAATAGAACTGGTTAAAAGTTCTAATGATATAGATTCTATTTCTTTTTTAATTGATAATGGAGCAGCTTTAATTACTAAATGTAATCCAACTTATAATGCGTTGTTTGTTGCTGCAGAATATAATGTTTTTGCTAGTGTTGTGGATTTGCTCATTAATAAAGGTGCTGATGTTTTATATAATGATTATGAGGGTAATAGTGTTGTAAATATTGCAGCAACTTATAATCATAATCCCGAAATTATGCAGACTTTGTTGGAGTATGGATTAGAAATTAATCATAAAAACAATAAGGGTTTTACTCCTTTAATGTTGGCATCTAATCTTAATAATCTGCTTGTTGTTAAGGCATTGATAAGAAATGGTGCAAATATTAATGAAGTTGATAATAATGGTCGAACGGCTTTAATGGCTGCAGCTGTTAAAGGTGATGAGAGTATTATGCAGTTGCTAATTAAATATGGGGCTAATGTTAATATCGTTGATAAATATGGGATGAATGTTGTCGATTTTTATGAAAAAAATAAATACTTAGAAGAAGAAGGGTACAAAAAAGTTTGGGTAAATGAGTTTGATACAGGTTCTCAAAAGCTTGAAAAGAAATATGAGTATATAAGAAAGCAACACGAATATTATAATAATTTACTTAATGATGGAATAGTTGATTGTAAATACGATATTAATCGCCCAAAAGCAATGGATAAGGTAGTTTTGGCTTTAGATAATTATGCTGATATTGAGGGTAGAGGAGGTAAGACCCCACTGTGTTTGGCAGCTGAAGATGGTTCTTTTGAAGTATTTGAAGAACTTGTTAAACGTGGTGCTAATGTAAATGCTAAATGTAAACCTTTATATTTAACAATTCCAAGTAATACAGCTATGGACAGTTTGGATGATGATGATGAATATAAAGTTACGCAAAGCATTAAAAAGATAGAGTTATTAAAAAATTATGTGGCTAAAACAAAAGATTTGTTATGGCAGGCAATATCAAAAAATGCTCATAAAGATTATGTGTTAAAAATTATTGAATATGGTTTCATTGATAAAAAAGATAAATCTTCTTTTAGGAAAGCTGTTGATAATAATTATCCGGTTGAAGTGCTAGAAAAAATGATAGAAAAAGGTGTTAATGTTAGTCTTGAAAAGGGGCTTTTAAAACAGCTTTTAGAAACAAAAGATTATAGAGCGGATGTTATTGATATATTGCTTAAAAATAATGCCGAGTGGGAAGACAATATATATAAGACACCTCTTTGTTATTATTTGGAAAATGGTTGTCCAAAGTTGATACCAAGCATGTTAGTGGGAGAGGATTTTTATGCGGTTGAAAAGGCGGATTATGATAGAAGATTAGAAATACTAGATACTTTGGTTAGAAATGATCCTAATCTTGATAAACCTTTGTGTGGAATGTTATCTCCTTTAACCTTTTTAGTAACAAAAAACTATCCTTCTGATACGGTTAATATTTTGCTCAATAATGGGGCTAATCCAGATGCTAAAGATTTAAATGGTATGAGTATGATAGACTATTTATCATCTAATGAATATTATAATGACACTATGGTTGAAAAAACTAGAGAGAATGTTTTAGACGGTTGGATTGAATAAATTTTAAATTTAAGATGTTGATAATGTTATTAAATCTATTTATTATTGTAACTTAATAAGTAGTATATAGTTATTATATTGTTTTTTGAGGGCACAATGATTAATAAAATTATTTCTTCTTTTATTTTTTTATTTGTTTTTTTATTTTGTGCACCTTTGCAAGCAAATACTATAGTTTATAATATTAATGATTTAAAAAATGAACTTGATGAAAATTCGAATATTGATGTTGTTTTTGATGCGTCGAATGTTTCAAATGTTGAAGGTAATTTGACAATTACAAAAAATCAAACAGTTGATTTTGAAAATATATCTTCATGGACCAATCCTGAACCTGATACAAGTAATATTAATAGGATTATAAGGTCTGAAGGGAATACTTCGTTTAATAATACTCATTTTAATAATAATAAGCTCTGGATTGGTAATGATGGCAATACTGGTGGTGGTGTTATTAGAAATAGTGGAGTAATTTCTGAAATTTCAAATTCTTCTTTTAATAATAATGATATAAAATTGGATACATTTAGTGGAATTCAAGGAGGTTTATGGGGTGGTATCATTATGAATATTGATGGAGGAAGAATAAAACTTATAAAAGATTCAAGTTTTATGAATAATACAGCTCAATCATTGAAAAATGCACCTCATGGTACTGTTATTGTAAATTTATATTCACGTATTGATTTGATTGATAATGTTCTTTTTGAAAATAATGTTATGGAATCATCACTAACGGATGATACTTCTGGAAGCGGTATACATGGTGGTGTTTTAGACAATAATGATTCTGCAATTATTGGTACAATTATAAACTCAAAGTTTATTAATAATAAGGGGATTAAAAAAATTACTTCAGGTTCTAGAGCAGGACATGCATCAGGAGGGGCTATTAATTCGTATAATTTAATAGAAAAAATTGAAAAGTCATTATTTGATAATAATGCTGTTATAGCATATGATCCAACAGCTAAAGTTATGGGCGGAGCTATAAAAATTACTTATTATAATAGTAATAATGTTGGTCGTATAAATGAAATTAAAGATGTTGATTTTATTAATAATTATGCTGAACATACGTTCGGTGAAGCTTATGGTGGAGCTATTGCTACAAACGGCAGTACATTAATAAAAAATATGGAAGATGTTAGTTTTAAGGGGAATTATGCACAAGGAGACGGTAGTGTAGATGGTAATGGTGGCGCGTTTGGTGGAGGAATTTATAATACAGGAGTTATTGAGAAAATAAAAGGTGAGTTTAATGGTAATAAAGCATTGAGCCAGAATGCTAAAGCTCAAGGAGGTGCTGTTTATAATATTGGAACAATAACGTTTAATGATACTGATTTTGTTGGTAATAATGTAAGTGGAAAACTAGATGAAACAAATGGTGGAGCCATATGGAATAGTGGCATAATAGAATTTGAGGGAAATAATTATTTTGTTGGCAATTATAGAGTTGTCAATGGCACTAAATATAATAATGATATTTATAATGAGGGAACTATTAATATTAGTGATAATGCTTTGCTTGATATATTAGGTGGAATTACAGGTAACGATGGCGTTATTAATTTGAATAAAAATAGTAGTTTAAATATAAATAGTTCTGAAATTTTAGGAAATGGCATTATAATGTCTGATAATGCTAAGTTAGTCTTAGAAATAAATGGCCTAAATAGTGCTAATAGTGAGCAAAGCGGTGGTAGAGTTTTAGGCGATGTTGTACTAAATGGTCAGAATGTTTTAGAAATTAATACGGTTTTTGATTGGGCAGAAATAGAAGGAGAGGGAGATTATATTTTTGCTGATAATGTTGATACTACATCCGGAGAATTAGATTTAACTTTTAAGGCTAATGGTTTGTATAATATTGTTGCTAATATAGAAAATAATAAGATTGCTTTTGATGTTCATAAAAAGAATGATGAAGAAATTGCAAAAGATTTTGGGTTACGTCTCGATGAAGTGCAACAAATAAGTGAGATTTTAAATACAAATAGTAATAATCCTATTTTTGAAGATATACGCAAAGGTTTATCGTTAGCAGTTCAAAATATGGATAAGAATGTAGATGATATTTTGTACGGCATTTCAGATAAACCTGAAGTTGGGGTTAATGTATTGAAAAATCAAGGTATAATGCTTGGTAATATTGTTAGCCATAGGGTGTTTGTTCGTAAAAATAATGCTTATAGAGGAATTGCAAGTGGTGATAAGCATAATGTAAAAGAAAATCTTTGGGTTAGTACTACATATCAAACAGCAGAAAATGATGGAAAATTAAATTATGATGTTAAGAGTAAAGCATTTGTTGCTGGGTTTGATACTAATATAAATCCTAACTTAGTTGTTGGAATGGGGTATGGTTATATTAATAGCGACGTTAATTCTGATATTAGAAATATAGAAATGGATACCCACAGTTTGTTTACATATGGAAAATATGTAAACAATAAGTGGTTCTTTGATTGGTTTGGTATTTATGGTTTTTCTGATAATTTGCAAAATAAATATTTATTAGGCAATAAAATTGCTAGTAATTATGATAGTGAATTATTTGGATTACATTTGACGAATGGTTTGAATATAAATAAATGTGTTAATTATTGCGATGTTATTTTTCGTCCAAGTGTCGGGATGAGGTATTATCATATTAATCAAGAAAAATACATTGATAATGCTGGTATTGAGCATGCGTCTATTGATAATGATATTTTAACCGCGGTGTTAGGTTTGGAGCTATTGAATAGCACTGATTTTAATGGATATAATATAAGTCAACGTGGTTATATTAATGCTACATATGATATTTATAATAAAGGTGAAGATATGTTAATAAATCTTCCTAATGGTGGTAGTTATTATGTTTTGCAAGAAAATGATGAAGATTTTGGCATTGAGATTGGTTATGGAGCAGAAGTTGATTTATCAAAAGCAGCTAGGGTTGGTTTAAATTATGAATTAGGACTTAAGAAAAACTATATATCTCATGGAACATTTGCTGATCTTAAGTATGAGTTTTGAGGGATTTCTGCTTGATTTAAAATGAAAAAGCCCTCAACGAGGGGCTTGGGGTTTGTTAGTGATATTTTAGAATAAGCCTTTAATTATCCCGTTATTATCTATATCTATGTATTCTGCTGCTGGTGTTTTGGGTAATCCTGGCATAGTATTTATATTTCCTGATAATGCGACAACAAATCCTGCTCCGGCAGATATGCGCACAGACGTTATTGGAAAAATATAATCTTTAGGTCTGCCTAATAATTTAGGATCATGAGAAATTGAATTTTGAGTTTTAGCTATGCATATTGGTAGTCTTTTAAATCCCCAAGATGTAAACTTTTCTAAATCTTCTAGCGCTTCTTTGGTGAAAGATACTTCTTTTGCGCGATATATGGTTGTTGCAATTATTTCTATTTTTTCTTTTAATGATGCAACATTAGGATATGACATATGAATATGTGAAATGCAATTTTCTTTATTTTCAATTTGTTTTATAATTGCTTTAGCAAGGTCTATACATCCTAGCCCGCCTTTTATCCATCCTTCGGATATTATTGCATCAACACCTTCTTTTTGGCATAAATTTTTTAGCAATTTTTGTTCGCCTAATGTATCTGTTGTAAATCTATTTATTGCAACAATTGGTGTATAGCCAAATTTTTTTAAATTTTCTATATGAGTTTTTAGATTTTCGAAGCCTTTTCGAATGGCTTCTGGGTTTTCTATTGATAAATTATGTTTTTCAACTCCACCGTGCATTTTTAGGGCTCGAATAGTTGCAACTAATACAATGGATTTAGGGAAAATATCTGTTTTTCTGCCAAAAATGTTGAAAAACTTTTCGGCCCCAAGGTCGGCGCCAAAACCAGCTTCTGTTATAACATAATCAGCTAGTTTTAATGCGGTTTTGGTGGCAATAAGAGAACTTGTACCATGGGCAATGTTAGCAAATGGTCCACCATGTATTAATGCCGGAGAATGTTCTAGTGTTTGAACTAAATTTGGCAATATGGCGTCTTTTAAGATTGCCGCCATTGCACCTGTTGCGTTGAGGTCTTTGGCGTATATTGGGTTTCCTTCGTGATTTTCACCTACAATAATTTGATTTAACTTTTCTTTTAAATCATGTATATCCTTGCTAAGGCATAGTATAGCCATAATTTCTGATGCAACAGAAATATTAAAGTTATCAAATCTTGGAGAGCCGTTAGCTTTTCCACCTAAACCAACTTCGATTTCTCTTAATGCTCGGTCGTTCAAATCTATACAGCGCTTAAATAATACTTTTTTGAAACCCAAGGAATTTCCATGTTTGATATGATTATCAATCATAGCACATAACAAATTGTTTGCGCTTGTTATGGCGTGGATATCACCTGTGAAGTTGAGGTTTATTTCATCCATAGGGATTACTTGAGAATATCCCCCTCCAGTTGCTCCTCCTTTAACTCCGAAGCATGGACCGAGAGAAGGCTCTCTAAGTGATAGGCAAACTTTTTGTCCTAAGAGGTTGAATGCATCTGCTAGACCTATTGATACGGTTGACTTTCCTTCTCCAGCTGGAGTTGGGGTTAGTGCAGTTACTAAAATTAGGTTACCTAATTGTTTGTTATCTTCTAATTTTGATATAGTTTTTCTTGATATCTTTGCCTTATAGTGTCCATATGGTTCGATATCTTCAGGCGTTAGATTTAGTTTTTTAGCTATATCGTTGATTTTAATTGGTATTGTTTTTTGGGCTATTTCAATATCAGAAAGCATTGTTGTTCCTTTATTTTGTATTATATTGTTGCAAAGCTTCTTCAAATAATCGTTCAGAATATTTATCCCATCCCATGATGTATTTGTTTTTCATACAAATGAGAGGAAGACGTAGTTCTTGATTTTTAATATTAAATTTTTTAACACATTGTTTATATAATTTTAAGTTATTTGAGTGTTTCATATCTATTATTGGTATATTAAGCTCTTTGTGATAGGTTTGAAAATATATAAAAGCATCTCTGCATGAGTGGCACATAGAGTGAGCGAAAAAATAAATTTTATCATGTATTAATTCTTTTTCTGCTGCTGTTTCAATAAGTGTGCTATTGTTGGCAGATACATTTGATGTGTTAAATAGTAAAAATAATGCAATAAGTAGATGTTTCATATATTTATACTCCTTTATTTAAATATAGATGTATGTTATGATATTATATATTGATTAGCAAGAAAGATATAACTTTTTCCACTTTGTTATGTTTGGTTTGGTATGTTAATTAGTATTTGACATGGAGTGTTTATTGTGGTATTATTTTATATATTGAAGATGTTGGGAGGTTGTTATGGCTGGTACAGGTTCAAGTCAGTTTTTAGGTGATACTAGTGTTGTATATGAAGCTAGAATGTTAGAAGTGGAAGAAAATTTTGGAACACTTCCTAGACGTGAAGATTATGCTAATGAAGATGCATATAGGCAAGCTCTTGTTGAGCAATATTTAAGAGGACGCGATATGGAATATCAACTTCATGTTAAAAATGAAGCAATGAAAGCATATAATGTGTCTTATGGTGATAATCAAAGAGCTGGAATGAGAGTACAAAATAATAGAGCATGGAGTGGATATGCAGGAAATAGATATGCTCAAGATAGTTGTTATAGTTTTACACCAGAGATTGTTCAAATAACATCAAGAGGAATGAATAATCAACATTGTTGTGCGATTAGTTCTACTTCTTATACTCAATGTATTAGTGATAGGATGGGTTATCAAGGTGATGATAATTTAATTGTAGCAAGATCAAGAGTAATTAATGGTGATGTTGGAAGAAGAAATAACTGTTTTGCAGCTTCTAGTATTCACTATATGGATTCTATTCCACCGGAATTTACGTCAGGTTCTTCAGGTAATGTTAGACAAGGCGGTGAGCAAATACCTCAAGGGACAACATTAAGCCAAGGAATAAGAAATGGTTTGATTAATATTGGTGATGAGTTTTCTATTAGAACAGGACAAGCTAATGGAAATACTACAACAGGTTGTCATGCAATGTATTTGGTTGATATTGAAAAGGATGCTGAGGGTAATGTTATTAGTTATACTCTTGGCGGAAATAATCCTCCTACACTAGAAGTTGTTACTGCTGATAAATTTAATAGTCATTATTATGGGACAAAAGCTCTTGTTAGTGTTGTGCATACTAATGATTGGATAAAAGAACAAGATAAAGCTAGAGTTGATGCTATGTCTATTTCTGAATTGGAGGAAGCTGTTAGGGTACAAAGTGGTAATATATCTTCTGTTGTAGAAGATATGAGAGAAACAGAAGATGATTATATTGCTATGGGGGGGTATAGTCCTACATATAAATTAGGTCGAGCAGGAAGTTATAGATCTTATTATGAAGACCTTACTAGAGATTCTCAGGTATATATTGATGATTATAATACAAGAGTGGATGAAGTAGCTGCGAGAAACCCTGATGTAATTATGGTTATTCCAGAGGTTAGAGAAAAGCTTTCTAATATTGATATTCCAGGAGTTGAGGAACAAAATGATATTACAACAACTGGATTTACACAAGAAGAGCGTCAAGATATAGAAAGTACCTTTGATGGGCAAGTGGAAGATGCAGAATGGATGCTTCAGGATAATAGAGAACAACTTAATGAAGGTGTTTATGGAAATGATGTTGAGCAAATGGCGCAAAGGACAGATGAACTAGAGACAATACCGCAAAAAACAGAGGCTCAACTTCAAAAAGAGGCTAAAATGCGTACATGGTTTAAGACTGTTAAGTTAAATACAGATCTTGTTGATGTTATGGTAAGTAAATATGGAATAGATGTTGCATATGATTTGGCTTTGAAATCTATGGAAAGTCCTGCTCAAATTTGTAATAATACAGATGGTCAGTGGAGAAATAGTAAGGGATGTATTAATTATCTTATAGAAAATGAGGTAACTGATGAGGTGGTTGCTAATATTACAGAACGCAGTGCTGATGATGTGGCAGGAGCTAGACCTCTTAGAGATGATGAAAAAATTCAGCCTTTAGGAGGGGAGACTGTTCAAATTCAGATGAATCCATCTTTACAGGCAAGGCTTTATGGGGTTAAATCTTTGTAATTTTACTTAGTTTTTCTATGTTTTGTTATTTTTTTCTTGCTGAATGCAAAATTTTGTGATATAATTTAGTATGTATTGTATTTGGGAGGAGATTATTATGACTGATAAAGCATTAACACCAAATGAACAAGTTAAAGTAGTTCAAGAATATAGAAAAAATCAATTAGCATCAGATTTTCCTGAGTTAAAACGTGAAGATTTTGCTAGTGATAAAGAATTTTTTGAAGCACTTAGAGAGCAAACAATTGCTATTCAAAATAAAGAATGGGAAATAGTAAGCTTGAGTGTTTGTATTGGTGGATATAATAAATATCGCGCCATAACTGTTACGGAGGCCAAAAAAGAAGTTTTTGATACTGCAAGTAAAAAAGGTTTTAAGCAAACTTTGGAAAAAAGTGATGATGAAAATGAAGATGAAAATGAAATACCAATGGATGTTGCAGGATATGCTTTTCAATTTTCAGGTGAAGCAGTAGATGCATCTTCTCGACATGTAGGAGACGGTATTTGGGCTCATTGTGCACAGACTGCATCATTGAATATTTATGCAATGGCAGAAGCTATGGGATTGGGTAATCCTCTTGACGGCGCTGAAATTGCTAGTGCTTTGGGAGTCCATAAAGGGCAAGGTGATGGTACACCTCTTTGTGGTGGGGGATATTCAGGAGAAGATAAAGGGATAAATGGAGTTGTAAGTGTAGGGCAATTGATTATAGACGGGAAAATTGGCCCAGGTAGTGTTATCTCTTATTGTACAGATTCCTCTCCTAGAGCAGGGTTGTCTGGTTATCATGCTATGACTATAGCAGGAGTTAATTATGATGAAGAAGGAAAGGTTGTCAGCTATATTGTTATGGATAATAATGGTGGATCTGATAGAACACGAATTCAAGTTATAGGTGTTAATGAAGATCATCCCTTTAATCACATAAATACAAATACACCTGACGGTAGTAAACCTTTTCTTTATACTAATACAACAAAGTGGGCTAATGATCAAATTAGGGAAAGGTATGATAATAAATATGAGCCAATGTATGATGAAAATGGTAATTTAATTGGTATGAATGGAGAAATATTTAAAGATGATGATGATAAAGCGAAAAAAATGGCCGAAATTGCGACAACAAATCAAAGAGCTAGAGAAGCTCTTAATATGGAGATAGATGAATTAGCAAATAGAGAAAACACGCTATTAACCAGTACAAGTTATACTAAAACTTGCGGTGGTAAAACTAGAGCAAATGGATTAGAAAGTCAACGCAAAAAATATGCATCATTTTATGATGAACAATTAAAAGTGTATAAGAAGAATGATTTAGAGGAGCAAATTAAAGCCGAAGAAATAGAAGTCGGTAAATTAAGTGAAGAGGTCGTAAGGATTGAAGATCAATTAAAAATTGATAATTTTGATGGAAGAGTGGAGGTTTGTGGTAAGAAAGAAAATGAACTTTTAGTTGCAGAAGAGGGTATTTCTACTGCTTGTAGTGATTTAGAAGATCGCGAAGAAGATGTAGCTAATAAAGGATGGATTAAAAGACATAGATATGCTAAAAGAAAAGAGGAGTTTGCTGATATTGTTGGTATGTATGAAAATATGGATGAAACATATGCTGATGATTTAGCTCAAGCTAATGAAGGTATTCAGGCTGCTAATACTAATCTTGATAACAGTAGTGCTTCTTTAAGTGAATGCAATGCCTCTTTGGTTACCCTCGAGGAGCAAAATACAGCATTGAAAACAAGTAGGCGTAATGGCAGTATTGATGATAAAATTGAGAATGCTAGTGATAGGTTGAATAATCAAGAAAAAACAGGTGAAGTTCTCAGTGATAAGGCTGAAGCTTTAACTAGTTTGGGTGAAAATATTGTTGCGCTAGAAGAATCTCTTAGTGAAAAAGAAGAAATTGTTGCGTCAAAACAACAAATAGTTGGTGCTTATCAAATGGTTATAGATTATTCAACCTTATCTAGAAAAGAAATTAAAGAAAAATATGGGTGCAGTTTTAAAGAGTTTAAAGAGAAAGTTGATGCTCTAAAAGAAGTATTTGATCCTGCAGTTAGTGTTATGGCAACTCAAGTAGAAACAGCATCAGAAGTAGAGACTAAAAGTGTAGAAACTCCGGAAGTAGTTACAGAGGAGTTGTCTGGTGAACAGAGTGGAGTATATACACCAGAAGAGAGAAAAGATACTGAAGAAACTATGGAAAAACAAAAGGATGAAGCAACAGAGCAACTTGCTGCTAATGTAGAACTTATTAATAGTGGCGAATATGGTCAAGATGAGGTATTAGTGGCTGAAAAAGTTGAAACATTAGATGATGCAACAAAATCAGTTGCAGTTGATAGTAAAGAAAAAACTCAAGATCAGATTAAAAAAGAAGCTAAAATGCAAGCTTGGTTTAGTAGTTCTAATGTTAAACTAGATCCTGCTCTTGTTGATGAAATGGTGAGTAAATATGGTATAGATGTGGCATATGATTTAGCGCTTAAATCATTGAATACTCCGATTGTTGTACAACAAAATAGCGATGGAGTATGGAGAAATAGTAGAAATTGTCTTCGTTACTTTATTGAAAATGATGTTTCTGACGAGAGTATTGCAAAAATTACTGGAAGAAGTGTTGAAGAAGTTCATGGTTCAAGACGTGTAAGAGAAGAGGATAAAGTACAACCTATTGCAGTATCTGGTGCAGAAGGACTTAATGTTCTTAAAATTAAGAAAACAGAATTAAGTAGATGATAGTGTAATATTAATATATCTACTGTTTTTTGTTGGTTGTAACAAATATTTAATACTGTTTAAGCCTTAAATCTTTGACAAGCATGCCTTTTCCTGATATAATAACTATAGATTATTATAGCGGAGGAAGGCATGACTGAAAATAATTATGAGGATATTAGAACTGTTGCTGAATATAGAAAACGCAAACTTCATGAAAATGATTCTACTTTAGGTGAGGATGCTTCTCTTGAAGAATTACAAGAAGAATATATGAGAATATCGCAACAAAGATGGGAGTATGCGTGTCAGTACCATGGGTATGAGACATATTGTTTTTCAAGAAGTGTGACTGTTGATGATGCAAAAGCTGTATTTTTTTCTATAGGCGAAAATAGTGAAGGCGAAAATGTGGCTGCAGCTGAAATTATGGTAGGAAGACCTGATGATAGGGCAGGTAGAACAGAAGAAGAAGCAGTTATAAGACCTGACTCTGTGACGATGGTAACTCGTGAAACAGCTGAAAAATCTGGAAGACAAGTTTATCATTATAATGGTTTAAACAAAATACTATATGCACATTGTGCTAGGACGGCTGCATGTAATTTATATGCAACAGCGCAAACAGCTGGCCTTGGTGACCCTATAGCAGGGGGTGAAACTGCTTGTGCTAAAACTATACATGGTGGTGGAAATAGAAAAGCCATTTGTGATGGTCGTTATAGTAATACCAGTGAGACGGAAACTTTACAAGAATTGGTTTTGAGTGGTAAAGTTACTGCTGGTAGTATAATATCTGAATATACTGGTAACAGTGGTTCTGGATATCACGCTTTAACTGTTGTAGATGTTAATCGTGATGAACAGGGTAATATTATTAGTTATACCGTTATGGATAATAATGGGGGACCATTAAAAGAGGGTAAATCAAGGCTTAGAGTAATAGATATAAATGATACAAGTGGTATAGCTGGTGAATGTGTAAGATATACTAATACAGAAAATTGGGCTATGGATCAATATAGAGCACAAATGGATGGAAAAAGTGAAGAAGAGCTTAGAGCAATGATTGAAGAAGCTAAAAGGGATACGGATACACTTATTGATAGTTTGGCTGTTCAGGAAAATATTTTGCTGAATGATAAATCTTATGTTCCATATATTCAAAATGAAGAGTCAGATCGAGTGTCAGCCCTAGAAAGATATCGCATTAATTATAATACATTTTATGATAAACAGTATGTGCAAGTGGCAAACGAATATTTTGCAAATAATCCAGCTGAAAATGAGGGGGAAGTTGATAGCAAACCTGAAGCTAGTGTATCTCAAGATGAGGTATTAAGAGGCGTTTCCGAAGTGTTTGGTGGAGAGGGGTATACTTCTGAAGAGGGAAAATATAATGAAGAAGCTATGGAAAATTATCGTAGAGAACTTATCGAAAAAACATCTGCTACGATTAAGGATATTGTGGAGTCAATAACAGTAACATCTACCACCGTTGGTAAAACTAATGAAGGTGATACAGTTGTGCCTGATGCAAGATTTAGTGATAATATGCTTTTAGGTCTTGAGGATAGACGTAGAATAATACATAGTATGGCTGGTCAACATGTTGAGGCTGAAGCGCAATATCAACAAAATGCAAATGGGATTGCTAGTGGAGAATATGGAAATGATGTTGCCTCCCAAATCTCAAGAGAAAATGAACAAGTTGCAGTAGTTGTGGAATCTACTTCAGTTGAGAGAGAAAAGACAAAGGCTGAGATTCAAAAAGAAACAAAGATGAATGGATGGTTTAGTCGTGTTGGAATTGATACAGCTATGGTTGATACATTAGTTGAAAAATATGGGATTGATGTGGCGTATGATTTAGCTTTAACATCTATGATAAATCCTGCTAAGGTATGTAATAGTACAGATGGTAAGTGGCGAAATAGTAAAGCATGTATTAACTATTTTCTTGAAAATGAGGTGGCAGATGAGGTGGTTGCTAATATTACAGGACGCAGTGCCGATGATGTTGCTAGATCTAGACCTTCTAGGAAAGTAGAAGAAGTAAAGGTTAAGTCTGAATTACCACTTTCATCACTTGCTGATGCTATGGAGAGATAATGGGAGATATATTTCGTTTTAA
>JAZQZH010000006.1:0-26888 GCA_045633945.1 Alphaproteobacteria bacterium
TAAAGAAGGTACAGAAATGGTAATGCCTGGTGATAACGTAACAATGACAGCAACATTGATTTCTCCAATTGCGATGAATGAAGGTTTACGTTTTGCTATCCGTGAAGGTGGTAGAACTGTTGGTGCTGGTGTTGTATCAAAAATCGTTGAATAATGATTAAAATCCGTTCTACGGGTTTCTAATCGTAAAAATTTAAAAGAGAGAAAATTCATGTAGGTTTTACTACACTAAAATTTTCTCTCTTTTATTTTTACTTCTATTAACCTCGTATAACGAATTTTAATCTAAGTCTAAAAGGTAGATTTTGAGCGTCCTTAAGTTCATTTCTATCTAATCAAAATTTTATTCTTTAATCAGGTTTATAAAGAGAGCAGTTTTAGCTCTCTTTTTTTGAAGTTATTAAGCGTAATATCAAAAAGAACCGGATATGATGTTTAAAATTAAAAATGAAATTGGCCGAAATAGATAATGAAATATTGTAGATATTTTTTGCTTGTTATGATGTGAATATTATGGTATTATTTTAGCATAATATTGCCAAAGGGAGAATTAATAGTTATGAAATATTCGATTGAGCAACAAGTGTTTGACAGCTTAAAATCTGGTTTTAATCGTAAATCTCTTAATCTTATTGAGTCGTTGGGGGATAATATAAATCTTATTTATCGTGGAAAATCTCTTTTATGTTGGGCAAAACATTTTGAGAATGAAGATGCTGTTAATTTATTGCAAGAAAAGGGAGCTGAAGATTTTATTGATGAAGAGATTTGGCATAAACAAGGTATGGAATTGTTAAAAGCGATTGAAAATTCTGATTATAGTAAAGTTGATAAATTAGTTGAGGATGGAGCTGATATAGATTATCAAGATAAAGATGGTAATAGTGGACTTATTTTAGCCTCTCAGTTGCGTCGTATAAATATGGTAAGAAAGCTTCTTGATAAAGGGGCTGATGTTAATATTAGAAATAATAATAATGAAACAGCATTGATGTTTGAAGCCAGAAATGAGCTTGCTTGGAATGTTGATAAGATGATTAAAATGGGAGCCGATATTGATGCTCAAGATAATAATGGTAATACTGCTCTTATAAATGCTGCGGCAGAAGGTAGGTTTAGATCTGTGGAGGCATTGGTTAAAGGTGGTTGTAATATTAAAATTAAAAATAATGATGGTTTAAGTGCATTGGATGTTGTTAAAGGTGAGGGTGTTCGTAAGCTTATATTTAATGCGGTAAAAATAAATGATACTGAATGTAAGTTCTCATTTCTGAATAATGGAATGGATATATAGACAATATTGATAAAACAAAACGGGGTTTTTAGCCCCGTTTTATTTTATTTTGAAAGTTCTTTTTGTGCTTGATATAAAGCTTTATCATCTAGTACAAATACGATATATTCATCATTTATGAAAATGCTATTTTTATCTGGCCATGGGCGAGCATTTTTTAAGATGAAATTTTTTACTTCGCTATTTTCTGAAGCTTCGCTTAGGGATGCGTTTTTAGATAAAAAGTCTGCTTGATAGAAGAAATTATATGCATCAGATGAGATGTTTTCTTCATAATATGCAATATCTAATAGTTCTGGACTTTTTTGTTCTCCTTCTTTTTTGATATAATATTTATGGCGCAAGCTTTGTGAGCCAATTTGGAGGAGTTTATATTTCTTTTCTATGTTAAAGTTGTCCATTTTCTCCATACGGGTAATGATGCGTTCAGCAAGTTTTGTTTCGGCATCAAAGCCAAATTTCCAAACTTTTAGACCGTATGAAATGCGTACAAAACTCATAAATATAAGAAGTACAGCTAGTGTATATGCAAAGCGTTTTAGATATGGAGTATCTATTTTAATGAGTGTTGCATACATTAAAGTATATAAAATAGGAAGACTATAAAAAGAGTTGTAGCCATGCAATATATTATTTGTGTCGCTATTGAAAAGATAAGATATTTTGCTTAATACCAAAATACATGGAATTAAAGCTAAACCTTTTATTGATGCTGAAGTTGATGGAGCTTTGAAGATAATTGCAAACAAGCAAGTTATAACAATGATTAAAGCAATTATTTTGTAGCTTAAATCAACAAAAGGAATGGTTGTTGCAAATTGTGTAAACATTGCATTTATTAGGGATGGAATGTTTTTGATTGCATCATAAAAATCAACATTTGAAATGGTGAGAGCATTATTGTTGAGCTTTAGTAATAAAATCACAAAAATGTATATCAACACGGCAGCAGTGAAGTTTGCAAGAGTTTGAAGTGATGATAAAATATTCATTTTTATTGAGCCACCTTTGGTTATGATGTTTAGGAATATTTTACCAAATAAAACAACGCCAAAAAAGTTGATAGTTGGCAAGTATGTGCCTAGTGATATGAATAATAAAGAAATAGAAATGAGATTATATATATAGCACCTATTAAGAGTTTTAGTGGCTTTATTGCTCAAAATTAAAGATGCAATAACAAAGGCTGGTATCCATAAATTACCAAGTGTGTATTGTGTAAAATACATTATGCTTAAGGTGTATGGTGTTATTGTCATAAATAATGAAGTTATAACATAAGAAGATGTTTTTTTAGGTATATCCCAATAGTATGCTAAAAGTATGCCAGATAGAGCAAGACCAAAAAATGACCATAAATTGTTTATAACTGGTAAGATTTTGCCATCAAACAATAAATTTTGAAGAACAAATGCTGTAAAATTGCCATCTTTTATGGCTGTTGTATTATCAACATTGAAACGTATTGCCGCCCAATCGTTTGCTCCCCACATGAAGTTAATTGTGTGGAATAAAAATGCTAAATTTATAAAGCCAAAAGATATCCAAAAAGATTTGCGGTATATGCTAGGTATTGATTGATAAAATTTTACAACTTCATCTGCCCAATCTATTTCATTAAAATAATATTTTATTTTTTGGCATGATTTAGGTGTTAGTAGTAAATATGATACAATAGCACCTAAAATTGATAATGCAGAAATGCTTGGGGTTTGTATATTAAAACCTAAGTGATTAACTACAATTAATAGGCAAAATACAAGTAAACCAAATAGTATTGAATACATAAAATTTGTGGATGATTTTTTTAACATTTTTCCCTCCGGATATCAACATAGTTTGAGGTTAGGATATTTATGTTTAGATGTCAAAGATAATATTAATTTTTTATGCAACTATTAAAGGTGTTGATAATTATGAATATCATTATTTTGATAAAGTTGATGGTAAATGATTTTTTAAGAGAGAAAGTTTTTGATGCGAGGTGAAAAGATTATATCATCTTTAGTTAGATGAGTTTTTATTAACATATCTTTTTTGTTGCGTGTGCGTGATAGTGCTACATATAGTTGACCATGAGCAAATGCTCCTTTATTTATATCAACTATTACTCGGTCTAAAGTTTTACCTTGTGATTTGTGTATAGTTAGAGCGTAGCCTAGTTGAAGCGGATATTGAACAAAAGATCCGGTTTGTTTTTCGGTTATTTCTCCTGTTTCTTCGTTTACGTCATATGCAAAAGACTTCCACTCTTCTTTGTAAACAGTGATAAATTTGTTGTCATTTAGAGTGCGAATGATTATGTAGCGATCTGCTAATTTTTCAACAATACCAGAGGTTCCATTAATATAATCTGGGAGATTGTTTTTGTTAAATATAACAAGAGCTCCTTCTTTTAGGTTAAGAGTTTTGGGTGAGGGTGTATCTTTTAGAGTTTCAAAGGTACCTGTACATGATGCCTCATAACTTTTTTGTGGTGTATTTATATTTTCAAGACGAGTTTTATTGATTGTGTCTGCTATTTGTCGATAGGGGGTAATTGTTATTGCAGTTTTTAAGAAATCATCAGGATAAGTTTCATTAGAATTAAAATATTCTAATGTTTCTGGAATATTTTCGTTTGTTCTCAAATTTTTTAAAAACTTCAACAACTCTTCATCTTTTTGACGATAAACCTCTGTTAATTCAAAAGTTTTGAATGCTCCTTTGAGATATGATTTGGCATCAAAAAAATATGGTTCAGTAGTTTGATACTCTTGTTTGAATATTGGAATTACATTATGATTGATAATTGGAGGAAGTTGGCATAAATCTCCAATCAAAATTATTTGCAATCCTCCAAACAATGATAAATTACCGCGAGCTTGGCAACATAGTGTTTCTATTGTATCCAAAATATCAGGGCGCAACATTGATACTTCGTCAATGATTAAGATGTCTGTTTTTTTGAGAATAGATTTTAGCTTTTTGCGTCTTTTTACTAAAACATCTTTTAAGACTATGTAATCGCTTAAAGGGAGCGTAAACATTGAATGTATGGTTGTACCTTCAATGTTTAGAGCTGCAATAGCAGTTGGCGCAACTAGACGGATACGTTTTTGGGAGTGCTTTTTTAGGTATTTTATAAAAGTTGATTTACCTGTACCTGCTTGTCCGTGTATAAATATGTTTTGATGAGTGTGCTCTATGGTGTCAAATAATTTTTTTTGAACCAAATTTAAGCTATCTAAATCTGCAACAGATTTAGATAGTGATTTTAGGATTGTTTCTTGGTTTTGATTTATGTTATCCATATATTTTTTATTCATCCCAAGGAAATACAAGCCACGTATTGCCATCTATAACTTTTGAGGTTGTTATATCTGGTTTTTCATTGCAACATGTTTTGATTAGCATTGTGCAGATGTTTGATGTTGGATAATTCTGGCGGATGTAACGTATTGTTTCGCCGCTATCTGCAAGGTCATCAATGACATATACACACCTACCATCAAACAAACGGTCTGTTGATGTGTCTTTTATTTGAGAACGTTCATTGCTGTTGGTATAAGATGAAAGCTTCATTATTCTTATATCTTTGATGTTTAGTTTATAGGAGATAAGTTGTGTTGGAACCAAACCTCCTCTTGATACAGCAACTAATGTTGCGGAGCTTAAATCATCACAATGAGCTTTAATTTTTTCTGATAATTCATCACTTAAAGACTTTACTTCGTCCCATGAAATATATTCTTTTTCCATATCTCGTTCCTATATTTTTATGCACATTTTTTAATATTTTTTTTTACTTCGCTTTCTTTTGAAATCAAACCGTCAAGCAATTTGGGTTCAAACCATGTAGATTTAGGGGGCATAAGCATATTTTGGTCTGCTACCAAAATTAGTTCTTCAACAGATGTTGGATATAGCATAAAACCAACACCAGAATGCTCGTTGGTGAGTTTTTCTATTTCTTTATGTCCTCTAATTCCGCCAATAAAATCAATTCTATCGGAGTTTCTTAGGTCTTTGATATCTAATATTTCATCTAAGATTTTGGTTGATAATATGCTGACGTCTAGTTTAGAAACTGCGTCTTCTCCTATTGGTGCACCTTTATAATTTAGTTTGTACCATTTTTTATCTAAGTACATTGTAAACTCTTGTTTGCGGTTAGGTGTTGGTGTTTTTGTTGGTGAAATTTCAAAATTTTTCTCAACCAATTTTATAAATTCTTGAGAACTTAAACCATTTAAGTCAAAAACAACACGATTATAATCCATTATTTTCATTTCATCAGCAAAAAAAGTTACAGCTAAAAAGCGAGCTTCATTTTCTGTATTTGTTTCTTTTGCGATGCGAGATGCTGCAGCAGAGCGGTGGTGTCCATCTGCGATATATGCAATGTTTTGTTTGTTAAACTCATTTGATATTAATTCAATATCTTGTTTGTTATCAACAATCCATATACTATGGATTACCTTGTTGGCATCTGTTACTTCAAATGTTTTTTCTTTTGTTGTTGTTATTTTGTGTAGTAGTTCTTTTATTGTTTTTATTTCTTTATTGATTAAAAGAGCAGGACCTGTTTGAGCGCCAACTGTTTTTATTTGTTTTACTCTGTCATCTTCTTTGACAGGTCGTGTTAGTTCGTGGCGCTTTATTCTGCCACTTAAATATGCTTTAACAGAAGCTGAAACCACAAGACCAGTTTGGGTGTGAGTTTTAGACTTCATTTGATATATGTAATAGCAAGGTTTGGGAGTTAAATGCAATATGCTATTAGTAAGTAGGTTTCTAAAATTTTGCCCTGCTTTTTGATAAACTTTTTCTTCATAAGGTGAGGTGTTATCTTCAAAATCAATCTCTGCTTTTGATATGTGTAAGAAACTATAAGGATTGTTTTTTGCTATATTTTTTGCCTCAAGTGATGATAAGACATCGTATGGCGGAGAGGCTACAAGGCTTGCATATATTGAGTTAGGTATAATGCCTTCAAAAGGGGCATAAATCATATCATTAGTCATTTTTTTCTCCTCTTATTGACCCTTTATTGTATATTGTATTAATTTAGATTAAATGTCTAGTCTCTTTTGTTGGCGGTGCATATATTTTATTAAAAAAAGCCCCATCTTTTATGATGAGGCTGTTGTTTAAGAGTGGAAACAAAAATCATCGCCGATGACATAGTGATTTTTAAAATCTATTGCGTAAATCTTACCCTCATAAATGGTTACTTGTGTGGTTCCAACTAAACCACGGAGTTTACCTTTTATGTTGTTATTGTCAGTAATTTCTACAACTAGGTCTTCGTGAAGATGAGTTGTTTTTGCTTCATTTTTGCAAACGACTTTGTATTCATTATCTTCATAAGACAATGTAATAGTATCAAGACCTTCTCTAAAAGTGGCTAAGTTGATAATCATTTCCTTAAAGTATGGCTCTTTATTGGTATCATTTTTATGATAAATACCAAAGAAGTGATATTTAGAGTTGACTTTTATGAGTATATAACTATCAGGGCGGATGTTTTCCTGATTATTGTATTCAAACAAGGTTCTATCTTTGGGTTTTGCATTAATCAAAGATGTACTTGGGATATATAGATTATCGTTTGAAACAAAATAATCGGCGAGTATCGTCTGGTAGCCTGTTGATGTCAAGATGCAAAGTTTTGCATATTTAGTTTCATTTTCATATTTTGGTTTTAAGTAAACATTTGTTTGAATTTTTTGTCCTAGCTTGTGTATACCATTGTTGGTGATAGCAAGCCAAGATTTAGAAAATTCTTTTTTGAAAATGATGTTTTTATATTTACCATCAGAGCAAACTTCAATAAAATCTTCAATGTTTGTTTTGTAATGAACTTTTGATTTATACACGATTTGTAGCTCATAAAATCCATCTTCTGAATAAATAAAGCAGTATGCAGGCATGTTTTTGTACATGATTTTATATGCTTTTTGGGCACAGCATACTTTTACTAAATTTTCGAAAATTAAATTTAAAGAAGCAGCAAATGTGATTAACATTACAAAGATGAATCCTATTTCATCAAATATTGTTGGATCAACCCATTTAAACGTTAAAACTACTGATAATGTAAAAATAAAAAGTGCAACTTCAAGTCCTAGCTCGAATATGCTTACTTTTTTCCAAGCGGATAAGGAAAATAGATTTTTCCATCTCCAAGATTTTAATTGTTTCATAATTTATAGAATAATTTTGTTGTTTATAATAATAGATTTGTTAGACGGATTATTAGATTTAAAATATCAAAAGTCAAGACATATAACCCTCTTTTACAGGCTTGACTTTGAGGGAGATAGCGTTTTATATTATAGGTTATGAGTAATGAATTTAAGATAGAGAGTCCTTTTGAGCCTGCAGGTGACCAGATTGAGGCAATTAAACAACTGGTTGACGGTATAAAAGCAGGGCAGAGAAATCAGGTTTTGTTGGGGGTTACCGGTAGTGGTAAAACCTTTACTATGGCAAAAGTGATTGAGGCTATAAAAAAGCCAACACTTATTATGGCACCTAATAAAATTTTGGCTGCACAACTTTATACCGAAATGAAAGAGTTTTTTCCAAATAATCACGTTGAATATTTTGTATCATACTATGATTATTATCAGCCAGAGGCATATGTTCCTAAAACAGATACTTATATCGAAAAAGATTCATCTATTAATGAGCAAATAGATAGAATGAGGCATGGTGCTACACGAAATGTGTTAGAGGAAAAGGATGTAATTATTGTTGCATCTGTTTCTTGTATTTATGGTTTGGGTAGTATGGAGTCATATTCTTCCATGGCTTTTTCTATTAGTGTTGGTGATGTGATTGAACAAAAAGAGATACACAAAAATTTGGCAGTTCTTCAATATGAGCGCAATCAAGCAAATTTTGTTCGCTCAACATTTAGAGTTAAAGGTGATGTTTTAGATATTTTTCCAGCACACTATGAAGACAGAGCTTGGAGAGTTTCATTTTTTGGCGATGAGGTTGAAAAAATTGTAGAATTTGATGTTTTAACCGGAAAAAAAACAGCAGATTTAGAGACAGTAACAGTTTATCCAGCTAATCACTATGTGACTCCAAGGCCTGCTCTTTCACAAGCTATAACTCATATTAGAAATGATTTGAAAATTAGGCTTAATGAGTTTAGGGAAAATAATCAACTATTAGAAGCATCAAGATTGGAGCAACGCACTAATTTTGATTTGGAAATGCTTGAAACAACAGGACATTGTAAAGGAATTGAAAATTATTCTCGTTATTTGACTGGGCGTAATGAGGGAGAGCCTCCTCCAACATTGTTTGAGTATTTTCCTAAAGATTGCTTGATTTTTATTGATGAGAGCCATATTTCTGTTCCTCAAATTGGAGCTATGTATCGAGGTGATAGAAATAGAAAATCTACCCTTTCTGATTATGGTTTTAGGCTTCCTTCTTGTTTGGATAATCGTCCATTAAAATTTGAGGAGTGGGATGAATTTAGAGGACAAACTATATTTGTTTCGGCAACTCCTGGAGATTGGGAATTAGAGCAAACCAAAGGAGTATTTGCAGAGCAAGTTATTCGCCCAACAGGACTTTTGGATCCTCAGTGTGTAGTTAAACCAGTTGATACGCAAGTTGATGATTTGATGGCAGAATGTCAAGCGGTTATAAAGAAAAATAAGCGTGCTTTAGTTACTACATTAACTAAAAAAATGGCTGAAGATTTAACTGATTATTTGAATGAAAATGGTATTAAAGTTAGATATCTTCATTCTGATGTTGATACGATTGAACGTATCGAAATTATTCGTGATTTAAGACAGGGTGTTTTTGATGTTTTGGTTGGTATTAACCTTCTTCGTGAGGGGCTTGATATTCCTGAATGTGCATTAGTTGCGATTTTAGATGCTGATAAAGAGGGCTTTTTAAGATCATATCGTTCGCTTATTCAAACAATTGGTCGTGCAGCTCGTAATGTTGAGGGTCGGGTGGTTTTGTATGCTGATAAGATAACAGATTCAATAAAACTTGCACTTGATGAAACAGAGCGTCGTAGGAGGAAGCAAGAAGAATATAATAAATTGCATAATATTACTCCTAAAAGTGTTCAAAAGGCTGTTTCAAATACTCTAATGACAATGACAGAATTTGATGAAGAGCCTAAAAAAGGGAAAAAGGCAGTGTTTAATGTCAATATTACTAAAGCAAAAGATATTGAAAAAGAGATTAAAAAGCTTCAAAAAGAAATGCGCTTATATGCTGAAAATCTTGAGTTTGAAAAAGCGATGGAGTGCCGTGATAATATCAAAAAATTGGAGCATATGTTGCTATTAAAAGATGGGAACTAAAATCTCTTAGAACATTCCTTTTTTTCTAAAGAAGATAATTGTGATGATGGTTGCAATCATTGATAATCCAATTACTACCCAAAATCCATTAGGGTTTGAGCTAAATGCAACGGGTACGTTCATTCCCCAAAAGCTTGCTAACATTGTTGGGATTGAAAGTATAATGGTAATAGCTGCTAAAAACTTCATAACCAAGTTTACATTGTTATTGATAATGCTAGCAAAACCATCCATCATGCCTTCTAAAATTGAGCGATGCATATCAACCATTTCTATAGCTTGTTTGTTTTCAATTATTACATCATCTAGCAATTCTTCATCGTCGCTATCAAATTTTACTAGTTTGCTAAATGTTGGGCTTCTTAGCATTCTTAACAACTTAAGTAATACTAAATGATTGTCCTTTAAAGCGGTGGTAAAGTAAACTAATGATTTTTGTATTTCCATTAGTTCAAAAAGTTCTTTATTTGAGGTAGTCTTGCGTAATGCATATTCAATAGTTTCGGTTCTGCGGTTAATTATTTTTAAGTATCTTAAATAAAATTCTGTACAACGGTATAATATATTCAATAAAAAACGTGAGCGATTTTTTGTATCAAATGTGTGAGAAGTTGAGCGATTAAATGAGTTTAATACTCTATTTTCTCTAGCGCAAATTGTTATTAAGTTTTTGGGTGTTATAACCAAACCACATGGTAGTGTGTCAAAATTATTTTCATCATCTAGTAATGGTAGGTTTATAATGATTGCTAGTAAATTATTATCTGTTTCTATGCGTGAGCGTTCGTCTGCGTCTAAGCAGTTATTTAGTAGTTCATAATCTATTTTTAGTAAATTTGATACAGATAATAACTCCTCATCATTAGGATTGACAAGTGAGCACCATGTCATTGGTAAAATTTTATTTTTTTTAAGTTTGGTAAGTTTGCCGTTATCTTCGGTTCTATAAATTCTGAGCATATCTTGAACCTCCATAAATAATAACTAGCTAAATTTAAATGGTGCGGTCAAGAAGACTTGAACTTCCACGGGCTTAGCCCATAACGACCTCAACGTTACGCGTCTACCAGTTCCGCCATGACCGCACGCTAAAAACAAAGGGAATATATATTGTAAAAAAATAATAATCAAGTAAAAAATGAAAAATTTTTACAACTAATTTTAAGATGGAAGCCTAGCCTTAAATGCTCACGTACACTTATAGTACGCTCCGCTTTAAGGTAGGACATCTTAAGTTATTTATAAAAATTTTTCTCTTTTTTTTGGGGGCTTACAACTAATTTTAAGATGGAAGCCTAGCTTTTAGTCACTGCGAACGAAGTGAAGCAGTCTATGGATTGCCACGTCGCTGGCGCTCCTCACAATGACTATATAAAAAAAGCGCTATATAATAAAATAAAGACTTAAAAGAAAGATTTTTGACAGGTTTATATGGATGTAATTTATTTCTTTATAGCTTTGCGGTATAGTGTAACATTTTTATTGTGTTCCGCAAGTGATGTTGCAAAGCGGTGGCCACCTGTTATGCCATCAGCAACAAAATATATATACTTTGTATCTTTGGGGTTTATGGCCGCATTTATCGAATCTATTCCAGGACTGCAAATTGGAGTAGGTGGTAAGCCACTATATAAATAGGTGTTATATGGAGAATCGTAGTTCAAATCTTTTTTATAAATTGGGCGATTCAAATTCATTTTGCCATTGGTTACAGCATATATAACTGTTGGGTCTGTTTGTAAGCGCATACCAATTTTTAGGCGATTGATAAATACCGAAGAAACAAGCTCTCTTTCTGATTTTAGACCGGTTTCTTTTTCAATAATGCTTGCTAAGATTAGTATATCTTTTTTAGTTTTTATTGGGCTATTTGGTGAGAGTTTTGCAAACGCATCATTTAGAGCTTTTTCCATAGCGAGTTTAGATTTTTTTATAATTTCATCTCTTGATGTACCTTTTGTAAAATGATATGTTTCAGGTAGTATTTCGCCTTCTGTTAATGGAATAGATATTTGGCCAGTTAGATGAGGATGGTTGTTTATTGTTTCTATTATTTCAACCAAGGTCTTGCCTTCTGGAATTGTTATTGTGCGTGCTATAACATCACCTTTAATGAGTATGTTTGCTATATCTTTTATTGAATTAGAATTTTCGAAACGATATTCGCCGGCTTTTATTTGTGATGATAGTTTGTTAAATCTTGTGTATAGTAAAAATAGATTGGAGCTTTTTATAATGTTATTTTTAGCTAATATATTGGCAGTTTGATTTAGTGTTGAACCTTTGGGAATTATTATTTCGATTGGTGCTTTTAATGCAATAGGGGTGTTAAGTTGATTTAGGATTGAATATAAAAAAACACCTCCTGATATTAGGCAAATAAATGCTATAATGAGGAGGTGTTTTAATATTTTCATTTAGAAACCTTGGTTTAGTTAGCCATTATATTTTTTAAAGATAACAGAAGAGTTTGTGCCACCAAAGCCAAATGAATTTGACATTGCAGCTTTAATCTCTCTTTTCTTTGCTTTCAATGGAACTAAGTCAAAGTCAGCTAATTCTTCGCTTGGATTTTCCAAGTTAAGTGTTGGAGGACATGTTTGATCTTGTATAGCCATAATTGTATATACAGCTTCAACAGCGCCAGCAGCACCAAGCAAGTGACCAACAGCAGATTTTGTTGATGACATTGATACGTTTTTGATATTTTCATCACCAAATAAACGTTTAACAGCAAGAGCTTCGCCTACGTCACCAGCAGGTGTTGATGTACCATGAGCATTGATATAACCAATGTCTGTTAATTCTACACCATGTTCTTTTGCGTGGTCTGTTGCCATCTTCATAGCACGATATGCACCATCACCAGATGGAGCAGTGATGTGGTAAGCATCTCCAGACATACCATAACCAACAACTTCAGCATAGATTTTAGCTCCACGTTTGATTGCGTGCTCTAATTCTTCAAGCACAACAGCGCCAGCGCCTTCACCCATAACGAAACCGCTACGGCCTTGATCCCAAGGACGAGATGCTTTTGATGGTGTGTCGTTGTAGTCTGAAGTGATAGCTTTCATGCGAGCAAAGCCAGATAAGCCTAATACGTTTACGGCAGATTCAGCACCACCTGCAACCATTAGATCAGCATCGCCACGTGCAATCATTGCAGCAGCATCACCAATAGCGTGTGTGCCTGTTGAGCAAGCTGTTACACATGCATGGTTTGGACCTTTTAAGCCGTGCTTAATTGATACGTTTCCAGAAATAAGGTTTATCAATACAGAAGGAATAAAGAATGGAGATATTTTTTTCATGCCAAATTCATTAAATGAAATTGCATTTTCATATATGCCTTGTAATCCACCAATGCCGGCTCCCATCATGATACCTGCGCGGTATTTTTCTTCTTCTGTTGCAGTTTCTACATCCCATCCTGCATCTTTTAATGCATCGTCAGCTGCAGCCATACCAAACAAAATAAATTTATCATTCTTTTTTTGATCTTTGGGGGCAATAACGGTGTCTGGATTGAATGCTGGTTCTTCTTCACCGTATGGAACTTGACCTGCAATAGTTACTGGAATGTCTTTTAATTCAATGCCTTCAATGGTGCGAATACCTGATTTTCCTTCAAGTAAAGATTCCCAGTTGTGTTTAACACCTCGTCCAAGTGGTGAAACAACGCCCATACCTGTAACAACTACTCTTTTCATTAATAACCTCATTAACTATTATCCGTAGCTTTTGACGACGGATAAAAATTGATATGAAAAAACTCGCTTAAAACTATTTAGCGAGTTCTAACTTAGATAATTCCAAAGACTTACGCAGCTTTTGAAAGATAGTCAATAGCATCTTTAACAGTAAGAATTTTTTCTGCTGCTTCATCAGGAATTTCGCAACCGAATTCTTCTTCAAATGCCATAACTAATTCAACAGTGTCTAAGCTATCAGCACCTAAATCATCAATAAAGTTTGCATTTTCTGTTACTTTTGTTTCTTCAACACCTAAATGTTCAGCAACAATTTTCTTAACACGATCAGCGGTATTAGTCATTAAATTCAACCTCTAAAAATTATTAAAACAAATCTTAGACTAAACGTCTGAGGAAACGCTACACACAATTTTATTATTTTACAAGCTTTTTTTTTCATTTTTTAACTTAATAAAGGGGATAAGTTTAAAAAGTTGTTCATTTTCAACCTGTTAGCAATATGCTCTGAAATGCAAAAAATGGGCGTTTTAACTCTTTTTTTAATGAAATTTGGGGTTATATTTTATGTGTAAGCGAAAATTTTTGGTGAAAAAGGAGTTTTTTTGATGAAAATTGCAGTTATTGGAGTGGGGATGGTTGGTAGTACGATTGCTTATACTCTTGCAATGTCTGGAATGGCTAGCAAAATAGTGCTTGTTGATAAGGATATTAAAAGAGCAAAGGCTGAAGCTATGGATATTTCTCATGCAACTGTTTTAGGCTTTGGAACTAAAGTAGAGGCTGGAAATTATGAGGATATTAAGGAATCGAATATTGTGATTGTGAGTGCGGGGGCAAATCAAAGAGTTGGAGAGACAAGGCTTGAGCTTTTGGAGAGAAATGCTGAAATTTTTAAGGGGATTATTCCTTGGATAGTTAAATATGCAAAAGATTGTATTTTGATTGTTGCAACTAATCCAGTGGATATTATGACAGAAGTTGCATATAGATTATCAATGTTTGATAAATCTAAAGTGATTGGGACGGGAACGGTGCTTGATAGTGCACGGTTTAGGAGTGTTTTGGGGGCGAAAATGGGGATTTCTTCCAGATCTATTCATGCTAATGTTATCGGTGAGCATGGAGATAGTGAGGTTTTACTCTGGAGTGGAGCGATTGCAGGAACGAGTCCTATTGCAAGAATATCTAAAGAAGTGTGTTGTGATTTGGATGTGAATTTGATTAAAGAAATAGAAAGTGAAGTAAAAAATTCGGCTTATAAAATTATTGAAGGAAAAGGAGCAACTTATTTTGGTATTGCTAGTGCGGTTAGGCATATTGTTAAGGCGATTATTGATGATAGTCGTGCAATACTAAATATTAGCTCGCATCATGAGAGTGCTGTTGGTGGTTTTGACGGAGTTTGTTATGCAATGCCTTCGATTGTTGGCAAAAATGGTTTGGTTAAGGTGTTGGAGCCAGTGATGAATGATGAAGAAAAAAACGAATTGATAAAAAGTGTTGAAATTCTTTTGGATAGGCAAAAAAGTTTGAAAATATGAGCTTATGTTTTTTTAAATGATTTTATCATATGTTTTTATTTTTTGCTTGCAAAAGTTATTTCCTGATTGTATAAGCGTGTTTAGTGTCGGCGTAGCTCATCAGGATAGAGCAACAGTTTCCTAAACTGTGGGTAGTGGGTTCGAGTCCCGCCGCTGACACCATTTTTTGTGTTAGAGGCTTGATAGGGTAGTTTATAAGTCACTACGAACAAAGTGAAGCAGTCTATGGATTGCCACGGAGCTGATGCTCCTCGCAATGACTATTTAAAAGGCGGCAATGATTATAAAATAAAAGGCGCGCTTTTAGTTTTTTAGATGAGTAGAAAATGATAATAAAAGATGAGGGATATGTTTTAAGCGCAATAAAATATGGTGAAAAAGCGCTTGTTGTTACGATACTTTCTGCATCTAAAGGTAAAATTGTTGGTTTTGTGAGTGATGGAAACTCTAAGAAAAATAGAGGTATTTTCCAGGTTGGTAATAAGATTTTTTATGAAGCATCTCAACGTTTAGAAGAAAATATGAAAAGGCTGTTTAGGGTTGAACTTGTTGAGCCCAATGCCGTTAATATGATGATGGATGTTAAAAAACTTGGGCTCATTAGTAGTTGTGTGCCTATGTTTATTAAAATATTAAATGAAAATGAAGAAGTTTTGAATTTTTATGAAATTGTGGGGAAGTTTTTTAGAGCAAATGATGCAAAAGAAATGCTCAAGTACTATGCTTTGTTTGAATTTAATGCGCTAGAATATTTGGGGTTAGGGCTTGTGCTTGATTGTTGTGCTGTTACAGGGCAGATAGATGATTTGTATTATGTGTCGCCCAAAACAGGAAAGGCTGTTTGTCGTGAGGTGGGGGAACCTTATCGTGATAGATTGTTTATGTATCCGCATTTTGTTGTGGATAAAAGTGATAGTCCGTCTTATAAGGAAATTTTTAATGTGTTAGAAATGACTGAATATTTCTTAAAAGAGAACTTTTTTAAGTTTCATAATCTGAAAATGCCAGAGAGTAGATATAAAATTAAGGATATTTTTGAGGGTGTTGACGATTTGGCTTAATTGAAACGATGATTTGAGGGTGTAATGGAAGAAATTTTAGAAGATGAGCGTATTTATGACGTTAAACTAAAAGAAGAATTAAGCAAACGTTATTTATCGTATGCTATGTCAACGATTGTGGCTAGGTCGCTTCCTGATGTTAGAGATGGCTTAAAACCAGTGCATAGACGTTTGATGTATGCAATGCGCCAATTAAAGTTGGATCCTAAATCTGGATTTAAGAAATGTGCGAGAGTTGTTGGTGACGTTATCGGTAAATATCACCCACATGGTGATAGCGCTGTTTATGGCGCTATGGTTAGACTTGCTCAAGATTTTTCGGTTAGATATCCGCTTGTTGATGGGCAAGGTAACTTTGGTAATATTGATGGAGATGGCGCAGCGGCGATGCGTTATACCGAGGCAAGGCTTACAGACTTTGCGATTGCTCTTATGGAAGGTTTGGGCGAAAATGCAGTTGATTTTATGGATACATATGATGGCGAAGAGCAAGAACCTGTTGTGATGCCTGCTGGCGTGCCTAACCTTTTGTGTAATGGTACATCTGGTATTGCGGTTGGTATGGCAACAAATATACCTCCTCATAATCTTGGTGAAGTTGCAGATGCATTGTTGTATTTGATTAAAAATCCTGAATGCGAAATCAAAGACCTTGTTAAATTTGTTAAAGGTCCTGACTTTCCAACAGGTGGTTTGATTATTGCTGATAATAAAGCTATTATTGATGCATATACTCATGGTAGAGGTTATTTTAGAATTAGAGCTAAATGGGAAAGAGAAGACCTTGGTCATGGGCAATATCAAATTGTGGTTACTGAAATTCCATATCAAGTAGTTAAGTCTAAACTTATTGAAAAAATTGCGCAACTTATGGAAGATAAAAAACTTCCTTTGTTGTCTGACGTTAGAGATGAATCTGCACAAGATATAAGAATCGTTTTAGAGCCAAAAAATAGAACAGTTGATGAAAATGTGCTTATGGAACATCTATTCAAACAAACTGAACTTGAGACTAGGTTTGCGATGAATATGAATGTATTATCATCTGATGGTGTGCCAAGGGTGATGAGCTTGAAAGAGGTATTAAAAGAATATCTTGACCATAGACACAAAGTGTTGATTAGAAAATACCAATTTAGATTGCAAAAAATTATTGCAAGACTTGAAATTTTGTCTGGTTATTTGGTGGCGTATCTTAATCTTGATGAAGTTATTAGAATTATTAGACAAGAAGATGAAGCTAAGGCTTGTTTGATGCAAACATTTGGTTTGACTGAAAATCAGGCTGAGGCTATTTTGAATATGAAACTTCGTAATTTGAGAAAACTCGAAGAAGAAGAAATAAGAGCAGAGTTTGATGAACTTACTGAAGAGAAAAATAATATAGAGGCCGTGCTTTCTGATGAAAATCTTAGATTTGAAAAGTTGGCTGAAGAATTTAATTTGATGAAAGAGAAATTTGGTAAGAGAACTATTATTGGACGTCGCAAAAGTCAATTTGCAGATATGCCTGATGATGTTGATATGCCTATTGAAGCGATGGTTGAAAAAGAACCTATTACAATTATTCTATCTCAAAAAGGTTGGATCCGTAGTATGAAGGGATATATTCCTCTTAATGAAGAATTTAAATTTAAAGAAGATGATAGTTTGCTATCGGTTATGCATGCTTATACTACTGATAAAGTTGTGCTATTTGATACTGCAGGTAAATTCTTTAATATAAATGCAAGCGAAATTCCATCTGGACGTGGTTATGGTCAGCCAGTGAGATTGCTTGCTGATTTGGGCGTTAGTGATAATGTAGTTAGTATGTTTGTGTTTGAAAAGGGAGCACGCTATATTGTATCTTCTGATTATGGACATGGTTTTGTGATTGATGAAGGTCATATTTTGGCGCAGACACGTAATGGACGTAAAATTCTAAACCTTGCAGAAGGTGAAGTGGCTCAATTCTGTAAAAAAATAGAAGGGGATATGGTGGCTGTTGTTGGTGAAAATCGCAAGCTTTTAATCTTTAAGCTTGAGGAGATTCCATCTATGGCAAGAGGACGAGGTGTTGCTCTTCAGAAATATCAAGGTTGCAAGATGTCTGATATTCAAACATTTAATGCAGAAGAGGGTTTTTGCTATAATCGTTCAGGAGGTGTGGCAAATGAAAAAGAACTTCTTACATGGTTAGGACATCGTGCGCAAGTGGGTAGGCTTGTACCGTTTGGTTTTCCTAAGTCTAATAAGTTTTTCAAATAAAATAAAGGGTAAAATTTTGTTATCTAGAGCGACCTTAGCGGGTCGCTCAAAATTCATGTAGTTCTATCTACACTAAAATTTTGAGCGCCCTAAAGTTCATCTCTATCTAATCAAAATTTTCTGCCTTTATTTAGGGTAGATGGTGAAATTTTGTATCTAGAGCTACCTTAGCGGGTCGCGCAAAATTCATGTAGTTCTATCTACACTAAAATTTTGAGTGCCTTAAAGTTCATCTCTATCTAATCAAAATTTTCTGCCTTATTAAAAAAAAGCGAGGATTAGACCTCGCTTTTTTATTTTGCTACAATAACCATTGCTTCTCTTAAAATTCTGTCATGTATGGTGTAGCCTTTTTGAATTTCTGCTAAGATTGTACCAGATTTGGCTTTTTTATCTTCTATTTCTTGTACAACTTGTTCAAAGTTTGGGTCAAACTTTTCGCCTAGGTGTGAAAATGGTTTTATACCAAATTTATCAAATACTTTTAATAATTCTGCTTGGGTTAATTTTACACCTTCGAGCAAACTTTGGCATTCATTTGTGTTACTATCCATTGCGTTTATTGCACGTTCTAAATTATCTGCAACACCAAGTAATTCTTTTGAAAATGATGAAACAGCATATTTGATTGTTTTTTCTGTCTCTTGTGTGTTACGTCTCTTCATATTTTCCATCTCGGCATAGAGGCGAACATAATCATCTTTAAGTTTGAGATAATCATTTTCAAGTTTATTTTCTTCTTCTGCTTTAGGATTTTGAGCTTCTTCTGTAGGAGCTTCTTCTTGTTCTAAAGTTTCTATTTCTTCAACAATTTCGTTTTCAAGTGTTTCATCATTTTTTTTGTTCATCATATCCTCTTTTTATATAAAATAACCTTCATGAATTTAATTTAGGGATTAAATTTCATCAAGTCAATAGTGCTAATAATTTTTTAGCAAGTTTTAATGTTAGTTGTTATATAATTTATATACAAATCTCCCTAGTGCTAGTGTTTCTAATAGATATATTGTATCTTGTAGTGTATCTTTTATGTTAATAGTATATTCATTGTTGTTACGTGAGCGTTGATATGCTAAATATTTTGCATAATGATAGCTATCGTTTGGAGAGATGATTTGGATTTGACTATTGTGTAAGATAATTGGCGAGTTTTTTGGGGAATAAACTTGTTTTTCTATTGGAATATAATTTGGTGGTGGTGTTGTTAGTATTTTAAGGTATGTATTTGCAATAGCTTTAGGGGGTAGCAGTGTGCTAACCCCTAATAAAATGTAATATATTTTAGAATGTATTTTCATGTTACTTTCTTGGTTTGTGTGGACGATTGTGTGGTTTGTTTGGTTTTGGTTTATGTTGTTTATAATGTGGTTTGTGATGATGATGCTTAAATCCATTATATATCAAACTGCCAACAAGTGCAGTTGTTACACCGGTAGCAATTATATTTGATGTTGTGTTGCGATCATAGTAATAGCTGTTTTGTATATTTGGAGATTGAGTAACAACAGTTAGTGGTGCAGTTGTTGTAGTAGTGGTTGTATAGCTGGTTGGAGCGGTAAAAATTTGTTTTACTACATAACCGTTATTATCTATTACAACGAGTTGTTCTGCTTTTGCATTGCTTGTGAAACTTAGTGCTAATATAAGTGTGAAAATTATTTTTTTCATGTCTACCTCTCTTTAATATGTTAAACATACATACTAATATGTATAATTATTTTAAGTTTGCAATACGTTTTTTTACAAATTTAGTATGTAAATGTGTTAATATTATGATTTGTCGTTATTTTTTTATTTTGTATGGTTTTATTATTTGTGATTAAAAAGTATTTTTTATTTAAATGATTAAATGTTGTTGACAAAACCAAGCTTTTTCCGTACAATATAATGGATATTTGTAACACTATGCATATAATTAATACTATTAGTATGGAAAAGTTAAGAAAACTTGATGAAGAGCTAAACTTTTTGGCAACTTCAGATCTTGAGACAGTGCAGCAGTATGTTAAGCATTTTGGTCTTCGAAAGAAGTCAGAGGAGGTTTTGGTGGAGAAATTCCCTGAGGCTTTGCTTTCATATATTATTCGTCACGGTTTGTGTCAAAAGGCAGCGTCTATGGTTATCAAATCAGATAACTATGAGTTAATTGAGGCGCTGTTGGAGATTAAGTCTGATGAGTATAATGTTGAGGCCTTGTTCTTTAACATTGGAAGCTATGAGACTATCGTTCGTTGGATGGAGATGCATTCATCGTTGTACTATCCTGAGATTGAGATTTTTTGGTGTGAAAAAACTGCAAAAATATTGCAGTATATCAAAGAGAACAAAATTTCAGAGTTTGGTCAGTATGACTTGATTCGTCGTGGTAACGAGAAGGCGGTTAAGGAGATGATTTTGCTCCAAAAGCTTAGCGATGTAAATCAGTTGCATGTGGCTATGTATAGTCAGAAAGCAACGGTTGAGTTTTTGCTTAAGAACACAAATCTGTACGGCAAGAGGTATATTACCTATAAGCAGCTCTATGATGTTAGATTTGTGAAGGGTGGTGTGGTATCTAATGCAGGTATTAACAGATTGACAAAGACTGCTGAGGACATGTTCTTCGAGGTGGGTAGTGTAAAGGATGTTGCAGAGTATGCAGATCACTTTAGATTGCCTAAGGCAGAATTAGCAATCTTGCAGAGACAAAATCGTAATGGCATTATCTCTTATCTTGGAGAAAATAAGCTTTCGGATGAGGGAGAAGTCTTGTTGCTTAAAGTCAACGACTTCTGGGAGGTTATGGTGTATATTTTCAACCATGAGCTTAGCCCTAGTGGTGAGGTAACTCTAATTGGTCGTGGCGATCATGTGCACATTATGCGCTATATTGACAAGCATAGCTTGTCTGATAAGGGGCAGAAAGCTCTGATTAAGCGCGGTAATCATGATGAGATCATGAGCTTTGTTTCTATGTATCCTCTAACAGATTATGCTGAGATGATGCTCTGGAGACGAGGCGATGAGGCAGAGATTGAGACTTATTTTAAGCGCAAGTCTCTTTCTGGTCAGACGATGTAAAACTTTGAACAGGTAACCAATTTTGGTTACCTGTTTTTTTTTATGCTATTTGATTGTAATTGTAGCAACTCATGTTTAAGTATTCTTTTTTGTAAAATACTTTATAGAATGCGTATAATAGTGATGCGCATACTAAGGCTAAGAATATATCGTATACTGGCATATAGTTGTTTAGAAATACGGTAAGACTATTTGAACCATTTACCATATAATCTGTTATAACAGTTATTATGGAGTATATAACACTAAAATATGGAATCCAGCCGATTGATGCTAAAAATACAGAAAGTCTTGGAAAATGGTGGTTTGTTTTGTGAACAAATTCCCACGTTGATATGAAAGACATTGACATAAAAAGTACTGCTACCCAAAATAATACATATAATATTGCGCTCATGGTTAGGGCGATTTCGTTATTAAAAAAATTTAGTATTATAGCTAAAACTTGGTAAATACCGCCTAATAGCAAAAGTTCTTTTTTGCAGATTTTCATGTTTTTTCTCCTTTTTAAGTTTCATAAATTAAATAGTTATATTTTTTTTTAGTTGTAGTGATACTTTTGGTTAATTTTTTTGGGGGAGAATTAAATTTTGAAAAGGGTAGTTTAAACGTTTTTTTAACTTCGATATGATAGTGTTAGCTTAGTTTTTTTAGGAGATAAATATGTTTAGGATAATTTGTTGTTGTTTGGCTGTTTTGGTGTGGGGCAATGCTGTAAAGGCTGAAACGCCAACGGAATTGCTTGGTTTTGACTATTTAGAGGATTTATTGCCAACAGATGAGTTTGATTCTGTTGATATTAAGGTCAATAAAAACAGAAGTTTGCAAAAAGAAATTATTCCATTTATTAAGGATAAAATTCCAGAAGCTGCGGCGTATAATATTAGTAATCCTGAACAAGTTTTTTGTTATCATGTAGAAAAAAGAACTAAAGAATATACAGGATATACTATTGATAATTATAAGATTATTGACTATTGTGGTGAGCTTGATTTTGATGTTTTGACTACATCTTATGAACCATTGTTTACTAGAAGTCCTAATATTATTACAACAGTTGCTAAATGTAAAGTTGAGCCTAAAGTTATGTTGCGTTTTGTTAGAGGTGTTGATTATACTGATGTGTTGCTATCTTCACCTTGTCCATCGTTTACGGTATTTTATGCGGGTAGGTTTAATTCGTTTAATATTAAACAAGGGATTATTGATAATGTAATTAATCAATTTGAAAAAGTGCGTGAAGTATTTCATTCTCCAGCTTTAATTAAGCAGACTGTGGCAAATGGTGTGGCAAAAGATGAAGATGAAGCATATACTTTAGAAAAAAAGAAAAAAGAAAATGATATGAGAAATACTATGCCCAAAACAGAAGAACCTAAAGCTGAAAAATCTTCGAGGGGTAATTGGGGGAAGATTAAATTAAAGATGTAAAATTATATCTTAGATTAGTAGTTTTCTTTGAGATATGGTGACTGTATTTTCTTTAGGTGGCGAACTAGTTCTCTATATGGTTTATAGTGATGTTTTTTTAACCAGTTAAATACTAAACGACGAGGTTCTTTAACTATCAATCGGTCTGTAAAAGTACGCATTTTTAAAAGAGGTAAATTGTGTTTTGATAGCATGCTTAATGGGTAGCAATGTTTGTCATTTAATTCTAAATATGCAAGGTCTTCATAGTTAATGAAAGTTGAGTGGGTGTAGCCTAAATCTGATAAATATTTGGTGAAAGGAACTTCATATGCATAAGCAACGCTTAAACCATCAGGTTGCTTGGTTACATTGTTTAGATAAGTTGAAAATTCGTTTGAAGTATAGACGTTTGGATTAAATATCATAAAATAGCTTTGTATATGATATATACCATCTTGGTTGGCTGTGATGCCATAAAAATCAACATTTTTACTCTCAAAATCATTGAGTATTGGTTTGAAGCTTGGATTAATTGCTAGAGTTGAATCGTTAGCCAAAATTAGCTCTGCTTGGGAGTTGAATTTGGAGTTTTGTTTTAGAAAGTTAAAACCTCTTTTGAATGAGCCCCAGTCATATTCATTATGGCGATATGCGATGATATGACTTATGTATGGTTTTATTTTTCTTATTTCTTTTTTAGAAATTGGATTATCTGTTACGTATATAATATTAGGAGAAACTTCTTTTAGCTTTTTTAAGTATGAGATTACATAGTCAGAAATTGATCCGTCGCTTGAGTATGCGGCGAAAATGGTGGTGTTTTTGTTTGGTATAATCTCTTTGTATGACAACTCAACATTGTGAGGGGTTTGATAATCAATATACATCCATGTGCCAAGTGATAGCATGCAAAGTACAATGATGATACGCTTTTTTATGTAATTCATGTTAGTTGTCCTTGAAATATTCTATAAAACGTGGGTGGTGAGCAGATTTTATATTTTCATAAGTTCTTGGATGATTTTGTTTTAAGTAATATAACAAATCAGGTATGCTTTCTAAGATTTCTAGATGCTCTGTAAATGTTCTTCGTTTTAAGAATTGGTGATTAAAATCTTTGATTAGGGTTAATGGATAAGAATTTTTTTCAGGTCTATCTAGGTGAGATAGTTTATTATAAGGTATATATGTATCCCATTTATAACCAAGATTTTGTAGTAATTGGGTCGCTTCTAATTCATATTTTAAGATATAGTATCTGCTATCATCATAGTGAGTTACACTGTTTAAAAGGCTTTGAAAAGAAGTTGATTTTATTATAGGTTGGCGAAATACCATAAAATAGCTTTGAATATGTGTTTTATATTTTGTGCTTTGTAAATCTCCCCAAAAATCTAGGTCTTTTCTTTTTTGCATCTCTCTAAACATTGGTTTAAATGATGTTAAGGGAGCATAGCAACTGTCATTTGCAAAAACTAGTTCGTCGGCTTTTTCTAAATATTTGTTTTGGCGCAACCAATTATATCCTCTTTTGTATGATCCCCAGTCGTATTCTTCGTGGCGTTTGTGTTCATTATGTATGATATTGATGCCTTTTAATTTTTTTAGTTCATTAGGGTTTAATGATGAGTCTGTTATATATACAATACCATCGGTTACTTTATTTAATTCTTTTAAGTAAGTGATAACATAAGGTTCGATTATACCGTTTTTATTGTAGCCAGCAAAGACGGCATAGCGTGTTGTGTGGCAAAGTTGGTATGAAATATATAAAATTGCCGAGATGATTAGAGTTGCAGTAAGATAAAATATGTCTTTCGTTATGGTCAAAATATCCCCCTACCATTACTGATAGGGGGAGTGTATAGAAAAATCTTCTATTCTGCAACTAAAATTTGGCGACGGCTGTGCATAGCTTCTTTGATGAAAGCGATTTGTTCTAAAATCATTTCATTGTCTTGGAATTTAGTTTCTGCATTTTGAACGCGCTCTTCAAATGTACCTTCTTTTGATTTGAAAATGTACATATATGCACGTGTGATTGCTTTTACTGTTTTTTCATCAAAACCGCTGCGTTTTAAGCCGATTACGTTTAAGCCACGGAGTTTGCCTCTATCACCTGTTACCATTGCAAATGGAATAACGTCACGAGTAACACCTGTTAAACCACCAATCATAGCTTTTCTGCCGATACGTACAAATTGGTGAACAGCAGCATTACCTCCCATAATTACGCCATCGCCTAAACGAACGTGGCCACCAATTACAGAGTTGTTTGTCATAATAACATTGTCGCCAACAACGCAGTCGTGTGCAACGTGAGAGTTTACCATGAACATACAATTTGAGCCAACGCGTGTTGTAAATTCTTCTTTTGGTGTGCCAGCGTGCATTGTAACGTTTTCACGAATAACATTGTTGTCGCCAACTATGAGTTTTGCTTGGCTTAAAAATTCATTACCATGATCTTGTGGGCCAGCACCTAAACAAGCGCCTGGGAATATAACGTTGCCTTCTCCAAGTGTTGTATCTCCTAAAATGCTAACTCTTGCAATTAATTTGCAGTTTGCGCCAATTTTTGCTCTGCTTGAGATGTAGCAGAAAGGTCCAATTTCTGCGGTTTCGTGAATTTGAGCTCCTGCTTCTACAACAGCACTTGAATGTATCATTTTATATTCTCCTAAAAATTTATTCTGAGTAAAAGGCTAGCAGTTGTTTTATAGAGGGTCAAGGATATTTTATTATCCATTTGGTAAAAAAATATTACGATTTATTTTATATTTTTGGAGATATTTTTCTTCTTTTTCAAGTTGGTCTAGTATTTTTTGATCTTCTTTGTATTGCTTGGAGATGTAATAGGTGTCGTTTGCTATTTCATTTAAATACATTTGAAATTTATGTTTCTTAATTTTATCTTTTATGCTCATCTTGGGTGTCCTTATTTTTTATAATATGAGATTAATTCATCAAGTCCTCGGCAGAGGAGTGTTTTTATTTCGTCATTAAAATAGAGTCTTTCTCTTGGAGTCATTTTTTTTGGTGGTTTTATTTCTGTTTGTTCTAAAACTATTTTATATAGAATTGGTAAAAATGGTGAAGAGATGCATCTTAAGGTTTTTCTGAAACGTTCGGTTGAAAAATTGTCTCCTAATATTTTGTGTGAGCAATCTACTTTGGGGGCGGTTAAGTCTGTTGCTTTTAGGTGTCCTTTTTTCCAAGATAGAAAATCTTTGTAAAATAAGATGCCTGCGAGATAACGTTCTTTTGAGCTATATGGTTGGTAGTAGTTATTATTTATGTAGTATTTTTTATCTAAGTAACCATTTAGATGATATCTATCGAATACAGATAGGTCTTTTGATTTAATCATAATTTCCTCCATTTGTACTTACAAAGTCTAAGATTTTATCAAAGTCAGCAAATAGTCCTTTTTCTACAGCCATGGTGTATCTTTGGCTGTAATTTAGGTGTTTGAATTCGTTTTTAGGGCAAAAATTTTTAAGGCGAGTGTTTATGATATATTTTACTGCTCTGCAATAGATAGGGTATAAATGTTTGCATCGATTTGCCTTTATGTCTTGTTCCATTAGATAGCTTTCGGGGTTAAAAGGAAGAAATTGGCATTTGGTTAGATTTTTTTCGTTTTTTTTGACAAGATAAGATTTAAAAAGTTCAACATCTGGAGCATTTTGTATGCTGTTATTTTTGCGCCATTGTTTTATGGCTGATATGATTTCATCTGCGGTGTATGGTTCTAAAATATCTTTCCACTTTTTTATAGTTTCGTAAGAAGGATATTGAAAGTTTGGATATAGTTCTTTGATATTAAGTAAAAAACATTCAACCTTGTGCATTTTGGACCTCTTGTTTTATGATGTTAAGTCGTTGTCTTCAATACGCTTAATAAAACGTGTAAAATGAGATGATAGCTCTGGATATGTTTGTAGTGTATCTTCTTGTTTTGATGATGATTTATCTGGTAGAAGTTTTTTGGGGTGTGTCCAATATTTTTCTTTTAATTGGTGCCAATATTGTTCATCTTCTTTTTGAGATATTGCTTCTGATATACTTCTTCTATGCCACATTCTAATTGTTGCTTGCCAATTTTTTATTTCTGATTTGCCAACGCACCAACCACGTGATTCGTAAAAATCTATAAAATTTTCGGCATCAACATTAAAAGAGTTTGCTTTGATATATTGTTCTACTTCTTCAAGAGT
>JAZQZH010000007.1:0-7031 GCA_045633945.1 Alphaproteobacteria bacterium
TCGAATCCTCTCGTCCCGACCATAAAAAAGTCCTACCCTTGTGGTAGGATTTTTTTATGGTATGAGGATTGAAGCTCCGAGGAAGGAGGTTCGACTACAAGCTCAAGGCGGGCGGAAGAATGCTGGTAAGCCAAAGGCTTATGAGCGTCAGTGCTATTGAGTGAAACGAAAATCAATCCTCTCGTTCTGACCATAAAAATAAAACCCATCTAAAAAATAGATGGGTTTTATTTTTATTCTCACGAATGATAAGGTAAGTAAATACAGGATGACTACCATCTTCTTTAGCAGAATGAAGCTTTATTACTCTACAATAGTATATATACTAAAAGCATTAATAATATAATTGCAAAACATACCCATACTTCTATATAAAGAAGGTAACAAATACCAGCTATAAGCAGTGCTCCAGCTATCATCAACATCAGCGGTAGTATATTCCATAGCAATCCGAGCCAAAGTAAACTCACAATAACTAGCAATAATACCCCTGCATTAAACTCGCCTAACGCGAAAAATCCAATTATTGGAAGAGATATGGCAGCAAGAACTGGTAATGCGGGGAGCATCATCTCTAATACCGAATGCTCTTCGCCAAGTATGATTATCGTGCCCGTATTCATTATGCAAAGTATACCAAACCCTAATAGGCAGAATGCACCCCAAGTGACGAGGATTTCCAACAAATTTGCAAATAGATCACACAAATCTTCGTGGACTTCCGACAAATTCTCACGTACATCTTCCAGATAGTCGAGGATTCCCAAAAATAAATTTTTCATAAATTAAAGTTTTTAAGTTATTATTATTTTCCAAATATAAAAAAAGTCCTACTATTTGAAAAATGTAACAATAACCATAAAATGAAGAAGCTCTTCAAACTATAACTATGAAACTCAATATCAAATAATAGAACACGATAATTCTTTTTTACATGATAATTTTATCATATTTTTGTTAATTGTGCAATGTTTTTTTGTCTATAAATTTGCGGAATTATGCTGATTATATAAAAAGCTACCCTTTTGGGGTGTTTTTTAGTTGATTTTTTTGATTATTTGGCATAATGTGTTGGGAAATAGATTATTATTATATTCATTAAATTTTTATTTTTTTAATTATGCAGAAAGAAGAGTTTAGAAGTTTGCTCGAATTTTGGGTATCTGATTTGAATAGGGTTGGGTATTGGTTTAGTTCTCACATTGGAAGGCAAACTATTATCGAGTCTTATGAGGAGATGTACCTAATGGTGCAAACTATGTGGTTCGATCATCGAGATGTATTTCCTAATAAAGGAGTATATAAGATGGTTAGGCGCTTGTTTATCAAGCACCTTGCGTTGTTGTGGAATACGAGAGGTTATTCTAGGGGGTGTCTTTCGCCAGATTTGTGTAAAGAAATTTTGCATAAGGCTGATCAAGGGTGGATATCTTTTAAGAATGAACTTAATATCAGTTTCCGTCAGCACTTGATTTGGGAGGCCGCTCGAGTTGGTTATGATAGACGAAGCACAGAAAGCCTTTGCTATATTGATGAGAACTTGAAAGTTGTTCTCAATAAGGAAGAGGCAGATGGTTTTGCTAATATGTTGCCAGATGGGCGAGTTGAGGTGTTGTTTTTTACACCATTATCTATGCCTTGTTCTGATAAAGGTGTAAGTAGAACTGACGCAAAGGAGCTGGTTAGTAGTTGGGGTAAATATTTCTACCCAAAGTTTGTGACCTGTTTGCCAACGTATACAAGTTGTCAGCTTGCTAATGAGTTTTTGAAGTCTAGATATGGGGCGAAAATTCATAGTTGCTTTGTCAATAAAATTGATAGTAGTGAGGGTAGGTTTAAGAAAATCGATGCTCCTATCTTAAATGAAAAGGCTGAGCTAGTTGAGACCAAAGAGGGAGAGGTGGCATATAAGCTATTTGTTTCTCTCTATATTAAGCTGGTTGATTTTGCAAAGATTAATCCTGGAGTTGGTTTTCCTAATGCTTATGTTACAAGCTTGTAAAGGAATGGTGTTGAAAGTAAGAGCAGTAGTCGTAAAGACTGCTGCTTTTTTGTTTGATGGGTGATGTGTTTATTTTAGAGAGTTTTTCTTGCATAATTTAGATTTATTGGTTAGTTTTTAGATATGTAATTATTTATTAAAAGGACTGAAATGACGATTAAAATTTTGAATGTTATGCTTGGAACAGGAAAAGGTGGTTTGGAGGCTTCTGCCGCTCATTATGCTTTAACATTTAATGAAATGGGGTATGAATCTATGGTGTTGTGTCATAAAGAGTCCCCTTATATTGATGAGTTAAAAAAAGAAAAAAATATTAAAGTGTATACAACAACAGCTTGTTTTTGGAATCCTTGTGCGTGGTGGAATATTTTTAAGGTTATTAAAAACTGTAAACCAGATGTGTTGTGTTTGCAGGGAAATAGAGCAATAAAATTTGGTACATCTAACTTGTTAAAAATGCTTATAAAACCTTATCCTGTTACAATGGCAACAACGCATAATGCTCGTAATAAGTTGTTTTATAAATTAGATGGCATGTTTGCGATAACTGATTATTTGAAAAATAATTTGATAAGTGATTTTAAAATTCCTGTAGAAAAAGTTTTTAAATGTTCGCATGCTGTTACTAGTCCTAAGAAGAGATTTTTATATAATCGTCATAATCCTATTACATTTGGATTTTTGGGACGTTTGGAGCATGTTAAAGGTTTTGATGTATTGCTTGATGCTTTGTGTAAATTAAAAGAAAAAAAGCTTCCTTTTTGTTTGCATGTAGCAGGAGAGGGCTCTTTGATGGATGGATTTAAGGATTTTGTATCAAAGAATGGCCTTAGTGAAAATGTTAAGTTTTTAGGATGGATCAGTGATAAAGAGAAGTTTTTTGAAGAAGTTGATGTGCTTTGCATGCCTTCTCGTTCAGAAGCGCAATCTTTAACACTTCTTGAAGGACTAGCTTATGCTAAACCTGCTGTTGTGAGTGCTTGTCCTGGTATGGTGGAAGTGGTGTCTCAAAAGAATTGTGGTTTGATTTTTGAGATAGAAAATGTAGATCAATTAGCTGATAAAATGGGGTATTTAATAGAGAACCCTGATGTTTGTAAAGAGTTGTCTGATAGAGCGTATGATTCTTTTGTTGAATACTATAATATTGATGTACAGAAGAGAAATTTGGCTTATGGGGTGGAAAAAACATTAAAAAGTAAACAAAAGTAATAAAATGTCAAAAAAATATATGTGGTTTATCTTTTTGATATTATTGTGTTTTTTGTGTGGTTGGATATTTTTTTATTAAAAAATAAACTCCTTAAGCAAACCTTAAGTTTAAGATGTAGAATTAAAGATGTAATAAAGATTAGTTGTAACATTTTTAGGAGAAAAAGATGAAAAATATTGTAAAACTTTCTTGCTTGGCTTTGGTTTTAGGATTTTCAGGTGAGGCTTTTGCTCAACATGGTGGTTATACAGGTCCATCAATTGCTAAATCTTCTGTTGCAGAAGCGTTAAAACTGAGAGATGATTCTGCAGTTGTTTTAGAGGGTAAAATTGCAAAAAGCTTAGGTGGTGAAAAATATTTGTTTACAGATGCAACAGGCTCTATTACTGTTGAGATTGATAACGAGGATTGGAGAGGTGTTAGCGTTAATGAAAATGACACAGTTGTTATCAAAGGAGAAATTGATAAAGACTTGATGAGTGTTGAAATTGATGTTGATAGCGTTGCTAAAAAATAAATATTAAAGAAGTGATTAGATATGCGTATTCTTGTTGCAGAAGATGATAGCCTAATCGGAGACGGTTTGAGTATAGGGCTTTCTAAAATGGGATTTACTGTGGATTGGTTCCAAGATGGTAATGATGTTTATGAAGCCCTATTTCAGGCACCTTATGATGCGGTGATTTTAGATTTAGGATTGCCTGGTAAAGATGGGCTTTCTATTCTTAAAGAATGGAGGTTGCAAAAAAGAAAAGAGCCTGTTTTAATTTTGACTGCAAGAGGAGATGTTGATCAAAGAGTTATTGGCCTTGAAAGTGGGGCTGATGACTATTTATCAAAGCCTTTTGCTTTAGCAGAGGTTGTGGCAAGATTAAAGGCATTAATTAGGCGCTCTAATGATAGAGTTGAGCCTGTGATGACTTTTGGTGATGTTGTTTTTTACCCTGAAACAAAAGTGGTTTTAAAAGATGATAAACTAGTGGTTTTAGCGCCTAAAGAATTGCGACTTTTAGAGCTTTTGTTTATGAATCCGAAAAAGGTTTTAACAAAGGAAATGCTTGAAAATAAGCTTTATTCTTGGGATGATGAAATACAAAGCAATGCGGTGGAGGTGCATGTGCATTATTTACGTAAAAAATTAGGTAAAAATATTATAAAAACTATAAATAAAATAGGATATATGTTGGGTGATGAATGAGTAAATTGAGCCTTAAACAGAGACTTATAGTTTATTTTTTGTGCGTTGCAGGAGTTACATGGTGTATTTCTGCTTTTTTGGCTTGGAATGAGAGTAGAGAGCAGATTGATGAGTTTTTTGATACGTATCAACTAGCATTGGCGCGCCAACTCTCAACTGCTGATTGGGATGAAGTTACTGTTAACACTCAAAAAATTGCAGATAAGGTTATTGATACATTAAAAAATGATGGCGATGAAGATGATGAGGCTCTTGGTTTTGCTGTGTTTGATAAAAATGGCAAAATGGTTTTTCATGATAATAAGAAAGGGCGTTTTTTTGAATATAATGATAAGGCCTCAGGGTTTGCTCAACAAAGTTTAGGTAAAAAACAAAAAAAATGGCGAATTGTATGGGTGAAAAGTATTGATGGCAAATATCGTATAGCAATTGGGCAAGAATTGGATTATCGAAATGAGGTTGCATTAGATATGATTGAGGAAACCATACTCCCTTGGGGTATTGGTTTATTTATTTTACTTTTGATGTGTATTTGGTTTATCTACAAAGAATTTAGACCTTTGCAAAAGATTGCAAAAGATTTTGATAATCGTTTACCTGATGATTTATCTGAACTGGAGTATCAAAATGTACCAAGTGAAGTTAAGCCTTTAATTGGGGCTATAAATGGATTATTTCTTAAAATTTCTAAAATGATTGAAAGAGAGAGAAGTTTCATTTCTGATGCGGCTCATGAATTAAGAAGTCCTTTAACTGCGCTTAATGTGCAACTTGATGTAATTGAGCTTGCTAGTGATGATGAAGAAGTAAAGCAAAAAGCATTAAGGAATTTAAGAGAGGGATTAAATAGATCTAGTCATTTGGTTGAACAGATGCTCGATTTTTCTAAAATTGAAGCACAAGCAGAGAGTATGACTTTGGAAGAATTTTGTGTTGAAAATATTTTGTTGAGCGTTATTGATGAACAAAGATTGTGTGCACAAGAGAAAAATATTGAAATTATAACAAAATTTGATGATGAGTTTGGGCTTAAAGTTGGGCGTAAATTTTTATGGTCGTTACTTATGCGTAATTTGTTAGATAATGCTATAAAATATAGTAAAAATGATGCAAAAGTGATGGTGGATGTTTATAAAAATAAAATAGTGTTTAGTAATAATAAAATTGATTTTTTAGAAAAAGATGTTGCTAATTTGGGTAAAAGATTCTTTCGTCCTGCTGGGCAAAAAAATACTGGTAGTGGGTTAGGTTTATCTATTGTTGAAAAAATAGCTTTGTTGCACGAATGTAGTGTTAACTTTGATGTTTGTGGTGATGTATTTAAAGTTACAATTTTTTATAAAAAATAGCCGACAGTTTTGCTAACTGTCGGTTAATTTACTAAATATCTTTCTCGTCAAGAAAGTAAAGATTACTACCATTGATATCCACACCAACTACTTGGCTGGAGCAGATATAGTATATGGTAATAAAGCTTCCGGGTTCTGGTTGTTTTTTTGCTTTGTCAGATTTGAGCACAAACTTATCGTGTTGCTCTGTTTTTATCACAATATCTCCGTCAACTTTTTTTGATGAGATAATTTTTTCGGTTGAGTGATAAACCTTGTGACCACCTAAAAAATTCTTTTTAATACCCATAGTAGATAATAATTAATTAAACATAATGATTGCAATAGAAAGTCCTTTATAACAATTCTAATATATGTTGTCAAATATTTCATTTAAGATTTTGATTGGTTTTTAGGGTAAAAGGTGATTTGTTAAATAAAAAAAGCCCCGTAAAGGGGCTTAGTGAGTTTACAAAACTTTCGTAAAGTCGTAATCTGCTCTAATCTTTTTTAATAATGCTTTGATGTAAACATCAAGAGGGCTACCTTCGGTGTAGTCAGCAGGTGTGATTGTATCTACTCTTTTATCAGTTAAAAGTTGGCGAGCATTTTTTTGGTTGTTCTTTGTGCTTGGATTATACACTGCAAGAGAATAACCACCAAACTTTTTTAGAGTAGCCATACAAGGGACATCTGTTAAACCGTCGCCAATATACACCATCCTTGAAAATGGAATGGCTCTGTCTTTAGGGTTGGTGCGGTCGTTAACACTTTTGTCGCATTCTTCTAGACAGCCTTTACTAATACGATATAAGTATTGAGTTTTCGTTGTATAGTTTACAACTTGGGCTGGCCAGTAGGCCTCATTGTTTTCATCATACATAAAGCGGCAGGCGTAGACTTTTTTGAATTTTTTGTATATGGGACATCCCTCAACAATTTCATACAAGCCTGATGAAAGGAGATAATGTTCCACTTTGATGCCGAGGTTTTTGGCGTAGGCATCAATTCTATCAAACCAATCTGTAACTCCGTCGAAGAAATTAATGTTTTGACCGCAAGCAATAAAGTCTTCTCTTGTTTTTCCGATTTTTTTTGCTTCCTCTAGCATTATACGCATATACGCTAAATTGTTATCAGCGTTTTGCTCTAAAGCTAAATTGTCTGATTTTGCCCAAAAATCGTCTGGTTTGATGTTTAGTTTTTCCATAAAATCGTACTCTTGCATATTTCCTTTGGCAAGAGTGCCATCAAAATCGTATAGCAAAGCTACCGTTACTAGTGAGTTTT
>JAZQZH010000008.1:0-54447 GCA_045633945.1 Alphaproteobacteria bacterium
CTAAAAACAGAATATCCAAACCCATATTTTCTATCAGGAAGCTCCACACCAGCAATTTCTAATATTGTTGGTGCCATATCTAACTGATTTACTATTTTATCTGTTTTTATATTTTGCTTTAGATGTTCCGGTAAATTAAAAAATGCATTATAAAGCCTTACACCATTAACTCCAGACATACCAGCTTTTCCATGATCTGCAACAATAATAAGCGTAGTATTATCATAAAAATCTTGCATTTCAAACCAAGCAATAAATTTATTAAAATTATTTATTGTAGCTTTCTTTTTATCTTCATCATTATCATAAAAAGGATTTACCAAACCAAAGCAATCCATATGCCAATCTACTGTAAACATTACAGCAAAAAAAGGTTGTTTTTTATCTATTTCAACAATTTTTTGTTTAAAAAACTCCATAATATATTCATCTTTTGGTCCCCACCAATGAACATTATTTTTCTCTTCAAATTCTTCCCACCAAGCAAAACTATAGCGTCCATACATATTCTCAGAAAAAAAGCTTTGCTCCCAAAGAGCTTTATCTGTATTAGAAAAACTTAACCCCGCTGCTTTAACAAACAAATTTTTATATCCATTATGAGCTAATATATTACCAACACCTAATTTAGAATAATCTATATTTTCTTTTTTGTAATCTTCACTATTAAACTTATGATAGTTAACACAAGCATTCTTAGTAAAAGCTCCATTTAAAGCAGATTTTAAAGATATACTTGTTACTCTTTTGCCATTTAATTCAATAAAATTAGAAAACTTAACTGCTTTATCATCATCTATCTTAAAAATTTTATCATTTTCTTTTACAATACTGTGCTTTGTTTCAAAACTTTCTGCAAAAATAACTATAATATTTCTTTTTTCTTTCATTTTTAATTTTTCTGTATCAACCATTTTGTAGTTTTCACAAATATTATCAAAAAAAACTCTAAAGTTGTACATGCAACACAAAAATATAACCACACCAATAGCAAACATCAGCGCACTAAAAAATATAGTATTTTTTCTAAACTCTCTACCCTGTATACAAAGATAAATAAAAAATATTATAAAATATAGCTTATACAACATATCTAAAGTATAATTTCCCAAAGAAAAATATCCCGCACCCCCATAAATAATCAAAAGATATATCCCAATATAAATTATAGAAAATTCTCTTATTTTTTCTTTGTTATATTTCTTAAATAAATAAAATAACAAACATGTTACAAGCAAAGGCGCACCCAAAAAAATCGATGCATACTTAAAAATAATAAAAACCCCTAATCCATTGATTAATCCATCAACAATCATATCTGGTATAAGCAAAAGATCAATATCGCCATAATATTTTTGTACCATAATATGCGAAAACAACACTAAAAAACACAAATAAAACAACAAAAAACTTATTACCGGTAAAATTTTATTATTTATTTTTTTTAATTTACTAAACACTTTATTCGTCCACTTAGTTTCAAATCAACAACATTATAAATTAAAATTCTTAACACAAAGTTTCAAACAATACAAAATAAAATTGTTTAGCTGAATTGATATCTCAAAATTAGTACTTATATCAATAAACACTCCTTAATTATTAACAAAAGTTTTTTTATATGATAATAGGCTCAATAATAGAAAACAACCAAACAGAAACAAGAACAGCTCTAACCCCAGATGTTGTGCAAAAACTAACATCTGCAGGTCACTCCGTTATTATAGAAAAAAACTTAGGCCTAAAATCATTTTTTGATAACAAATCATATAAATACGCTGGAGCTATCTTTGAGCTACCAAATAAAATATACAAACAAGCAGACATATTATTACAAATAGCACCTCCAAAACTAGAATACTTACATAAATTATCTCAAAAACAAATTTTAATTAGTAATTTTGAAAACTTTGACTTCCACTCATCAAATTTTTCCCCAACAATAATCCGTTTAGAAAAAGTTCCAAGAACATCTGTAGCACAAAGCATCGACATCTTAAGCTCTCAATCAAGCATAAAGGGATACATGGCTTCAATATATTGCCTATCTAAATCTCCTATAATATCCCCACAACTAATAACCGCTGCTACAGCAACAAAACCTGCGCAAGCACTAATACTTGGTGCTAGTACAACAGGTCTTCAAGCTGCTGCAACTTTTAAAAGAAACGGATGTATTGTAACTATTTTAGACATAAACAAAAATAATTCTTCACTAGCCGCATCTGTAGGAGCATCTCTAAAAACCACCTCTACAAAAGAAGAATTATACAATATCCTAAGCAACACAAATTTTATAGTTGGGTGTGCATCATCAAATACAAGTACTCCTCAAATAATATCCCTATCAGATCTAAAACCTCTTCCTCTTGGAAGTGTAATTGTAGATACAACACCTCAAAATATATCTATACGTCAAAAAACAAAAACAACCATAAATTATCACTTCTATCGAAACTTAAATATAGAACAACTATGCCCTAAAACCTCTTCTGTCTTTTGGGCAAACAATATGCTAAATCTAATATCACTAATATCACCTAAAACTACAACTATAAACTTAAACATACCATATTTAAAGCCCATGCTTCATTGCTCACAACAAAGATAAGGAATATCAACATGTACCTCTTCAATATATTTATTCTATCATGTTTTATCGGTTATTTTTCAATCTGGCAAGTAACCCCAACTTTACATTCCCCTCTAATGAGTGTTACAAACGCCATTTCAGGAATAGTAATAATTGGAGCTCTAGATGCCATTAAATATTTTCCATCTAATTCAAACTACATACTTCTATATTTAGCTATATTTTTTGCATCAATAAATATTTCAGGTGGTTTTATTGCATCAAATCGCATGTTGCAAATGTTTAAGCCTAAGGATAAAAACAATGAGTAATTATTTTTACATTCTTTCTTATTGTCTGTTTATTTTATCAATACACTTTCTATCTAAACCCCAAATAGCTTATAAAGGAAACCAAATAGCAATAATTGCTATGTTTCTCGCAATCATCATAAATATGCCAAATCATCACTCATTTTTTATAATAACAAGCATATTATTAGGAGCTCTCACTGGCAAACTAATTGCAACAAAGATAAAAATGCAAAATCTCCCCCAATTAGTTGCCATTCTTAATGGTTTTGGTGGATTATCTGCAGGGTTAATTGGATTAACAGAAGTAAGTATTACAAAAAACAACCACTTTTTAACAATCTTTACAATCATTTTAAGTTTCATAACTTTTTCAGGTTCAACTGCTTCTTTTTACAAATTAAACAATAAACTATATTTTTCGTCAAAACACATAAGATCATTATCTTATATAACATTTCTAATTTTATTTATCTTATTTTTCATCCCAAACAACAAAAGTCCTTATTATCTTATTTCAATAGTTAGTTTTTCACTTATATTAGGTTTTTCTTTCATACAACCAATTGGTGGTGCAGACATGCCCATCATTATCTCAATACTTAATTCCTTATCAGGATGGACTACTGTATTAATTGGCTTTAGCCTAAATGACTATCTTTTAATCATAACAGGAACAATAATTGGTTCAAGCGGATGTATTTTAACTTATATTATGACCAAAGCAATGAACAGAAGCATTATAAAACTTCTATCCCCCAATATAAACATTATAACAAACTCTCAACAAACTACAAAAAACTATCACCAAGCAACACCTAGTGATGCTGCATTTTTGATGGAAAACTCTCATAAAATAATAATTGTTCCAGGATACGGCATGGCCTCTGCAAACGCACAACATGAACTGGTTAATTTAGCTAAAATACTAGAAAACAAATACAATGTTGATGTAAAATTTGCAATCCATCCCATTGCAGGAAGAATGCCTGGACACATGAATGTATTACTTGCAGAAGCAGATGCAAACATAAATAACATTTATGAACTAAAAGACATCAACCAAGAATTTCAAACAACAGATGTTGTTTACATTATTGGTGCCAACGATATAACTAATCCCCTATCTAAAACTCTAGAAGATTCTCCAATTTACCAAATGCCTATTTTAGAAGTAGAACAAGCCAAAAAAATTATCTTTGTAAAACGATCCCTATCTTCAGGCTACGCCGGAATAGATAACCCCCTATTTTACAAAGATAACACCCTAATGCTTTTAGGTGACGCAAAAGAAATCACCAAACAAATCATAGCCGCTCTACAATAATTCTATCTTTTACTTAACAGAGACATTCCACCCAAATATGTATTGAACAACACGCCAACAACATATTTTTTCTCTAATCTTGCAAATTCTCTTTCTGTAGTTAATAAAGAACTAAGCGCAAACAATGTAATAAACAAAACCTCAACTGAAACTTTACGTTCTTTTCCAGATACTTTATTAAATAACTTAGAAACATTTCCTTCAAGAAGCTGTACAATTTTTATAATTCTTCTAAGATAAAATGCAGCAAACTTATCCCTAACTCCCTTAAAATGAAAGTTATAAAGCACAAACCACAAACTCTTATTTTCTAAGACAAAGTCAACAAATTTATCTATTATTCTATTAAGATTTCTATATGCATCAGATGTTTTTTCTGCTGTTTTCAAATATTCTGCCAATTCATCAAGGGTTAAACAATTTTCCCACATAACCAAATTATCCATACTTTTAAATTGATTATAGATAGTACCAACAGAATATCCTGAATAATCAGATAGCTTTCTAGCTGTCAAATACTCAATACCTTTATCTTTAAGTATCTCACGAGCCTTAACAATTAAATCAACTCTAATTTCATCTTTTGTTTTAGCCATAACTCGCCCCTTATTTATTTTTTTTAACTATACAACATAAGAACACTGTTTCAAGTATTTTTTTTAAAAAAATTAACTATTTTACTCTATAGTCACTATATAAAAAACATATAAGGATATTAAAACGATGAAAAAAATAGGTTTTTGCGCAATTGGCGGAAGTGGAATGAGTGCTCTAGCTCAAGTTTTAAAATATAAAAACAATCACATCTGCGGCACAGACAGAAGTTTTGATCAAAATAAAGACTTAAAAAACAAACAAGCTCTTCTCGATATCGGAATAGAAATATATCCTCAAGATGGCTCAATGATTGATGAAACAGTATCTGTATTATACGCATCAACTGCCGTTGAAGATACTGTGCCAGATATAAATCGCGCCAAAGAACTAAATATTCCTATAAAACATCGCTCCGATTTATTAGAAGAAATTTTTTCTTCGCATCCATATAATATTGCTGTTGGAGGAACAAGTGGAAAATCAACCGTCACCGCCATGATTGGCTACATTCTCGATAAAGCTAAAAAGAAACCTCTTGTAATAAATGGAGCATTATTAAAAAACTATGAGCAAGAAAAAGGAATTCCAAATGTAATCCTAAACAATGGAGACTATTGCGTTATCGAAGCAGACGAAAGCGACGGCTCAATAGAAAAATACACACCATATATCTCTATAATAAATAATATCACTCTCGATCACAAAAGCATTGAAGAATTACAAACCTTATTTGCAAACTTTGCCAATAGAGCTAAAAAAGGTATAATATATAATGCAGATTGCCCAAATTCACACATACTAAAAAACGCTCACTCCAATAGCATTTCATTTGCAGTGACCAACCATAATGCAACTTTTTTTGCAACAAACATAAAAGCTATTCCTGAGGGAACTTTATATACATACGATAATAAAGAATACAAATTAAACCTTATTGGAAAATTTAATGTAGCAAATGCAATGTGTGCTGTTGCTTGTTGCTATTTGATAGGTATAGAGCCACATGCATCATGCAAAATACTAGAAACTTTTCTTGGAACCAAAAGACGTTTAGAAGTACTTGGGCAAAAAAACAATATAACAGTAATTGATGATTTTGCTCACAATCCAGACAAAATAAACGCCTCCCTTTCAGCCCTAAAAAGCTATCAAGGAAGATTAATTGTTATGTTTCAACCACATGGCTTTGCCCCTATGCGCATGATGGGAAAAGAAATTATAAATAGTTTTGCAAAAAATTTTGATAAACAAGATATTTTGCTTATTCCTGAAATATTTTTTGCAGGAGGAACAGTAAAAAGAGACATTTCTTCCAAAGACCTTGTTGAATATGCAAAAACGTTAAATATTAATGCATTCTTCTTTGAAAAAAGAGATACAATAAACAAACATATTTTATCTATTATATCTCCAAATGATCGCATAATTCTAATGGGAGCAAGAGATAACAGTATAACCACCATGGGGTTCAACATTTTGGAGAATATATAATGTCAATACTACACAAAGGAGATAAAATAGGTTTTATCGCACCATCTTCAGGTCAAAAAAACAAAGACCTATCAAAAGCTATATCATATTTTGAAAATCTAGGACTAGAAGTTATTTTGGCCGAAAATATAAATAAAGAATATCGCTATATGGCTGGAACAGATAAAATAAGAGCCACAACAATAAATAATATGTTCAAAAACAAAGATATCAAAGCTTTAGTTTGTATTAGAGGTGGAGCTGGTTCAACAAGAATTTTAGATTTAATAAACTATAATATCATAAAATCTAATCCCAAACCAATTATTGGATTAAGCGATTCAACCTCTATCCAAAACGCTATTTTTACCAAAACCCAAACCCCATCATTTACCGGCTTCCTTCCTCTCTACGATTTTAAAGACGAAAATATAGACAAGCTAACCGCCGCATCTTTGGAAAACGCACTATTTAAAGATAAACACAAAATAATTTCAGGAACATCTCTTTTAAAAGGAAAAGCAAATGGCAAAATCATTGGAGGATGTCTAAGCACTTTCATCTACTTATGTGGCACCAAATATCAACCAGATTTTACAGATAAAATACTACTTTTAGAAGATATAGGAGAAAAAACCTATAAAATCGACCTAATGTTAAATCAACTAAAACAACAAAAAAACTTCAATAAACTAAAAGGAATCATTTTAGGTCAATTTACTAATTGCTCAATTGCAGACCCTGACGATGGTTCCATCGAAGATTGCATAAATGATTTTGTTGCAGATTTTAAAATTCCTGTCATCAAAGATTTTCAATACGGCCATATCCCTTCAAGACACATATTGCCTTTAGGTATAAATGTTGAAGTAGTATCTTCTGCTAATTCTTGCTCTATAAGTTGGTAATATAATCTAAAGCAAATGCAACATCTTTAACAAAAAGTTGATACACAATAGATACATATTTTTTAACATTTATCCATCCACCATTATTAAAAGCAAGTATTGTCGAACAGAAAAATAAATTCATTGGAGGGATAACAAGTGTGCAAAATAAAAATCCAGCTTCTTTAAAGTCAGGCTGCTCTCCATGAATTTGCACAATCATACTTTCTAAATGATATGCAAAAAAGTATCCAAATATTCCATTAATCCAATATCCCTCTGGCAACCTATCAGAAAATATAGTAACCCCTATCATCATAAAAAACATAAATAATGGAAAATAATAAGGAGATGTTGTAATTAACCAATTTCCTTTTCCTTTAAATCCCATTGAGCCACCGCTATTATCCATATTAAGATGTATATGTACAACTTTATGAAAAGTAATAAGTGCAAAAAATATATGCGTAAATTCATGCGCCAAAATCTGCATTGAGGTATTTGATCTTGCAGATGCCATAATTTTTAACACCAAATAAACAAAACTACCAACCAAAAATACAAAAAAATTAGTATTTAATATTTGAAAATAATCCAAAGCAGAAACTAATGCAGGAATAGATACTACCGCAAATATTGCAAACGGCCACTTTATTAGTTCTAATAAAAAATCAAAATATTTACCCAAATCAAAATCTCCCTATTCGTTATAATCATTTTATAATTCTAATTTATTTTTTCAAATATTTTTTTCTCCATTGCAAAAACTAACATCGTGATTATATAAAGCTCACCTTAAAAATTAAGGGTATTTTGTAAATACAACATAATGGAGGAAAAAATGGGCTTTAACGATTCAAATAAAGAAATTCAAAACAATCAATGCAATTATAATGATTGTTGTCAATGCAAAAAAATTTTCATGATACTTGTTATTTTAATCCTAACATTTATGTCTGGGATAATGGTTGGAAATTGTGGGAGATGCAGATATTCAGATTACTACTACAATTATCCATATTTTGCAAAAAAACATCACATTAAACCCCAAAAAATGCATAGAGGAATGCACAGCATCCCAACAAATGCAACACCCAACACGCCTCAAGGTAATCAACTAGAAGGATTCATTATTGAAATTGACCAAAACAATTGAAAGGTGGAGCGTATTCAATATATAGCCTCACTCTCACAAAAGATTAACTCTTGACAAAATAATTATTTAGTTATATACAAAAATCAGACAAATAAATTATTATAAATCTTTAAATTATTTTACTTATGAACGTACTTTACATGGGATCGTTCTGCCCATACACGCATGGACACAACGACGTAGTTAATCGAGCATTGCGCTACAATTATGGTGCCGGCACAGAACTAGAAAAACTCTATATTTGTGTAGGTGACAATGAAGAGAAGGACACTCCATTCACCCCCGAAGAGCGTCGCTGTATGATTGAAGAGGCTCTAAAAGACCACCCATATCGCGACAAGATCAAAGTTATCGCCGACAGTGGTGTAACGGCTGATATTGCCCAACGTCTCAATGTGAGCTTTCTTATCCGCGGCATCCGTGCAGAGCAGGTAGAAGATGAAAAGGAGCATCTTTTGGCACACTCTAACAAGCGTCTCGCCAAAATTCGAGGCTTCAAACTAGAAACAGCTTTCATCTACTCACACGATGAGTTTCTTGGTAGCATATCATCTACCAGAGTAAGAGCTTTATACTCAATGGGGGAGTATATCGAGGCTTCTAAGTTGGTTCCTCACAATATCCACCAACACATGGTGGCATATTATCTTGCTGCAAATTCTTGCGCAAAGTGTAAGTGGCCTATTAACCATTTTACTGCATGGGAGAGCATTGTTGATATCTACACCAAGCGTTGTTATCACAACATGACACACCTTGGACATATGTTTAACATGCTAAACATATACAAATATCAAACAGGCTATATTCCATCAAGAAGCTTATTGCTAGCCATCATTGGACACGACCTTGTTATTGACAACAACTCTGAAAACAACGAGGAGGCTTCATATGATAAGCTAGTTTCAATACTTCGCAGCAACTCGCAGGAGCTAAACGACCCAGATGTCAAAAAGCTCATTATAGCTACTAAGCACACAGAGCTACCAGACCATGCCTCTCTCGAAGAGAAGCTCATCGCTGATCTAGACTTATCAATCCTAGGTACATTCAGCGATCACAGTTGGAACAAGGTATATTGCGACGGTATCCGCCGCGAAAACAGCAATATCCCAGCAAATGTGTTCAATGAAAAGCGCATTGAGTTCTTCAAGAGCATGCTTGCACGCAAGCGCATATTCTACACCGACGTATTATACAAATTGTACGAAGAGCGCGCCCGTCAAAACATCTCACAAGAACTTGCAAAAATGCAAATGTAATCCATTAAAAGAGAAGGCTTAAAAACCTTCTCTTTTTTTATCTCAAAAAAATATTGACAAAAAACTGTCACCATGCTATAAAACCCCAAGATTAATAAAAGAAGAGCAAAATGACAGTTTTAAACAAACATACATTTCTTCGCTTAAGAAGACCTTATATGCGACGATGATTTATCATTCTACCCATGATAAACAGTCGCAAGGTTTGAGTATTACTCAAATCTTTTTTTTAATCTTAATATAAGGTCTATAAATATGAGTAAAAAACATTTAACCCTAAAAAAACTTAATGGAAGCAATTTAACAGACGTAATGTCTTTACAAGATAGAATTATTGCAAATCTATCTAAAGATGAACAACATTTTATTCTCCATAGAACTGAAAATGATTATATGAAATCATTAAACGGTAAAAACTCACACATGATTGGCGTGTTTGACGATGATATTCTAATTGCGCAAATAATTTACAGCCTACCTAAAAATGGAGAAACAAGAGATATGCCTGAATACAAACAAGATATTCCAAATAATAATCTTGTTATCTACAAAGCAATTCTTGTAGATCCAGAATATAGAGGATCTAGTTTAATGAAAAAAATGCTAGAATATATAGAAGAAAATGCTATAGATAAAGACAGAACTACATCAATTATCCAAATTGCCATTGATAATCCCGCAAGTTGGATAAACGCACTACACCATGGTATGAACATAACAAAAGTAGATAACGATCCAACAGATGGCGTAAAAGTAATATATCTAGAAAAAAATATAAACTCTACAAACTCATTTCAGCAAATTTTAGACTACAACCAAACATATAGCCTATATTTAGGAAATAATATTCATCAAAAAATTCCAGCCCTTTTTAATAAGATGAAACACCTAATTAATAAAGGCTATCAGGGAATAACACTAGATAAAGAAACAAAAAGCCTTATTTGGAAAAAGAACTATATCTGCAAAAGAAAGTTTTTTACAAAAAACAAACCTACACATTATCAAAATGTTGCAGATTTATAATTTATTTACCCCAAAATAAAACCACTCTGCTCCAATTTTAGCATCGTGATTTGGTAAAAGAATATATCCATCATCTGGCGCAACCAAGTTTTCTCCATTCTCATAAATTGCAATAACATCACCTTTGCATACTCTATCAAGGTGTTTAAAATTTTTAACAAATGAACCTTCATTTTCTTTTATCACAAAACTTTTCATCATAATATGTGTCTTTGTACGGATTTTAGGTTTATCTCCATCCACCATATCAAAACAGAGAAGTGCATTTAGTATTGCTTTATAAGCTATTTCTCCTGCTTTTTCACCTTTATGATAACCACATTCCAATGTTGTTGCACTTTTACCATAATCATTTGCTGTTTTTTCAGTAGAAAAATCATCAATTTCAGATTGATTAGCATAAATCTCAGGCCATCCCTCCAAAACATAATCAACATCTAAAACATCAATTAGTTTTAGGTTATGTTCTTTGGGATAATCACAAAAAGCAAAGGCAACATCATCAACACAATGAGTAGAGTGCAAATCCAACAATACATCACATTTTTTAATCCATGGACAAATCTCATTTGCTAGATTCTGTTCATATGTCTGCGGTGTATCATGAATTTTCATTACTCTATTTAGATTCTCTTCTACTTGCCTTACATCATTTTTATTTGCTAAAGGGTTGCACACTGGAATCAATACAAGTCGACCTTTTTTAAGAATAATTTTCTTTTGATTAATATCACTTATTAATCGATTTATCGCAATTTTACCAGCTGTTTCATTACCATGAACAGCACCTAAAACCAACAAAGATATCCCCTTGCAAGAACTATCAAAACAAAAAGTCTCAACCATATTAGTCTAAAACCTCAACAAAAGCTTTATACCTATCTTTATATTGCTCTTCATACCTAGATGAAATCTCCCCAAGAGACTTAAACTCTTTAAAATGACTAATTAATCCTTCAGTTACTCCAACAATCAAAATCTCATCATTTTCATTATATTTAGCAACAAGATTGATAAACTGAACCTGCAAAGGATAAGCCATCATTTCATCATAATATGATTTTTTAATCTTAAACTTAACTTCCAAATCAGGATTCTCACTAGCTAAAACCCTACCTGCAGTTACTTGCCTTATAAACTCCATTATCAATATAGGAGAAAACTCTACAATTTCAAATTCCTCAACCATAATGAAACACCTATTTCAAAAGCAAATTATCCTTAAAATAATTTATACCCATTGCACTTTTAACTTCATCAAGAGTAACATTTGCAACTTCCCTTGCCTTTTGACTTCCCTTATAAAGCATATTAAATACTTCACCCAAGTCTTTTGCAAACTCTTCACGTTTTTCTCTAATTGGACGAAGTTCTGCCTGCATAATCTCATTTAAAAACTTCTTAACAGAACCATCACCCAAACCACCTCTGCAATAATGAGCTTTAAGCTCGTCCAAATTTTGATATGCAGGTAAAAATTCGCTAAAATGCTCATCATTACAAAAAGCATCCAAATATGTAAACACTGCATTACCTTCCAAGTGACCAGGGTCTTCAACTCTTAAATGAAGAGGATCGGTAAACATGCTTTGAACTTTTTTCTTAACATCCTTTTCACTATCTGATAAAAATATACAGTTTCCTAAAGATTTACTCATCTTATTTGCACCATCAAGACCAGGAAGACGTGCGCAAAGTTCATTATCAGGCAACACTGCTTCTGGTTCAACAAGCACTTCTTTATATAAATTATTAAAAGATCTTACTATTTCTCTTGTTTGCTCAATCATAGGCAACTGGTCTTCACCAACAGGAACTACATTAGCCTTAAATGCTGTAATATCTGCAGCTTGACTAATTGGATATGTAAAAAATCCTGTTGGAATACTTTGTTTAAAGCCTCGTAATTGAATTTCATTTTTAACCGTTGGATTTCTTTGCAATCTCGCAACAGTAACTAAATTCATATAATAAAAAGTAAGCTCGCATAATTCTGGAATTAAAGACTGAATAAAAATAGTTGATTTTAAAGGATCCAAGCCACAAGCCAAATAATCAAGAGCCACCTCTGATATATTATTTCTAACTTTATTTATATCATCCGCATTATCTGTTAATGCTTGCGCATCTGCAATCATTATAAAAATATCATCGAAGTTTCCACTATTTTGTAATATAACACGACGCTTAAGCGAACCAACATAATGTCCTAAATGCAACTTACCAGTTGGTCTATCTCCAGTTAAAATAACATTTTTCATCTATAAAATCCTCTAAAAAATCTAACAAAAAATCTAACCTGATTTAATTTTATTGTCAAGTTAAGAGAGTACGCAAAATCAAAAACAAAATATTTGACAAAATAAACAAAATAAAGTATTTTACAATCAACAAAATATTTTTATGAATAATATAATAAAAAAATAATAAACATTATGAAAACTATTTTTAAACCTAGCGTGCTAGAAAGAATGTCACGTTACTCTGAACTAACAGTTGCTATCCACAATTACAACTTTCATGCAGACGATGTTTTTAGTATAGCTTTACTAAAAGCATTATCAAAAATTTGTAATTTCAAATTAACTGTAATCAGAACACGTGAAGAAGATGTCCTAAAAAAAGCAGACATGCGTGTTGATGTTGGTGGAAAATACTCTGAAAAAACTTTAGATTTTGACCATCACCAAAAAGATCACAAACTCATGCAGCCAGAAGGCATAAAACACTCTGCTTTTGGTCTTTTATGCAAGTGGTGTATGAATGAAGATTTTCTTCAAATATACAAAAGAAAATACATTCTAGGCATTGAGCACCAAGATAATACTGGCAGATTGCATGAGTATTATGGTTCATTAGGCTATTTCGTTCACACATTTCTACCAGCATATGGAGAAGATATCTCTGTTGATAACGCATTTGAAGATGCCCTCGTTGTTGCTGAAGTAATTTTTGAAAGAAGTATAAAGATAATCCAAGGCATCTTACAAGGCGAAAAAGAGCTTCAAACAATGATTATTGAAAAACTTGCAGACGACAGAATTATCATTCTAAACCGTTCGATCTACATTCTACCAGAGCTTCATCCAGATTGGAAATTCGTAATTTCACCACATCCATCTGGTGGATGGTGCTTCCTCGGAATGAATGGACAATTAATATGCAAAGACATTAGGGGACTAAACGCCAATGAACTTAAAAAACGAGGTGTAAATGGAAAGTTTATTCATATTGGCGGTTTCACAGGCATTCTAGACGAACTAAACGATGTAAAAGAAATTTGCATCAACTCTCTTAACGAAATAACCCGCTATTAAGCGGGTTTTTTATTTCCTAACATCAAAAATCTCAAAACTATTTTTTAAAAATTGATTTAATTCTTCATTTTCAACTAAAGCCAAACTTCTTTCTTCACTTGCATCTACATCACTTTCTACTTTTCTATATTTTTGCAAATAAAATTCTTTAACTCCAAGCTCTTTTAATTTATTAGCAATAGTATAAATATCATCAATAGATAAAAATCTAGGATCACAAGTTGTTCTACATTCAAAACTCTTACCGGATTCCACCAAAATATTAAGGCTATCTCTTACCTTTTGAACATCAGCAATACCGCCTGTTATTTCTTTATATCTATCTTCTTCAAGCGGTGCTTTTACATCAAAACCAACCCAATCAACAATATTTATAACATCTTTAAAATGCTCAGGAAAATACCCTCCTGTATGGAGTCCGACTTGAAAACCCAAGTCTTTAATATCAAGCATTGCTCTTTTCAAAGTTTTCTGTACCAATGGCTCACCACCAGAAAAAACTACTGCATCTAGAATCCCTTTTCTAGTTTTCAAAAAATCAATAAACTTATACCAAACAATATCTGTATTTATATTTGCATCTTGCAAATGAGAATTATGGCAAAATGGACATCGCCATGGACACCCCTGCATAAAAACAACAGCAGACATCCGATTCGGAAAATCGACGATACTGAATTTTTCAATACCGCCGATTTTTATATTCCCTTCCATTTAGGATAATATCCTAAATTAATAACCTTAGTTATTCAGCCGCCATAGACAATGCTTCGCTGCAAATACATTCACGAACATCACAGCCATCAACAGCTTTTTCTTCACAGAAACAACGTCTAGATTTAAATTCACCTAGCTTACCAACATTGTATTCAGTAGTTGGGCGAATATATCCCATAACCCTACTATAAACCTCACAACGTTGTCTCTCAGAATTATCTAGAATCACATCCTCAATATTAACTACGTTATTCATTTTTCTCCCTTTCATAACAGAACTATTTTACACTACTTTTTGCATATTTGCAAGCTTTTTTACCTTATCTGCCTTCTTCTCTTTATCACAAATAGGACAGAATTCATGCTCACCGGCAATATATCCATGTTTAGGACAAACAGAGAATGTCGGTGTAATCGTAATATATGGAAGACGATAATTAGCCAAAACTTTCTTCACAAAATCACGACAAACTTTAGCAGAAGAAATTCGTTGATTCATAAACAAGTGTAACACTGTTCCACCTGTATATTTAGATTGCAATTTAGCTTGCAAATCTAATGCCTCAAACGGATCATCTGTAAACCCAACAGGCAACTGAGAAGAGTTTGTATAGAATGGAGCATCTGGAGTACCCGCTTGAATAATTCCAACAAAACGCTTTTTATCTTCTCTTGCAAATCTTGTAGCTGCACCTTCAGCAGGTGTTGCTTCCAAATTATACATATGCCCTGTTTCTTCTTGAATCTTCACCAATCTATCACGAACAAAATTCAAAAATCTCTCTGCAAAATCTTGCCCCCAAGCATCTGTAATATCATGCTCATCATTAGTAAAGTTTCTAATCATTTCATTCATACCATTAACACCAATGGTAGAAAAATGGTTTCTTAAAGTACCCAAATATCTCTTTGTAAATGGGAACAAACCATCATCTATTAAACGTTGAATAACTTTTCTCTTAATTTCCAAAGATGTTCTAGCGATTCCCATTAATTCTTCAACACGTTGATACAAAGCTTGCTCATTACCTTTATAGATATAACCTAGTCTAGCACAGTTAATTGTTACCACACCGACACTACCTGTTTGTTCAGCAGATCCAAACAAGCCATTACCACGAGCAAGCAGTTCTCTTAAGTCAAGTTGTAAACGACAGCACATAGAACGAATGTGTCCTGGTTTCAAAGATGAATTAAGGAAGTTTTGGAAATAAGGTAAACCATATTTAGCTGTCATTTCAAACAACAACTCAGTGTTTTCATCTTCCCAAGGAAAATCCCATGTCATATTATATGTAGGAATTGGGAATGTAAATGGACGTCCCATAATATCGCCTCTCATCATAACATTGATATAAGCTTTATTAATCATAGCCATTTCTTCACCCAAATCACCATAGGTAAAGTCTTGTTCAACACCACCAATATAAGGTTTTTGATCTCTTAAATCTTCTGGACATACCCAGTCAAAAGTAAAGTTTGTAAATGGTGTCTGAGACCCCCAACGAGAAGGAACATTCAAGTTATAAATAAGCTCTTGCATACTTTGTTCAACTTGCTCATAAGAAAGTTTATCTTTTCTTACATAAGGAGCAAGATATGTATCAACAGAAGAGAAAGCTTGAGCGCCAGCCCATTCATTTTGAAGAGTTCCCATAAAGTTAACCATTTGACCAACTGCAGAACTCAAGTGTTTAGGAGCACCTGCTTCAACCTTTCCTGGAACCCCATTAAAGCCTTCTCTCAACAAATTCTTCAAAGACCAACCAGCACAATAAGCTGCAAGCATACTCAAGTCATGAATATGAATATCACCATTTCTATGAGCTTCACCAACTTCATGAGGATAAACATGTGATAACCAATAGTTAGCAGTAACTTTACCAGCTACATTCAAAATTAAACCACCGTTAGAATACCCTTGATTTGCATTTTCTTTAATACGCCAGTCAAGGTTTTCCAAATATTCGTTAACAGAGCTCTCAACATCAACAACTGTTTTACCATCGCCACGAAATCTATTTCTTTTTTCACGATATAAAATATAAGCTTTTGCTGTCTTAAAATAGTTAGCAGAGATCAGCACTTCTTCAACAATATCTTGAATATCTTCAATAGAAGGAAGTGTTTCGTCAAATTTATGAGCTAAAATTTTCATAACTTGAGCACTTAATAACCATGCATCATCAGCCCCAAATTCAGAGGTATTTTCACCTGCGCGCAAAATGGCATTATATATTTTTTCACTATCAAATTCAGCTAACGTTCCATCTCTTTTTGTTACGCTTTTAAACGGCATCTTATATTTTTTTTCTGATGACACTTGAAACTCGTTATTTGCCATTTTTTGTTCTTCCCTTCTTTTAGTTTTAAAAAATTTCGATTTAAGTATTCTGAGCGACGTTCTACTATATATAGTGTTAAAATTAAGTTAAAAACACAAGATATTGTATAACAGACTCTCAAAGCTCATTTCTCAAAGCTATTTACATAATGTAAAAAAAGACTCTTTTATACAAGTATCTGAAGCCTATTTTTTTTAATTTTCACATATCATACTAATAATAAAACGATTTTTTTTTTTTAAAACGTCCACAACCAGCCATCCAATATATTTAAACATGTTACTAACAATTTTTTATCATATTTTTCACCCCCTTTTACAAAAAAAAATATAAAGGTTGACCTTGTCATCTTTTATCTATAATATAACCGACAGAAAATTAAACTTTATTGGAGATATAACGGTGGAAAAAGCCATTATTTGGGATTTAGATAACACTCTGTATTTCGAAACAGATGAATACAAGAATAAATTAAACGAAGCAACCGCTGAGGCTGCAATTAACGAATTCAAATTACCTTTAGACTTTCAAACCGCAACAGATTTAGTTAAGGAGTCTTATTCTATATATCGTGACGGTGTTGAACACTTTGCAAGAGAATATGGTTTATCACACAAAGACTTATATATTGCTTACCATAAATACAAAGCAAAGCACATCTCTATGATAACACCATACAAAGGATTGCTAGAAAAACTAAAAGAATTAAAACACCCTCAATATATTTTTTCTACTTCATCTAAAGATATTTGCGAAAAAATTCTAAAACACATTGGATTATATGATTTTTTTAAAGATAGATTTTACTCTGTTGAAGATTTCGACACATACAAAAAAAATGAAAATTCAGATGTTTATCAAAAAGTTTGCGATAAAATACAAAAATCACCCAAAGACTGTATTTTTATAGATGATAGTTACTCGAATCTACAATATGCTAAAGAACTAGGCATGACAACAATTAGAGTCTACTATAAAAATAACTCTGCTAAAGATATGAAGTTTATCGATTCGGCATATAAAGGAATTGAAGAAACCATTTTAGGATTAAAAAACGATTATAATTGCTAAAAAAAAGGGAGCACTTGCTCCCTTTTTTATTCTATTCCATCAATTTCGCTACAGATTCTAGATTCTATTATATAGTTTTTTATACTATCTAATTTTTTCTGTTGCTTCATCATCGATTTTTGCCATTTACTTACCCCAACATTTAAATAAGCAATATAATCAGCATAAAGCCCTTCAGCGTCATGTTGTATATTAGCTTTTGGCTCAACAATCCTAACCCCAACATCCTCTACAGCCTTATGCGTTAAAACTTTTAATTCTGGCATATAGTATAATAATGCTTCTACATATATTTGCATATGTGTATTTTCATGCCTTAAAGCAAGATTATATCTACACGAATCCTTTGGCAAATCATTAGCAATATATATTTTAGGGTTAAAATAGCCTAAAAATACTTCTATTTTTTCAGGAACAATACACTTATATCCTTTACTTACAACAATCTGCTTAGTATCAAGCTTTACTTCAAAACCACGACGAACAGATGTCAATCCATCAACATCTACATCTTCCCCATATTTATTCCCAACATATATTTCGCTTTTTTTACGCTCTTTATTTATAAATTCTCTATTTTTTTCAAAATCATACTTAAGACGCCCAAGCGAATACTTCACAACAACTTCTGGTTTATCCATAACGCCTAAACATTCATCTTTATATCTCTTCAAATCATCATTAGCACTACATATATTTACCAAACATCCGCTAAATATTAATGCAAAAAAAACTTTTTTCATATACACTACCTACAATATAATACAAAATGGGGCTTTAATTATGAAATATATGTATATCCTTTTATGTTTGTTGTCTAGTTTTTTTACATATAATTCTCTATTTGCAAAAGAAATGGAGGTTAAATATGCTTTTTTTATACCTAACAATGCCTTTCAAGAAAATACGTCAATTAAAGAATTAAAGTTCCCTAAAAAACCACAAAAATCTACTTCAAAAAAAATAGACGAGATCCACAACACATCTTCAAAAGCATCCACACCAACAACTGCATCACTAAAAAAAATAAAAAAGACTCTGCCTGTTGTTATAAACAAACTAGAAACAACGCCTCAAAAAAATAACAACACACTTAAACCACAAAACAAATATCAACTAGAAGAAAATATAGACACCAAAGCTCTAGTGAAAAAAGCAGAACTAAACAAAACAGAAGAACAAGATGATAACGAAGATAAAATATCTCCTATAGAAAGATATAAAACAGAAGACATTATTGATTTATTGCGTTCAATTCCTCATCCAAATCCCAAATTACCCAAATTTAAACAATTATATAATTTATACGCTCTTGAACTACGCACATTGTATAAACATAAAAAATTACCTATGAACCTAGAACAAGAAGAAACCCTAAAAAAAGTTAATACAATTCGTCGATTCGAAGTAGAATAACTCAATTATGATACCTTATTAAACATCTTTATTCGCCTTGTATTAGATAAAGCTTTTTTAGTTGCATCCAAATATGCATACCCATAATATCTATCAGGCTCTAAATGTGCACCTTCTGCCCACTCATTCCATGCATTAATAAATACAAATTGCTCATCAACTTTATGTTCTTTTTGCGTATATATAATACAATCTTCTAACCACTTTTGATACACCTTAGGCGTACACCCATCAAAAACAGATCCACCACTAAATCCTTTTCTTGCAGTGTTATCCCATCCAGGAAATACCGTTTTATACAAGGTAAAATTCGTTTTATAAATATGTTTATTTTCTCTAATATAATAACCAAAATCATAAACATTTAAACGACTTTCCTTAAACACCATTTTTTTATTAACAGCAGGTGCTATAATCATGTGCGGAGGAAATTCAACAATAGCATTTGCGTTCCAGTTTTTTGGATTCTCATTAAAAGAAAAAGAATTAGTCAAACAAACATAAACATCCTCAATACCATTTCTTTTACAAACTTCTTTCAACTTATTTACAAAAGCGCAAAATTTCTCATTACTAAATAAATTAGCTCTATATACAATTAGTACCGGCGCCCCATTTATTCGAATATACCTTTTATCTTTAAAAAATGGAATAATATCTTCAGCAAATTTTTCATCATCTCCATTTTTTAATTCTTGTTTCATTAAAACTTCTTTATCACCACCATCCCATAACTTAGACCAATTTTCATTAGCCCAGCAAATACAAAAAGGGAAATCAATATCTTTATTTTTAAGCCAATTATATATTGGTTTTTCCATTAATTTTTTACCAGAAAACCAATAATAATGAAAACAAAAACCAAATATCCCATAAAGCTTTGCAAGTTCTACCTGCCTCTTCATTACATTAATATTTTCTAGATCATAAAAACCCACATCTATTGGAAGTTGAGGTTGATAATGTCCCACAAAATGAGGCAAAGCTTTAGTAACATTAGTCCATTCTGTAAAACCTCTTCCGTGCCAACTCTCATTTTCTTCAAATAAATGAAATTGAGGAAGATAAAAAGCTATCAATTTAGTTAAATCATTTTCATTCAAACCACTTTCATCTTTTTTAACAAATTTTTCTTTTGTTTCACAGACATTAAACAAATGTTCTGCCAGCTCAGATATTTCATAATTATTTCTCTTATTTTTTTTAATATAATGAAACAATGGACAAACATTCATTTCTTTCAATTGAGGAAAACTTTTAAGATATTCACCACTATCAAATTCATTACTAGGATTCCTTCCCTCTTTCCACCCATTTATAACATAATGTTTAAGAGCTCCACCTTTTATATTTTTAACATCAGGATTCTTTTCCAAATACCACCTTTCATCAAATAGTGATGTTTTTTTTATCACTTCAATTTGACGTTTTATATTATATTTATTTTTATTTATTAAATGAAAAAATCTAAGCATTTTTAATGCATACAATTTCATATCATACCTCCATTTGTTTAATATAAACTGGTATTTTACACACCTTAATTATGGTCTTACCTGATTTAGTTCTCTTTTTTTGAATAAAAAATCGCATCAGAACAATTTTTAAAAATGATAAAAAATAAACACCGCTATTTATCTGAAAAATATTATATCCTTGTAGCTTAACAATCACTCCAAACAAACGTTCCAAGACGTGCGCTAAAGTTTCATCTTTTATTTTTCCATTAGTCTTTTCAAAATCATTTAACGAATAAACTAGTAATGGCTTTAATAATTTAGCACGACACAAAAACATACATCCAGCTATAAAACTCAAGCTATCTATTTTATCAAATCCTATTTTCTTCAAAGCAATATTTATATCATCTATCATATGCCAATAATGCCTTTTTTCATCACTAAAACAATACGCCGAACCAAGCATCCCAACACCCTCTTGCTCATCTAATATTTTTAAATTTTCCTCGATTCTATTCTGTGATTTTAAAAGACTATCCCACATAATCTTCCCCCAAAGGGAATTGTCTAATCTTCTATTTTTAATAAAAGTATAATTGCTATTTTTTTTTCCTTTTGTATGTAGCTTTAAAACATATACATATTCATCCAAATTTATTTTATGCAAAAAATCTATAAATGGACCAACATCGTATCCACGATTTTCAACAACCCATATTTTAGCCAAAGGATAAACATCTAAAACACGTTTACGTATATCTTCATCATCTATAACCATTGTTATAAACAAATCATATTCAACACCTCGCAAATTTCTAAGCTTTTTTAATATTTCTTCTAATTGCTCAATATAATACAAATGGAGATGAACAGCCAACCTTTTCATAATACTATTTTCTCCACCCAAAAACACTATTACACAACAATATTTGCGACTTATTCTTAATTGGCAAAAAAGATGATTCTATAATATCTTTAACATTAATAAAGCCTACCAAAATTGCATTCATACACCTTTTTCTTGCATATTTTGCGCAAACCTCAGCAAATATTTCTCCTTTTATCAGCTTTTTAGATTTATTTATATTAACTAAATTTTCCAACACACAAAAAACATTTTTTATTGTTTCTTTATCGTTAATCTTCGCTCTACCAACTGTTATATAATTATCCAAAATATCTATTTCATTATCCCTTAAACCAATCCCATAATATTCAAGCCAAAGTTTATGAAACTTCTCTTTTTCTTTTCTAATATTATGCTTCTCTTTTTTAGAAGTCATATTAGGATGAAATCGATATTTATATAAAACTTCACCAATATTACAAAGTTCCGCATGTTTTCCAAAATCCCAACAAAACTTTCTATCATTTAAACTGATAAATTCTTCATCATAGCAAATATTATGTTTTCTAACTATATCACTTCTCATCATAATCGTTGGATGATGAATTGGTGATTTAAACAAAAACATTGCCATAATTTCTTCATGCTTTTGGGGACCATAAATATTTTTAAACCTATTTATCTCTCCAAATTTTTTATAACCACAACCAACCAGCCCAACAACAGGATTCTTTTCCAAAAAATCAACTTGTTTTTCTAAACGGCAAGCCATCATTTCATCATCATGGTTCATAAGCGCAATATATCTACCATGAGCAAGCTCCAAAAGTTTATTATAACTTTTAGCAATCCCTATATTTGCATCATTTTCAAAATATTTAATTCTCTCATCACAAAACTCACCAATAATATTTCTAAGGCGAACATCATCTGGACTATCATTTAATATAATAAATTCAAAATTTTTTAATGACTGCCCTAACACGCTTAACACAGCCTTACGCAAAAACTTTTCCTTTGTACGATAAATAGGCATTATCACAGATACATCAACAGTCCGTGATTTAAGAAGCATTATACCCTCTCTTAATAATCTAAACATCCGTTAAACTAACTAACCATAGATAGTTAAGATATAATACTAAAAGATATAATATAGAATATATACAAAGGTTCTATAATATAAACTAAAGTATATAATCCTACAAAAAAAGCCCCCACAAGGAGGCCTCTTTATATTTAATTCAGCTTAATCATCACCGATTCGCAAAGCTTCAATAAAGGCAGATTGAGGAACTTCAACCTTACCAAACTGACGCATTCTAAGTTTACCTTTCTTCTGTTTATCAAGAAGCTTACGCTTACGAGTAACATCACCACCATAACATTTTGCAGTAACATCCTTTCTCATTGCAGAAATAGTTTCTCTTGCAACAACCCTGCCACCAATAGCTGCTTGAATAGGTATCTTAAATAAGTGCCTTGGTATTAAATCTTTCAATCTTTCACAAATCTGACGACCTCTAGATTCCGCCTGACTTCTATGACACATAAATGCAAGCGCATCAACAGGTTCTTCATTTATCAAAATCTGTACTTTAACCAAATCAGAAACCTGATAGTCCGTAAGCTCATAGTCAAAACTAGCATAACCACTAGTAATAGATTTTAATCTATCATAAAAATCAAACACTATCTCATTTAGTGGAATTTGATATACCACCATAGCTCTAGCACCAACATATGTTAATTCTTGCTGCACTCCTCTTCGTTCTGTACAAAGCTTCAAAACAGCACCTAAATAATTATCTGGCACCATAATTGTTGCCCTAACCATTGGCTCTTCAATATTATTAACCGTTGACAAATCAGGCATATCAGCCGGATTATGTAGCATTATGGTTTCGCCTTTAGTTAAATTTATTTTATATGCAACAGATGGAGCTGTTGTAATAATATCCAAATCAAATTCTCGCCCAATTCTTTCTTGGATAATTTCCATGTGCAACAATCCCAAAAATCCACATCTAAAGCCAAGACCTAACGCTGCAGAATTTTCATTTTGATATTCAATACTCGCATCATTTAATTTTAATTTTGCAAGAGCATCTTTTAATGCTTCATACTGACTACTATCTACCGGAAAGATAGAACAAAATACTACAGGAACAGATGGCTTAAAACCAGATAAAGCCTCTTCACATGGACGCTTATTGTCTGTAATAGTATCACCCACACTGCAATCTCCAACACTCTTAATTGATGCAGTAATAAAACCAACTTCTCCCGCTGATAATTCTTCAACATCTTGCATCTTAGGCGTAAATACACCGATTCTATCAACCGTATAAGCCGCATTGTTACTCATCATACGAATAATCTGCTTTTTCTTTAGAGTACCATCTTTTACTCTAACCAAAATAATCACACCCAAATAAGCATCATACCAACTATCAATCAAAAGAGCTTTCAACGGAGCATCAATATCTCCAACAGGTTGAGGTAAATTCTTAACAATAGCCTCCAATAAATTATCAATACCTTGTCCTGTTTTACCAGATGTCTCAACAGCCTCACTTGCATCAATACCAATCACATCCTCAATTTGCGATTTAACCTTCTCAACATCCGCAGATGGCAAATCAACCTTATTAAGTGCAGGCACAATCTCATGATTATTCTCTATTGCCAAATACACATTCGCAAGTGTTTGCGCTTCAACACCTTGGGTTGCATCAACCACCAAAACAGATCCCTCGCATGCAGACAATGATCTTGAAACCTCATACGAAAAGTCAACGTGTCCTGGAGTATCAATCAAATTAAGCAAATATTCTTTACCATCTTTAGCTTTATAATTAAGTCTAACTGTTTGCGCTTTAATTGTAATACCTCGTTCTTTTTCTATATCCATAGAATCAAGCACCTGCTCTGTCATCTCACGACGCTCAAGTCCACCGCAAGTTTCAATAATTCTATCTGCAATAGTTGACTTTCCATGGTCAATATGCGCAATTATCGCAAAATTTCTGATTTTTTCCAAATCATACATCTATATTTTCCTCTTTTTAATCACTAACTTAAAGTTTTGATAACCTATATTTTAGAATAACGCAACAGATTTTATATTTTCTTATTGCATATCATCACTTTTTGTGCTTTAATAAACAAATAATATATTTTGATGTGTGATTAAATGGAGGCTTTTATGATTAAATTCATTGATATAGAGTTCGGATCTTCTCGATATAAAGAACTTGTAGACTTACGTTACAAAGTTCTTTTACAGCCTCTCGGATTAAAATTTCTCAATTCATACCGCCAAGAAGAAGCAACATTCTTACATATTGGATGTATAGAAGGCTCTACAGACGAACTAATAGGTGGTTTAATACTTGTTCCCGTTGACAACGAAGAAATAAGAGTTATGCAAGTTGCCATCGACCCTGTACACCAAGGCGAAGGTGTCGGTCGTAAACTTATAGAACATACAGAAAAAATTGCCAAAGAAATTGGTTACGAAAAATTAGTTATGCACGCAATGCTCTCTGTTGTTGGTTTTTATGAAAAACTAGGTTTCAAACAAGATAGCAATTTATTTGAAGAAAAAGGAATCAGCTTTATCCGTATGGTAAAAGAGTTATAATCATCTAGGGATAAACATTATCGGCAAGGCTAACAATATTGCTAAACATCCAAAAATAAGCTGATTTTTGATTGTCTGCTCTTTAAATTTAATAGCAGAAAAAACCATCACAAGAGGGGCTGATAATCTCATAAAAAAGCTCACAAAAGAAACAGGCATAATTGTCACCATGCTTGCCAATATTAGCACCTCATAGCAAACATTAAACACTCCTGCAATAACAACCTCTTTTTGCATAAAAATATTTTTTAAATCTTGCCAAGAAACACCTTTTTTTAGTACAAACAATAACATAACAATATTAGAGATTGCCAAATATGGATACCAGCCTATACCACTTATACCAATATGATCCATAACCGAACATCCACCTGCAAATATCATCGCAATAAAAAACATCTTTTTTTCAGAAACGCTCATGCGTCTAGCATCCCCAAAAAAACAATAAATAGCACCAAGTATCCCCAATAAAATAATTGAAATTAAATGAACGGTCTTTAATCCCTCATTAAAAAATAAATTTAATACTAAAGAAGCCAAACTAAGAGAAATAAATGGGAAAAACACTGAAGAAGAAGTGCTTTTTCTATTTATTATTTGCATAGACCACACTGCCCCCCAAACAAATCCCCCTTTTAAAACAGAAGCAAGTACCGAGTAATAATTATTTTTAATTAATTCAAGCGAAACAAAAAAACATTTATGCATAAATGGAAATGTAACAACTACCATCGAAACAATCCACGCACTTACAAACAAAGATGAAAAATTGGGCACATATTTTTCTGCTATAGGTTTAAATAATATCGGCTTTAATACGCCTAAGCTCAAAATTGCAATACCTACTATAAATTGAAACAATGTCATCCCTAAAACCTTTCTCTTAAGCATATAAAATACTAAAAATATTAAAACATCATTAAAACACTATTTCGTCATATGATTATACTCATCTTTACCACAAAAATAGTTTAAAAATAAAAAAATTTAATTATACTACAAAAAACATAAGTATACATAATGGAGAAATTTAATGATAATTAAAAATATTTTTTGGGATGTAGATGGTGTTCTTGCTAACCTAAATTATGCATATTACAACTTTTTAACTAAACACCCAAAATATTCACCACTATTTGGCAATATTACATGGGAAGAACTTCCCAAAATTTTACCAATAGTCCCAAAATATGGTGCGCTAGAGCTAAAAACACACCCAACCCTAGGCTCTGAAATGGATTATGATTTTTGTCACTCTCCAGATTTTTTCACGAATAGACCATTATACCCAAATGTTATTGAAACATTAAAATATTTTCACGAACGAGGCTATCGTCAATTTACAATGTCTGCCACATTTGATGTAGAAACAAAAACAAAATTTCTCAATCAATTATTAGCTCCTGTTACCGATTTTCTAACAATTAAATGTGTTCAACATGGCAAATTCATGCATGATACAGCCAAAGAAGATATGCTCAAAAAATGCTTTGAAGAATATAACCTGAAAGCGGAAGAAACTATTCTCGTTGATGACCGAATTTATAATCAATATGCCACCATCAACGTTGGAGCTCAACCAATTAGATATCGTTGCGAATTCACATCAGATTTGCCTGAAGAATTAAATTGGATACCTGAGGTTCATAGCATGGATGAACTAAAAGAATGGTTAGAAAAAAATAGCACTTTAGAATAAAATAAACCCCGCAAATGCGGGGATTTATTTTATCAAATAATTATTTAATCCATTTTAGAGCTTCTTTATACTCTTCAGGTGTATTAATATCAGCAGGTGCTTCGTCAACAAGCTTCATATTATCAACAATCAACGCTCTAATGGTCATACCATTTTCAAGAGCTCTAAGCTGTTCTAAAGCTTCCCTTTGTTCTAAAATGCCAACAGGCAACGAAACCATTTTCTGCAAAGAAGATGCCTTAAACACATAAATACCAATATGGTGATAATAGTCTTTATTTTCACATTTTTCAGGATTACGAATATAAGGAGCTTCTGCACGTGTAAAATACAAACAACGTCCTTCTCTTTCACCGTCTCTTAATCCCATACAAATCTTCACCATACTAGGATCGCCAACATCTTTTTCATTTTTAAAAATCATACCACATGTAGCAATATCACAATCTGTACGTTCAATCATATCAATCAACGATAAGTTAATTTTTGGATCAACATTTAATCCATCTCCCTGAAAATTAACCACAATATCATATTTACTACCATCAGGATCAAGCTCTTTTAAGGCCGCCGAAATACGATCTGTACCACTTGGCAAACTCGGATCTGTCAAAATAGCCTTTGCACCAAACTTTTTTGCTTCATCAACAATAACTTGATCACCAGCCGCAATAACAATATCACCCGGCACGCATGCTTTTACATTTTCATACACTCTTTGAATAAGTGTTTTACCATTAATATCCAATAAAGGCTTATTAGGTAAACGAGTAGATGCCATTCTTACAGGAATCATTGTAATTATCTTAGACATAACATATCCTTTCTTTATTTACGATACATAACCATTAACATCATTTCATATAAAAAGAAAGACTTTTTTACTAAAATATCTCACAAAAAAACAATTGAAAAAACAAATTTTAAATGGTATAAAATAAACAAATTAAAATATTTTTATACAATAATAATTATGGCAAGAAAAATTGAACCGCTTATTGTCATCTGTTACGATGCAAAAGCAGAAATTAATCCTGACTGCATAGTTGAGGTCAACAACAACGAAACCTCAATTACAGCATCAAAAGATTATTACAGTTTCAAAAACTTTTCACGCAAAGTTGATTTTAGAAATCTAATGATGCATATGCTCAATATTTTAGCAACTTTATCTCAAAGTCCAAATCGCAAATGCATTTACATTAACACAAAAATCAACACCTATCTCGCAACAAACAAAAATTTCATGGGTGTAGAAGAAACATTCAAAGCAATTTTTTGCGCGATATGGGGCATACATCGCATATATCCATCAACAAAGCTAGAAAAAATAGTTTTCTATATAGATGGAAAATATCAGCCTCAAGTTGAAGAGTTATTAAAAAACAGCGATAACATTATAGACAGCAGCAAAAAAACATATCCAATGATTACATGTATTGAGCGCTTCTATGATGCTAAAATTCGCAAAAAACATCAAAAAAGACCTCTATAAAAACGGAGGTCTTTTTATTTTTTTTGATGTATTTTTTTATTGCAACTATCAATAAATTATGATATATTAAGCTCAATAAAATATAGATATATCAAAAAATTAAAAATATATTACTATGGGAAAAACTATTTTTAAAATCATTTGCTACTTAGCTGGCATTGGACTTCTTGTTTTTTTAACACTTCAAATTCCATATGTTTGGGACAAATTTTTTGAAGTGCTAAATAGCGACCTATCCACCTTACTTGCTAAAATAGAGTTAGGTGTCTGGGGTTTGTATATGCTAATTGTTTGCATTTTAGTACCGCTTCTAGATGTCATGGTCATTGTACTTATTGTTTTAAGCATAATCTGCTGGTTCGCATTCAAAGATACGCTACAGTCACTCTTTAATGCAATATACGAAACATTAAACCAATAACCAATTACAAACCCAAGCCCCTACACAGGGGCTTATTTTTTTATATAAAAAAATCTTTACATTTTTAAACATCACAATATAATTCCCCACACAATCAATATAATTATGTAATCAAATTCTTATAGCTTATGAAAAAGTTTTTCTTATTTTTTATGATTTTTGCGTTATGCTCAGCACTCTTCACAAGTTGTAGCAAACTAGATAATCCAGCAAATGCAAAGCGTATTGGCTCTGGATATATTGAAAAAGAAAATAATATTTGCTTTGTTGAGGTAGACGGTATAAGATATTCACCAATAAGCGTATATACCAACAATCCAGGACCCAAAGAAAGCAAAGCACCTATTGTTGGCGAACAAGTAACCATTTTCACGCTTTATGAAGGCCAAACTGTAGAATTTATTGCAGGAGATTTAAGTGAGGAATATCTTGAAGAATATTTTACAAGTAACACCACTTTTGCCTTTGCTTTTGCCGGTCTTGCAATAATAAGTGTTATCTTAATTGTTTTTATTGGCGACAATCAAAAACCATAATTTCAATTAAAAAACAAAAAGCTTCTGTTAAAAAACAGAAGCTCTTTTTTTTAAGTTTTAGTTATCACCTAGCGAATATGCGATATACCTTTTACATACACCACATTTTCAGCGTTCAAACTAACTCTCGCCTGTTGCGATACAACATCAAGCAACTCCTTTGGAGGGGTCTTAACAAAAACAGGATTACTCATCTCAGTCAAAGTTCGCTTGATAAAACGAATTTGCTTTTTAAGATTACGCATCTGCTTAACCTTCTGGCCAAAATCGACGCCTGACGCCTTCATAACAGACACTTCCTTTGAACCTTTTCTCTTCAAACACTTGAGTTCAGCAAGATCTTTCTCCATCATAGATCGAAAATCAGATGACGACTTGCAATTAAATGCTATCACATCAACTGTCTCACCGGGAGCGTGTAAACTGCCCAACCATGCAAAAGTATAGCCCGCCTCACTCATAGGTCTTGAAATAAGCAAAGTACTCTCGAAATAATAATTTTCAGTCTTCATAGTTTTTTTAGATTAAAATTTAAATTCAATTAAACCATTACAGCGCCTAAGTTTGCTCAAAGTAATGGTAAAAAAAACCATAACAAATGAAAACACAACATAAAACAACCATAATAATCTGATAACATGATTATTATACCACAAAATTCGACCTTTTTCAATGTTTATCGTACAGATACCTTTCATCCCAACATTAAAATTATTGACCTATTAGCGAATTTATTATAAAATAAGATATAACATAACCCAAAAAGGATGAATAATATGAGTGATTTATCAGATGCTCTAAAAAAAGCCAACAAAGAAGCCGCATTAAAAATAATGAAACTTACAGCCCCTGTTATGCTCTTCAGCACTAACAAAGCTAATGCAGCAGACATTCCAACTCAAGATAAAGAGGAATTTTCACAAGAAGCTCTCGTAATCACAGATAAAGACACTTCTTTTAGTAAAACAACATCTGACAACTCAAAAGAAACAGAATTCTACCACATATCTTCAAACCTATCAAATGGATATATAATGCAACAATATCAATACGATATATTTGATAAAGATTCTAAAACCTCCTCCACCCATTATGGGATAACACTATTACGTCCAGATGGCTCATCGATCGACGTTACAGACATGTTAGAAGCTTCCCGTGACATCATGCCTGCAAGCTGCAAAACATCACAAAACAAACTTCAAAAAATAAAAAATTCAAAAGCAATCGCCAAAGTTCTCAAAGCATGTCAAGACTTACCAGAAAACGATCAAGAAGCCATACATGAATACCTAACACAAATAACAACTCTTGAAAACGAGCCTACTAACGCAACTGTTTTTTCTGAAACCACATCAAAAATATCCATTCAAAACCAAAACAATAAAATTGCTTCCATGCAAAATAATCTAGACAGATAATTCCAAACAAAAAGAGCGCTTAATTTAGCGCTCTTTCTTATCTTTCTCTTTTGATTTTTCGCAAAAACTGTTTTATTTTTTCTGGCACAACACGTGCTTTCCTATTTTCTACCGCATCTTCAAGCAAACCACGTTTTTTGGCCTCTTCGAAAATTATATTATAAACTATTGTCCCTTTTTCATAAATCATAAATTTATTATCTCGAACAAACTCATAAGCTCTTTTCAAATCCTCATCAGAAACATCTGCCTTAATATTCTGAAAAACCCTTGTAGCAAGCTTCATTTCCTGATTTATTGCTTTAGCATCAGCAATTTCCACTCCCTCTAAGTTTGTTATTTTTACAATATCATCTTGTTCCCAAATAATCCTATATGAATCACCACCTGATTTTATTATTTCTTGGCAAAAATATCCATCCTCTCTATAGTTCTTACAAATAATTTGCTCATTTCCATCATCATCATATTTTATTCTAAAACTATCTCTATCTTTTATTTCAAAAGTTTTTTTACCATCTTTATAACCAACTCGCTCCACTAACGCACCGTTTCTATCAAATGTACTACGTTCACATTTATTATCGCCATAATCTACCAATATCTCCATACCCGATATATTCCCATCTTTATCATATTTTTTGAGTATAGAACTTTTATCAATAAATCTTTCTACTGAAATTAATCTTTCTCCCACATAGTCACAAATACAAACAAGCTTTTTACCATCATAAGTATATTTGTTCGCAACATTGCCCTGATGCGCAACCTCTTCTATTTTTTTCTTAACCCTCTTTCTTACACATTTAGGCAAAGCATGAACCCCAAAATACTCATCAAAGCTTTCATCATCCAGCATAAACTTTTTCTTATAATATTCTTTTACTTTATCCTCCGTTAAAATTCCAGCTTTTGCCAAATATACTTCTAATGAACTCTTATAATTTGCATAATTCAAAAATTGTTCAGAATAAATATTTTTTACATCTAAATGTATTGCAGCAACCAAACAATTCAATATTTCTTTTTCGCTCTTACCCCAAAGTATCAAATCAGCATATTTATTTAAAACAGGAAAATCTGAAGAATTAATTGAAGAAAGCATCTTTTTTTGCTCACTATATCCCCCTTCTTCCAACAGCAATCTTAATATTTGATGTTTAGCAATATACCCATTAACTTTAGCATCAACCTCCTGCATCACATTAACTACACATCTATCTTCTTGTGTAGCTAAAAAATCGCAACTGCAACCTTTCTGTCTTTGTATCTGATGCGTTACTTCATGCAATATAGTCACTGCATTTTTCCCTACATACTCATTTGCATCAGCCAAAGCAACCTCATGATTACTTGTCGAATAACCATTGATTTCTTCTTCTTTAGCTTTTTTATCTACAAAAAATTTAATTTTAATATTAGGGGCAAGCTCTTCAAACAGCTGTTTTCCAATATCAATTTCTGATGCAAGCCTCAAAGCAAAAAATACACTTTTAACATCATCTGGAATATTAACTTCTTCGCCAGTTTGCTCATCACGAGTCAAAAAAGCCCCATCTTTATAATACTTTAGGCAATCATCAGTATAAGGACCCAAATCAAATTTAGCTTTATATATCTCAACAAACTCTTCATAACTTAGCCCTCTCATCACTAACCTCGCCAAGCCTTAAATTTATCCATATATGCATTACCATCTTTTTCATAGCAAACTATATTATACAAAATACATAAAACCCTCAAATCATCAACATCCAAAACACCTTTTAAACGTCTATTAAGACGTGCAACCTGCTTAAACACACTTCCAATCAAATCCATTTCTTCATTTGTTGGAATAGATTTATTCAAATCATAACCATGCATAGTAACTATTCTTTTATAAATTATCAAAAAGTCTATATCGCCCAAATCTTCAATCGCCTTATTCGGCCTTAATAAATTAAATTCCCTTAATGCATTACCCAAAACCTCATTTGAAGGAATACATCTCCTTTCAACAGCATACTTATCCACCAAAACTCTATGCAGTTTATCTGAGTATTCTAATATTGCGCGTTCCATTTCCATCCTCTATACTCGACAACATCTTATATTTTAATATAATACCACAAAACACATACTTTTCAATCTTTATTTAAAACAAAAAAAGCGCCACTAAAGCGCTTTTTATCTTCCAACTAACAAGGCAAACCCTTCTTTATCAGCTTGCGATAAATAAAATACCTACGCAACCGATTCCCTCTTATAGAAATCAATTTTTTATTATTTAAATCAACAAGCTCTTTTGCAAATTCTTCAAACATCAAAGGCTTCGTTACCTCATCCGCTCCTTCGCATCTTCCTAACTGATGCTTTAATATCATTGGCACAAAGTCTCTTATCAAAAATCTTTTTTCTTTAACAAGCTGTTCATCTTCATAAAGACCGAAAATATGCTTTATACCAGTATGATAATCCCTAATTTGCACAGGATTTGCTTTTATATGACAAAGCGAAACCTCCAACACTCTATAAAAATACAAACAAATATTTAAATACATTGTTTTCGGTTTTTTAGATAATATCTCATATGCAAAAGGATAATCCTCAAATTGAATATGTGGTATAAACCTAGAATCTCCAATCAAACTTTTTTTATACAATTTAGCATAAGGCGCAAACGTATTCGAATATTTCTTCTTCTTACAAGTCATCAAAGCAGGACTCAAAGATAACTTTCTCTCTATTTTTTGCTCATCAATAGAGGCTATTTCAATCTTTTCATCAAACATTCTTTTAAGTCTATATTGAACAAAGTCAACACCATTAGCCTCTGCTTGTAAAACTACAATACTTAACATTTGCGGATGCACAAAATCATCACTATCAACAAAACAAACCCATTCACCAACAGCTTCATCCAACCCTCTATTTCTAGCTACTGATGCCCCTTGATTTTTTTGCGATATAACCTTTATTCTGCTATCTTTTTGCGCATATAAAGACAATATAGATGGACTTTCATCAACCGACCCATCATCAACACATATAACTTCAAAATCATTAAAGGTCTGATTTAAAATACTATCCAAACATTTTGATAGATATTTTTCAGCATTATATACCGGAATAATTACAGAAACTTTAGGCATTAATCTCCTTACATACAAAAATCCTACATACCGTCTGTATAACATAAACGTTCATTTAAATTCAACACCTTTTTTCACAAAAACACCTATTTTATATTTAATCTTAAAAATCTCAAATTGTATACATTTTTACCCCAATACAAAACAAACGTTCGTTTAATTTAGACAATTCTTAACCACAACATCTTATCCACTAACTTTATGCAAAATATAAATTTTGTTGATATATCATTTTGCAGAATATACATTAAATTAAATGAACGTTTATTTAGCACAGGACTTTTAAATATGAAAAAACACATACCATTAAGAAAGAAAATATACTCAATAACAAACTCCAAAAATGGAGATCATAAAATTATACGTTTTTTAGGCATATCATTAAAAATCAAAAGATACCTTAAACAATATAAAGAATACAAAAAAAGAAAAAAAGAAAATACCTCTTACTATGAAAACTATATAACAGAAAATTTAAACAACAATCATTCTTACTTTTTTGTAAAAGAAGCATCTTCTTCATATAAAAAAAGACAAAACGACCCTCTTTTATTAGCATACTATTTAACTCAATACCACAATGCTGAAATAAATAATAAAAATTTTGGAAAAGGCTTTACAGAGTGGACGAATGTAGCTAAAGCCAAACCTTTATTTGAAGGTCACTACCAACCACATATTCCTATAGATGTTAGTTTCTATGACCTAGCTCATGACACTGTAATGTACAGACAAATTGAATTAGCAAAAAAATATGGACTAGGAGGATTTTGTTTTTATTATTATTGGTTTTCAGGAGAAAGAGTGCTAGAAAAACCTTTATTTAATTACCTAAACAATAAAGAACTTGATTTCCCATTTTGTTTATTTTGGGCAAATGAAACCTGGCAAAGACGATGGTTTGGAGGAAACAAAGAAATCCTTATTGAACACAAATTTGATATTTCAATGGTTGAAAAGTTTTTTTATGACATATTACCATTTTTTAATGACAATAGATACATAAAAATCAACAACAAACCTTTCTTAATTTTATACCATTACCACGAATTTAAACCAGAGGAATTAAAAAAAATCACATCTAAGCTAAATAAATTAGCTCAAAAAAATGGATTCAATGGAATACATCTTGTTGCACAAGGATATAATTTATCTGATGAGATTGTTAAAGAATACGGAATTAATGCTGTTTCAGAATTTTCACCAAACGGAATGAATTTACCCAAATATACTATGGAAAATAAATACATATATCCAAAATATACAGGCAACATGTATGACGTAAGCTCTATATTAACATCTCAAAACTGGAAATATTCAACAAACTATACCTTATATAAAGGTGTTTTTACAGCATGGGATAATACCCCTCGCAGCTTTACAAACTCTAATATCTATATGAACACGTCCCCAAAACTATATAAACAATGGCTAAAAGAAACTATTCAATGGACTAAAGAGAATAATTCTCCTGAAGACCAAATCATATTCATCAATGCTTGGAACGAATGGGGGGAAGGAGCCCATTTAGAACCAGACCTAAAATATGGATACGCTTATTTACAAGCAACCAAAGAAGCCTTAGAAGAAAGTTCGTAATAAAAAGCCTCCAAATGGAGGCTTTTTATTACAACTAATCAGGACGATAAAAATTAACTTTCTTATCACTTGTTCTAACGCCTTTTATATACAAATCATAACTCTTTGCAATATGCCCCAAATCAAGAGCTTGATATCCTTTAAGAGCCAAATCATAACTCAATGGCTTAGCTGTTGGCCCCAAAATAGATATTACAATTTTATTTTTATCTATTGTTAGCGCTTTATCCAAAATATCATCATATTGACTAAAAGCATCCTTGCTTGGACCATATATATATTCAACAGACTTCGCATTATCAAAGATATTATGTGTTATCTTATCAAAAACAGTTTTACCTGTAATTATCACAACATCTTTTCCATCCCAAATCTTACGAAATTTATCAAAATATTTTTTCATATCATAATCCGCATAATATGAATATGCCAATGTCACTTCTGTAGGACAATATTGCTTATTCATATCTATATAAGAAAGTACAATTCCTCTAAAATATTCACCTTTTTTTCGCCAAAAACTTTTATTTTCCACTGTTATGTTTTTCATAGAATAAAAAGCAATTCTTGGAAGTCCAATCATAACATTATCATTATCAGATGATAATATCTCCATTAATCTCTTTTGCAACTTTGCATCAAATGATTGAAAAGGTATGCCTTCACCATTTATTATACCAAGCTCGCCATCACCAAATCTGCAAATACTTTTTTTTTCGTTTACAAGAATATCAAGTGTTTCATCTACAGTCATTATATTAGGAACAGGCAATTTTTTAACATCATCCGCAATTTCATATTTTATTTCATTTATAAAACTTTCTATATAATTATTAACAAACTTGCGAATAACTTTTTTTAACGACATATACCTACCTCCAAATAGTTTAATCATTTTCAATCGTTTAGTTTATAACACAACCAATGACTTCTTTTCAACACTTTTTTTATACAACACAAACATAAAATTACACTCTATCAATATCAAAAAACTTTCTCCTCCTCTTTTTTTATTCATTTAAAATAACAAATTAGCCGAAAAAATAAACTTTAGCCAAAACGATGCGTTTTTTTGTTGATTTTTATTTATAAAAAGAGTAGCGTATAAACTCTATAAGTATTTTTTTGTTAAATTAAATATTATAACAATTATGAAAAAAATTAAAGATGAAACCAATTTGGTAAACGATTTACCAGGTTGGGACCTTAGTGTGAGTTTTTATAATGGTCTAGAAGACCCCCAGATTGAAGTTGATAAGAAAGGTATCAAAACACTCGTTAAGAAAATATCTCTTTACCGTGGTTCAATTGCAGAATTAGAGCCTTATCAGCTGAGTATCTTGCTCAGCAAGTATGAAGTGGTTATCGAACTTACTCGCAAGCTTTCGTATTATGCGTTTCTATACTCAGATACGCACAAAGATAATCCGGAAGTTGCGCGCTTCAAGTCAAAGATTAACGAGGAGACTTCTCTCGCCTTTGAAAATCTTTCTTTTATCCATTTCGAGCTCAACGCTCTAGATGATATAAAAAAGATTGAGTTCCTCAATCATCCAAAGCTCCAGCGATGGATTTCTTGGTTGCGTAGCATATTCATTGGCTACTGGTCTCTTTCTGAGGGTGCATCCTTTATCATCAACAAAAAGTCTCTGGTGTCATCATCATGGCAAAGATTGTATGATGAAACTTGCGCAAACCTCAAGTTCCGTTTCAAAGGTAAAATCCTCAACGAGGCAGAATTAAAATCAAAGATAAGGTCAAAGTCGGCAAAAGATCGTCGCTTGGCACTGGCCGAAATGAACCGTGTGTACAAAGAAAATGCTCATATCATTACCATGTGTTACAACATGATACTAAAAGATAAAGGCATTGACGATGAACTCTATGGTAATGAAGAACCAGTATCAGAGAGCTTGTCTCACAACCATATCGGCAAGGAAGACTTGCTTTCAATGGTTAACGAAGTCACGGATTCTTACATACCAATCTCTCAGAGGTTCTACAAGCTGATGGCTAAGATCATGAAGGTTGATCACATCAACTATGAAGATCGCAATCACAATCCTATTGAGACCAACAGTAAGAAGATTACTTGGGAGGAGTGTGTAAACCAAGTCATTCATGCATATGCACGCTTCTCAGCCGATTATGCTGAATGTGCGTATGAAATTGTCAAGAGCAACATCATTGATGTACCTCCACGTCAGGGTAAGACAAGTGGTGCATATTGTATCCGAGGCAAAGTTCCGTATATTTTGCTGAACTTTACCGGCGATGCAGACGATGCAAACACCTTTGCTCATGAGCTTGGTCACGCTGTGCATCATTTGCTGTCAGCACAGGTTGGTGTGTTAAATGACACAACACCTTCAGCGCTTGCTGAGGTTGCTTCAGAGTTTGCTGAAAACTTGCTCTTCAAACAGAAGCTAGCAGGAGTAGAAAACAATCGTGAGAAATTAGCTTTGCTTATTTCCAGAGTGCAGGATATGATCAACTCTATCCATCGCCAGATATCATTCTACAAGTTTGAGGAAAGAACTCATCGTGAGCGCAAAAAGGGCGAATTATCTACCGCTAGATTAAACCAGATTTGGCGTGAAGAAAGCTCTCGTTGTCTCGGCTTTGATATTGGCGAAGATGCAGAATATATGTGGATGGGCATATCACACATATTTGGAATGCCATACTACGTCTATTCTTACGCTTTTGCCGGTCTAGTCGTAAACAACCTCATTAAGACTTACGATAGCTGGAACGAGAACGACGACCTGATTGCAATGCAAGAGAACTTCGATGACCTGTATATAGATATGTTGTCTAACACCGGTATCGAAAACTTCAAGAGCTTGCTCGAGCCATTCGGAATTGATGCAGATAGTGCAGTGTTCTGGGCTAATGGTCTCTCGATGATCACAGAGTACATCGATGAAATCGAGAAACTCGCAAAAAGCGAAAATCTGCTTTAACAAAAGGCTCTCTATCTTAGGATAGAGAGCCTTAAACATTTTAAAATAAGAAATATATACTTATTATATATAATGATTTGTGACAACTATACAATTTTAAAAAGCTATTGATAAAAATAAATTAATTTGCTATAATTTGTCTCATAAAAATAAAATATTATGAGGCAAATATGAACACAATAAAAACAATATTAGAGCAAAATGAATTTAGTTTTTCAGATATTGCTAATCACCTTAAAACTTTACAAGAGCTTATTTATCAGAATCCTTCTGCTTCATCTTTATACTTACCAGCTTTTTATCATATAAGTAACGATAAAGTAGCGCAGTCTAGCGATTTACAACCAGCCCTAACCTTAACATATGCTGCTTTCTTAAACAATTTATCCATCTCTGAGATTAAAGATTCTTTTAATATAGTCAAATCGCAAGGAAACGATTGGATAATAGCAAGATGTACAAGCGATGTACTCAAATCTCGTCCTGAATTGTCAGGTCTGATGTATGAGGAATTTAAAAAAACATCTCAAAATATAAATACAAATAATCAATATAGATATGTTTCTGCCTTAACCTCGATTATAAAAGCTTCACCTACAGATGAATCATTAAAGATACTAAATGAGAGTTTATCTTTATATCCTGCAATTCAAAGCAAACTGATGGAAAATTTACCATCCATATATCAATCGAAACCTGAACTATCTGAAGATATATGGAAAATCATTACTACACACACTCCTAAAAACTCTTCAGAACTTTCTGTGTTATATAAAAATTTATCCCAAATATGCAGTACTTCGCCTAATAGAATATATGATAGTTTAGTTATCATCAAGCAGCATATTTTATCTTCACAAAATGATGCAGCATCCCTTCAGTCAGTATACAAATCATTAGAAAGTATGCGAACACATGAAAAATTTAAAAATGAAATTGATGATGTGGTTAGCTTAGGATTATCCAATCCTAATAACAGCAGAGAAACAAGAAAAGTTGCTCATAGGATTTTAGGAAACTATGAGGAGTTGTGCAGTAGTATATCTATCGGACAACGTGTCGAAAAAGATGAAGAAAATCCAATGGGGTGGAAAAATATAGATGAGATACAGCCAACAAAAACTTGTGTTTTATTTTTAGGAGGAGATGGAACAATATCTGATAAAAGAGCAAACGGCTATCTTAAATCAATTGAACAATTATTTCAAAGAGAACAAATGAGTGAAGATGTCGCACTATATTCCGTTGTATATGATTTTGGAGGTTGGAATGATAGGGATATAGTATTTAACGCAAACAATGCCAGAAGCCATCTAATGCAAGAACACAAACGCAATGTAAAAACAAAACATCCATTAAATGACGATACAATAAAACCTCGTTACATCAAAAAAATATTTGATACAGCTTTTTTACCTCGCATATCAGATAAAAATGGTAAAAAGATTTCAAAAGAAGAAGCAATGCAAAATATAAGAAAACTAAATATTGTTGCACATTGTCATGGTGCCTACACATTCCTAAAATTAGAAGAAATGATGAGTGATAAAATGAAAGAACTGGGCTACACCAAGCAAGAACAAGAACAAATTCAAAAGGAACTTCTTTGTGTTGCTCATGCTCCATATTGTCCTTTAGGTGTATCAAAATCCACCTTAATTTCATTCTGTTCAGCACAAGATGATGAAGTTAGCCATTACAATAATTTTCAAATGGAAATTGCAAACCTCAATAGACAAGAAGAAATGAAACTAAGCTATTTCCCTGAAAAACAAGGAAATGTTTTCATTTGTTCTAGTTTAGGAGAGGGAGTTGAAGAGCACAATTTCATTGGTTATGATATAAATCAAAAAGGACTATCTAATGAAGGAAAGGCTATTTTGGCGCTCTCTGGTAGAGCAATAGTTAATGGTGTAAGAGGTTCAATAAGAAATGAGCCTTTAACAGACACAGGAACATTAGTTTGTGGGAATGATGATACTTATAAGAAAATTTTCAGAAAAATCAAAGAAAATGGCAAAGTCATTTATAATAAAATTTTATACAACACCCTCCAAAAACACAAAAATGCACAACAAATATCTCATTAATAAAGAAAAAGCAGGCATTTTATAGCCTGCTGTTTGTATTGGTGGGCCCAATGAGATAAATCTCGAACTCTTCCTTGCGCCAGATTATTACCAAGCCACACTAAAATGCTATAAAGAAATTATGAAAGCCAATCTATCATAAATACATCCATACAAACAACGCTAAAATCTAAAAAAATTATTATCACCGTTTAACAAAAAAAGATTTACTAAATTTAGTATTTTCCTGTTTCTAATTAACACATACATATTGATACAAGTAAAAATAAATAATAATATATACAAAACCAAAGATTACAACTATTTGAGAAAACGGATTTTTTATGGTTCAACACAATATAAAAAACAACTTAATGCAATGGAATAAATTCGATAGATATTCTGCATGGATTTACAACATGTATAAAAATCATATTGGTAACAAAATTCTAGACATAGGTGGAGGTGTTGGAACTGCTATATCGTTTTATATAAACGAAGAAAGAAACATCTTAAGCACCGAACTTTTTGATGATAATATAAAAATAATGAATGAACGATTTGCTGATTTTAAAAATTTCAAAGCCATAAATGCAAACATTATTCATGAAGATTTAAATCAATATGGAAAATTTGACACAATAATAATGATAAATGTTCTAGAACATATAAAAGAAGATACTTTTATTTTACAAAAATTAAGAAATTTATTAACTGATAGTGGCAAAATTATTATATGTGTTCCTGCCATAGCTTCACTATATTGCTACATGGATAAAAATGTTGGTCACTATAGAAGATATACAAAAGGAGAATTACAAGAAAAAGCTAAATTAGCAGGCCTAAATATCATAGAAGATAAATATATGAATTTATTCGGCATAATACCCTACTATATAAAAGGAAAACTACATAAAAACAAACAAGGAAGCTTCTCTACTAATACATCAACAAAAGAAGCCAAATTATATTCATTAGCAACAAACATTTTAGAACCTCTTGAAAAGCTAATAAAACCACGCATTGGAATATCTGAATTTATAATATTATCAAAACAATAAAAACACCCCGATAAAAATGCTGTTTATTCTAACAATGCCAAACTTATAGTTGAGAACCATTTTCATATTTACTTTAGAAAAAATTATATTTATACAATAAATCAAACCATGATTATTGTGTTTCACTAAAAATATATAATTATGAACAATGTTTTTTATCTTAACAAAAATTTACAAATTGAACTATATAAAAGAGACGCTGTAGCTTTGGCTCTTTTTTTTATAGCCCCATGATACATACCCTGCTTCTTTTCCTTCTGAAAATTCTATTGTTCCTGCTAGTTTGTTATCAATATATCCCACACACTTAAAACAGTTATCTAAATCTAACTCTTTTGAAAAAGAACTAATTAAGGCTTGGAAATAAAAGAAACAGCAGGCATTTTATAGCCTGCTGTTTGTATTGGTGATGCTTAACTCACTGTTCACGAACGAATACGCTGTTTATCACGTAGTTTGTTAATCGCGTATTGACAAACTTCCTTACGCAAAGTTTTTCCACCCTCCACCATTTTCTTCCATAAATCTAATAACTTGGTGTCGTTTTCTTGATCACCGCCAAGCATTAAAGTTTCAAGTTTAGGCAAAGGAGTAAATTTCTCTTTCTGTAACAAAGAATTTTTAATACCGTTTTTTATGATATTGCTTGAAATATATGTCATTAGCCGACCTTCTAATGTTTTTCCGTTATAACCGTACCCTATGTCGTTATGCTCAGCGTTATTAACCTCAAACATACCTTCCTGCGTTCGTTCACACTTTTCTCTTATGAGAAACATATTTCCGTGGCGCGGAGGAAGATAACAAGGCCTTAAATCGAAAACGCGGTTTTTAGCCACTTTTTCAACATTGTTATCTAAAATTCCCTGACAATGAATTTTATGTTCTCTTTGCCTTTCAAACAGATAATTATTTAGTGAATTATTGGCAACAGTTCTATCAGCAGATTTTGGCCATTTTATATCTGCGGCCGTAACAAAACTTATCATCTGTGATTTTGCAACGCCTAAAGCGCAAGCTGGGGAATGAGTAATTGTTAGCATTTGTGACAATATTTGTTTTTGTTCATCAATTGTATATCCGTTTTTATTCATTTCTGAAATCAATTTTTTCTCTAATGCCAAAGCCACAAACCCTCCGTGACAATGGGCTACAATAGTCATCATTCGCATACGCCGGCAGGCTTCTTCCACGGAAAGCTTACCTTTACCATTCATGGCCGTTACTCTGGGTTCTATAACTTTATGATATAATACATCAATATATTTAGGATTAAAATCATCGGCACTTGCCTTATTGTATAGCCTATTGTCATCAATGTGGTCATTCAACGAGTTTGCACGATATTTAGAAAAACCAATTCCTCTTGAAATTGATGCGCTATTTTGCAATAAATTATATTTAATACTATAAACCGGAATTGTTATTCCCAAGGGCTCCAAAATATCTTTTTCTATTATTTTAGCATTACCGTTTGCCGCTTTGTCATCATTAGTTCCATCTCCACCAAGATACAGCACGCACGGCTCATCAAACGGAATTTGATCAACAATAGACCAACCGAATTTATTATTGTTCGTTTTTTCTGTTCTTAGTCCTAACTCTATTGTGCTCACAGACATTTCCTCTTCGCCGCCTTTTTCAAGCGAAGATACTTTTTTATCATCAGAATCTGCATTTGTTTTTAATAAAGCCATATATTTACCTCCATACTCAACGCTTGAATTATAGTATTTTATATGATAAAAGTCAATTACCTAATATAAGGCACGCTGAGTTCGTGAAAATTATAAAAACAGCTATTTTTGAAAAACTAACATTCGAAACTGCTGAAAGGCTTGGAAACAAAAGAAAAAGCAGGCATTTTTGAGCCTGCTGTTTGAATTGGTGATCCCAACGGGATTCGAACCCGTGTTGCAGCCTTGAGAGGGCCGCGTCCTAGGCCTCTAGACGATGGGACCTTTAACCTAAAACAATAACTAGATAAAACAAATTTTCTTAATATGCAAGCAATTTTTACAACTAAGCATAAAAATACAGCAGCTTTTTACAAGCTGCCGTACACTTATAGCTAAATAGCCTTATTTTATTTTTTTGCTAGTTTATCAACCGCAGTTTGAACCATTACATACAAAAGAGGAATAACAATCAAACCAACAATTGTACCAACAAGCATACCATAAAACACAGGTACACCAACTGCAATTCTAGAACCAGAACACGCACCTGTTGCCCACACCATCGGAGCCACACCAAGCACAAATGTCAACGCAGTCATTAATACCGCTCTAAAACGTTCTTTCAATCCTGTAACTGCAGCGTCTAAAACGCTAGCACCATTTTCATGCTCTTCTTTAGAAAATTCCACAATCAAAATGGCATTTTTAGCAGATAAACCAACAAGCAATACCAATCCTAATTGAGCATAAATACTCATAGGCAACTCAGATATATACATACCAATAAATGCACCAAACATAGCTGTTAGAGTTGACAATATAACAGACATTGGAATACTCCAACTTTCATATTGAGCAACCAAGAACAAATAAGCAAACAAAATAGCAAGTGCAATCAATATACCAATTTGACCTTGGTTACGTCTTTCTTGCAAGCTCATACCAGACCACTCATAGGCATATTTATTAGATAATTTCTTATCAGCTAAACGTTCAACCGCAGCCATAGCCTCACCAGTACTTGAATTATCAGCAGCCATAATATTAATTGTTGCTGCAGGATATTGGTTATATCTATCCACCGCACGAGGAAGCGTAACTCTCTTAATCTCAATTAAGCTTCCAAGAGGCACCATTTCGCCTGACGCACTTTGAACATATAAATCTTTAATACTCTGAAGATTTTTACGATACTTCCAATCCGCTTGCAACATTACTTTATTAGCCTGAGTACCAATATTTACATCATTAACATACATAGAACCTAAATATGTTTGAAGTGTAGAGTAAATACTTCCAATATTAACCCCCATAAGCTCTGCTTTTTCACGATTGATATCCAAATAAGCATGAGGAGTTTGTGATGTAAAAGTAGAGTACGCCATTTTAACTTCAGGAAGCTTGTTTAATTCCATCAAAAACTCATTTAAGTTCTTTTGCAACTCATTCATATCTGTGCTTTCGATAGATTGAAGTCTCATATCCATACTATTATTACTACCCAAACCAGGAATAGCAGGCATCTCAAACAACATAATATTAGCTTCTGTTATCTTTGCCATTTCAGCAGTTATTCTGTTTCTAATATTAGTAGAATAATCTATAATATCAGAACGTTTTTCCCAAGGCTTAAGCGCAATAACATTAAAACCAACGTTTTCGCCCTGACCTGCAAGAATACTAAAACCTCTAAGGTTCATAACAGAGCGAACCCCTTTTTCTTTACCAATAATATCACGAGTTTTATCAATAACATCAAGAGTCCTCTGTCCTGCACTACCCTCAGGAAGCTGAATATTAGCCATAATCACACCTTGATCCTCATCAGGTAAAAATGATGACTTAATATTTGTAACAGAAAACAAATTCAATAAAATTAATGCAAGTGCCATAAATACAATAACAACCATTTTACGGCCAATCCATGCTACAATTTTTATATATTTGTTTTTAGAAGAGTTAATTAATTGCTCAAATCTAAACAAAAAACCACTTGTACGAGGCTTAATTGGTTTAAGAATTGTAGCACAAAGCGCAGGACTTAATGTCAATGCATTAACACCAGAGAAAAATACCGCAAATGAAATTGCTATCGCAAACTGCTGATAAATTCTACCAGTAACCCCCCCCATAAACGCAATCGGCACAAAAATCGCAAGTAACACCAATGTTGCAGCAACAATCGCTGACGAAACTTGCTCCATTGCTTTTTTAGTTGCTTCTTTTTGATTTAAATGTTCGTGTTCCATAAGAAACAATACACGTTCAACCACAATAATCGCATCATCTACTACCAAGCCAATAGCCAAAATCAAACCAAATAATGTTAAAATATTTAAGTTATAACCCAAAGCTAACATCATCGCAAATGTTGCCAAAATAGACACTGGAATTGCAATAGATGGCACAAGTGTTGCTCTCCAATCTTGTAAGAAGACATAACAAACTAAAACCACCAAAATAAATGTTAAGATAAGAGTAAACACCACCTCTTCAATAGAAATTTTAATAAATTCTGTTGCATCAAAAAACACCCTAACTTCAAAATCTTCAGGAAAATATTTCTCTAATCGTTTAAGCTCGGCTTTAACCGCATCCATAGCTTTTATCGCATTTGCACCAGATAATTTATTTACCATTATCGCAACATTTGGTTGTCCATCAACATCAGAACGTAGCAAATAGTTTTCTGGCCCAATCTCCACTTTTGCAATATCTTTTAGACGCACAAGACCACCTTCGGCCTCGGTTCTAATAATAATATTTTCAAAGTTTTCAACTTCATTCAAGCGTCCTTTTGTTTCCAAAGAAAATACAACTTGACTAGTACCATCATTTGGTTCTGCACCAACAGATCCTAAAGATGGCTGATAGTTCTGAGAAGATATAGCATTTCTTACACTGCTAATAGGTAAATTAAGAGCAGACATTTTATCAGCATCAAGCCAAACTCTCATACTCAAATCAGAACCCATAACATTTGCATCTCCAACACCATATTGACGACCCAAGTTATTTTTAATGTTATTAGTAACATAGTTATTCAAAAAGTTTCTATCATGAGTACCATTTGGAGAAATAGCCTGCAAAAAGCCCAAAATTTCAGATGATCTACGCATAACATTCACGCCTCTTGCCTGAACTTCGTCAGGAAGAGAGTTAATAGCTTTTTGCACTCTGTTCTGTACTTTAACCTGCGCTAAGTCTGGGTCTGTTCCTATTTCAAAGCTAATATCAAGTTGATAACGACCAGAGTTATATGAAGAAGAGTTCATATACATCATATTATCAACACCATTGATTTCTTTTTCAATCGGAATGGCAACTGTATTTGCAACCGTCTCTGCACTAGCACCAGTATAATCTGCTGTAACAGTAACCTGAGGAGGTGTAATTTCCGGATACATCGCAACAGGAAGAGTAAAAATAGCAATCAATCCCGCAAGACTCATCAGAATAGCAATAACTATTGCAAACCTAGGTCTTTCAATAAAAAACTTAGAAAACATCTAAAAAACCCTCTCTATTTATTTTTATTTAACAATGTTAACCGCAGCACCATCTCTCAACATACGATTAGAAAGACCGCCAAACATAACTGTTTCACCACCTTCAAGACCACTCAAAATAACTTGCTTGCCCTCAAAAGCTTCACCTAATGTCACTTTGCGCATAGATGCAATATCTTTTTCATTGTCACTAATAACAACATATACGAAACTATCATCACCACTTTGAACAACAGATGCTTCAGGAACAACAATGCCTTTTTGAGGATTTGCTGATGTAATAAACATCTTTACATATTGACCTGGCTTTAATAACCCTTTATCATTTTTAATATCAGCATATACACTAACAGATGCAGTAGCTGTATTTATTTCATTATTAGCAAAAACTTTTTCCAATTTTTCTTTAAAAATTTCACCATTTGCAAGTTCAATATTTACAACAAAATCATCCAAGTTTCTATCACCTTTAGCTTTCATTGATAAATACTCCTTATCAGTCAAAGAAAAAGCAATTCTAATAGGATTTACTTGTACAACTCTAGCCAAAGGTCCTGAAGAAGCATTTATATAGTTACCAACAGTTGCTTTCGTTTTTCCAATATATCCGTCAATATATGCCTTAACTTCTGTATTATCCAAATCCAACTTCGCAAGAGCAAGATTTGCTTCACTTTGTGCCACCAAAGCTTTTGCTTGTAAATATGCACTTTCAGCACTATCAAATGTTGCTTTAGATGCAATATTTTTTGAACTTAATTGCTTTTGTCTCTTAAAGTCCCTCTCGGTTTTTGTTAAATTAGCTTTTGCGCTTTCAAGTTGAGCTTTAGCCAAGTCATAATGAGCCTTATATCTATCTTTATCAATAACAAACAAAGCATCGTCTTTTTTCACAAAACCACCTTCTACAAAATTAACCTGATCCAAACTACCACTAACTTTAGCAATAACATCAACACTATTTATAGCTTCAACCAAAGCCACATATGTTTTAGGATTATTTATAACTTCAACTTCTGCTTTAACAACTGTGGTGTTTATAAGAGGCATACCTATTCTGCCTTCTTTTTGACCATAAAAGTGACAACCTGCGCTCAATGCTAATAAAAAGCCAGCACCTAAAATTAAATATTTTTTGCTAATATATTTACCCACTTTTTGTTCTGTTTTACTCATTTTTATACCTTCCTACTTTTTTAACCCTTCAAATAAATAACCTAAACCTGTTTTCACGCGCTCTACAATATCTCCACCTGAAAAATTATTTAACGATGAAAATACGATTCCTACGTATGTTGAACGAATAATCTCTTGAATTAAAGGCAAATTAACATCTTCTTTTAATTCGCCACGTTCTTTGCATGCTACCAAAACTTGATTAATTTTTTCTAAATGCCAATCTTTTTGAGGAGGTAAAGCTTTATGTACTCGACTAATAACCGCTTCTGACCACTCCATTTGGCAAATAACAAATCTATTAAATTTAGAAAATCTAACATCATCACGCAACACATTTGCCCATAAAACAAAATAGTTCAATAAATCATCAAAAGTATCACCTTCGGGAATATTAGAAACTAACTCAAGCCTTTTCCTTTCCATATATTCCTCTATCAATGCTGCAACTAGATCTACCTTATTCCTAAAATACCAATAAACAGCTCCTTTAGTAAAACCAGCACGAGCAGCAATTTCATCAAATGTAGCCTTAGCATATCCCTTTTCAGAAAAAACATCCAAAGCAGCTTCAATTACTGCTTGCCTAGTCTTTTCCGCATCTTCTTTACATTTTCTAACCATATATCCCTCATAGATTTAAAATACCTACAAGAATGTATAAAGGAAAACAAAAAGAAATGTCAACAATATTTTTATTCTAAATAGTATGTATAATTAAATGGGATTATCTAAAACAACATCTAATATTTGAGCAGAATATTCTTCATTTAAACTAGAAATATAAGCCCCCACCTTAACATCCTCAAACGCAGACAAATAAAACATTCTAAATTTGATATAGCTCTTTCCATCAACAGAATAAAAAACCTCATACTCATTGCCAATTTTTACTAACTTAAACCAAATATTATCACAAAATTTTTCAATTTTTATTTTTGACCAATCAGAATGTCCTTGTTGTGTTAAAGAAGAAGTTACAATAAAATCATTACTAGTCTCTTTTTCAATTGTCGCCTTAAACCAATTACGCTCATCGATTCTTAGCATAATACCATTTTCTGCAAATTGGAGTAATTCTCTAATTTTCCACCCAACAACAATAGAAAAATCACAACTCTTACGACAAAAGAAAAAATGTCCATTATCTTTTTTAAATCCACGATGAATACTTTGCCAAAAACCTGTTCCTTCTTTAGAGTATACAATCATTACATCGCCCTCAAAACGCACATTTTCAGGTTCATTGTACCATTCAAATTTTTCTAAAATCTCAAAGTTCATCAAAAAGTCCTCAAAATATCCTCATTTGTTTTTTCTAAAACCCCTTCAAGTTCTTTATTTTTAGTTTTGGGCGACATTATAATCAGATTAATTATTTCATCTCCAATTTCTTTTTTAGTTTTAATTCCCTTACCTTTTAGACGTAATTTCTCACCACTTGATGAATAAGGTGGAATGTTAACATTAACCTTTCCATCAATCGTAGGTACAACAACCTTTGCCCCAAGAACAGCCTCTTTAATAGAAATTGGCAAATCAATAAAAATATTATTTCCTTCGGCTCTAAAATATGGATGCTTTCTAACATTTATAGTTATTAAAGCATCGCCACTATGTTTTGAATGCATAGATGTTTTTCCCTGACCTTTAAGTCGCAAAACCTGCCCAGAAACAGTACCAGCCGGAATTTTAATATTTATTTGTTTATTACCCAAAAAAATACTCTTACTTGCACCTTTAACCGCATCCAAAAAATCAACTTCTAAAGAATAAGCAACATCTTCTCCTTTAGAAGAACTCCCACCAAAACCATGCCCACTAAATTGGCTAAAAATATCTTCTCCAAATATAGATGAAAAGTCAAATCCCCGACCATTACCGCTAGAATAAAAACCGCCTCCATTAAACCCTTCAGCTCCAAAACCACCAGCGCCAAATCCTGTTGGTTTTCCACTTTCATCTATCTCATTATTATCATACTTTTCTTTTTTATCTTTATCACCCAAAATATCATAAGCAGCAGAGATTTCCTTAAATTTTTCTGCTGCTTCTTTATTATCCTTATTCAAATCAGGGTGATATTTACGCGCAAGCTTACGATATTGAGTTTTTATCTCATTTACTGTTGCGTTTTTACTTACACCTAATATCTCATATAAACTTTTTGCCATTTTAATTCCCTTTTTTACTATAATATAGGGAATATATTTTTAGATTGCAATACTCACACAATCAAATGTTGCTCTCATAAACCCATTATTAAACAAAATCACATCTCTTAAAAATGGTGATCTTCCATGAGCAATATCCGCACAATACATAGATGCCAATGGAGAAATTTCATCAACTCTAACATTTTTATATTGATACGTAACAGAATCCTCACCCTCTCCAACAACAAAAACATCATCTGCAGAAACGCTTCTATCAATATTTTCTACAAATTGAATTCCATCAACATTGCCATCATTGAGCAAATTAGCATCATTTTGCTCATCTACTATAATATAATTTGTAGTGCATGCAGTCATCAAAAAAAACAAAGCAACCATAACCAAACGTTTCATAATACTCTCCCTTTACTTTAATTCATTATATATTTCTCGACCAGCTCTTTCTAAAATACGCATAATTTTTTTATTTCTTCCTTCATTAGGTCTAGAATTATCCAATTTACCAACCATTTTTGAAAGTTCATTTTCAAACTTTTCATATTTTCTTAATTTATTTACATCATCAACAATACTTTCATCATTTAACTTATGTTTAGAAACAACTTGCAATGTTGCTAGATATTTAGCTTGATTCAAAGACGTTGACTGTCCAAACGCTACTGTTGGAATAAAAAATAATAAAAAAAACAAACTTGTTTTCATTTTCAACACTTTCAAAATTATGCTTGCATATATCCCCTAATATCATATATAACTTAATAAAGTACTAAAAACTAACCCTTAGATATAAAAAGATTGCTAAGATGAAAAAGACTATATGGATACTTACCGATAACCGTATTGGAAGCCGCCATCAAGCTGAAGGTATTGCGAGTTATCTAGATACAGACAAATTTGATATAATTACTAAAAATATAGAATATACCAAATGGGCAGGCCTTCCTAATTTTATACGAGGACGAACATTGTTAGGTCTTTCAGATCAGAGCAAATCAATAATATCTGCACCATATCCAGATTTTGTTTTATCCTCAACTAGAAGAACAGCACCAGTTGCTCGCTATATCAAAAAACAAAACAAAGAAACAAAATTATTTCAACTCATTCATATCGGAAAAACGGGACTTAAGGATTTTACAAAGGTTTTCACTCCAGAACACGATATGCATAAAACAAAATCACCTAATTTATACTACACTGTTGGGGCCCCTCATTTTATAACAATAGAAAAATTAAATAAAGCTGCACAAACTTGGAAACCACAATTTTCTCATCTTCCCAGACCAATAACCGCTTTAATTATTGGAGGATCAATAAAAAAACATCCTTTTTCTTTAGAAAATGCTGAAAAACTCGCTTTACTTACTAAAAAATTAAAACAACAAGAAAAAGGCTCGCTTCTAATTACAACATCAAGAAGAACAGGCATAGAAGCTGAAAAAATCATTATAGATCATCTCAAAGATATTCCTAACTATAGTTATCTCTGGGGTGCAACAGGCGATAATCCATATCAAGGTTTTCTTGCTTGTGCCGACAACTTAATTGTTACCGGTGATTCAGTCTCAATGTGTTGTGAGGCTACCGCAACGCAAAAACCCCTAAGAATATTTACAGGAACGGGCTGGCTAACTAAAAAGCACCAAAACTTTATACAATCTTTATACAACAAAGGCTATGCAACAGAGTTATCCGAAAATACTATTAATGACATAAAAACCCCACCAATACCATTAAATACTGCAAAAGAAATAGCTGACATCATATCAACTTACTAAACAGTCTTTTTGCCTTCAATATTTAGCAGTTTTTTTACTTTATCTTCCACCTCAAACGGAGATGAATTTTCCTGTAAAATACTTATAACTCTCCTAAATATAGAAACAATTTCATCATATTCCAAATATTCATCTTTCTCATATTTATTAGAAAACTGCTTCAAATTACTATATGCATTTTCAGAACTCTTCCATTCAGACAAACACGCTCTCGAAGATCTTTCTCCTATTTCAAAATTATCATTATATATATTTTTGTAATAAGTTTTATATATAGCATCATTTAATTGTATTATTTCTTCACTCTGTTCTACATCGTCTCTTTTATCTTCAAAAGACATATGCTCAATTTGCATTAACAATAAATAACAATGTTTCATAATCTCCTCATATATCTTAAAACAGTTTTTATCATTAAAACAAAAAGAAGACTTCAAACACAGATTGATTATTTTATTATAATACTTCCTTGCTATTAAAAAATATTTATCTCTCACTATAACATCCTAACAACCAATACGCCTGCTCAACCTTTTTTAGAAAAAACACGCATTAACAAAAAAATAATATATAAAAACACTTAAAATAAAAATAAAAAAATATCAACAATAAAAAACAATAAGCACAAAATGCAAATACTAGTTGCATTTAAAAACAAAAAACAATAGCATACACCTAAAGAAAGGAGAAAAAATGCCACAATTATCCAGTAGAGTAATACAATTAAAAACACACAAAACAAGCGTCAGGCTAAATCCATGCGAATGGAAAGCAATCAACACTATCTGCCAAAGAGAAAAAATAAACCGCAAACAACTTTTTGAACTTATAAACACTCACAAAGATGAAAAACTTGGACTAACAAACTCAATTCGCCTATTTGCAATAATTTACTACAAAAACTCTGTACTATATGCCAACTCATCTTTAAACGGTAATTTTCAAAATTCTATTTTCGACGCCATCGCAGGAATATCATAACAAATAAAGGAAAAAAATGGTAAATTTAATAAACAAAGTAATCCTTTTAAATAACAAAAAAACAAGCATCCGTTTATCTGATGATGAGTGGGATGCATTAAACATTATTTCACAAAAAGAAAACACCAAACGAAATTATTTAATAGAACTAATAAATTCCACCAAAAGTGAAAAAATTAGCCTAACAAGTTCACTAAGACTCTTTGCAATCATATATTTTTATACTGAATTATTAAATCTACAAAAAAGTAATCATGGCAAGCAGCTTCCTATTACAGAAGCAATACATGGCATAATATAACAAAAAAGCTTCCCGATATATCGGGAAGCCTATTTCATAATGCGCTAAAAACGCACCATATAACCAGGTGTAGCAAGGCACATTCCAATCTCTATGTCTTGTTTGCCAACACCAGAAAGAACTATTGCGATGCTCTGACCAGCTCTAGCTCTCACAATCTCATGGTAATCCTTCTCAAGGCGTTCGCATGTAACATTTTTGAATTCTCTAGCACGATTAACTAGGTGCACTTCTTCACCCTTTTTAACCTCGCCCATTCTAATTCTTCCTGCCACAACCACTTCATCTGCTTCAGAGAAGATTTTCTCTATGCAAAATACAAAATTATTAGACTCCATACTGTTAAATTTAATTGTAAAACATAAAAGTAAATAAACTTTCTAGAAGCTACCCCATATTTAATCAAAAGTCAAGCTTAATAAAAGACTAAAATTTTCACTAAAAAAACGGATTATATGCCCACTGTAACAATGCTTGCCTCTGCTTTAACCTACACTCCATATCAAACATCTCGCAATTATACTCAACTTGTTTTTTATGCCTAATAAAAGCTCTCCATCTTTTAATTTGAATATCATCAACTCCTCTTATTCTCCGCCCCATATAATATCTACAATACCACTGAAACCACCCTCTAGGATCAGGATCAATAATCCAACCCTTTCTCTTCCATTCATACAAAGACAATCTAGATTTAACCCCAAAACAATTACATTCAACATTCGGCACATCATATGACAACCGCGCCTTCACAAACCAATCTTTAGGAAACTCATCTTGGCAATCATTCAAATAATGCCCCTCAAAAACGCCCGCTTCCAACATCTGTTTAGGACTAAGCTCCGGTTTAAAATTTTCAGAATATATCATACCTTCTGGCATTACTAATTCATATACATAACCTTTCTGCATTTTATCATTTACAATCACGAACACCCCCTTTTAACAATATATATATTGCCAAAAGCCAAATTAAACCTCAAACTTGACAATACAAAAAAATAATATACACTATATC
>JAZQZH010000009.1:0-12555 GCA_045633945.1 Alphaproteobacteria bacterium
ATCACATTTTTGTTGTTTTGTAAACAGTAATATAAATTAAGACATATTAATTTTTTATTACGTGAAATCTTTTGCTTGTTTTTTATTTTAATCCATCTAGACTAGAGATAGGTAAAAATGGAGGAAATATGAAAAAGATAATAAACTTTTTTATTTTATTTGGAATGAAATTGAAGAAGGTGCCAAACCCTATGATAAACGCGCACAAATACCGTCTACGCGGCCATTTTGTAGGGGGGGGTACGTATATCTATTCAAATTGCCGTATAGATAAAACGAAAGAATCAAAGATTTATATTGGTGAAAATTGCGTTTTGACAGGGTGTACTCTTTTGGCGCATGATGCTTCTACAAGAAGATATACTGGTGAAACATATTTTGCTCCAATTAGGATTGGTAATAATTGTTTTATTGGTATGCACGCTATTATATTACCAGGGGTTACGATAGGGGATAATTCCATTGTTGGAGCGGGAAGTGTAGTGACACATGATGTTCCGTCAAATTCTGTTGTAGCAGGAAACCCTGCAAAGGTTATTAAAACAGTTGATGAAATTGTTGAAAAAAGAAAAAAGATTCAGTGAGTGGATTGCCGCGTCGCTATCGCTCCTCGCAATGACTAAAGAAGGGGCTCCTCGCAATGACTAAAAAAAGGGGGCATTGTTATAGCGAAAGTGTGAGAGGATTAATGATTAGAGAAAATTTTTAAAGATGTAAAAACAAATATTTGTGTTTTTTCTTTACTTTTTCCTTTTTTTGTGATATAATCTCGGGTATAGGCATCTGTGGGAGAGGATGATATGAAAAAATTATTGTTGGTTTTAGCATTTTGCGGGGTGTTTGGTATTGTTTTAGCTAATAATGCCATTGGGCGTGTGTGTTTTTTTGGTGATAAGGAATGCACAACAGGTAAAATTGTATCTCACTCTGATATATATAAAGCTCCTTGTAAGTATGAAGATATATTTGCTTGTAAAAATGCAAATAAGCATTCTATTTGTGATGAAGGTAAAGATAAATGTTATTACCCAATGGGGTGTGATGTTGGGTATTATAAAACCTCAGATAAGATATGTGATATTGCAGCCTATTCTTCTCTTCATAATAGAGATAACAATGGATGTAGTTTGCCGATAACTATTGGCGGTAGAGATTGTGGCTCTATTGGATATGGAGCGGTATATGATGAATTTGGATTTAGCAAACAAACGCTTGTTTTTAATGCTGATAGCGAAAAAATAGATTGTTATGCGGCGATATCTAAAGAAAATTGTCAAAAAGCTTCACCCCATGGTGTTTGCAAACAAGATGAATGCGGAAACTGGCATGTTACTAAATGTGCAGAGGGATATGGTTTTTATTGGAGAAATGATAGTGGATGCGAACTTGGTGTTGACTTTAATGCTGAAGATGGGGATGCTGTTTGTCAGAAATGTTTAGGATGTGATTATGATACGCTTGAGAAATGCGAGGAAGAAAATCCACGTTCTGTTTGTGAGGCTGCTGTTTCTGATAAAGTTGAAAACTGCTATAATGCAGTAAAATGCAAAGAAGGATATTTCAAAGACGAAGATCGTAATGAGATTTGTGAGATTGGTACATATGAAAAAATATATTACAAAGATACGAATGGTTGCGGAGCACCATCTATAAGTACTTTTGCTCCTTATTCAAACTATCTTTGGGAGCCTATAGAAGTTAGTATGTATTCGGTTGGTATTAGAGCCTTTTTAGGAGAAAATCTCGCTAATTACTATGATGAAATAGATCCTTATGATTATTTAGCAATGGAGACAGAATATGGTGCCTTTGGCTCTAAAGCAAAATGTGAAGAATTTTTTAAAACCGCATGTGTAAGCGATATGTGTGGTTTTTGGATTAGACAAGGCGAGAAGTGCGAAGGAAGGTATGCTTCTAAAGAGAAATGCGAGGAAGAAAATCCACGCTCTGTTTGTGAACAAGATGAGGATGAATGCTTTAATGCAGCGGGATGTAAAAGAGGATACTTCAAAGAAGAGCAAAGAAAGGAAATTTGTAGCATAAAAGTTAATGGTATACCAGCTACATATACAATGATACATCACAAAGACAAAAATGGGTGTGGTGCACCAGGGGATGCAGGTTGTGGTAGTGCAACTACTGAGTATTGTGAATTTGGAGACCCTTGTATGAAAGGAGCTGTACCTGTTATACCTTTATCTGGTCAAATTGATGATGATCCTTCTAACTGGAATTATAACATGTTGACCAACGCATGTTATAGCTATAGTTGGTATGCTCATGTATCACAAATAGATTGCGAATTAAAAACAGAAGCAGGACAAAAATACTGTAAACAAGATAAATGTGGCTATTGGATTCGTTCACATTCTGTATGTAATGAAGGATATGTAGAATATGATGAAGAATGCCCAAAAGGAATGGTAAAAGATTTCGAAGAAAAACGTAAACGTGGATATGATGGAATTAACTGTTATAAATGTGTAGCTCAGTGTGATTATGATACGCTTGAAGCGTGTCATAGAGAAAACCCTAATTCAGTTTGTGAAGAGGGGTATGAAGGAGCCACAAACTGCTTTAATGTAGAAGAGTGCTTGCCTGGTTTTTATAAAGAAAGTGAAACAGAAAAGGCGTGTGAATGGGCTGCTTTTCAATATCTTATGCATACAGACAAAAATGGATGCGGTATTATTGCATCAAAAAACGGAGATTATTTCAAAGAACATGAGTATAAGGGAAAAGAAGGCTTTATTGAGATATGGCGATCGAATGGTTCAACAATGTCTGCAGAATTGGTTAGAGAGCTTGAGTATGTTCAAAAAGCTAAAGCATGGGTATTCACATCTAAGGAAACATGTGAAACAAGCACTATTTATGGCGACTTTTATTGCAAACCAGACATGTGTGGAAATTGGGTGCATGATTATACTAAGTGTAGAAAAGGATTTGCACGATCTGATGAAGAGTGTCCTAATGATATGGTATTAAATAAAGATATTGAGAAAACAATGGAGGATCGTTCTAAGTGCTATGAATGTGTAAGTAAGTGCGACAAAGAAGTTGAGGAAATCTGCAAGTGGAATACATCAGCTTATGCGACCGTATGGGCCAGCAAATATCCTAATTCGTATTGCGAAAATGAGAACGGATGCAAAGTTATAAAATGCAAAAATGGTTATGATAAAGAGTGTCCTGAAGGGATGACTTTTAATGAAAATGTGAAAATTGATAATAACGGATGTGGTAAGTGCATAGAGAAATGCACACATACATCTATGGCAGAGTGTGAAAGAGATAACTTTAATTCTGTATGTAAAAAATATGGAGAAAACTGTTATGGAGGAAATATTTGTAAAGAAGGTGCAGGTTATAGGATGGGATATGGTATGGATCCATCAACTAAAGACCTAAATGGTTGTACAAGAAGATGTAATAGCGGATCTTATAATACTTTAAGTTGGTGTGAAGGAGTTTATAGAAGCGCCACATGTGGAGACGATGGAAATACATGTTATGCTCCGATTGGATGCAAATATAAAACTAAAGATGCCTGTGAGCAAAGATATAGTCGTTCCTATTGTGAACAAGAATTTAAGTACGGAGAAAATTGTTATTTACCAAAAAATTGCAAACCTGGATTCTATAAAACATGTCCTGATGGTTGGGCTGTAAACATATCTACTGATGGAAACGGCTGTCATGGATGCAAAAAAATAAGGTAGCGCTTTTTATTGAACTCTATATTAGTGTAGGCTTGTTATGTGTATGAGGGGGATATTTTATTATCACACTATAAAAAAAAGCATCTATTGACTTATTTCTTTTTAATCAGTTATCATAAATAAAAAAAAGAGGCGATTATGAAGAAACTTATTTATGTTTTAGGAACTATATTGGGGCTATTTACCTTGTATTTGGGGACTTTGTATTTTATGCAAGATTATCTGCTATTCAAACCAGATAATAACTATGTTTCGCCACAAAAGGTAAACTTATTTGATGTTAGTGAAAATATGCTAACTATGTCTGATGGCACGAAAGTTATGGTTTGGTCTAAAGAGGGAAATAAAGATTTGCCGGCGATATTATTCTTTCATGGAAATCGTGGGCAAATTGCAGAGTTTGCTCCTCAAATTGCACGCTTTAACAATGATGGATATGGAACTTTTTTGGCTGAATATAGAGGATATGGAAATTCTGAAGGAAAAATAAATCAGGAAAAAATGTTTTCTGATGGAGCGGAAGTATTTGATTGGATAAAAAATAAAGGATATTCTAAAATAATTGTTATTGGATATTCATTTGGTTGTGCGGCATCGATTGGGCTTGCGAGCAAAAGAAAAGTTGATGGATTGGTTTTGATTTCTCCGTTTGCATCTTTATCTCGATTGGTGGCGGAAAAGTATCCTTTTTCTAATTGGATTTTAAAAGACGATTATCCATCTGAAAAAACTATTCAAACTCTGAAAATGCCAATTTTAATTATTCATGGTAAAACTGATAGTTTAGTGCCAGTGCATCATGCAAAAGTGTTGTATAATCAAAGAACTAATGATACTTCTTTGCATTTGTTGGATAAAAAAGATCATAGAGAGGCTTTTTGGGCAAAGGAAACCCCTATGTTAATTTCTAATTGGTTACAAACTTTATGATTTTATAATATAAAAAACCTCCTTTACGGAGGCTTTCAAAAAAAATGGTGCCGCTAGTAAGAATCGGACTTACGACCCCGTCATTACCAATGACGTGCTCTACCACTGAGCTATAGCGGCATATTGGGCATAAAAAAGAGCAATCAATGACTTGCTGCAACTCTTAGCACAACCGTTTCACCGACTGCATAATTTAGATTAACCTTTCTTTTATTTAAAATCAATACAAAAATTAAAAAAATAGTGTTTTTTGTTTATGAATTGAAAACTTTTTGTTTTCCGCAATAATTTATTTGAAAAAAATAAAAGTTAATGATATGTAAAGATGTAGGAATATTCTTTTTTAAGGCTGATTAATTATGGTAAGTGTAAACAAAAAAAATGATGCTGAAAATACTCAGAATGAGCAAATGATTAAACGCTTTTTGTGGTTGCAAAAAAACTTTTTGTATTGCTTTGTGTTGACTGCGATTGTTTGGGTGGTTGGTCTTTGTTATTATATTGAGAATTTTATTGGATGGTCTAGTGTTATGGCTCTTCCTCCGCATGATTTTGGCGTATTTGTATTTTATACTATTTTGCCACTAGTGTTTATGTGGTTTGTGCTTGCTTATATTGATAGAAGCGCGGCAATAAGTGCAAGTTCTAAGCTTTTACAGGTGTATATTGATAGCCTTTTATATCCAAATGATGATGCGACAAAAAATGCTAAAGCTATTTCTAATGTTTTGAGAAACCAAATTGATGAATTGCAAAAAACAGGGAAAAGTGTTTCTGAACAGACACTTATTGTTGAAAAAGAATTAAACCAAAGAGTTGAAGAGTTAGCGGGAATTTTGCAGGTGCTTGATACGTATTCTGCTAAAACTATTAATGAGCTTAATGATGGTGTTAAGCTGTTGTCGGATAAGTGCGGATATATTACTGAAAAGACAGTGAATACTATATCTCATATGAAGCACTGCTCTGATGATATTTCTGCTAATTCTGAAAGTTTTGTGAGCAAGCTTAACCCTATGCTTGATGAAATAACAGCAATTTCATCAAATATTAAAAACAATATTAACGATAATAAGATTGGCTTAAATGAAATGAAAGGGCAGCTTGAGGCTTGTGTTGAAATTAGTAAGAGACATATTGATGAACTTTTATCTAGAACGGCTGAAAATACTCAACGAATCAGCAAATCTTTCTATAAAACTGCAGAAGAGTGTGATGAGCTTTATAAAAGGCTGGATATGGGGATTTCTGGTGTTGAGGGTAGAGTTGATGAACAAAAGAGACTGATTGAAGCGCAGACTAAGGTTTTGGATCATAACTCTGAGCTTTTGAGTAATAAACTTTCTAAATATGGTCAGACTATTACTGCTGAAATTGATAAACTTGTGAAAAATTCTATTGAGCTTGAAGGATTGGCTCAAAAACAAATTCAAACTCTAAAAGCTGTTAATTCTGAGACAGGAAAAGCTATTCAAGGAATTGGATATACATTTGATGAAAAACGTGCGGAAATTGAGCGCAAATCGGAATATGCTATAAATAGTATGCAAAATGTTATTATGGCTATAAATAAAGAAACAGAAAAGTTGATGAACTTTACTAATATTACTCAAGCTAAAAATGCGGATTTGCAAAATATTGCGGAAACTATTGTTGACAAAGTGGGAGATATTAGTAGCAAACTAGCACTTAAGACTGACGCATTGAAAGATAAAGCTGTTGAAGTTATTGAGAAGTTTACTCAAGCTAGTGAAATCATCAATCTTAATACAGATAGAATTAGTAATTCTTCTAATGTATTGATGAGTAATAGTAAGCAAAGTTTATCAATATGGGAGGAGCAAAAAAATTATATTGATAATGCTCTTGTTAATATTGATACTATAGCTGAAAAATTAGCAAGCTTACAAAATGGTGTTAAAGATACATCTAAGGAGCTTGAAAATATACTATCTGGATATGAAAAACAAATTGATAAATATCAAGCTTTAGAAGATAGGACAAGAACTTTTGAACCAAGCAAACCACAGATTGATAAAAATAGTTTAATAAAGCTTTCTAAGGCTATAAATAAGACTTTTGAGGCGCAAAATATTCATGTTGAGCAGTTTTTTGCAGGATATGATGCTTTTGATTTGTGGGAAGATTTCCTTAGAGGGAAAAATGGAGCATTTGTTGATGTATTAAATAAGACTTTACCTAAGAAACTTTTGATGGTGATTAGAAAAAGTTTTGATGATAATACAGAATTTCATAATATTGTAGTTAAGTACTTATTTGCAATGGAGACTTTAATTAAGGAACTAGGCAATCCTACTGTTATGACTAGAGATGAAATAATCAATTTGGCAGTGAATAATTCTCTTGATAAAGTGTATTTTACTCTAATTAAAGCGTTAAATAGTGCGGAATAACAAAATGAAAAAGCAGTTTTTAGATTTTCAAACTAATGTTTTTTTGGCGCCTATGGCGGGGATTACAGATTACCCTCTGAGAAAACTTGTGAATAGTAAAGGGCGTGTTAATCTATATTCTGAAATGGTTGCGGTTAACGCTATTAATAGGAAAAATCCTAAGACTTATCGAATCGCAGATGTTAGCAACGAACCATATCCTGTTATTGTGCAATTAGTGGGAAATGATCCGCTGCTTTTTGCTGATGCAGCTAAATTGGTGGCTGATTTGGGAGCACACTCTATTGATATAAATATGGGATGTCCTGTTAAGAAAATTGTTGGAAATAACTCTGGCTCTGCTTTGATGAAAGATATTGTTTTGGCCTCTAGGATTATAGAATCGACAGTTAAGGCGACAAACTTGAAAGTGTCGGTTAAATTTAGAAAAGGCTGGGATAATAATTCTATTAACGCAGTTGAATTTGCTAAAATGTGTGAAGAAAGCGGAGCATCATATATTGCAGTACACGGGCGCACTCGTGCTCAAGGATATTCTGGTGTTGCTGACTGGGATATTATTAGAGAAGTAAAAAACAGTGTTACAATACCGGTTATTGGAAATGGTGATATTACGACTGTATTTGATGCTAAAAGTATGATTGAGCAAACAAATGTTGATGGCGTGATGGTTGGACGAGGAGCATTGGGTAATCCATGGTTTTTAGGACAAATTCATGATTATATTAATAATGGAATTGAGCCCCGCATGATATCGCCAATGGAATTAAAAGAAGCTCTTTTGCAACAGCTTAATGATATGGTCGATTTTTATGGAAAGGAGATGGCTGTTGCAATTTCTCGCAAATATGTATGTTGGTATTCTAAAAACCTGCGTGATGCGAAAAAATTCCGCGAAATTTATACAAAAATTTACGATTATGATGTAGCTATTAAAGCAATAGAAGATTATTTTTCGAAACAAGAGGTATTGTAATGAAGATAATTATTGGCGGCGCTGGACATGTGGGACGTAGTATTGTTGACTACCTGTCTCAAGCAAATAATGATATTATTGTTGTTGATACAAGCAAAGATAAATTAGAAACTATTGCTAAAGAGTTTGATGTGCAGACTGTTTTGGGCTCTATTTCACACCCTGGCATTATGGAAAAAATTGGTGCGAAAGATGCTGATATTTTAATTGCTGTAACAAGTGATGATGAGGTTAATTTGGTTGCATGTCAGGTGGCTCATTCATTGTTTCAAGTTCCTAAGAAAATTGCCAGAGTAGAATCGGAATATCTTCTTAATCCGCTATGGAACACCTTATATTGTGATAAGAATTTGCCGGTTGATTTGGTTATATCACCAGAAGTAGAAATTGCGCAATATATCTTAAATTTGCTAAAGATACCTGGAACAACGGCTATTTTTCCATTAGTTGATGAAAAGCTATATCTTTTAGGATTTAAGTGTACTCATGGATGCCCTTTGATAAATATGGAAATAAATGAAATTAAAAATTATTACAATAGCCCTATTATCCATATCATTAGAGATGATAAAAGCTTTTTTGCTAAACCTAATGAAGCAGTTCATAAAAATGATGAAATTTTTGTACTGATTGAGAAAGATAAGATTTTTGATACTTTGCATGATTTTGGTATTACCGTAAAACCTATTGAAAATTTGGTTATTTTTGGTGGTAATGCTATTTCTTATTATATTGCATCTATTTTAGAAAAAGATGATGCAATTGCAAATTGCAAAATTATTGAAGATGATGAAGATGTTGCGCTTGAATTGGCAGAAAATTTAAATCGAGTGCAAGTGATTAAGGGTGAAATGATGAGCGATGTTATTTTAGATGAGGCAGAGCTTAAAAACGCTGATATTTCCATTGCAATCACTAAAAATGATAAAGACAACTTATTAGCATCGTTGGTGGCTAAAAAAAGCAGTGTTCCTTATACTATTTCTTTGGTTAATTCTAGAGCGTATAATAATTTGGTTGATAATGGGGCGGAAAATGTTATTGTTGAGCGTTCCCTTGTTACGACTTCTGCAATGTTGCAAGATTTGCGTAAAGCTAAAATAAATAATGCATATTGTTTACGTAGAGGGATGGGGGAAGTTTGGGAAATTCGTATTGATGAGGATAGCTTGAATACGGATAAGACTATTGAGGAGCTTAATTTGCCAAACAAATGTAAAGTTAGCGCAATTTATAGAAATGATGAAATTATCTACCCTAAACTTAATGATAAAATTATCGTTGGAGATGTTTTAATTGTGTTTGTATCTCCTCAGGCTATGAAAAAAGCAGAAGAAATATTTAGAGTTTAGAAAATTTTATCATGTTTGACATATATCTTAGTTTATAAAGGCTATAAATAAAGATAGCAAAATTAATTATTATTGCATGAGATTTTCTGATTTCCTTAAGTATTGTACAAAATTATTAACAAAAGATAACTCATATACTCTGTCTACTGATTATATATTTGCTTTTAAAGCAAATGGAATAACTACTGAGTGTTTCCGTATATAAAACGCCTCCCTATTGGCCGGCATACACGTGGCATAGCGGAATAGGCATTAACTTTGAGTTATTGCTAACAAACATAAAACCATTTAAAGGATATTGTTTATCACAAAAAAAGACCACTTTACAGTGGCCTTTCTAATTGGTGGGCGTTGAGGGATTCGAACTCCCGACCCTCTCGGTGTAAACGAGATGCTCTAACCAGCTGAGCTAAACGCCCGTCTCATTCAACAAAAGTGTTTATATATGATATTTTTTTAATATGCAAGCAAAAAAATCATATTTTTTCACTTTTTTTTGTTTTTCTCGCATTTTCAATATTTTAACATATAAAAAAATTAAGCAGGCTCTTTTGGGGAACCTGCTTTTATGTGATAAACTCTATAAAGAATTAGTTTACTGCATCTTGAAGAGTTTTACCAGCTTTAAATTTAGCTTGTTTGCGAGCTTTGATTTTGATTGTTTCGCCTGTACGTGGGTTGCGACCTGTTGTAGCAGCACGTTTAGAAACAGCGAATGTACCAAAACCTACAAGACGAACTTCGTTGCCGCCTTTAAGAGCTGTTGTGATAGAAGAAATAAATGCGTCTAAAGCCTTACCTGCATCTGCTTTTGTAAGACCAGCTTCACTAGCCATGCTAGAGATGAGTTCATTTTTGTTCACTGGAGGACTCCTCATAAAAAAATTAATACCATGCGAACTTTGTTCACACTTAAATTTGAGGAGATTTTTTACATTATTTCAAATAAAAAACAAGGTTATAAACAGAAAAAGGGCAAAAAAACCTAAGAAAACCGCCATTTTTTGTATTTTTTTATTTTATTTGAAAAAAATTATATTTAAAAGTGATATTTTTAGCAAGCTACATGCTTTGCAAGTCCACCCAAAGATGTCTCTTTATAGTCGCTATTTAGTTGCAAACCTGTTTCGTACATCGTTTTAATTATGCTATCAAGAGTAACTTTATATTGACCAGATCCTCTAAAAGCAAGCCTGCTTGCATTAACAGCTTTAATAGCAGCCATTGCATTTCTTTCTATACATGGAATTTGCACTAATCCTTTTATTGGGTCGCAAGTTAGCCCTAAATTGTGTTCCATTCCTATTTCTGCTGCGTTTTCTATTTGATTTATATTTCCACCCATTACAGCAGCCAATCCACCTGCAGCCATTGAGCACGCAACGCCAACTTCTCCTTGGCAACCTACTTCTGCACCAGAAATTGATGCGTTGCTTCTATATAGACAACATATTGCGGCTGCTGTTGTTATAAATGTTATATCTGCATCTAGCGCATGGTGTGCTTTACTGTGTGCAAAACGCTGATAATAACGTATTACCGCTGGAATTATACCAGCTGATCCCATTGTTGGTGCCGTTATAATTTTGCCGCCTGCAGCGTTTTCTTCTGCTACCGCAAATGCCCATAAATTTACCCAATCTAGTATATACAATGCATCATCAAAGTTGTTTTCAAAACGTTGTTGGAGGCTTTTATGCATACTTGGGGCTCTTCTTTTTAATTTTATACCTCCAGGCAGAACTCCGTCTGTTGCAATACCTTTATCTATGTTATCTTGCATTATTTTGATGATTTTCTTGATGTATGAAATAGTTTTATCTTTTGAATGCAACGCAAATTCGTTTGCTAAAACAACATCCTTTATCGTCATATTTTTACTTTGGCATATCTCTCGCAATTCGCTAAATGTTGAAAATTGATATGGAACATTTAGAGGCTTTCTTTCTGTTTTTTGCCCAATTTCATCAGAACGAACGACTGTGCCACCACCTATTGAGAAATATGTTTCTTCTTTTACAACATTTCCATTTGCATCTTTTGCAACAAATTTCATACCATTAGCATGCTCTTTTAGGAATATTTTCTTTTCTAATATAACATGCTGCCTCATATCAAACGATATTAGTTTTTTCTTACCTAATACTAGTTGACCTGTTGTTTTTAATGCTTCTATATAGTTTTTGCTTAAATCTAATTGCTCTGCTTCAAACCCTAATAGACCATATACAACTGCATTTAATGTACCATGTCCAACACCTGTTAATGCTAATGATCCATATAAATAAACATTAATCTCTGTAACATCATATATTTTTTTATCTAATCCTTTAACAAATCTACTGGCTGCCTTCATAGGTCCTACAGTGTGTGAGCTTGACGGACCAATTCCAATTGAAAAAATTTCAGAAAGACTATAATACATTAATACTTACCCCACATATATTTATTAAACATAAGTGCTGAATGTACATCATATAAATAAAAAGTAAACAGTAAAATCTCTGCAATAATAAAAAATAAAAAAATGCCTATTAAGAAACTTAAAGGCATTTAAGGAGGAGGAGAAAGGGATTTTCATAACAGTAATTAGAAGAACTGGCAGCTACCTACTCTCCCGCGCCTTAAGACGAAGTACCATTGGCGTTGAAGGGTTTAACGACCGAGTTCGGAATGGGATCGGGTGGGACACCTTCGCTATTACCACCAATTCATCTAATTACTGTTAGAAAAAAACTGAAGTTTGCGTTAGCAAATTATTTATACGTTAAGTTATCAAGCCAATCAGATTATTAGTATCAGTTAGCTAAACACATTACTGTGCTTACACACCTGACCTATCAACGTGGTGGTCTACCACGATCTTAATGGGGATACCTAGTTTTGAGGTGGGTTTCCCGCTTAGATGCATTCAGCGGTTATCCCGTCCATACTTAGCTACCCAGCGCTGCAACTGGCGTTACAACTGGTACACCAGAGGTATGTTCATCCCGGTCCTCTCGTACTAAGGACAAATCCTCTCAAGTATCCTACACCCACGGCAGATAGGGACCGAACTGTCTCACGACGTTCTAAACCCAGCTCGCGTACCACTTTAATTGGCGAACAGCCAAACCCTTGGGACCTTCTCCAGCCCCAGGATGTGATGAGCCGACATCGAG
>JAZQZH010000010.1:0-60812 GCA_045633945.1 Alphaproteobacteria bacterium
TTAGTGAATATGAAAATAATGTAGGTAGGTAATATGCGTAAATATTTAAAAATTTTTATTTCTTTTTTTAAGATAGGGTTGTTTACCTTTGGCGGGGGGTATGCAATGATGCCTATGTTTAGAAAAGAATTAATAGAAAAACATGAATATATTACAGAAGAAGAGCTTCTAGATTATTATTCTATTGGCCAGTGTACTCCTGGAATTATTGCAATAAATGTAGCTACCTTTACAGGATATAAAGTTTATAAAACATTAGGGGCGGTCATTGCAACATTAGGATTAGTTTTGCCTTCTTTGATTGTAATTATTGTAATAGCTAGATTTTTAAGTGAAATTTCTGGAAATGAAGGTTTGGAGCATGCATTTAATGGCGTTAGAATAGGTATAGTTGTTTTATTGTTTAATGAACTGATATCTATAGCAAGAAAGAATATAAAGAATCGATTTCATATAATTGTTTTTTTGGTATCATGTGTACTTGTTTTCTTTTTTAACTTATCTTCTGTTATGGTGGTTGCTATAGCTGGAATTGTTGGTGGAGCAAAATTTTTGAGGAATAATCGATGATTTATTGGTTGTTGTTTTATGAGTTTTTTAAAATAGGTCTTTTTGCGATTGGTGGTGGAGCTGTTACAATTCCTTTTTTGTTTGATTTGAGTGAAAAATATGGGTGGTATAGTAAGGGTGAATTGGTAAATATGATTGCAGTTTCACAATCAACACCAGGTCCTATAGGGGTTAATATGGCAACATTTGCAGGCTTTCAAACTTCGGGGATTTTGGGCGGGATTATTGCGACATGTGGTCTTGTTTTACCATCTTTGATTATTGTTATTTTAATTTCAAAAATGTTTAGAAAATATGTAAATACTCCTTGTTGGGTTGAAGTTATGCAAACAATTAGACCTGTTGTTGTTGCACTTATTTTATTTGCAGCTTCAAAACTTTTTATTTTGAGTGTTACAGATTGGTATAAGGGAATTTTTTCTTTGTTGTTTTTTTGTATGGTTTATTTTTATAAAAAAAGTCCAATTTTTTATATCTTATTGTCAGCTGTTTTGGGTTTTGTGTTAAAATTATAAATATGTAAATTGATGTTAAAACTTTATATTAAGAGTTTTTTTATACTAAATACTTGCTATTTAAAATTTTTTGCTATAAAAAGGTATAAAATTTAGAGATTTATTTGCCTTTAATATTTTATTAGAGGCTTTTTTTGAGGAAAAACTTAATATGGGTATTAGAAATATTGCTATTATTGCTCACGTTGACCACGGAAAAACAACATTGGTTGATGGTCTTTTGCGTCAAAGTGGTACTTTTAGAGATAATCAAAAAGTTGAAACTTGTGTTATGGATAGTAATGATTTGGAACGCGAGCGTGGTATTACAATTTTATCAAAATGTACAGCAGTTGACTGGGAAGGTACACATATCAATATTGTAGATACTCCTGGACACGCAGATTTTGGTGGTGAGGTTGAGCGTATTTTATCTATGGTTGATGGGGTTGTGTTGCTTGTGGATTCATCTGAAGGACCAATGCCTCAAACAAAATTTGTATTAGGGAAGGCGCTAAAAATCGGGTTAAAGCCTATTGTGGTTATAAATAAAGCAGATAAGCCTGATGCTAGACCAGATGAAGTTTTGAATGAAATTTTTGACTTGTTTGTAAGTTTAGATGCAAATGATGAACAATTAGATTTCCCTGTGCTTTATGCTTCAGGGCGTAATGGTTGGGCTGTTGAAGATTTAAGCGAAGAAAAAAAAGATTTAAGACCATTGTTTGAGCTTATTTTATCTTATGTAAGTGAGCCAAAGTGTGAAAAAGATAAACCTTTTTCTATGCTTGCAACAACATTGGAGGCAGATAAATTTGTTGGTCGTATATTAACTGGTAAGATTTATAGTGGTACATTAAAAGTTAATGACGCTGTGAAGGTTATTAATCAAAATGGCGAAATTGAGAGAACTAGAATTACCAAGATTATGGCGTATCAAGGTTTAGAAAGAGTTGCATTAAATGAAGCTCGTGCTGGAGATATTGTTGCAGTGGCTGGTGTTGTTAAAGGAACAGTTGCAGATACTATTTGTGCGATGGATGTTATGGATGCAATAGAAGCACAACCGATTGATCCTCCAACACTATCTATGACATTTTCAGTTAATGATTCTCCTCTTGCTGGTCGTGAAGGTGATAAAGTTACTTCTCGTATGATATGGGATAGATTGCAAAAAGAAGCAGAATGTAATATTGCTCTTAAGATATCTCGTTCAGAAACCAGTGAATCATTTGAAGTTGCAGGTCGTGGTGAGTTGCAGCTTGGTGTGTTGATTGAAACAATGCGTCGTGAAGGCTTCGAGCTTTCTATTTCTCGTCCTAGAGTTTTGATGCAAAAGGATGAAAATGGTTGTTTGCTAGAACCTGTTGAAGAAGTTGTTGTTGATGTTGATGAAGAGTTTTCAGGTACTGTTGTTGAAAAGCTTAGCCAAAGAAAGTCTGAACTTTTAGAAATGATTCCATCACAAGTTGGTAATAAGACGAGATTGATATTTAAGGCTCCTGCTAGAGGTTTGATAGGATATCACTCTGACTTTTTAACAGATACTCGTGGTACAGGTGTTATGAATAGAGTATTTTATGGTTATGAACCATATAAAGGTGATATTGCTAATACTCGTAATGGTGTTTTGATTTCTAGTGAAGATGGTACAGCGATTGCTTATTCTTTGTGGAAATTGCAAGATAGAGGACCTATGTTTATTGAACACAATAGTCCAGTTTATGTTGGTATGATTATTGGTGAGCATACTAAATCTAATGATTTGGAGGTTAATCCAACAAAATCTAAACAGTTGACTAATATTCGTGCAGCGGGTAAAGATGAGGCTATTGATCTTATTCCGCCAAGAAGATTATCGTTAGAGCAAGCTCTTTCTTACATTGCGCAAGATGAACTTTTGGAAGTTACTCCAAAATCTCTTAGATTACGTAAAAAGATTTTGGATCCAATTTTGCGTAAACGCTCTAGAAATGATGTAAATCAATAAAAAATGATATTTTAGAAGAAAGACTCGTGAATGCGGGTCTTTTTTTTGTCTTTAAAATGGGGGGATTGATATTATATTTATTTTTAAGGAGGGTCTATGTTTGGAAGTAAAGTAAAAAAGGAAGAAAGAAAGTTATTTAGGGGTTTTGTTAAGGGTATATGGCATTTTTGGACTAGTCCTACGGGTGGTTTTATATTGGCAGTATCGGCGATAGCTTTAGGTTATTATCAGTTTTATATTAGTCGTCCTATTTTGCGATATGATTTGAAAACGGTTAAATTAATATCTTCTAAAAATATTAATGACTATACAGTTGAGGTTGGTGGGAGAAAATATCAAGATCTTTATTTAACAAAAGTGTATTTATTTAATTTTGGAAAAGAAGCTTTGTCTGGGCTTGATGTTTCGCATATTGGTAGGGATCCTATTCGTATAGATGTATCCAAAGAAGCTGGGATGAAGCATTTTAATATTGATAATGAAGAAACAACAAAAGCTATTAGTGCAGAAATAACTCCATATGGAGATAGTTTAGTATTGAGTTTTGATTTTTTGAATCCTGAATATCAATATGTGGTCAATATTTTGCATACGAACCTGTCTGATGGAATAAAAGTTTCTGGAAGCGCATTAAATGTTAATAGTATTAAGAGGGCTATTAGTGATAGAGAGTTAAAGCGTTGGTTGATTTTGGGGCTTTGCTTGGTGTATTTGGTTTTGATTTTAAGGTATATAGTAAAAAAGAAAAGTAAATAATTTTGTAGTAGGTATTTTGTGTGTAATAAGTATTTTTGCTGCAATTTATTTTAAATTTGTTCTATTATGTTTGATAGTTAAAATATAATAGATGATAGTAAATGAAGTGGTTGAATAATTTTTATTTGAAAGCAGGGGCGAAAAGCTTAATTATTTTAAGCATAATGTATGCTTATTCAATATGTTATTTTTATTGGGGAAACCACGATTGGATATATCTAAAAGACAAAGCCACTCTTAGTGATGGTTTTTTTGAGGCAAGATATTCTATGCAACTTTTTAATATTTTGTTTTCTGACGGGCATATTTTGCCAGTATTTGTAATATTTTTATTGGAAGTTGGATTTGTTTTTTTTAGTATTATTTCTGGTTTATATTTAGGGTTTGATAAAAAATCAAAAGAGTTTTTGCTTTTTGTGTTGTTGGTTGGAGTTTTTCCATATAATCTTATAGTTTCATATTATCTGTTTATCGCTGTGCCACTTATTTGGTGGGCTGTCTTTGGGGTTTTGTTATTGTTTTTAACAGAAAACTCTTTAGTGTGGTGGAGGTTTATATGTGGAGTATTGGGATATACTTTGTTGCTTGGGAGTTATCCTCCAAATGTTGCCTTGATTATGGTTTTATTTTGTGCAAAGCAAATCGTTGCATATGTTATAAAAAATGAAGCTATAAAAACTATCATTAAAAGAGTTTTTTGGTGGCTTGGACAGTTTTTATGCGGTTGTGTTTTATTTAAGGTTATTGCAACATATGTTTCTGGTTTTGAAGGAAATATGTATAATGTTGGTATTTACAATTTTAATGAGATTTTGAACAATGTTGCTAAAGAACTATTAATGTCAATTTATGGTTTATTTTTGTTAAAGTCTGAGCTTGGTTTGTTGTGTGTGATTTTTTTAATAACAATATTGATGTTGTCTTGTTTTTGGGTGTTGTTGCATGCAAAAAATAAATTATTTGTAGCGATACTTATTATAGCAATGCTTGTTGCTTCAAGATTTATGTTTTTAGTTTCTCCATCATCTAGTGTTGCATCTTTTAGAGGTGGATATTGGGGAGTTTTAGGGTTATTAATATTTGCACTGGTGATTTTGAATTTGGAAAATAAGTTGTGGTTTAGGAATTGCTTATTTGTTTTTGAGGTGGTGTTTTTATTGTTTTTTATAAGGATTGATATTGAAGCTCAAAAAACAAAGAATTTGCTTTTTAAGTCTGATATGAAATTTAATGAAAGACTAAAGGTGCGAATAGAAGAAAATGAAAACTATGATAAAAATAATACATATATGTCTTTAAGTTTAGGGTCTAAAAGTAATATTGAACATTTTTGTGTTAATGGATGTGATGGGTATAAAAATGAGATTTTAAGTCCTGTAGCTATGAGTATGGATTTAATACCGTTAATGTTTTTTGATGATGAAGAATATAAAATTCATACAAAATTAGGAATATGGTCTAATTATATTTGGAATATATATGATGAAAAGTTTTTTAGTCCAGATGCATTAATGGAGCATGAAATTAGCAGCGATGAGAATGATGTTAAGTCGTGGATTTATATGAAGGCAAAACCTTGGCCTCATAAAGATAGTATATATATTGACAGAGGATTAATACTTTTGTTGCTTGATGATAAAAAAGTATATGTGGATGCTAAATTGTTTTTGAATTATCTAAAAGAAAATCGTTAGGTTTTGTTGAAAACATTATATGTGGTTAAAAGTATTTTAAATTATTATGTACTAGTTTGATTAAAGATAATTTGTTTTTTTAGGAGAATAAAAATGAAAAAATCTTTTATTTGTAGTTTGTTGGCGTTTTTGATATTAAGTGCTTGCGCAACAGATCCTTATACTGGTGAGCGCAAGGTCTCTAATAGTGCGTGGGGTTCAGGTATTGGAGCATTGGCTGGCGCTGGTGTGGGAGCCTTAGTTGGTGGAGAAAAAGGAGCATTGATTGGTGCAGGTGTTGGTGCAGCTGCGGGACTTGGAACGGGTGGATATATGGATATTCAGGAGCAAGCATTGCGTCGTGAATTATTAAATTCTGGTGTTCAAGTTAAGAAGATAAATGGTCAGATATATTTGATTATGCCAGGAAATATTACATTTGATAGTAATGATGCTAATATAAAGACAAGTTTTCAACCTGTATTAAGCTCTATTGCAAAAGTAATTAAAGAATATAATAAAACAATGGTTCAGGTTAATGGATATACAGATAGTACGGGAAGTGCAGCATTGAATAATTCGCTATCTTTAATGCGAGCAAATTCTGTATCTAATTATTTGCGCATAAAGGGAGTGGATGCTAATAGAATTGTAGCAAATGGATATGGTAGTTCTAACCCTGTTGCATCTAACTCTACAGCATATGGACGTGAACAGAATAGACGTGTTGAAATTGTTTTGATTAATAAGTAATTGTTGTATCTTGTTAAGTAAGAATAGGTTTTTTTACTTCAATGGGGTTTAAGTGGTGACTACAGAATTTAAAAGCTATATAAAAACAATACTAGTGTCTGTGGGACTCTTGAGTGTTGTATATTTTTATATGTTTTGTAATTTTTGGTGGGGAAATCACGATTGGGGATATTTAAAAAGTGGCGCAAGTGTTGAGTCTGGTTTGTTTGAGGCAAGATATAGCCAGCATTTGTTTACTCTTCTTTTTTTAGATGGTCATATATTACCTATTCTTACTTTTTTGTGTGGTTTTGTTTGTATTTCGATACAAGCAATTTTGATTGGAAAATATTTTAATCTTTCTAGTAAAAGTTATGCCTGTATTGCGTTGTTTATTGGGGTGAATCCTCATATTTATGCGCTTTTTTATTATGTGTATTTGTTTTTTCCGTTTGTCATTTGGAGCTTGGTTGGATGTCTTTTGTTATTTTTGACTGAAGGCTGTTATAGGGTGTGGAAATATTTAGTAGCGGTTTGTGGATATGTTTTACTGTTGGGTAGTTATCCTCCTAATCTAGCTTTAATTTTTGTGCTTTTTGCTGGTAAAAGAGTGCTTTTGTATGCTGAGGGAAAAGAGAATTTAAAAAATGTTTTTGTGCGTATTGCGTTTTGGGTTGGGCAAGTTATTGTATCTGTAGTTATTTATAAAATTATTTATAATTATCTTTTAGATAGACAATTAATAAATACCGATATGTATAATATAAAAACAAAATCTATTATGGAGATTTTGTCTTATTTGCCGTTGGAATTATGGAATTCTATATCGCAATTGTTTTATGGGTTCTCTTTTATGGGGGGATGGTATTTTCTTCCGTTATTTTTGTTGGTTGTGGTGGCGTTTTGGGTGCTAATGCAAAAAGATAAAAACAAGTTTGCAATGTTTTTGGGCTTTGTTTTTGTTCTGTTGATGTCGCGTTTTTCTTTTATTGTATCATCTCATTCGGAGTATGCTATTTTTAGGTTAATGTATTGGGGGAGATTGGGAGTATATCTTTTTTGCTTGGCAGTTTTATTTAATGAGCATAAAAAATTGGTGAAAAATATATTATTTATTATTTTGATGGTGTTTTTTGTAAAAAATGTGACTGCAAATTACGAAATTCAAAAGGTGCAAAATTTTGGTTTTGTAGTTGGGCGATCATATCAGAAGAAATTGATTGATACCATAGCTTTGAATCCAAAGTTTGATAAAAATGCTGAATATATATCTTTTAGTTTTGGTCAGCCAAATTTTAGAGAAAAATTTTATAGTGATAAGTATAAGACAGGGGAGTTAATTGGGTTAAAACTTGTTTTTGAGTTTGATATGGTTAATTTCCTCTTTTGGGAAGAGGTTAAGAGTCCTGTTATTATTGGGGCGGGGATTAGTGGTAATTTGATACTTCGTGTTGATAGGGGAGGTAAGGAAAAGTGGTTGAGTAGAGATTATTGGCAAAACAATCCTCAAAATATGGAAAAAATAAGGTATTGGCTGTATGTAAATGCAAAGCCTTATCCTAGTGATGATGCTGTTTATGTGGATGATAAATATTTGATTTTAGTTTTGGATCCGCATGTTTTTTATAAGCGAAGAGAACTTGTGGCAAGATCGCTTGATAAATGATGTTTTTTTTGTTGATAAAATAGCTGAAAACGTAAATTTTACTTGGTTATAAATGAGATAGTGCTATATTCGAATAAATATGTGATTTAAATAACAGAGGTTGATTATGGCTGATTTAACAGAAGAAGAAATTATTAAAGGTGAACAAGAATATAATGCTGATTCTATTAAAGTATTAAAGGGTTTGGATGCTGTTCGTAAACGTCCAGGTATGTATATTGGTGATACCGATGATGGATCAGGTTTACATCATATGATATATGAGGTTTTGGACAATGCTATTGATGAAGCTTTGGCAGGATATTGTGATAAGACCGAAGTTATTTTAAATCCTGATGGTAGTGCGACAATTAGAGATAATGGTCGTGGTATGCCTGTTGATTTGCATAAAGAAGAGGGCGTTAGTGCTGCTGAAGTTATTATGACAGAACTTCATTCTGGTGGTAAGTTTGATAATAACTCATATAAAGTATCTGGTGGTTTACACGGTGTGGGTGTTTCGGTTGTTAATGCGCTTTCTACTTGGCTTAAATTGAAAATCTGGCGTAATGATCAGCAGTATGAGGCAGAGTTTAATAATGGTAATGTTATTGAGCACGTGCATGTTACAGAGCAGACACCTGGAAAACATGGTACTGAGGTTTCTTTCTTACCATCTTCAGAGACTTTTACTCAAACAGAATTTAGCTATGAAACACTAGAAAGAGCTATTCGTGAAAAAGCATTTTTGAATAGTGGTGTTTATTTAAAGTTGATTGATAATCGTGGAGTTGAACCAAAAGAAACAGTGTTCCATTATGAAGGTGGTTTGAATGCATTTGTTACTCATTTGAACAAGGCTAAAGCTCCTTTGCATGAAAATATTATTAGTTTTTCTGGTCAAGATAATGATATTCAAGTTGATGTTGCTATGCAGTGGACAGAAGCATATAATGAGAGTATGTTGTGCTTTACTAATAATATTCCTCAAAAAGATGGTGGTACCCACTTAGCTGGTTTTAGAGGTGCTTTAACTAGAACTATTAATAACTATATTCAAGAAAATGGATTGCTTAAGAAGGATAAAACCGCAATTACTGGTGATGATATGAGAGAAGGTTTGACTTGTGTATTATCAGTTAAGGTGCCTGATCCTAAGTTTTCATCTCAAACTAAAGATAAATTAGTTTCTTCTGAAGTTAGACCTGTTGTTGAAGGTGTTATGGGTGAAAAACTTAAAGAATGGTTAGATGAGCATCCAACAGAGTCAAAAGTTATTGTTGGTAAAATTGTTGAAGCGGCGACAGCTCGTGAAGCAGCTCGTAAGGCTAGAGAATTGACACGCAGAAAAGGTGTGCTTGATATTTCTTCTCTTCCAGGTAAGCTTGCAGATTGTCAAGAAAAAGATCCAGCTCTTTCTGAAGTGTTTATAGTGGAGGGAGATTCTGCGGGCGGTTCTGCAAAACAAGGGCGTGATAGAAAGAATCAGGCAATTATGCCACTTCGTGGTAAAATTTTGAACGTGGAAAGAGCGCGTTTTGATAAAATGTTAAACTCTGCTGAAATTGGTACAATTATTACTGCGCTTGGTACTGGTATTGGACGCGATGACTTTAATGCGGATAAATGTCGTTATCATAAGATTGTAATTATGACCGATGCCGATGTTGATGGTGCACACATTAGAACATTATTGCTAACATTCTTTTATCGTCAAATGCCTGAACTTATTGAAAGAGGTTATATCTATATTGCTCAACCTCCTTTGTATAAGGCGAAAAGAGGTAACTCTATAATCTATTTGAAAGATGATAGAGAAATGGAAGATTATTTGATTAATGGTGGTTGTGAAGATGCTTATTTAGAAACAGCAGATGGAGAACGTGTTTTAGGGCAAGATTTAGTTAGTTATGTTGAGAGCACAAAGAAAGCAAGAAACCTTATTTCTATGTTGAGTGTTAAGGCGCCTGAACGTATTGTTGAACAGATGGCTATTTCTGGTTTGTTTGACAAAGTGCTTTTGGCAGATAAAGTACGTTTAGAAGGCGAATTAGCAAAACTTACAAATCGTTTAGATGCTCTTGAAGCTGAATATGATAGGGGTTGGCAGTTTGAAATTTTAGAAAATGGAAACTTATCTTTCTATCGTACACTTAGAGGTGTTAAAGAAGATTATATCGTTGGAGCATCTGTTCTTGAAAGCTCTGAAGCTAAGATGCTTAACTCTATGAGAGAGTTTTTGGCTAATAACTTTACTAAAACACTTAAGCTTGTTGCTAAAGGTGGTGTTGAAACTGTTGTTGCCGGTCCTGTTACATTGGTTGATGCTATTATGGCGCAAGGCAAAAAGGGTATTTCTATTCAACGTTATAAAGGACTTGGAGAGATGAACCCTGAACAATTATGGGAAACAACTCTTGATCCTGAAGCTCGTTCACTCTTGCAAGTTAAAATTGATCAACTTGAAGAAGCTGATGAAGTGTTCTCTACATTGATGGGTGATGTGGTTGAGCCTCGTAAAGAATTTATTCAAGAAAATGCACTTAATGTTGTGAACTTGGATATCTAATTAGTTATATGTTTTGTAAAAGAAAGCCTCTAATTAAAGAGGCTTTCTTTTACTATAAATCGAGATTAAGACTAACTGAAAAAATTGCTAAAGGAGAATTTTCTTTGTATTTGTGATTGATGTATAGTTGTATATCTGGTCTTATTGATACATTAGAATTGAGTTTATAATCATAGTATGTTTCTAGGATATGTTCTTTAGATGTGGTATTGTTTATTCTATTTGTTGAATATGCTACAGCAAATTGATCGGAATTATTGCGATTAAAAGGGTTATCATATAAAAAACCCAATGAGTATGATTTGTTTATGATTGGATATTGTCCTGTTGCACCATTTAGTCTAAAGAATATGCTATGTTTTGAGCTTATGTCTTGAGTTAGATATAATGACCAACCTTGACTGCTAAATGGAGATTTTTTAACAGAAGGTTTATCATATATAAGTAAACTATATGAACCATGGTATTTGTTTTTGAATTTTGGAGTATAATTAAGTGATAAAAAAGAAGAATATTTATCAAAACTTTTAAAATGTATGCTGTTTGCTAGAGGATTTGTCGCATCTATTGCGCCAAAGCTTAAGGAGGTGTTATTATTTAGTTTAAGCTCTGTAAATGCTCCAATTCCAGCTGTTGGATAGGTAAAGGTTGTGTTTTGCGCAAGAGCAGAGTTGAGAAAGTAATAACGTTGTAAGTTGCTTGCTATGGGACAGTCAAATTTTGATATTGGGATTTGACCTAAGCCAAGTGTTATGAAGTTATATTTTTGGTTAAATGTGTGGCTAAAGTATAATTCATATAACTCATTATAATTTGTATCATAATTGTTAAATAGTGTTGCTATATGATATTTGGGTGCGACATCTAGGGGGGCTTTTTGCGGAAAACGTACAAAGTTTGCAGAAAAATTGAGCAAAGTTTTTCCTAAATTGCTATTTAAGATGTCTTTTGTTAAATATGGGGTTATGATATTTCTGGATACAGTGTTTGATGAGATTTTTTGCATTGTATAAGAAATGTTTATTCCAAAATTTAAATTGTTTTTTGTTTCAAAACTTGTTTTTAGCTTATCATATTGTGTTAAATAATCTAATGCATTTGCTTTAATTGAACAAAGTAAGAGAAGAATGCTAAAAAGTAGTCTTTTTACCATGATAAAAGTCCTTTTTTATTGATGAATAATGTTATTTATATATCTAATTTGTTTAGATGATAGTCCACAAGCTTTCCTCCGTAGCACACGATGTTTGAGATGCCATAAGATAGTTTTTTGATGTAAAAAGTGATAGGAACACCTTTATATATCCATTCTATTCTATCAAAAAACTCATTGTCTTGATGAATAACATCTGCGTGTTTGCTCATAAACTCAATAACTCTTTTAGCATCTTCTTTGGTTAGGGAATTTTCCATAATCCATTTAGAGTATGGGTTATCAATTTTGCCATTTAAGGTGTTTAGGTTTAGAGTTTTTAAGCTAACGGTTTTGATATTTGGATAAGTGTCGATGTATTTTTTTATCTCAGTTAGATATTCATCAAAGCTTTTGTGTTTTAGCATAACGTAGTTTAATCTAACATTTGCTTTGGAAAACAATGGAGAGTTTATATAATCTTTATCATACCCTAAAATTTTCATATCTTTGGTGCTATCAAAATCTACCCTTGTGATTTCAATAATAAAGTCGTCTTTGATTAGGTCTAATTTATCTTTTTCGTAAAAGATATTTCCTGAAGATTGGAAGCGTTTTTCATCAAAAAGATTAACATTTCTGGTTGCGCTTACAACTTTATTAATTGTTTCAATGCTGTGTAGTGATGGTTCACCATTTCCGCAGAAAATAAAGTATCTAAAGTTTATATCTTTTGATTTTAAGTATCTGAATTTGTTTTCTAGCTCATCAACTTTGTCATCAACAGAGGGCCATTTGGTTATTTTGGCTGTGCAGTAAGGGCAGTTTTTGTTGCATTTAAAAGACGATAAAATCAGTTCAAATTCTTTGTATTTCATGTTAAAATTCCTCCTTAATGGTTTGGTTGATTAATGGCACAATTTCTGAATAGTCTTTGTATTTTATGATTGTTATGTCTGTGCTTCTTTTTATGGCATCAGCTATTGCAAACCAATATTCTGACTTGATAGTGTAATTTGAATCTTCTTCTTGATACAAGATGATGATTTTTTTGTTGGCATTTAGCGCCCAACCTAGTTCTACAATGCTTCCGCTTGAGAAGGTTTCTCCAAAAACAACTACAAAAGCATCGCTTTGAGTAATTAAATTGTATTCGGCATTTAAAACCTCGTTACAATCGGTTGATGTGAAGTTGCCATTTGATGCTTGCTCGCAATAAAATGGTCCAGCATATTCAAATTTGCTGTTTACTATAAGGTTGTTTTGATAATGGGTTAGTAATTTAGAGGAGCCTAATAATTGAGAACGGAAGTCGTTTTTTAGAGCATTTTCAAGCGAAATTTTGGGTTGCTTTATTTTGTTAAATTTGCCTGCGAAATAGATTTTCTTCATTTTAAATCTCCTTTCATTATTTTTGACCAGTTTATAAAGGAGGCGATTGCCATTATTGTCCAAACAATGTTTAGAAAAATTAGGTAGTATGCCTCTCTTTCTAGTTGGCTATATTGGATGACATATAAAATGTCGTTTACAAACCATATTACCCATGTGTCTAGTTTCTTTTTTACCATGTAATAGGTGGCAACAAGTGATGATATTGTTGTAAAAGAATCAAGAAGAGGTAATGGATCGTTGGTTTTTGATAATGCTGAAAAAAGAATAAGCGAGCCACAAATTATAACCAGTATGTATAAAAAACGTTCTTTGTTTGTGCATTCAGTTATTTTAAGTGAACTTTCGTTTTTCCATAAAAACCAACCGATAATGCCCAAAAATAAATAAATAATATTATTGCAAACGTCGCCGTATAGCTTATTTAAGTAAGAAAATAAAATAAGGCAGAGGATTTGAGCAATATAAAATATCCAATTGCTACGCTTGTTAAAGAGCACAAGAACCCCTTGCAACAATCCGAGGACTGTTGCACAAATTTCTAATGTTAGCATGATTTTACCTTTCTATGTATAACCTTTGAATGTTGGAATATGGAACTTTGATATGATAAACTTGTTTTTCTTGTTTACCATTATAGCGCAGAGTTTCTCTTAGATGTTTTATCTTTTGTTTTAGGCAAGCCTCTTTGATTTGCTTTGGTAAAAGCTCCCTTATTATTGGTAGGTACTCTTCTTTTTTATGAGGATAAAACTTTAGTAATGTCTCATAAGCATTTAGAGGTTTATCTGGCTTGGTTATTCTTGCGCATTCCCAATCGATGATTGAATCAATTAAATCATCTTTTGTTTTAACAAGATTATTTTCTACATGATGCTTTGAATGCTTTCTATGGATTTTTTGAATGTCTTCAAGTTTTATCCACAAAGCCAAATATAGGAAAGGCTTATCAATATCATGTAGATATCCTCTTAAAGTATTTTTGCCTCTAAGTTCTTTTTCAACGTCTAAAAAAGCTTTTTTGTGACGAAGAGTGTACATTATTTTATTTAATCTTTTTTTTATTTCTAAACTCATGTCGTTTTTTCCTATTCTTGAGGAGCTTTTGTTAAGTAGTTATCAAAGTATCCTTTTATGTAAACAACAGGTGTTCCTTTTTCGCCAGATCCAGTGGTTAAGTCACATAGAGAACCTAACAAGTCGGTTATTTTGCGAGGAGTTGTTCCGATAGAATAAAAGCCGTTTGCTTTATTTTTGTCGTTTATAGCCTGTTTGATAGCTTCATCTGGGTTGGACTTGTTGTTATCTGCAACGGCTTTAATTTTGATTTCGTTTGGCATACCTTCTAAACCACTTGTGTAGCCTGGAGAAACAACAGGATCTGCAAATTCCCAAATTTTAGTTTTTGGACACTTAAAACCTCCATCTCCATATATCATAACTTCAATATGATGTCCAGTTTTTTGTTTTAGGGTTTCTTGTAGGGCTTGGCAGAACTCCATTGAGTTTCTTGGGAAGAGTTTTAATCTATTTTCATCTGAATAGTTAGAACCTAAAACACCATATTCGCTCCAGCCTCTGGTTTGAGATGGGGTGTTACAAATTTCATCAAGTGTATAAGCTGTTGCACCAGCTTTGGTCAAGATTTGTTTTTGACGGTGACGTATGTGAATACTTGAAACAATTACTTGATTTGTTAGTTTTAAGATATCTTTTGGATTGTTTAATAATACTACTTCAATGTTTGGAGATATTTCTTCGTACATTTGAATGTGGTCTGAACCTGTTATAGGGTGATGGAAAATGCCGAATTTGTTACGAAAATCTTGTTTGGTTAAGATATCTGTATATGGGTTGATTTCTGAATTAAATAATGCGTCTTCATCCATGATTGCGTTACCAACTTCATCTGATGGATATGAGAGGCAAACATATACTTTTCCTTTAACGCCTTTTGCTATACCTTCTAATATTTTAGCAAATCTGTTGCGTGATAAGATTGGAAAAGCAACTGCAACGTCGCCTGATGGAAATTTTTGAGCAATATCTTTTGAAATATCGTCTAAAGAAATATAGTTTCCTTGAGCTCTTGCTAGAAAAGATTCTGTAATTGCGATGATATCACCGTTGTTTATTGTAAGTGGTTGATATGAAGCGTTGGTTGAATTTGTGATTGTATCTGAAATGATGTTTTTAATATCGTCTCCTTCTTTGATGATAGGCATTCTGATACCAAAAACAGATGTTCCAACATAACGTGTTGATTGGGAAGTATTTGTCATATTTTTTCTCCTTGACAGTAGGTTATTTACAATTGGTTTGTCTCGACTGTCCCTACAAGACCCAAACCACTTAAGAAACTAATGTTTCTTGGTTAAAAATTTTTATCCTCATAGAAGTTTTTTTCAACTAGCTCTATGTTTTCAGGGTGAACGAATTCTTTGTATCTTTCATCTCTTAAAGCAATCATATCTCTAACCATGTTTCCGGATAAGAATGGAAAATTTTGAGTAGTTCGAGAACAAACCACAACGTTTGGAATGTCATTTTTGAAAAATAGATATTCACGCTCAACCCCAACATAAACTACATCAGGAACTGGTTTGTCTGGTTGTTCTTTTTTGATTGTTTCTAATACGTGCATATTCCATGGAGTACTATTAGTGTCTTTTATCCCAACAATTCTTAAGCGGTCATAAGCTTCAGATTTACGCCATACGTTTTGAACCATTTTTTTACGTATGAAATAAGGTAAAGGATTTTTTTCAGTTCCACTTTCTTGTGCAGAACCGATTAACACTGTGCCATAAGCACATTCTTCCATCATTTGTTTGATTAATCTGTCATGTCCGATATGGAATGGTTGACAGCGGATAATACAAAATCCATGTTGATATTTAAACATAAAAAAACCTCTCTTTCGAAAGGCCACTTCATCAAATAGGAAATATCCCTATTTCTAACTATCGATGACTGGCCAAGTCTGTTTTGTTCGTGCCCATTGCCCTCGAGCACCCGAACAAGTTTATTATTATATATAAAAAAAGAATTGTCAATAGTTTTTTTAATCTAGATATAATGAGCTTAGTTTGTGGCGCCTTTTTGTAAATTTTGTCAAAAAAGTGTTGACATGGTGTGTAAATTGTGGTATTTATGTTATACAAATTCATTATTAGGTATGTATATATATGTGTTCTTATATACTTCATATCAGTATTTAAAAAAATCTAAACAATTAAACCGATGCAGAAATGTATCCGTGGAGTAGGGCTAAAGGACCTGAAGCACGTATAAAAAAATCGTACTGGTATGGAGACAATGAAAACTTCTATCGAGAAACTCATCAACTCTGGTGTAATCACAGCTGAGACAATGGTCGATTATATGTTGAGGGAGAAAAAACTTGACTATGAGTTAGTTGAGAAGGTGTATACTGTGAAACGTCAGTGGTTATACTGCTATGGTTATGTCCAATGGGGGGCTACAGCAGAGCAAAAATTGTACCCAGTAACAGAGTTGTTAGGCTGTTATAATGTCATGGTTTATCCTTTGTTTGTCGCGCTGATTAAGTGTGATGAGAGGCTTGAGCGTCTGCTTCTTGATCTGGGGGCTTGCGAACACACAGTTGCGATGATGTTCTTCAGTACGGATGAGATTCGTTCTGTGGCTCCAAGTTGGGTGAAGTTTAGAGTCGGAGGAAAACCTCTAGAGCCTAGACGTTGATAAGAACGGCTGCCAGATGGCAGCCGTTCAGGTTTTTAAATTATATATCAAAAATGTATTTTTTTGTATGTATAATTAAAATAAGAGTGTTATTTTAGTCTAAGTATAAGGAACTTAGTTTGTAGCGCTTGATGGCTAGACGTACTAAGACTCCTATAATTGCAGCTAGCGGAACGGCAAGCATTAAACCTAAGAAGCCAAGTAAAACACCACCAGCCAATAGAAGAAGCTGATGAGGTATTCTCTACATTGATGGGTGATGTGGTTGAACCAAGAAAAGAATTTATTCAAGAAAATGCATTGAAAGTTGTAAACTTGGATATTTAATCTTTAGTTTTTAGGTAATATCCCTGCATATTGATAATAGTATGCAGGTTTTTTTGTAAATTTTGTCAAAAGAGTGTTGACATGGTGTGTAAATTGTGGTATTTATGTTATACAAATTCATTATTAGGTATGTATATATATGTGTTCTTATATACTTCATATCAGTATTTAAAAAAATCTAAACAATTAAACCGATGCAGAAATGCATCCGTGGAGTAGGGCCAAAGGACCTGAGACACGTATAAAAAAATCGTACTGGTATGGAGACAATGAAAACTTCTATCGAGAAACTCATCAACTCAGGCGTAATCACATCTGGAACAATGCTCAACTACTTGTTGTGGCAGAACAATCTGGACTACGATTTTATCGAGACAGTATACAGATTGAAACCAAAATGGATGAGTTATGGCTCGACGTATGGTATGGCTCCTCATATTGCTTTACAGTTTCCACTAGGAGGGAGGTATGTCGATATAGACAGTGTTACTCCACTGTATGTAGCATTGCTGAGGGAGGATAAAACTCTTGAGTATCTGCTTCTCCATCTTGGCGCCGAGGTTCACCGTGTTGTGTCGGTACATGGCGTAGTAGATGGTGTGTCGTTCTCGTTTTATGGCGAAGAAGAAGATAGTGATCCTATAGACTTAGAAACAGCTAGGTCATTATTCTCTGAGATGAGGGCATCTGCTCGTGCAGTGAAGTAGTCTCTACACTCTATAAGAACGGCTGCCTTTGGGCAGCCGTTCAGGTTTTTAAATTCATATATCAAAAATGTATTTTTTTGTATGTATAATTAAAATAAGAGTGTTATTTTAGTCTAAGTATAAGGAACTTAGTTTGTAGCGCTTGATGGCTAGACGTACTAAGACTCCTATAATTGCAGCTAGCGGAACAGCAAGCATTAAACCTAAAAAGCCAAGTAAAACACCACCAGCCAATAATGCAAACATTACCCAAACAGGGTGCAGGCCAACAGACTCGCCAACAAGTTTTGGAGTTAAGAAGTTGCCTTCAATAAATTGCCCTATCATAAACACTGCAATAACGTATAATACATGAGTTATGTCACCATATTGAGCAAAGGCTAAAATGCAACCAATAATAAAGCCGGTTATGGAGCCTACGTATGGTATAAAAGATATGATTCCAGCGATAAAACCAACAAGCAAACCTAGTTCTAAACCAACAAGTTTTAAACCAATTGAATAAAATATGCCTAAAATTATACATACACTTAATTGTCCACGAATGAAGCCAGCAATAATTTTATCAATTTCTTTTAAGGTTTCTGTTATAGTTTTTTTAGATTTTTTAGGGAGCAAACTTTCAAACTTTTTAACAAAATCATCCCAGTCACGAAGCATGTAAAAAGTTACGATTGGCATGATTAGTAATAATGACAAGAGATTTATTAGTGCGAATCCGTTTGAAACGAGTGCTTTTAATACTTTGCCTACAAATTTCATTGAGTTGCCAATGTTTGATTTTATAAGTTCTTCGATATTGGCACTTTGTAATTCAGGGAATCTGCCAGACATTTCTTGTAATGAAGGGCGCACCTTTTCCATAATGAGGTTTAAATATTTGGGAGTTGCTTGAATAAGTAGTGATATTTGGTTTTCAATTAACCCCATTAATAAACCAATAGTTGGTAAAACTATTATGATTAACAAAGCGCATACAACTAGAGTTGCCGATGTTCTTGAAAGTTTTAGTTTTTGTAATTTATCAACACAAGGGTCTAATAAATAAGCAAGTAAGGTGCCGGCAACAAATGGCATTAAAACTGAACGTAGAATATATACTAGGTAGAAAAATGCAAAAAACACTATGAGCCATGTATATGGACTTAATTGGATTTTGCTTTTATTTTTAGGTCTAGTTAATTGCATAATATCCTCCATTGTTATTAAGCATATAGCCATTAAGGCCTAATGTTGTTTGTAATTTTTCAAATGCGCCATGATATGTAATAATAAAATGAACCTTTTTGTTTGCTAATGATATGATTTTTAATTCTTCAACCATTGGGTCATTTTCTAATAATTTTTTAAGTTCAATCCATTTGTTTAGTGTTGGATAGTTATAGATAATGTTTAACTCTGTTGGGGAGTGAGTGCTATTCTGTGGTGTTGATTGTTTTTTGTAGCTTTTTATTAGCGGTAGCACTTTATCTATCATTTGAGATGGGGTTTGTGTGTCAATAATTACGTCTATTTCTGTTTTGTCTGGGAATGATTTTATGTATACTTTATTGTCTTTGAGAGAATATTTTAATACATAAATATTATCAACTTTGTTGAAGCTAGATATTTCTAGAAAATCTCCATCTGTCATGTTATAAACTTTGTTAGCATTAACGGTTGTGATGTTTCCGAGATTTTTTTCAATGTTATAGAATTTTAAGAAGCCTGTTTGTAAGTTTTGTTTGTTAATAAAAGCTTCGCGCCATATATTTTCATTACCCCAAATGTCTAGTGTGCCATCGGCTGTTTCTAGCAGAGGTATTAATAACGCTGTTTGTGTTTGACTTATGATAAATGGGAGATTGTTTTCTTTAATGAAGTTTTGTAAAACACTTTGATTAACATCTATTTTTAGCTCTGCTATATACCGAATATCAGATGATTTTTCTAACAAAACTTGAATCCCTGATATGAAATGTTGAATTTGATTATCGTTTAATTTTGATATTTCTGCGATAGTTTCTTCGGTGCTTACTCTTAAAATAACGTCGTTTAGACCATTGCGAATAGCTTTTGATAGAGCTTCTTTTTTTGCATTTGCAACATTGTCTGAAGTTTCATCAATATTTACAATAATTGAAAATAGTGAGGACGCTGAAGAGCTAATTGCAAAAAATAAGCAAAATAACAAGCATATAAAAAACTTTTTCACGACTTTTATCTCCATATCAAATATTAAACAGTACTTTATTATACTATAAAAGTAAAAAAATCAAACAATTTTCTTGCCTTTTAATTGGTTATGATATTATATGTAAATAAAATTTTTTTAATTCATATAAAAGGAATTATGCTATGAATATGACCAAATTTTTAGATAGTCTTTTAGATAGGGCTTCAAAAGATGTAAAAACAATTGTTTTGCCTGAAGGTGAAGATGAGCGTATTTTACAAGCGGCGCACTATGTAGCTGAACGTAAAGCTGCGAAAATAATTATTCTTGGTGAACCAAGCGAAATAAAAACATATTATGAAAAGAATAATTGGAGTTTGGAAGGTATAGAGATTGTTAAACCGGAAGAATCGCCAAGATTGAATGAATATGCAGAACTTTTATATGAATTGCGTAAGTCTAAAGGTTTAAGTTTAGAAGATGCTAAAAAGTTGGCATTAAACTATAACTACTTTGGTACATTGATGATTAAGGCTGGACATGCAGATGGTTTAGTTTCTGGTGCTAATCACTCAACAGCTGACACTGTTCGTCCTGCTCTTCAAATTATTAAGTCTGCACATAGAGATAGAAGCGTTTCTTCTTCTCTTATTTTGGTTGCAAATGAAAAACCATATCTTATGGCAGACTGTGCAATCATTATTAATCCAACTGAAAAAGAATTGGCAGATATGGCGATTGCAACAGCTGAAACAGCATTAAAATTTGGTTTGGATCCAAAGGTTGCCATGCTTTCTTATTCAACATACGGTTCTGGAACTGGTGGAATGGTTGATAAAGTTAGAAATGCAACAGCTCTTGCAAAAGAAATGCTAGCATCTGATGAATTTAAAAATCTTCCCATAGAACTTGATGGTGAATTACAAGCAGATGCTGCATTAGATGAAGTTGTTGCTAAGAAAAAAGCTCCTGAATCTAAGGTTGCAGGTCAAGCAAATGTGTTAATTTTCCCATGTTTGGAAGTAGGTAATATCGGTTATAAATTATTACAACGTTTATGCGGATGTGAAGCGTATGGTCCTATTATGCAGGGTATGAATGCTCCTGTTAATGACTTGTCGCGTGGTGCATTGGTTGAAGATATTGTTGGTATGATTTCTATTACTGCAATTCAAGCTACAAAGTAAAATTTTTGAGGTAACTAAAATGAAAAAAATTCTTGTATTAAATTCTGGATCATCTTCTCTTAAATATCAGTTGTTTAATGTTGAGGGTGATACATATGATGTTGTTGCAAAAGGTAAGGCTGATCGTATTGGTATTAATGGCTCTTTTGTTGAAATTAAAATTACTGGTGGTGAAAAAAGAGTGCGCGAAGTAAATCTTCCAACTCATAATGAAGCTATTGAAGAAGTAACAAAAGAATTATTAAATGGAGCTCTTGGTTCTATGGATGAAATCGATGCTGTTGGTCATCGTGTTGTTCAAGGTGGTGATATCTTTAAGAACTCTGTTAGAGTTACAGAAACTGTTATTGAACAAATTGAAGATTTGGCTGAATTAGCTCCTCTTCATAATCGTGCTAATGTTTTAGGTATTAGAGCTGTGCAGGCACTTTTGCCAAATGTACCTCAAACTGTTGTGTTTGATACTGCATTTCATCAAACAATGCCAAAAGAAGCATTTTTATATGCTCTTCCTATGGAACAATATACAAAACATAAAATTCGTCGTTATGGTTTTCATGGAACATCTCATGCGTATGTTTCTCAAAAAGCTGCAGAATTAATTGGTAAAAAAGGTAAAATTATTACTTGTCATTTAGGTAATGGTGCATCTATTTCTGCTGTTGATAATGGTATTTGTTTGGATACCTCAATGGGATTTACTCCACTTGCAGGTCTTGTTATGGGAACTCGTTGTGGTGATATTGATCCATATATTCCTCTTTATATCTGCAAAACACAAAATAAAACCCCTGATGAGGTTAATGATATTTTGAATAAGAAGAGCGGAATGTTCGGTCTCTGTGGATATTCTGATAACCGTGATATTGAAACATTATATCAAGTAGAAGAAGGTGCAACTGATGCATTGAATGCTTATGTTCATAGTATTATTCGCTTTATTGGTTCTTATATTGCTGTTTTAGGCGGTGTTGATAGTATTGTATTTACTGCTGGAATTGGTGAAAATGGTTCCTTGGTTAGAAAGCTTATTGTTGAACGTTTGCAATATTTAGGCATTACTTTAGACGAAGAAGCTAACTCTAAACGTGGTGATATTATGGAAATATCTACACCAGATTCTAAGGTTAAAGTGTTTGTTATTCCAACAGATGAAGAATATATGATTGCTAAAGATACAATGAATATTGTATTTGGCTAGTATGTTAAGTAAAAAAGAAGCCCCACTTTTTAGTGGGGCTTCTTTATTTTAGTACATAGATGTTTTTACGGCTATATAGATTAAGCCAAAATTTAAGAACATACAAATTACAGCAAGAATTTTGCTCTTTTCATATTCTTGGTATGTTCTGTACATGCTTATTACTGTAATAATTGAATAAACAATAACAGCTAAAAATGATGCGGTGTAAAAACACATCCAAGCAAAAGCGTTTGAATTCATAGTAAGTATAGAAATATTTTTTATGAAAACGCTTAAAAAGTTTGTGTTGTAGCCAACTGTTTGTTTTAAACCAATCATTAAAAGGCGTGAAAGCCCAGATATGCAAAACAAACCAAATACACAATATTTCCAAAAAGCTTCAGAAAGTGAACATTTACCGTGAAAAAAGCGTTCAAACATTATTAGTCTCCTTGTTTAATTTATGTCTTGATATCAGAATATCTTTTGTTTGGCAATGTATTTTTAGAAGTAGCTTACAATATTTTTATATTTTTTTACCCCTAATTTCTTTTGTGTTTGTGCAATATGTTCGTGTATATCGCCCCATGAGGTGTAGCTATCAATATATTGCTTAGCAAGTGAGGGGGATTTTGATAATTGAATTTCAATTACCTTGGTTAAAAGTTTATATATTGTTGGTGATATTTTATCAAAATCAATATGCAATAATTTGTTTTCATCAAAGTAGATTGCTTTTGCTTCTAATAGGGCATTAAATTCTATTAAGTTTGTTATTTTGTATGTTTCTGTTGGAAAAATAGGTTTTGCACATAATAGCAAGTGCATAATCCATGTGGTATATACTTCTTTTAATTGAGCAGGAGTGATGATGCGTCTTGCTACATATTCTGGCATGAATGCGATAGATATGCAATCAGCTTTGTTTTCTTCAATAATTGATTTGCATATTCCTGGAGAGTTTTGATATTCGGAAGATGGTCCAAGCGAATGCCCATTTTCATGCCCAATAACAAGTATATGATCTGCTTCAATGTTATAATATTGATGAAAATCTTTGTGTAAAAGTGCATCTAGTTTTTTTTGAGTGCGTTCTTTATCGTGGCTAAAGCGAACTTGACGATGATATACGTTTCTTCTACCACCACCTGTTTTTATGGCTAATTTATCATTATTAGGAAGATTTTGTGCGATAGTCATACCACCTCTTGCTTGGGCATAATCTCCACTTAAACAAACTAAGTCAACATCAACCATGGTTTGTTTTATGTCTTCATTATTGGAGACTGTTTGTGTATATTTTGTTTTATGTGGCATTAGAGAACTAAGGGTTGCCATTGTGTCTTTAAATTGAAGTAAGAGAGCCGTTCCTTCTTTGTTGGTTATGCCAACTCTGGCGCCTAGCATATCTTTAGCTACAACTTCTATGTTATTTAGCTTAATTAGTTTGGCTAAAGCTTCATTTTCTAATACGGTTGCAGTTAATTCGTCATCATAGTTTTCTCTACTGATGGTAAATTCAAGAGTTGTATCTTGCATTTGTGCCCAGTGTTTGTCTGCTAGCATATCCATATCTTCATTGTTTTGGATGAGGGCTTGAGCTTGCCATGATAGATATTCTTTAAAAAGAGGGTCTTTGGTATAAAAAGACGCAACTTCAAGTTCATTTGCAATGAGGGAAAATTCATCTTTGAAATATTCGGTATAATCGATTGCTTTAAGTTGATTATTTTCTCTTATAACCATTGTTCGTGAAGACAGTATTTTTTTTATTTCATCTATTTGGTTATTGTTAAACATGTTTAGCAATATGTTGTGAAATTCTTCAACAGATAAATCTTTGGGGTAGAAGTTTTTACCTTTTGGGGTGGTTAAATTTTTAAATATTGCTACGGGTTTTTCATCTACACCATTAAGCCCATAAACGCCGTTTATTGAATTAAATAACTTTAGAGCAAGTTTTGCATGTTCGTTGTTTTGTAGAGCTTGTTCTTCTAATAAAGATTTTAAGATTATGTTTTCAGAATTGTCTTGTATTAGAGCGACATTATTTAAAATTTTTGCAGCTTTTACTAAGTGTTCTAATACTTTTTTTTCTGTATCATCAAGATTTAAGTATGAAGAAGAATCTTTTGATAGTAAAACAACATCAGTCATTTCTGTTGTTGTCATTTTTTGTAAATCATCTATTGAATAGTTTAATTCATAACCATTATATGTTGTCATTTAAGTTTATCTCCACAGTTTTAAATTGATAATATTTCATAGTATTTGTTGTAAATGAAGGGTTAATTCCTGCTTTTATTTTTATATCATCAAATGATGATGGGGTTATTTCTTCAGGAAGTAAAATAGCTTGTCTTTTTTCATATTTAAATAGTAAACCAGCGTGCTTTAGAATTGTTTTATTTGATATGGGTTCAAATGAGGTTAATATAATTAATTTTTGTATTTTCTCTGATGGTAAAAAAGTTTTTAGTGTTTGTGTTAAAGATTTTATGAATGAGAAATCTTTAGATGTATTGCATGTGGTTTTTGTGTTTGTTTTGATGCAAAATGATGCGTTTTTTAGTAATGTATATTGTTTAGAATATTGAATTTTTGTTAGTGAGGGATTTTTTATTAAATCAAGTAATTCTTTTTTGTAATCATTAGCAAAAGATTGTAAATTTTGTTGCTCTGTTTCGAGTGTGTTTTGAGGTATAAAATCTGGAGTGAAAAAAGCATTGATAATGTTTGATAGGGTAACATCTTTTATATCTGAATATGTTATTGATTTTGGGTATAGTTGATCTTTATATATTAGCGGAATAAGTTTTGTTATATCGCTTGTAATTATTATTGTATTAGGTGTTTGGATTTCTGATATTTCGTGTTGAGTGTGATTTATAAGGTTTTGTAATAAGATATTATCTTTTATCTCGTGTGTTAAAAAAACTTTTGTTGTTTTTTTATTGGAATTTAGGGCTTTTACTATTTTATATGCGTTTTCTTTTGTGATGTTTTGGGATAGTAAAATATGTTTTGTTTTTTTATTTTTAGAGACAAACATCATAACGGATGGGATGTTTGATGGAAGCAAGGGAGATAAGGTTATTGTCTGGTATGAGTTAATATTATCTAATGGAGTATGAAGATTTTTTTTAAAGTGCATTATGTTTGCAAAACAAAAAAGTATTGAAAAAATCGTGATTAAAAATATTTTTATTTTTTTTCTACGTATTTCTTTTTTGTTAACGTATAAGAGCATTACTTTTTAGCCTTTAATGGTTTTGCATTTTTTCATGTTTTTAAGAGAAATTGCCAATATTGCTTCTTCTAGTTCCGTTATGATTTTTTCATCAATTTCTTTAATCATAGGCTTTTTTTCGCTTGCGATTTTATAATATGTTTCACCATTTTCACATTCTTGCCAATAACTGATATCTCCATTGTGATATTGATTTGCTTGGAGGTTGGCCTCAAGCTTATCAAGCATGGAAACTATTTTAGCTTCGATGGTTTTCTTTTCTTCATATTCTTTATATAATGAGTGCACTTTTTTATCTAAAGGAGAAGGGAGCATAGATTTTAGCTCTTTTATTGCTTTTTCTTCTCTTTTTTTCTTTTCTATTTTTAATGTAGGATTAGCTGTTTGATTAGCTAGAGTGTAATCTCCAGTTTTCCCTTCTGCAATATCGTGTACTAAAGCCATTTCTAGCATTTTTGTGTAATTTATTTGTTGCTTTAGATATGGCGCAATCATCATAACAAGAAAGGAAAGCTTGAAAATATGCATTGCATTATTTTCAGTTGAACCTTCAAATAATAATAAGTCTCTTTTTACTATGCAAACTTCTTCTAATGCACGCATGAAATTGATTATTTTATCAACTTTTTTCATAGCTTTCCTTTAATTCTATTTTGCATTTTTACCAATAAACTTCTTACCATTCATATATGGTTGGAGCTTTTCAGGGATGCGAACAGTGAAATCTTGTTGTTGGTGATTTTCGATAAATGGCACTAAAATACGCGGTGTTGCAATACCTGTGTTGTTTAAGGTGTGAGCGAATTTTACTTTGCCATCTTTATTGTCGCGATATCTTAAGTTTGTACGTCTTGCCTGCCATTCTGTAATGTTTGAACAAGAGTGGGTTTCTCTATAGCAGTTTTGAGATGGGGTCCATGCTTCTAAATCATATTGGCGATATTTAGGCGCCCCCATGTCTCCAGTACAAATTTCTAAAACTTGGTATGGTAGTTCTAAATCTTGTAAAACTTCTTCTGAAATTTGAAGGAGTTTTTGGTGCCATCTCTCACTTTCATTTATATCATTTTTGCAGATAACAAATTGTTCTGTTTTTAAAAACTGGTGAACACGAACCAATCCTCGTGTATCTTTACCAGCAGCACCAGCTTCACGGCGGAAACATGGTGAAAAACCAGCATAGAGAATCGGTAAATCATTTTCAGATAGAATTTCATCTGCATGTAAAGAGTTTAATACAAGCTCAGCCGTGCCTGATAGATATGTTTCATCAGCAGGCATATAATAAATTTCATCTTGAGCAAAAGGAAGGTAACCCATACCGTAAAGAGGTTTCTCTTTTGATAGAGATGGAACAGTTATAGTTGTAAAACCATGATTTGCTAGTTTATCTAAAACAAGCATATGCATAGCGAGTTCTAATCTAGATAATTCGTTTTTGATTGCATATGTTCTAGCACCAGATACTTTTGTTATACGCTCAAGTTCTGACCAATCATTTTTTTCCATAAGTTCAACATGGTCAAGCATTGGAAAATCAAAATTTGGTATGTTGCCGACTTTTTTAATTACAATGTTGCCGCTTTCATCTTCTGCTACAGGAGATTGAGGGCTTGGAAGATTTGGTAGGCGCAAAATAATATTATCAAATTCTTGTTGCAAAGAAGCTAGTTCGTCTTGTTCTTTTTTTAGTTCTTCTCCGAGAGATTTGCTTCTTGCTATAATGTTGGGACGATCTTCTGTTGATGCAGATTTAATGGAATTACTTAAACGATTTTTTTCTTCAGCTTTGTTTTGCGAAGATGTTTTTAATTTATTGATATTTAAGTGTAAAGATATCAAAGCATCGATATCTATATTTTTATATCCTTTTTTTTGTAATCCATCAATTACGGCGTCTTTATTTTCAATAATAAACTTTATATCCAACATTTGCTTTATCCTTGATTTTAAATTCATTTTGAAGTTCTCGTACAATCTACCAATATTTAAAAATAAAAACAACATATATTTTGTGACAATATTGGTGATTTTTGTCTATAAATTAATATTTAAGTAAAAAAATGATTGAAAAATAAATAAAATCTTGTACAATCGTGGCGTTAAAATATTTTTTTGTCTTGCGATATTATGATTTGTATAATTTTTAAGATGCTTTGATTTTTATCATAGACTCGCAAGATTTTCATTTATTCGATAAAAAATATAAATAAAAATCTAAAAAACTAATATTATGAGAACAAAAAACTTTATGTGGCAGATGATGTCTAGGTACATTATTGCCATGGTTGTGGTGTTTGTTTGCTCTGCTTGTGAGCCCCCTGTACCTCCTATTGACCCTGTTAATCCTGATTTTGGTGAGGTTGAGTTTATTATTGACTTTAACCAAAATAACGAAAACGGTGAAAACAATGAGAATAACAATAAAGGTGATGGTACGGCAGAGTCTCCTCTAGAGGTAACAGAGGAAGAACCACTGGATGTGGTTGTTACTCAGGAAAGTAGTTATACAGACCCTGATGGTTCTGTATATACTTGTGAACCTAAAGCTAGTGTTGGTGTATATGCGCTTGATAGTAGAGTTTATGCTAAAGATATTGAAGCTTTAACAAAGATTAGCGAAAATATTGAGGTTAATACTACTATAAGCGGAGATAACCCTGTTTTGTATTCTACAGAGCAAGTGTTTGCTATTGGTGAGCAAAAAGTGGTGTTTAATTTATCGCATGAGGTTTTTACTTATGTAAATTCTCAGGATAAACAAATTGAGATGCCATATATTAAGGTAAACGAGGCAAACTTTGGTTATGGAGCAACTAATGATTCGGAAATGACGAGAGCTAAAAAATCTCCTATTTCACTTCGAGCATTGAATCTTACAAGAGCTTCTATTACAGATGAAGTTGAGTTTGAGGTTAGTGCTAGATTTAGTGTTGAGCTTGAAGGCGTTAATACCAAGTCTGAACAATCTAAATCTATTGAGATTGAGATTAAGTATATTGGTATTGTTGAAAACGTAACAGAGCTTGATGGTCTTCTAACTTATGATATTGATAGTTCTTCTAAGAATTATGAGGTATCAGATAGTGGTGAGCTTGTTCTTACTATTAATCAGGTGGGTACATTTAGCAATGATGGCGAAAGTATTTATAGTGCCGAGCCTAAAGCTTATGTTAAACTTAATGTTGCTGAAACAGTATGCTCTGTTGGTAGCGAAAAGCTATTGGAAAAGATTGTACAGTCTGGTAATGTTGAGACATTGAAAAATGGTGAGAATCCTATAGTTAATGTGTGCAGAAAAGCTTTTGATGCAAACGGTAAAAAAATCAACTTTGAAACAAGTTATGAGGTTTATAAAATTGATGAGAATGATAATATTCCATACTTAGAGATTGGTGAGCCTTATTTGGTTGGAGTTGAGATTGTTGGACAAGATGAAACTAGAGCTGATATTGTTGAGACTAGATACTATGATGTTAAGGCAAAATTTGAGGTTAAGTTGATAGGAAAGAATGTTAATATTCCTATTGAGGATACTTTGGAATTTGTTGTTAATTATCAGGGTGTTGTCGAAAATCAGGTTTTGGGTGAACTATCATATATGCTAGAAAGTAATCTTGGTGATAATAATTCGCCATTTGAGATTTCTGGTGTAGATGAGCTTGTTGTTACAATTAATGAGAATAGTTTTTATACCTTTAATGGTGAGTTGATATCAAGTTGTGAGCCTAAGGGATATATTAAGCTTAAGGCAAATAACGAGATGGTAACTGCTGAAAATGAGGGAAAGTTAACTGAGCTTATTAATACCGATGATGCAATTAAGAGTTTTGATGGTCAAGAGCCTGTAACATATAGATGCAAGAAGGTTTTTGCAACAGAAGGTCAAACATTTGAGTTTGATTTGTCATATGATGTTTATCCTAATGAAAAATATGGATATATGCCATATTTGGAGATTGGAGAGCCATCGTGTGTTGGTATTGATGCAAAAATGGCAACTTATAATGAGGAGGATAAATCTACTTATTATGATGTTACAGCGACATTTAAAGTTGTATTAAAGGGGCATAATGTTGAAAATCCTATTGAGAAGACTTTGGTGTTTAATATTAACTATCAAGCGAAGATTGTTTTGGAACTCTTGAAGACAGAGTATAAGAAAGAGGCTATTGTAGAAGCACCTAAGGCAGGAGTTTATGACTTCTGGGTAGTTTACTACAAAGTTGTTCGTACAAGAACTTACTCTGACAATACTACTAGTGTAGATGAGTTTTATAGTAGAAGATTTGCTATGGAGGCTCCTTATTTGGTCTGTCTAGATAGATCTTCTGGTGAGTATGGAGATTTAAGTGGCACTAGTGTTACAAAGGGTGATTTTGAAGTTACATTTGTACAAAGAGAAGAAATAAGGACAGATTTCTCTATTAATTCTGATGGCGAGATATTAACTGGTGCAACAGCTGATATTACTTCGTCTATGGTAGTGTCTAGTTTTGATAATGTAAAGTGGTACGATTTGATGGAATATGATGCTGGTAATTTACATTTTCCTAGCGTAGATAGTAATGGTGAAGCTGATTGGAGTGAAGCTCCTTGGTGTTTGAATGATAAAACTACCTATGTAAACCTTGATGCACGTGATGCTAATGGTGATTTTGCGAGATTTGATCCTCAAAATCCTCTTGAAGGAACATGGTATTACAAGTCTCTTAGCATTGGTAGAAGAGTTTATATCAAATATGGTGTGGGCTATATCTTTAGGTCTTATGAATTCGTATTATGTTTTTACGATATGTTTTTGTATATAGATGGACAAATTTTTGGTTTTGAAGACTGCCTACCTAAAATTAATTCGTCGTCTTTTACAATGACTGAGTTCGAAGGAACAAATGAATATGGACCAGGTCGTATATATGAACAAAATGATGATGTTACATATTTAGGATTTCCTGTTTCACTTCATACAATAGATACTATTTATACTCCTAGTACAGTGTCTGACTAGTCGCTAAATCTTTAATTAAAAGGGTGCTAAATGCACCCTTTTTTGTTGTTTAATTAAATTTGGTCCATTCACGGATATTGTTAACTAAAAAGTCAGGAAGAGTATCAAGTCCGGAGGTGCCAGAGGCTTTTTTGTGGCCTCCGCCACCAAGAGATGATGCTATTTCTGAAACATCAACGTTTTCTTTAGTGGTTCTAAAAGATAGGTTCCACTTAGAGCGTTTATTTAGAGAAAAACTTATCATGAAATCGTAGTTGTTGATGTTATCAAGAGATTCAAAGAAATCGCTTCCTGCTTGAGGCATGTTAACTGCAATAAATCTTAGGTTTTTGTATTTGCCTTCGAATGCCATATTACGAACCAGACGATAATCACGATGTTTTATGTATGATAATATGGCTTTTCCTTTTTCGACCATTAGGGGGATGTCTATTTTATTTTCAAACAAATCTTTCCAAATATGTTCGTATGGGCGATTTACGCCTAATGATTGAAAAGCATATTCAAATGGGCGAACTCTTTTGTCTCTTAAATCGAATAAATCGTTTAATGCTAATAATTTTACACCAATTGGAACTTCTTGATTTGGGAAAAAATAGTTCCAAGTTAGTTCTATTGCTGCGGTTCCAACAGAACGTAATCCTTTAATGCCAAAACCACCGGCTTGTTTTAGATAGTTTTCGTATGCCTCAATTGCGGATGCGTGATGATCTATCCAAATAAGATTTTTAGTGTTGTGTAATTTAAACATATATTCCATTGGAAAAGATACATCGCAAATTACTATATCTTCGTGCTTGTCTATTTCGCTATATGGAATTTCGCCATCGTAATTAAATCCGAGTAGCTCACAATCTTTATGGGCATATTTTACAATAGCGGCAGAGCCTTTGCCATCATGATCGGCTGAATGATAGATACATAGCATTTGTATTTTCCTTTTTGTTATTAAATAATTAAAAAGCTGGGTTTCCCTTTGTGTTTATATAGCTCATTAGACCATTCTTGCATAATTTTTTATATATTGGTCTGTTAAGTTTTAGAGTTGATATTACGTCACGCGGGGAACAATTAGGGCATAAATTGTTTGTTTGCTCAACATTGTTTTTTATCGTTTTAATAGTTGCGCTTGGCAATTCGTGTCTGCCTATGCATGAAGATAAATATACATAACATTCGTCATTATCTTTTAGATAATCAATTGCTAATTTTCTTGCATATAAATTTAGGCTTAAATCTGCTTTGCTTGCATCTTTAGTCCAAGGAGATCCTCCACCAACAGGGCAGGCTGTTGAATAAAAATCGCAGGCAAGTTTTCGGCCAGTTATGCCACAATCTGCTATTGAAGAATGGCATGTGTATGCACCGGTTCCATTAATGATGATATTATCAGGTTTAGAGCCTAAAGTTTCTATTATAAAAGATGTTAAATCTTCTTTTTTCAGCATTGGAATGGCAACAATTGCTGTTTTTATGTGGTTGTTTTCATCAATAGTTATTTGAGTTTTTATATCAAGACCTAAGTTTGTTGATTTGAGTGCTTTTTGATATAAAGCATTGTTTAGTTTTTTAGCCAAAAATAGCTCATAATTGATGGACCCTTCTCCTTTTTTAGCGTAGCCAACAAAAACACCTTGATCCCCCCAACCATTACTATTTACACCTTGGCCAATTTCTGGTGATTGAGCGCTAATTAGGTTTGTAATTTTTAATTTATTGATATTTATAGCATTATCTTGCCAGATACTATTATATTTTTCATCATAACCGATATCTCTTAGAGATTTTTTTACCCATTTTCTTAAATGGTTTATTTTTATATTTCCGGTTATTTCGCCGCCTAATATAATATAGTTATTTTTTACCATAACTTCTACAGCATAGCGTACGTTTTGGTCTTGCTTTAAGCATTCATCTAGTATTGACGAGGAAATGTAATCAGCAATCTTATCTGGGTGTCCTAAAGACACATATTCTGCAGTTTTATTCATAAAAGTTCTCCGTTTTAGTCCGTTAAAAAGTGCCGGACAAGTAAGGTTAAATCCACACAAAGAGTTTTATCTCTTCATATAGATTTAAATTTATTTATTAGTGTTTGTCAATCTTTTTTTAGTTTTAGCTTTTGCTTCATTTGGTAATACAATTCCGCATGAAACAACGTATTTTAAGGCGTCTTCTACACTCATCTGTAATTTTATAACCTCATTTTCTGGCACTAAAACTAAAAATCCAGATGTGGGGTTTGGTGTTGTTGGAACAAAAATGCTAAGAAGATTGTCTTTTGTTGGTGTTTTTTCTTGGAGTTCGGGGGAAGATGTGCCAGCTAAAAATCCAATAATCCAGATATCTTTTCTTGGATATTCAATGAGAACCGCCTCTTTAAAAGATTGCGATTTTGAAGATAAAACAGTTTCAAATAGTTGTTTAAGTAATGAATATATACTAGAGATTAAAGGCATTTTTGATACTATAAAATCCCCTAAGCGAACGAAAAATTTGCCAATAAAACCTGTTGTAAACATTCCTATTAAAATAAGACCTAAAATTAGTATAGCTACACCAATTCCAGGGATGTAGTATAATAGATTATCTTTTCCTACTTGTTCTGGGATTAAAGATCGACTCCATTTGTCTGTCCATATAAATAATTCATATGCCATATAAAATGTTATGAGAATTGGGGCGGTAACCAAAATGCCCGTGAAAAGGTAGGTTTTTAGTTTTGATAAAACGAATCCAAAAAAGTTTGGTTTGTTTGTGGTGCTTGCATTTTTTTTCATTTAAGACCTCTTAATATCTGTAATCATAAATTGGAGTGATGTTGTGTTGTTCCACTTATTAAAACGTAGGTTTCCAACAACATCATAACAGCAATTTGTGTTGCTTAATATTGTTTTTCCCATTTCTGTATCAGCAATTTTAAAAGCAATTGCAGGGAGACGATTTGTGGTTAAATCTGTTAATTCACACTTAATGTGTCCTTGTCCGATAATGTATGGCTTTTTTATGTAAACATTACGAATTAAAATTGTTGGTTCTGGATTTGATGTGCCAAAAGGTTTTAATTTCTCTATTTCTTGGCATAGAGTGTTGTTTGCTGCGGTTAAAGCAATGCTCAAATCAATATTAATTATGGGATTTGGAGATGCATTGTTTAGAGATGATGCAATATATTCTCCGGCAAAGGATTTAAATAATGGTATTTGCTCTTCTGTTAGAGAAAATCCAGCAGCCATTGTGTGTCCTCCGCCTTTAGTAATTATCCCTTTTTCTTTGGCGGCAATGATTAGAGCCCCTAAATCAACTCCAGCTATTGAACGAGCAGATCCTTTTACTTCATCATTTTCTATACTCATAACAAAAGCTGGGAGATTGTATCTTTCTTTTAATTTGCCTGCGACAATACCGATAACACCTTGATGCCAGTTATTGCTATATACAAATGCCATAGGATAAGCTTGTGGCGTTCCTTCTAGCATTTCAATTGATTGTTCTAGCACAAAACATTCTATATCTTTGCGTTCTTGATTATAATTATTCATTTCGTCTGCTAGTGTTTTGGCTTCTATTGGATTTGATGTGCACAATAGACGACTACTGATGGAGGCTTTTCCTACTCTTCCGCAGGCATTTATTCTTGGTCCCAAAACAAAACCTAAATGATAAGTATCCGGTTTTTCGCTTACACTTGACATATCAAGTAATGTTTTTATGCCTAGGTTTTGGCGATTTGCCATGATTTTTAATCCTTGAGTTACAAATGCTCTATTTAACCCGATAAGAGGTACAACATCGCATACGCTACCGAGCGCGACAAGATCTAGCCACTGCATTAAGTTTGGCTCTGTTGTTGTGGAGTTATAAAATCCTTTTTCTCGTAGAGTTCTGTTTATGGCAACGATAGTCATAAATACAACTCCTACGGCAGCCATGTATCCAAGATCTGGTCTTTCGTCATCTTGATCTAGTCGCTTTGGGTTTACAACGGAATATACTTTAGGGAGCTTTGTTTCTGCTTCGTGATGATCTAAAACAATAATATCTATATCTGTGGAGTATTTTTCTAGAATTTCAAATGCTGATGTTCCGCAATCTAATGTTAGTACTAATTGAGCTCCAAAATCTTGAAATTCATTAAAAGCAATATCACTTGGGCCATATCCTTCATCTCGTTCTGGAATGTGAATGATAGTTTGGGCGCCCACATGGTTTAAAAATAACTTCATAATAGATGTTGATGTGGCTCCATCTACATCATAATCTCCGATGATGCCTATTTTTTCTTTATTTATGATGGCATTAGCAATACGCGTTGATGCTTTGTCCATATCTTTTAAGATACTTGGATTGGGCATTATAGTAGAAAGTTTCGGATTTAAAAAAAGATTAGCATCTTTAAGAGATATGTTTCTTAAATATAGCAATTTGGCAAGGTTTATTGATATATTTAATTCGCGAGAAAGAACTTCTGTTTGTAGTTCGTTTGCGTCTAAAATATTCCAAATATTACCACTTAAGGATAATGTGTTATTTGTTATTTGTGTCATCTCTTTTTCCTAATCTGTTAATATTTTATGGGAGTTATGGAATGAAAACAAGTTATTTGTTTGCAGTGTTGACAAGTTTAATAATTATTATTTATCCAATATCTGCTTTGCATCATTCCGTCATAGGAAAGAGTTAATATAATAGTGTTTTCGTCAATAAATATTGCATTGTTTTGTGGCCAGGGGGTAGAGGTCTTTGTTATATATTGATATAAATTGTCTGTCATAGTTATTTCTGATGGATGAATATATCGCCAGAAAATATCAAAATCTTTTCCAAAAAAGTCTGTTGGTGTGTAAAATTTATAGGCTTTAGATGGTAGATGCCATGGAACATATGGGGCGGTTAAAGTATAGCCATCTGGTTTTTCAAATTGATTTTTTGTAATGTAGAATCTTGATCTAAAATCTGTTGTTCCGCCTTGTATGAAAGTGTATTTTTGGTTTGGATTAAATGTTGGCTTTTTTTCTATGTCGTTTATTATGCGATTGGAAAGATTGGCCTCTGATTTAAAGCCTAAATTCCATACTTTTGCAGCATAGCTTAGGGTGTTTATATTAATGAAAATTAGTATAATACAGATTAATTGTGCGAGGTTTTTTAATAGTGTGTTTTGGCTTTTTATTAGTGTGATTAATGCAAAAGCATATATGTAGAGAAGGCCAAAGAACTCAATTCTTGGTTCATATACTACAAAATGTACATTTTCTGCTATGAGTATTGTTAATACTGTAGAAATTAGTAGTCCTAATATGCTTAAAGTCAATGTTGTAAGATGTAATATATTTTTGGGAGCGTGTATATAAAGAGATATAAGTGATAATAGTACTATACATAAATTAAGGTATTTGAATGTATAACCAATAAATGTTTTTGTTGTTGTAAATTGTTTAAACGAAATTATGAATATGTGATATAATTTTTGAGGTAAATCTGTAAGGTTTAATTGGGCGGTGTTGTATGTTGGTTGTTGTAAATTATACTTTTTTAGGTAGTATTGGATAATTAAAACACCTATTAGTGATAGTAATATAGTAATTATTGTTGGAATATTTTTTTTGATGATATGTTTTATAGTTAGTTTATTAAAGCAGGTATCATTTATTATTAAAATGAAGAAAATTAGTGAAATTAAATTTATTACTGGAGGATAGCCGCCAATTGCCAATAAGAAAAATAGTGATGCAAAAATTCTTGTTATTAGAGGATGTTCGCTTGTTTTAGCATTTGATAGAAATATAAAAGCAAGTATTATAAAAAAAGGCCACGATAGACAGCTTAGCGTTATAAATGCGAAATATAGCCACGATATGATGTATGGAGATGTAGTTATAAATAGGGATATTAATAAAAATGGTATTTTGTTTTCAGGTAGTTTCAGTAATTTTAATAATAAAAAAGAGCTAGCTGAATAAAATCCTAGAGCTAAAATCATTGTAAAGATGGGAAGAATGCGTCCATCTGAAAAAGTGTTTTGAAGTATAAATTGCGAAAATCTTCCTTCAAATAATCCGCTGAGAAGTGGTGTATTGTGTTGTATCCAGCTCCAATCATGATTTCCCCAAAGAAAATAAAACATAAAATGTGAGTGTGAAAGGAGAGTTAACATAAAAAGAGTTAGCCAATTTTTTATAAAAAAAGTATTGAAAGTTTTGGGTAACAGCTTTGTTTCTGCCATGTTTGTTATTCCAATATTTTATCTATGATGTATAATGGACGATTTTTTACCTCAACAAAAATGCTTGCAATGTATTCACCAATAATACCCATAAATAAGATTGTTATACCACTAAAGAATATTATAACAGACATTAGAGAAGTCCACCCTATAATGGTCGAACCGTTGAAATAAGCATATATCGTCCAGAGCATTAAGATGAAACTAAAAATAGATATTAATATACCACATAAGGTGATGAAATGCAGTGGTACAGCAGAAAAACTAGAAATACCTTTTAGCGCAAATAAAACCATCTTTTTTAGAGGATACTTAGTTACGCCGGCATCACGCTTTTTACGATCATAATATACGTTGGTAGATTTGAAACCAATTAATGGAACAATAGCGCGTAAAAATAGATTTTTTTCTTTAAATTCTGATAGAGTGTCAATAGCACGTTTGCTTAATAGACGAAAATCAGCATGATTCGAAACTAGTTCAACTCCGAGGAATTTCATAAGTTTGTAAAACCATATAGCAGTATTTCTTTTGAATGCGCTATCTGTGTCTCTTCTTTTTCTTACACCATATACAACCTCAAATCCTTCATTGTATTTTATAATCATATCTTTGATAACGTTTATGTCGTCTTGAAGATCTGCATCAATGGTTATGTATGCGTCTTTTTTGATACTATATAGTCCTGCTAGTAAAGCTTCTTGATGGCCGAAGTTGCGAGATAGGGAAATACCTTTTATATGAGAGTTTTTTTGATGTTCTTTAGATATTATTTCCCAAGTTTTATCTTTTGAACCGTCATTTACAAAAACAAGACAACTTTCATCTGAGATGAGATGCTCGTCTATTAGTGAACAAAGCAACTTATCAAGTTTTTTTATGCTACTTGGTAAAATTTCTTCTTCATTGAAGCAAGGTACTATAATTGCTAAATCAGTTGTTTTCATGTCTATTTCCATAATTTTAGTTGCTATGTTGTATTATTAACATAAAAAAATTAATTTTTTTATTAAAAATTTAGTTATGGGGATAAAGTTGTTGTACTTTGTATTTTAGCTCATTTAAGCCATAATAATTATATATTACGATAATAATATTATCTGTTATAATTATTGAATTTTCATGGGGCCAAGGAGTTGCTTTGTTAATAATGAAATCATAAACTTCTGGAGTGATATCAGATGGAAAGATGTATGAAGGGTGTTTGATATAATTAAATGGAGAGTAAAATTGTACTAGATTATCACCTTGCCACATTGCAAGATATGGTAGAGAGTGCAAAAATACATCATCTTGTTTGAAGTTACCGTTGTAGAAAGATGGACGTAAAGAAATGTCTCCCGCTTGATAGAATCGGTATGTTTTATTTTTATTAAAATTTGGGTGACTTTCTATTTTTTCCACAACACTGTCTAGTATTTGAAATTCTGCGTCAAAACCTTGTTTCCAAACTTTTTGGGCGTAAATATCATTTAGAATATTAAAACATATAAGAGTAATGCCAAGTAATATTGCGATGCTTTCAAATATCTTAGGTTGTAAATTTAGTAGCAGTAATAAAAAGAATGTATAAAGAAATCCAAAGCCAAAGAAGTCAATTCTTGATACATATTGTGTTGCAGGAACTACTAGGAAAGTTGTTAGTGAGGTTAACCAAATGGTTGTTACTATCAAAAACAGTATAAAACATTTATCTTTTATATTTTTTGGTGTGAAAATTGTTCCTAATATGGCAATAAAACTCATTATGAATAATGTAAGTTTGTAGCCAATCTCCATAAAAGGAACTGTTATGAAGAACTGTGCAAATGCTATTTTTATGGTTGATATAAACTTTTGAGGGAGCTCGCTTATTGGTGTTGTTTCTAAATTATAAACGTTATCATGGCTTATAAGTAAAAGACTTAGTTTAAATAAAATTGCGGCTATAAATATGTTTAATATGGTATACTTATGGATATGAAATAATTCTTTTATTGTTTGTTTTTCAAATAAATACGATAGAGTTATTTTTGCTGATAGACATACAAAAAAAGTATTTATGATAGGAGGATATCCACCTAATGGTAAATAAAAGCATATTATTGAAATTATGGATAATAAAAACTTGTGATTAGAATTTTTTATATAGGAAGATAAATGAAGCCCCAAAATTGCAAAAAAAGTCCATAATAAACAGCTAATAGTGATAAATGTAAAATAAACCCATGAAAGAGTATATGGTTGAGTTGCAAAAAAAGAAATAAATAGAATATAGTTTAAAGTTGATTTTTTTAGTTTCCAGTAACGAGCAAGAACAAATAAAGCTAGAGTTAAAAAGAAGAATCCAATGAGGTTGTTTAATATTGGTAGTATTTGTCCGTTAACAAACAGTCTATATGGAATAAACTGTGTGAATCTGCCTTCAAATAAACCTGAAGATAAGAGTAATTCTTCTTTGATAAATTTTACATCGTGATTTCCCCACATAAAGTTTAGTGAGTGAAATAAAAATGCGAAGTTAATAATCAAAAAGCTTATTGTTAGTGCTTTTATGTCATCTTTATCTATATCTAATGAGAAATGTTGTAATAATCTTTTCATTGTCGTCCTTGTAATAAAGATTTAAACTGTGTTTGTAAGTTTGTTTTACCATCATGTGTTAAGGCTATTATAATGTTGCTGTTATCAATATATAGAGAGTTTTTTGAAGGCCATGTTTGAATTTTTGTTAAGAGGAAATCTTCCATGCTATATGGGATATTGTTTGCATTAATTGAAGCTCCAGATTGCACGAAGTCACTGATGGAATAAAAATTGTGAAATTCATTTGGTATCCAATAACGAACAAATGGAATATTTATTGTGTAATAACCATATTTTTCTAGATAACTTGGTTGATAATATCTTGAACGTAATGGAAGTTCTCCTACTTGTGTTAGGGTATAATATTTTTTTGTATTATAGGTAGGAGATGATTTTATAGATTGGTTTATTCTTTCTAATAATTTTATTTCAGAAGAAAAGCCTAAAAGCTGTACTTTTGAGTAATATAAATTGGCTTTTATATTTATAAATAGCAGTATTATAGAAAATATAAAAAATATATTTTGAATGAATTTTTGTGTATTTTTTAAGAAAAAATGTAAATAAAATAATATAAAGCAAGGAGCTGAAAAGAAATCTGCTCTGACCATATATGCAATAGGGTCATATTGAGGAAAATATCCGTCTTCGGTTTCGTTTGTGAGTATTGCAGAAAATTTTAAGGATAAAAATATTGCTAAAATAAAAAGCAGATTAATAAAAAAATTTGTTATGTTTTGGGATTTATTTAGTATGTAGTATATAAATGTGATAGAGCCTATGCCTGTTATTAATTTGTAGCTTAGGCTAAAGAATGGTTGAGGTTGGAATAAGCTATGTATTGATTGTAAAAAAACAGTTGGAATTTTGATAAAGATTTCTTTTATGCCTATGATGTTATTATTGTATAAATTTATCATAATGTTATGGGATTGTAGGTATTTGTAAACAATATATAAGCAAGCAAAAGATATGATTAGGCTAATAACAAAAGGTATCGACTTGTATAATGTTTTTTTAAAATTAGCATGTAAAGAATAGTCTTGAAAAATATATAATACAGAGGCTGTTACAAAAAAATTTGCAGAGCAAGGGTATCCGCCAATACTTAAAAATAGTAATAAAAAGCTAAATGTTGTATTTATAATGGGGTTAGTATTGGTGGCTTTTTGGGCAAATAGCAATGCAAAAGTTATACATAATGGCCAACAAAGTTGGCTAAAAACTATAAAATGGAAATATGTAATTTCGTTTATATAAGGAAGCGATGCAATAACAGATATGATTAAAAATGATTTTGTTGTTATAGGGAAATTAAAAAAACGTGTTGCGAGAATAACAATAGATAGAGTGTAGATAAGAAATCCTAAAAGAATATTTAGTATTGGTAAAATATGTCCATCTAAAAGGATTGTTAGAAAAAAATATTGGCTAAAACGTCCTTCTATTAGCCCCCCAAATAGATTGTTTCCATATAATATTGGAAGCCAATCATGATTTCCCCACATAAAGTTATATATTAAAGGTAGAAAGCCGAGTGATAAACAAAAGAAAGCACAAAACCATAGTTTTAGCATTGATGTTGAGAAGTATTTTATTTTTTTTAATTTTAACATAAATGTGGCTTTCTGTAACTGTTTATTTATGATTGACAGTTTAGGTGCAAAAAGGCTAATATATAGTAAATTTTGGAGATGTTTTATGAAGTATTGTTTATTTTTTTTGTTTCTATTTACTTGCTTTAGTCTTGAAGCTGAGGAATTATGTTTCAAAAATAAAGTATGTTATAATGTGGAAATTGCGCAAAAAGATGAAGAGCTTCAAAACGGATTAATGTGGGTTAAAGAGCTTTCATATAATAGAGGGATGCTATTTGATTTAAGAAGGTTTGATTCTAAAATGGTATCTATGTGGATGAAAAATACATATATTGCTCTTGATATGGTTTTTATAGGGTGTGATAATGTTGTTAAGGATGTTTATGCGCAAGCAAAGCCTTTGTCTTTGGATATAATAAATAGCGATACTGACTTTTGTTATGTGTTAGAGATAAATGGTGGAATGTGTGAAAAAAATAATATTGTAGTAGGCGATGAAGTATTGTTTGATAATTTGATAAAATATAAGTTGAATGTTTAAATATCTATAAATAGAAGATTAAAATAAAAAACACCGCAAAATTTACGGTGTTTTTGTTTAGTCTTTGTGACGGAAGGTGATACGACCTTTAGTTAGATCATAAGGTGTCATTTCTATATCTACTTTATCGCCAACCATAACACGGATGCGGAATTTACGCATTTTACCGGCAGTGTGTGCTAAGATTTCAACGCCGTTTTCGAGTTTAACTCTGAACATTGCATTAGGAAGCTTTTCAATAACATCGCCAGTAAATTCTAAAAGTTCTTCTTTGCTCATTTAAAAATCCTTAAATTATCTTTTTTTTGCTATATATACTGCAAAATATTATTTTACAAGCATTTTTTGCGTTTTTTGTCGAGGAATTTTAATTTGGAAGGTAGTTCCTACATCTATATTGCTTGTTACAGAGATGGTTGCATTGAACTTTTGCAATAAGTCTTTAACTATTGCAAGCCCTAAACCTGTTCCCTTTTTTTCTCCTTGATTGTGTGTGGAATAAAAAGGTTCAAAGATGTGTTTTAGATCTTCTTTTTTTATGCCAAGACCGTTGTCTTTTATGTTTATTAGAATTTCTTCTTTGTTTGTGTTGGTTTTTATTTCTAGAATACCACCATTTGGCATTGCTTGAATAGCATTTTGTGTTAGATTTAATAATATCATTTTGAAGTCTGTTTCATTGCCTAAAATACTTTCTTTGATGTTTGAAAAATTTTTAACTAATTCTATTCCTTTACTTTTTATTTCATAGTCTAATAATGATAAAATGTCTGTAATTGATGTAGTTATGTTTATTGTAGAGTTGTTATCAGACGATTGTGATAGCTTTAATAAGCGTTCAGGAATTTTAATACTTTCTTTTATTTGGTTTGATATCATGGTTAGATATTTAGTTTCTTCAGATGTGTCGTTAGGGGAATTGTGGTATTTTAAGATTATTCCATCTAAAATAATATTTATTGCTCCAAGATTATTTTTTATTTCGTGGGCTAATGATGATGCAAGAAACCCTAAGGATGAAATTTTTTGTTGATGTGAGTAGTTTACGTTATCGCTTAGGTCGCGGATTGATTCAATAATACAATATTGATTGTTTAAGATTAGGCGTGCAGAGTTTATGGATAACGGGCGGTTGTTTACTGAATGAATTATTTTTATAGTTGATTTGGTTGCTTTTTTTAATTCATTTAGTGGGCATAAATGTTGTGATGAGGAGCAAGGTGTTTTGTTGTCTTTTGAATATGCTTCATAGCACTTTGTTGATTTGCATAGATATTTGTTTTTTGCGAGATTTAAGTATGCTTTATTTGAAAGTATAATATTATAGTTGTCATCTATTACTCTAATTGCATCGGGGATTACATCAATTAAATTTTGCAAGAACATTTCTTTTTCTTTGATGTCGTTAATATTGTTTTCTATGTTGTTTAACATAAAATTTAGAGTATGCATGAGCGTATAAAACTCATCTGTTATTTTGGTTTTTGGAACATCTATTCTTTTTGAAAAATTACCATTTGCTACATCAACAGATAAGGAAATTAGTTTATCAATAGGTGCAATTATCCAACGTTTTAATAGTAGCCATAATATAATTAGTAGAATGACTGTAAAAGCTGCGCATGTGGCAATTATGCGAAAATTTTCCATTAATGAAAGGTAATCTTTGTTGTAAGAGGTCATTAGCTCTTCATTTAATTTTTGTTCTCTTGATAACTCATCTTGTTTGGTGGATAATTGAACAGAGGAATTGGGTTGTAATGAGTTAATCTGGCGTCTTAGTGAGATGTTTTCGCGTAATAGTTCGATTACGTATTGGTTTCTTTGTAACAAAGATGTACGTTCACTTTGTATTTTTTTGCCCACGGTGTTGTCAAATATGGTTAAGAAAACTCCTGAGCATAGTAATAAAAATACGATGATTGTTATGAAAAATTTTTTATTTAAGCTAAAAAACATCTTTATTATCCTTTAAGATATGGGTTATAACGTTTTTCTTCTTCTAGTGTTGCTGGAGAGAGTTTTCCCTCTTCTCTTTGATACATTTTTTTTAAATAAGTATCAAAATTTGGCTTATTTAATAGTGATATATCGATAGAGGCTCTTGTATATTCGTGGCCGGGGAAAATGTTTGTATTATTGGGGAGAGTTTTTATTTTTTCGAGTGTGGATTTCATTTCAGAGATAGTACCTTCAAACAAACCTCCAATACATAGATTGAAAAGAACATCTCCTGTAAATAAAGCATTTTCTGACTTTATGTAATACATCATGTGTCCATTTGTATGTCCTTTAGCAGATATGGGTGTTATTTCTATATTTTCTAAGGTTATTGTTTTGTTGTCTTCTGCTTTTATATCTGCACCAGGTACTTTTTCAAACTCATCAATAGGGGCTATTATTTTTAGGTTATATTTTTCTTTTAGGTTAAGGTTTCCTTCTACATGATCAAAATGATGATGAGTAGATAAAATATAGATTGGAGTTAGGTTTAGTTTTGTTAAAACAGATAAGATGGGATTTGTTTCAGCGGCATCTATAATGATGACGTTGTTGCTATTTTGGGGTTTTATAATGTAGGTATAATTTGCCATATTTTTTTCATTACATAATATAGGTATAATCTCTATACTCATTGTGTTTGCCTTTCTCTTTTTAAGTGACCTATATCAAGAGCAAATAAATCATAAAATGCGGTGGTATAATCAAGTATTCCTACAAAATTTGGTAAATTTGAGGAGTTTGATAGTGAATATGCGATGTTTTCTCCTAAGATTGCACCAATTCGTTCTACCATACCGTCTCTTGCGGACCAAGCATGTTCGTAATTTATGTTAGAGTTGAATGTTAGAGCAAAGCTTCTCATTGACTCAATTAGGCTATCAAAAATTTTGAAACGGTAGCCGTCGTCTTTATTTTCTAGTGGCTCTAGGCCTTCATTTGTGAACCAAATTTTTTCTTTATATAATGAGTTAGCTAATTTTGCAGGCCTTGAAAAGCCCCAGTTGCTTTCCATAGCTGCGGCCGCTATGAAAATAGATGGTGGTATAATATTTATTCGACGTTTGAGGTTTTGAAATTGAAGTTCTATTTTGGTGTTATCTTTTTCTCTTGTAAAGTAATCGTATTTTATTGCAAAGTTTTCAAGTTTTTCAATTTCATAAGGGGATAGAGTTTTATTTTTAATGAAAGATTTTTCTAATCTTAGTAAAGCATTTCGTTCATTAGTGATTTCCTCGTTTATTTTTAGAGCTAGAGGGGTTAGTATTCGAATGAATAATTCATTACGATATTTTTGTGAACTTATTTCTTGAAAATCAATTGGTAATGTTTTTACAAAAATTGCAGGATATGCGTTGTCATCTAATGCTCTAAATCTTTTATATTTGTATTTTGTGTAAACGGCTTCTAATTCTTCAACAGTTGCATCTTCTATGTATGTTATTCCACCGTATTGTTTTATTTTTATTTCGGCATTTGATGCAGACGAAAAAAGTAAAGTAACTATTGCAAAAAAAGAGCTGAGTAATCTTTTTATCATACTAATATAACCTCTCGTATTTTGGGGATATATCGTATTAAATTTTTTTCGACACGTTCTTTTAGTGTACGTGTTGCATATGGACAACCGTGACATTTTCCTAAAAATTTAACAGAAACAATATTGTTACTAAATGATATATATTCAATATCTCCACCATCACGGTTAAGGTATGGTGCTATAATAATTTTTAATATTAATTTTATTTTTTCTTCAATATTTTCTTCGCTTCCTGTTATATTTTGTTTGGTATTATAAAAATCGTCTATTTCTGCGATAGCAATTGATGTTAAATCATTTGAAGTTTCATTGTTATTGCTTTTTAAGTATATAAAATCGGATGTGAGCAAAAACTCTATTGCAAGATTGGTTTCTTTGATATTTTTTGCCACTTCAGGCAGATTTAATGTATCGTTATTATGAATGGTGCCAATAATAGATAATGGATTTGTGAAAAAAAGCACACTCTCTGTTAAAGAGAGTTTTTTTTGTTCTATCATCATAGTTTTTGATCCTTTGTTTTTTTTATATGATTTATTATCTCGTATAGTTTATTTTGAGTTCTTGAGATATAATTTGATAGGTAAATTAAGTGATTTGCTGAATATGCACTCTCTAAAGGTGCATTTTTAACTATTATAGGGTTTAAGTTTATAGCATTTTTTAGTAGCATTAGAGCCGTTGTATATGTTTCATATGCTTCTGTTTCTACGATAAGATCTTGATAGTCTTTACCAAGTCCTGATAAATAATAGTGAGTTGTATATAATAACCCTTGAGTGTAGTAAAACAGGTTGTCTGCAGATGTATCAACAAGGTTTGAGCTGTTTTCTAATGTGTGTTTATTTATTTTATTTATATTAGTCTCTAATAGTTTGTTGATGGAGTTAATTTGATATATGAAATCATCAAGGCTAAGCGGATGTTGAGTATTTTGTTTTTTTGAAAAATCAGATAAAAAGCCAAGAGATTTACGGTATTGTTTGGCAGATCCGGGTAAAAGCTTATCGTTTTTGTCTTGTGAAAATAGCCAAATATTTGGGGAGTAATTAAGTAATTTGCCTGCGTCTTTTAATGATTGGTTGAGATATAGGGCAGACATGTTTTTTATATAGTGTTTAACACTATCTTTTACGCCAAGTTGAAAGTTAGGTAAGTTATCTAATATTGATGCTGGAAATATTATTGGTAGAGAAGGAGTCCATGGAGTATCATCTATTTGTGATTTTAGTGAGTGTATCAAACCGATAGTTGCGTGTCTTTCATTTGCTGTTGATGGTTGTAAATTTTTGTTTAGTTGCTTGTTTATGTTTGAGCTAATGTGTGCTCCTAAACCATAGTATAGAATTATAACCATAAACAAAAGAGCAGAGCTTGTTTTCCATTCTTTTATTGTAGATAAAAAAAGTGACTTTATGTTTTTGCGTTTTGTCTTTCTTTTCAAGAATGCTTTTAGATGTGCTTTATATTTTTTGCAATGCTTTAGAGCAATGTTTAAGTATATTTTAGATAAGTTTTTTAGATTTACTAAAAAATTGTCTGTCATACCTTTTTTCTCCGCGATAATATAGTTTGTATTATGGATTTTATATCCAAGATGCCTGTTATTTTAGCTAAAATCAAAAAAGTTGCAAGTCCTATTATGCCGATAATTGCTAATTTTAGGATTAATAGACTAATGGAGTTGTTAGGTATTAAATATTCTAGAATATATTTTAGTATAAAAATGGTCACTCCCATTACTAGTGTTGAGATAATCGTGTTTTTTATTTGTGAAATGATTTGTGGTCTTAATGTCCAATAATTTAGTTTTTTGAGACCGTTTATATATTGGAATAAAGATACAAATGCAGCAATAGAAGTTGCAATAGCAATACCAACATGGCCAAATGGTTTCATGAGAATAAGATTAAATATTAGATTTGTTAAAAATACGATAAAACTATATTTTACAGGAGTTGTTGTATCTCCTCTTGCAAAAAAGTTAGGCATTAGAGCTTTTACCATTACATATGCAGGAAGGCCTATTGCATATGCTTTTAAGGCTAAAGCAGTTTTAGCTGTATCAGAAGATGTGAAACGACCGTGTTCAAATAATAATGCAATTAGCGAATCGGATAAACAGATGAAAATAATTGATGCAGGAAGAGACATAATAAGACCATAGAAAATAGCTTTATCTTGAATATCTTTTGCTTCTGTTATTTCGTTTGCTTTTAATTTTTTGGAAAGAAGTGGTAATAGGGCTACACTTATAGCGGCACCAATGACTCCTAGCGGGAGCTGTTGTAGCCGGTTTGCATAATATAGCCACGAAACAGCACCGCTTGATACTAGTGAAACGAGTATTGTATCAACAACCATGTTGATTTGATAAATTCCTGCTCCAACAACTCCAGGTGTTATACGCTTAAATAAGGTGTGTATTTCTTTATCTTTTATTGTTTTTATAAGTTCAAAAGTTGGTTTTATTTTTATGCCATCTTTATTTAGGAAATGTTTTAACCATAATACTTCTATTATTCCGGAAATTGTTATCCCCCAAGCCATGCCATAAACTGGTATTTCTAAAAATAATACAGAAAAAAGACCAGAGATGATTATGCCTAAATTTAGTATAATTGGTGCGGTGGCTGGAGCTGCAAAGCGCTCAAAAGAGTTTAATATTCCTGCTTGAAAAGAAACAATAGATATGAATAACAAAAAAGGAAAAGTTATTCTGCATAAATCTATAGTTAGAGCTATTTTTTGGGGTTCATTTGCAAATCCTGGGGCTAAAACTTTTACAACGTTTGGCATAAATATTTCAAATAATAGGGTAAATATTATTAAAATTAATGTTAATAAAGAAATAGCGGATGCAGCAAATGTTATAGAATCTTTTTTACCAAAGCTTACCAGTTTTGATGAAAACAATGGGACAAATGCTGATGTAAATGCTCCTTCTGCAAAGAGGCTTCTGAATAAATTTGGTAACTTGAATGATACTAAAAATGCGTCAGAGATTGCTCCTGCGCCTAGAAAGTTCGCTATAATCATATCACGAATAAAACCTGTGATGCGACTTATCATTGTGAAGCCACCAAATGTGGCGATAGACTTAATAAATGACATTTGTTTTCCTTGTTTAATAACGTACATTGGGTATTTTATTCTAAAATCTGTTAATAAAGGGCAAATAAATTGTGTTTTTTCATAAAAAAAGATAGAATGGAACAGTGATAAGTTATATGTGGGGGAAACATGAGCAAAAGCGTTAAAATTGGAGAGGCGTATCCTGATTTATCAATAATTGTATCTATGTATAATGAAGAAGAAAGTTTAGCTACTTTTTTTACTGAAGTTAAGAAAGTTATGAAAAAACTATCTTCGTATAAATATGAAATTGTTTGTATTGATGATGGCTCAACTGATAAAACATTTGAGATGTTGGAAGCTTATGCTAAAAAAGATGATGCGATTAAAGTTGTTAAGTTTTCTCGTAATTTTGGTAAAGAATATGGGATGATGGCAGGACTTCGTTTTTGTAAAGGAAGAGCTGCTATTCCTATGGATGTAGATTTGCAAGATCCTCCAAATCTCATTATTGATTTTGTGAAAAAATGGGAAGAAGGGTATGATATGGTGTATGGTATCAGAAATGATCGAACCAGTGATACCTTTTTGAAAAGATGTACGGCAAAATTGTTTTATAAAGTTTATAATTTGATGACTAGATCTCCTATTCCTTATAATGCAGGGGATTATAGATTACTTGATAGAAAAATTATAGATGCAATTTTGAGCTTGAAAGAGCGAAATGTATTTATGAAAGGAATATTTGGTTGGACAGGGTTTAAGTCTTGCGGGGTTAAATATATAAGACAAAAGCGTTGTGCTGGTGTTAGTAAGTGGAATTATTGGAAGTTATGGAATTTTGCTCTTGATGGTATAACCGCTTCGACAACACTTCCTCTTAGAATTTGGACTTATATTGGTTCGCTTCTTTCTTTTACAGGGATGCTATATGCTTTATATATTATAGCAAAGACTATTATTTATGGTGTTGATGTTCCTGGTTATGCGTCTTTGATGGTTTTTATTTTGTTGCTTGGTGGTATTCAGATGATTATTTTAGGAATATTAGGTGAATATATTGGGCGCATTTTTATAGAAGTTAAAAATAGACCTCTTTATATAGTGGATAAGATGGTGAATATAGATGATGATTAAGAGTTTGAAGGACTTTTTATCTAAAAAAATAGTTATATCGCTTTTATTTGGTATATCAAGTGGTCTACCTTTTGCTTTGGTTTTTGGCACACTATCCTTTTGGCTTAAAGACTATGATGTGGCATATAGAACAATAGGTGCATTTTCTCTTATTCGTATTCCGTATTCCTTTAAGTGGGTGTGGGCGCCTGTTGTAGAAATTGTTGATATTCCATATTTGCGTAAAATAGGTAAAAGGCGTAGTTGGGCTGTGTTGTCACAATTGGGGTTGTTGTTTTGTGTGATTGGTATATCTTTTGGTAATCCGAGTTTTAGTATTATGTATATGGCGGTGTTTGCATTGCTTATTAGTTTTTTTTCGGCAACACAGGATATTGTTTTAGATGCTTTTCGTGTAGAACTTTTTTCAGATGATGCTAAGAGCGAAGTTGATGGTGCAACAACATATGTGCTTGGATATAGATTAGGAAATATTATTTCTAGTGCTGGTGCAATTGGTTTGGCTTCTGTTTTTTCTTGGAATGTAGTATATTTCATTATGGGGTTGCTTTTTGTTTTTGGTATTTGTGCTGTTTTATGGGCTGTTGAACCAAAATATATTAAAAAAGAGAATAAGGGTAAGAAAATATGGAAGCGTACACTTTTTAGATCGTTGGTTTTATTTATGAAGAATAAATATTGGGTGCAATCTCTTTTGTTGGTTTTGATTTATAGACTTAGTGATGCTTATTTTGTTCCGATGGCTTATCCTTTTTATGATGATATAGGGTTTAGCAAAGTGGAAATAGCATATGTATCGAAAATTTATGGTATGTTTGCTACTATTTTAGGTGGTGTGCTTGGGGGGTATATTGTAAATAGAATAGGGATATTAAAAGGACTTATTTTATTTGGATTTTTGCAAGGTTTAACAACATTGTTGTATGTTCCATTGTATTATATGGGTAATAACCTTAATTGGTTGATGTTTACGATTACACTTGAGAATCTTTCTTCTGGTATGGCTACAACTGTAATTATTGCATTTATGTCTATGTTGTGTAACAAAGGATATACGGCAATTCAATATGCTATTCTTTCTTCTTTGCCTGGGTTTGCGCGGGACATTATTGCTTCAACATCTGGTCAGGTTTTGGAATTAACTTCTTGGCCTATATTTTTTGCGATTAGCGCTGCTTTGGCGATACCTGCTATTATAGTTAGTTGTTATTTGTATAAAAAGAAGCCTGATTTTTTATTAAAAACTTGAATTTTTGCAATAAATAGAGTATAGTCTATGTTAGTTAATATTTAGAAGGTGTTTTATGGACGATACAAAAGATAATATTGATAAAAAGGATAGTATATCAGAGGTTGCTATTTCTTTTGCCCCCGTTGCTGTGGGTGTTGAAGAGGTGTCTGCTACCAAAACATCGGAGCGCCTTGAAAAGCTTCGCTCATATTATGCAGAGCTTGGCAATGTTCGTAAGGCAATGGAGGAAGATCTTGTTGCAACACTGAACGGTGAAGCAAAAGATGGTGAAATTGAAGAAAAATTATATAATTTTAGTCATTCTTGGCGAGCTATTTCTGATGAAATAGAAAGATATGATAGTATTCATGGTCGCAGAAGAGGCGATTTTGATGGCGAGTATCATGTTGGCGAAAATATGATGGGTGCTGATTATAGTGGTATGGATCTTTCTCGTTCAGATTTTTCTGCTGCAAATTTACAAGATGCAAATTTTAGTGGCGCAAAACTTGTTGGGGTTGACTTTACGGGGGCAGATTTATCTGGTGCTGATTTATCAAATGCTGATTTAACAGATTCTATATTTGCTGGAGCTACTTTAAGGGGTGCCAATTTTACTGGTGCTAATATGGAAGGCGTTATTCTTCGTGACGCTGATATCGAAGATGCAATCTTAATTGATATTAAGATGGATGAACTTGCTATAGAAGAGTTGCAGGCGTTGGTAGAGTATTTGGCTATTTATTATCCTCATAAATTAAATTTGCGTCGTATAAATTTGTCGCTATTGGATTTGCGTAGAATTGATTTAAGACGTGTTAGTTTACGTGGAGTTGATTTTAGAGGAGTTAATTTTACAGGTGTTAATATTATGGAGCTTGATTTAAGTGAATGTATTATTACGCCAGAGCAAATTGCACAAGCGTTGGGACGTGTTCCTAATGCGGAAGAATTAAGAAAAATTTTGGCGCCTAAAAAGAAGAAAAAAGCAAAGGGTTTTTATATTGATTTTTCTGAATTTTTGAGTAACGGTTACTTTACTGGCTGGATTGATTTAACTAAAAAAAGCATTAGTACAGATAAGATTGTTAGTGCGTTTTTGAAAACTAAAGAAGCTCTTGTTGGTAAAAAAGAAGAAAAGGATGAGGTTATTTTTGAAAAAGCAAAAGAATTTCATGCTAATAGATTAGAAGAAGAGCGTAAAGCATATAATGAAGAACAGAAGAAAAATATTGAAGAACGTAAGCAAAAAATGTTAAAAGAGCAGCAAGTTGAACAAGAAGTTCCTTCTTTGAAAAAAGAAAAATATACGCCAATTAAAGTTAATTTGGGTAATATAAGAGAATAATTTGTTATAAATTAACTTAATTTAAATTAAGAGTAGACTATAAAATTTATAGTCTACTTTTTTATGGAGAGGGAAATGTTTAGAGGTTTTTTATTTATATTTTTAGGTGTGATTTTTTCTTTTAATTTATATGCCGGCGAAATTAAAAAATTGCCAGTGCCAGATAAATCTTTAGAGATTATGAAGCTAATTGGTGATCGTAAATCATCTCGAGAATATAGTAATGAAGATATTAGCCTTCAGACTTTAAGTGAGCTTTTATGGAGTGCTTTTGGTATTAATGAAAGAGGTACAAGAACTATTCCAACAGCAAAAAATGAACAAAATTTGAATGTTTATGTTGTTTATGAAAACTCTACTTGGAAGTATGATGCAAAAGAAAATATGCTTTTGAAAGTGAGTGATGAGGATATGATGCAATATATTGCTAAGCAAGATTTTGTAAAAAATGCGCCAGTTAATTTAATTTATACAGGAAGTGATAAGGATTATTCTCATTTTCATGCAGGTGCTGCAGCGGAAAATGTTCATTTATATGCAATTAGCAAGGGGTTAAATACTATTGTTAGAGGATATATTGATAAAGATGAATTGAAGAATAAGCTCCATTTGGATATGGAAGAGTTTGTAATTATCAATCAAGTTATAGGATATCCTCGTGGCTAATTAAACTTTTATCAAATTAAAAAAATACTTGATAAAATATTTTTTTAGTTATAGCTTTCTTGGTGTTGGACAGATGACCGAGAGGCCGAAGGTGCACGATTGGAAATCGTGTGTACCCCCAAAGGGTACCGTGGGTTCGAATCCCACTCTGTCCGCCATTTTTTTAGAGGCTTTTAGCCTCTTTTTTATATTTAAAAAAAGAAACCTCCCTGATATATTTGCTAACAAATATAGGGAGGAAGAAATGGTTTTCTTTTTTGCTCATTTGGTTGAGGAAATGAGCGGTGGATTTTGATTACTCTCATCTATAAGCAAACAGACAGAGTGGCTTTGCTGCAATGTTTATGAGTCTGTTCAGAAAACTTATATTATATGGCAGCAGAAAAGTGGTCGAACAGAGCACTTAAAGTTATAGCAAATATCAAAATCGAATTTTTAATAATTAATTTATGACATAGTAGTAGATTGACTGATAGTGTTTGTAATGACAAAAAAATATTTTGTCAATAGTTTTTTATGAAAAAATTTAGCAAATAATTTGTTTTTATTTAAAAAAAGAACTCCCGCGGTATTTTGGTGAAATACAAGCGGGAGAAAGAATAAGGATTCTTTTGATACCTGATAGAGGAGTTTTTGGAGTGTTTACACTATGAACATTACATTAACCACAACATCTATGAGTCTATTTCCGAAAACATTACAATGCAGAAAAATGTAGTCAAATAGAGCGCTTAAATTTGTAGCAGAATTTTCCAAAAAATCACAATCAGGTAGGCATAGTAATAGTAGGTTGGTTATTTTTATAGAGAAAAAAATTTTTTTGTCAAGAGCCTTTTGTAAAAAAATAGCAAAAAACTTTTTTAAGTAATCTTTTGCTATTTTATTTTTTTATATTTTTTTGAATTTATTTACTGTCTGTATCGTTAGATTCAGAGCTAGTTTTGTTTTGTTGATATTTCTTTTTTATTTCAGATATTTTTTCTTTTAAATTTTCATTTGCTTTTTGTTCTACATGTTTTTGTTCTTCTTTGTTTTCAGTAGATGTTGCTGTCTTTTGTGTTTCTTTTGATTTTGTTGTTTTTACTTTAGATTTTGGAAGAGCTGAGTATGCATAAACAATTTCGCTTTCATCGCCTTCTTTTAGGCTTTCATCGTATTTTAATTCGCAAACATATAAACATTCTTGTTTAGAGATTTTTTTGATGTGTTCATTGTCTAAATCTTCAATTAATACAATATCAGTTGAATTTCTTGTTATTTTTATATATTTTTCATGTTTGTTTACAAAAAAGGTTGGAGTTTCCGGCGCTTCTTTGCCTTCATATAATAAAACTAAAATTTCACCTTTTTCGTTTTCTATTATATCGTATGTATTTAGAGATTTGTCTGACATGCTTTATCCTTTCTTTAGTTTTGTGTATCTTATATTGAAACTTCTTAAGATAAAGTTACAAAAAAATAAAAAATGAGTCATTTTTTGTTTGCAATATAAAAAATATATGTTATAAACGCTCATAATTTTAACAATTTAGAGATTAGAAAAGAGGTGATTTAAGTGGTTCAAGTTACTGTTATTGGTAATGACGTAGCTCAATCTTTGAAGATTTTGAAGAAGAAAATGCAACGCGAAGGTGTTTTTCGTGAGATGAAGTTGCGCCGTTGTCATGAAAAGAATTCTGAAAAGAAGACTCGTCGTAAAGCTGAAGCTATTAGACGTTCTAGAAAACAGTTGCGTAAGCGCTTAGATACTGAAGGATTCTAATCTTGATGTCTAAATTTTAGGAAGGAAACGAAAGTTTCCTTCTTTTTTTATCTAGAAAGCCTCGTGTTTACGTCTGTGTTTCTTTTTTTATCTTTTTTTTACTTTTATAAGTGAAGATAAAGTGAAGTGAACGTATCTTTGGAGGAGAATATGTATTTAGAAAAGGCTAAAAAGCTTCTTGATAACGAATATAAAAGCAAATTTGAATTAGCTTCAGGGAGAGGTGCTCAGTTAATAAAAGAAAAAATTAGGCATTCTTATCAGGTTTTGGGTGCTGGTAATTTGATTTTGAAAAATGAAGATAAGTATGTTAAGTTAAGCGAAGAAGAAAAGGATTTATTAAAAGCTACTCTTTTGCTTCATGATATAGGGCGTTTTAAGGAAGCGGTGGTTGAAAAGCTAGATCATGGTGTATATGGAGCAGAGTTATTAAAAAACACAGCAGAATTTAATAAAAAAGAGGTTTGGCTAGCGATAAAACATCATGGTCATTTGATTGAGGATTTGTATGAAGATGAAGAGTATTTGTGCTTGGATGATGATGAAAAAGAAGAAGTGAAAAAATATATATTTTTAATTAGAGATGCTGATAAAATTGCAAATTTTTATTTGTTAATGAATGAATTTCATGAGATGTCTAAATTGTTTTTGTATCCTGAACGTTATAAAAATACTGGAGCAGCATCAGATTTGGTTCATAATAGATTTATGAAACACTGTTCTATAAATAAAAATGATGTAACAAATATGGCAGATCAGAGTTTGATGTTTTTTGCTTGTGTTTTTGATTTAAATTACAGGGCTTCTTTTGAGTTTTTAGATCGGCTCAAAATTATTGATAAGTTGATGGATTTTTGTGCAGAATTGTGGGAGCCGTTGCAAGCTAGTATATATAAACAAGAGATATTAAATTATATAAAAAATAGATTATAAAAGAAAAGCCTCCGTTTGGAGGCTTTTTTTTAAGATAATTTCTCTACTTGGTTAAATTCAAGCTCAACAGGTGTTTCACGACCAAAAATTGAAACAGAAACTTTTAGACGTGTCTTTTCTGTATCTACCTCGTTAACAGTACCAATAAATGATGCAAAAGGACCATCTGTTACGCGGATTTGTTCACCAATTTCAAAGTAGATATCTGTTGTTGGACGATCAATGCCTTCTTCGATTTGTGTCATAATGCGCTTAACTTCTTTTTCTGTAATAGGTTGAGGCTTGTTATGGCTACCAAGGAAACCGCTAACACGAGGAGTATCTTTTACAATGTGCCAAGTGTCATCATTCATCTCCATCTTGATTAAGATATAACCAGGGAAGAACTTGTGTTCTGCGTTAACTTTTGCACCTTTACGAATTTCAACAACTTGTTCTGTTGGAACTAAAACCTCTAAAATTTTGTCATCCATCTTTTTTAGAACAGCTTGTTCACGAATCGATTCAGCAACCTTTTTTTCAGAACCGGAATATACATTAACAACATACCAACGAGCGGTCATGATAAAAACTCCTAATTAAATATTGAACGAACGATGGCGCCAAAGAACATATCAACTAAAAAGAAGAAAGTTGAAGCAATGGCAATAAGGATGATAACCATGATTGTTGCTTGTGTTACTTCTTTTTTTGAAGGCCAAGTAACCTTTTTTACTTCTTGTTTAACTTGTCTAAAAAATTGTATTGGACTTGTTTTTCCCATAGCGATACCATTTCAATAAGTGTTACGAACACAGACAATTAAAGCTTAATTGTCATTAAACATTAGAAATTATATAAATGTTTTTATATTGATATGTCAAGCAAAAGTTTTGCCTAGTGTTATGTTTTTTAATTGTTTTAGTTGATTTTAATTTATTTTTATGTTATAATTTGTTATGTTTTTGATAGTAGGAGTGTATTATGAGTGAAGATAAAAAAGAAGGCAGTTCTGTATATACAGAAGCAAAAGATTGTGTGAAAGAAGGGAATACAGATTATACTATTGAAGTTAAAAGAGCTGTTCGCGATGTTGATGAGAAAAAATCAGTTGAGAGTACGGTAATTACTGAGGAAATTCAGAGGAAAAAAGAAAATACTAGCGTTTTTGATTATACAGGTACTTATCATGATGTTTCTGGTGGTACGTTAACTGAACATGTAGCGAGAAAAAATACAGAAATTAGTAGAAGGAATGGAACTCCTAAAGTTATAATAGAAGAAAAGGAGAGAAGCCTAACTAGAGAAGATGGAACTATGGCTCAGTCTGCTGGTTATGATTATGAGATTACGACATTTCAAACCTCTCAGACAGAAAATAGATATGATAGAAATGGACGTTTAAAATCATCAGAGGCGCATAGTGAAACTGTTAGTAAAGATGAGGCAATTAAAATTGATGAAAAATCTAAGTATAAATATGACTATAAAGGTGAGGGGGATACTGAATATAGCATAGGTGATAGTGAGCGTTATGAAACTAAGAGAGCAATGAGTGCGTATGCTCATTTTAGTAATGGAGCGGTTGAATTGCAGGTTAAAAGTAGTAGTTATAAAAAAGAATTTGAAGGACATATAAATAGTGATGGTAGTGAAGTATATTCAACTACTAAAAGAGGAAAAGTTGTAGAAGTTAGAGTAACCGAAGACGAAGTTAGTGGTGTTAAATATGATTTATCAACTGGTGAAGAGAGAGCGCTTTCTAAATTCAGGTTAAAAAGAGAGTTAAAAAATGATAGAAAAAAAGCAGATGGAGTTATAGAAAAAGTTACAAATGGTGAATTTGCGGCTGTTGATGAGTATATGTATGGTATAAGAGGCGCTGAAGTAACGGGAGAGGTGCCTGTAGCAAGTTATATGTTTGATATGACGCCGGAACAAAGAGTGAACGGTTCATCTGTGTCTGAAGAGGATATGGCGAAACATAATGCAGAAGTTGAAAATGCGAAGAGTATTACGGCTGAAGATATTGTGAGACAGAGGTTGGCTGAAAGTCGTGCAAGGTAAAGAAATCTTTTATTTGTTAAGAGCGTAAAGTTGGCGCTCTTTTTTTGCTTTAGGTTATTTACATTTTAGAAAATATGTGTATAATACAGGAGAATTTGAATTATAATTATGAGTTTATGAAAAAAAGAATTTTTATGTTAGGAATGCTGGGCATTCTTTGGGGCGCTACTAGTTGTGCAAGTCTTTCTGCTGGTGTGGGGCATGTTTGTAATGTTCGTGTTGTTGACGAGGCAGCTTATAGAGAAGGAAAGGTTGTTACGACGTTGATTGCAGATGGCGCGTATAAAGTATCGAGAGATGTTACAACAATTTCTGTTGCCTATTTGTTGATGGAAAATGGTGATGTTGTTGTGATTTGTGAAGATCCAGAGAAGATCGTTTTGCCCTATACTAAAGATGAGGCAAAAGTAATTATGATGAGTAATCTTGGTCAAAATATTGAGATTATTTATCATAGTGACGAGTAAGATGCAAAAAAACCACCTATTAAGGTGGTTTTTTGTTTTAGCGTTTTTGCACTTAAGCGCCGAAGAACTTAATCTCTTCGTCTAGGACGAGTGTTGGTGTCCATGCGCGGAGCTTAACTCTCTCTACTGTATCGCTTACCCAGTAGATCTTGTCGTTTTCCTGCTTTTCAAGGTGGCACATACCTATGAGCTTCTTAGCGCTTGAGTAGTCGTAGAGTACGGCGCCGTCCTCGTTGGTTGTGGTGTTGAGCTTAAGCTCTTTGTTACCCTTGTGTTCAATCTTAGCAGGGATCTTTAGACCGGCATCAGCCTTGCTTACCCAAACAAGCTGACCGAGTTCTGTATCGAGATAGCAGTCGTTACCCAAAACGCGCTTTGCGTAGTGATAAGGAGCTGGTCTTTGATCAGGCTTGAGTGCTGGCAACCAAAAACCTTTTGCTTTGTCTGAAACCCAAGCGTAGTCAATGCGCTCTTCATACCAGTTACCATCTGCGTCGTAGTGACCTACTGATACTCTCTTAAGATGTGCTCGTCCGAGGTGTCTCTTTGCTTCGTTAGATGTGCAAGGGGCAAAACCCTGTCTGTAATCTGCATTCTGGATAAAATATCCATGAATTAAGTTTGTAAACATAAATTTTAAGTTTTTTTGGTTTATAATAATATATAAAGTCAATTTTGATATATATACTATTTTATAATTTTTGTCAATATGGTTTATGAAAAAAAATGCATTTTAATGAAAAAAATGTAATAGCAGGGGCGTTCTTACATTTTATTATATGTTTTTTTTAATTAAGTTATTCGTTTTTTCTTTTTATGAAAGTTAATTTTGTCAAGATGGTTGTTTTTAGAAAGATTTTATTATTATACTAAAAGTGTTTGTGATTCTGATAAGTTTCTTAAACAATGTATAAAGGAAGCTAAGAAAATGGAATTAGATGTGAAAAGAGAAAAACACAAAGCTAAACGAAGATTATTGAATGTAAAAACTAAGAAGTTTTTTAGAGATACTCTTTTCTAGCTAAAATATAAGAGATACATATTTTGATATAAGACCACCTAAAAAGGTGGTTTTGTTGTTTGATATTATTATGGAATATTAGCGTTATGTGTTGATGTAGCGTGTATTTTGAACTCATATGGTTGACAAAAGTATAAAAGTGTGATATTGGGTGTCTTGATAGGTTATTATTATAACAACTAATAAATTTAATAATTATGAAGTATTTTGGTTTAGTGTTAGTTCCTGTTGGGGAAAAGAAGGTGGATTTTGCCTTTCATGTGTCGATGTCTATGGAATATGATATGGCGGGCGGTGACGAGTGTGTTATTGAGGTTGTGGAATTCAACTGCTCATCTTTGTCATCAATGTATGATAAGGTTTGCGAGTATCTTGATAATATTCTTAATCTTCCGATGACAGAAGAACGTGTTAAAATGTGCACGTATTTGGGATTGATGCAGGTGGTTTTGCGCGAAAGCGAAAATCGTTATCCTATTCCACAGGAGACACTTGAGGTTTTGCGTCAGTATGAGGAATATAAGGATCTGCAAAGTGATTCTGGCTATTATTTCTATTTAGATGTTAGGCACAAGGAAGGTATTGAGGCAGCAGTGCGTGAGCATTATGAAAATGCTAAGTAGAATTAGCCTAAAAGAAGAGCTCCATCTATATGATGGGGCTTTTTTTAGTTAATAACTATTGAAAGTTAATTTTTAGGATAGAGCATTTGTAGTCTTTATTAGATGTATTTCCGCTATTGTAATAGCATCCATCCCCATCCTTGTGATATAACTAAATATCCATTATCAAAAAGGGCAAATTTTAGTACATCAGGAGAAAATGTTTATATCATTTTGAGATTAATAGAGTTGTCAAACTGAACGTCATTGTGCGTAAGTGTATGATTTTGTATTGTATTTTTAATGTATTTGTTTTTATGGGACAGTTAAGGGGCGAAAGGTGTTAGATTTGTCTTATTTTTAGCGCTTTTGATGATATATGATTTTTTTGTGATTTATTCTTATTTTGTGTACTTAATGTCCCATTTGTGTCCCATGAATAAAAAAAAGACTTTGAGATATTCTCTCAAAGCCTTGTAAATAGTGGCAGGGGCAGTAAGAAGCCCTAAAAAATAGATGTATCAACCTATTCTATTGATTTAATTTAATTTTTATATAGTATAATTTTTAATACTGTATCACTTCACTGTACCAAAACTGTACCACATTAAAAAATAAAAAGGAGCAACCAATTTTTATCTTGGGGGCAATTTTTTATCATTCAGCAATATAATTATAATAGGTCTTCCTACTAATATGATATTTTTTGATGATATCAGCAATTTTCATACCACACTCTCTATCCTTCATCATATTCTCTCTCATAATAGGATTTAATTTTTTAGCCCTCTCTTTTGAATATTTGCCTTCTTCTTTTGCTTTACTGATACCATATCTTTGTCTATCAAGTATATTTGCCCTTTCAAACTCATAAAATGAACATAACAAATGGAACATTAATTTTTGGATATGGTCATTCTCACCACCAAATGTAAGATTTTCTTTGTCAAAATGAATGGTAGCACCTTTTTTTGTAATCTCTTCAACAACCTCTTTTAATTCTTTTAGATTTCTGCCCAATCTATCTAAACTTAAACAATAGACACAATCACCTTCTCTTATGTAATTTAACATATCTCTAATTGCTGTCCTATCTTTTACTGATTTGCCACTAATTTTTTCAGCAAAAACCTTATCAATCTTGTATTTTTCTTTTAATACCTCTTGTCTTTCTAAACATTGGGGTTGGGTTGATACTCTCATCATCAAGACATTTACCATATCATCATTTCCTTTAATGTATAATTTATATCTATAATTACACTATACTTTTATTAAAATCAAGTAAATTATACATTAATTACACATTTTTTTGCAGTGTATCTAAACTATACTTTATTTTCACATTTTTTATTTTTTAAATTTTGATTCCATTTTGGAAGATATGGTATAAATAAAATTGGGAGCAGAATACTGAACTTATATAATTCTGCTGTTAGGTTCAGTCCCACCATATATGGATAAAAATAGAGAAGATAGAGAATGTTGAATAACTACTCATAATCTTCTCAAAAAAATTACATTTCCAATAAACAAAAAATTATACCTTAAAATTAAGGT
>JAZQZH010000011.1:0-7565 GCA_045633945.1 Alphaproteobacteria bacterium
GTGGTTTCTAGATTTAAGGATAGTATCATACTAATAAGATGGTATCTCGGATTTTTCGCCAAATTACCGGATACTATCATAGTATCTACATACTATCTCGGATTTTGCCCGATTTTGGCAGATAGTATCATACTAACATGACCATAACTGCCGGTTGGGTATGGTGGGCCAGTCCTTTTTAGGGGGTAAAGGTGCCAACGGGTCCTTCCTGTCGATAATTCATATGCGGGGACGCAAGCCGCGCCATATTTCTAGCGAAACACAAAAATTCTGGCTGGTCGGGTATATCCTAAACCCCAATAAACACAAGGGTTATAATGGGGTCCAATTTTTCATGGCTGGTCACTGGTCACTTCTGGCTGGTCACTTTAATTTTTAGATTTTTTTAATTAAAAATCTTAAACAATTACGATACAATTTATACCATTTTTTTGTATATAATTGTTCCTTTAAAATATCTTCTTTTTCTTTTGCTCCATTATTATCTTTTATTATTTGCAAAACATCTTTTTGGATATTTTTATGCGAATGATATTCAGTTAATTCCATATATTTACTTCTGTGACAATTCTTAAATTTTATACCACTTCCACAAGGACATAAATTATGTCCTTTAATTGTTTCCTTAAAAAAAGCAATATTAAGTAAAAATTTTTGAGTCACCTTTTCATCGTTAAATTTGAATAAATCTTGATAATATTCTACAATTCCTTTGCTAAAATGCTCTCTTGTTGGCCATGGATATTTGTTATATTTTTCATGAAAAGTATTTGCATACAGAAAAGGTACAACGATTTCTGATATGAAGTATTCAAATGTAGGATTGTTGTGTATTTTGTTATTTATTTCTCCAGGAACACCCAGACAAAAACCATTTCCTTCTTTGTCGTTATGATAATCAGCCGAGCTCTTAATACGCCCATCTATCTCTCTTACAATAGGAATTGTATTTGGAAAATCCATAGGAAACAATATTTGTATTGAATATTCATCCTGTAGTTGCACTGCTTTATAAATTTGATTAAATTGTATTTGTCCTGTTATTTCTATTTTATCTTTTAATATATGAAGGCTAGTTTCATTAAAATTGAATCCCACACCGCCGTTTCTAATTACATCATACACTTCGTCTACTAAATTGTTCATCATTTATACCATTGCTTTGAAGGGTTTGTAATAATATGTGGTTGTATAATATTCGGTGATTTAGTTTCCAATTTGTTGGCATGCCCAAAGTGTTCAAATAGTAATTTTGAAAGATCCATCTCGCTATCTTGTTCAATTATATGTGAGTATCTACTGGTCAAATCATCCAATTTTTCTACCCATATTCTAAAATTTTCTTTTCTTTCTGGATGTTTTTTCCATGCATCAGCAAAATTTTCTCTTGGGTCAACAGGATTAAGAAGAACACCACTATTAAGTATTTCTGGTGCTTCAGATTTAATTCCATTACATATTTTTGAAAAAGCAGTTACTAAATCTTGCTCTCCATCGTAATTTTTAGCAGTTAAAGTTGTTATAATAATGGAAATAGGACGATTACCCAAATCATTTCTAAATATAAAATTTCTATGATATTTCATTATTTTAACTATTTTTTGTAGCGGCAAATTATTATCTTGATTTGGTAAAGGTTGTATGGAGTTTTCCACAAAATTTCTTTTTTTACCTTGTGATGCTCGGTTATAAAACCAATCAGCATATCCTAATGGATTTGTTGATTGCCATTCTTTTTTATCCTTATCGGGAATCAATAACAATGGTATTTGTTCATTAATAAACTCAGGGTCAGGTATTGCGGGCAAAATATCAACATGGAAATTATTATAAATTAATCTCCAACAACGTTTTTTTGGTTTAAGTATTTCCTTATATTTTTGACGCAAAGTGTTTCCCAGCAATTCATAGAGATCTTTCTGTGTAATGTCTGATTTATCTATGTCCAGCAAACAAACAAAATCCAAATCAAATTCGTCTTTATTATCTATAGGACGTATAATTGTTTTTAATCTAAAAGAACCTTGGGAAAAAATATCGGGAGAATACTCTTCTAATTTTTTTAATAAGTATTCAGATACTTCATTGTATATGCTTTCTGCCTTTTTCTCCATTTCCGGCGTAATATTGATTCTTTCCTTAAGTAATTCATCTAAGTCCATCATTATTTTATTCCTTTAGTTCTAAAAATCTGCGTAATTCATCTACATGATATGTAAAATAAGCATCTGCTTTTGATATTAATTTATCAATTTGTAAACTATCATCTAAAGTTTGCGGAATGTCACTTTCATAATTAATTCTTTTTAATTGATCTTCCTGCAATAAAAGAGACGTATAATTATGAGCAGACTGCGATTGTAGAGAAAAAATAAAATCTATAAACTTTTTATTTTTCCATCCATTTAATATTCCCCATTTATTTGCATTACTAAACTCTGGCTTATACAAACCAGTACCAATAGATAATAGCTTTATATCATTCAAATCTTGATCACACTTTTTTAATGCTTCTATAACAGCAACAAGAGAAGGGTTGTTTGCCCAAAGTCCTCCATCTGCCAATAAATAATCTTTTATTTTATGAGGCTTAAAGTACATGGGAGCAGAGCAAGAACCCAAAACTGCATCCACCACTTTTATATTATTATCTCTAATAAATTTTTGATGATATTTTGATTTAGCAACAAAAGCTTCCCCATTATATACATCTGTGCTTGGAATAATTAGTCTTTTACTTACTTCTTCTAATTTTATGTTGCGAAAATACTCATTAAGATTTTTTTTTAATTCATCATTATCATATATTGGTTCCCAAATCCCTTTACATGGAATACCTATTTTTTTTCGTTTTGTGAAAATCTTTTTTCCTTTTTCAATATACAATTTTTCTATTTCTATAAGAGGTATATTACAAGCTATTGCTGCTGCTATAATAGAACCAGTACTTGTACCAGCAATTAAATCGAAATAGTCATGTAATTTTATTTTAAACTCTTCTTCAATCCTTTTTAATATGTGAGCAGAGTAAACACCTCTGATCCCACCACCATCAATACTTAAAATTTTAAATGTTTTTTTGCTATCCATAGTCCAAGTCCCATAAAATTTTAATAATACTGCTCGATATAGTCATATGCTTTATCAAAGACGTCTTTGTCTTTAATTTTATATTTCATCCAGATAATACTGCGGAGTGCTTTTTTGATTTCTTGTTTTCCAGCGGTGGTTTCTTGCCAATCAGGGAAACGAACTATTTTAACAATATCATCAATATCGTTCACAATCCTTTCAACAATGATAGGCGTTTGATTATTTTTAACACCATTAAACAATTCTGTTAAAGCGGCTTTACCTTTATCAATTTCTTCCTCTGGAACAACTTCTTTTTCTGCTTTAGCAGCATCTCTTGCCAGTTCTAACAACAATTTTAAGAATTCTATGCTTGTGATAAGACCTCTTTCATGCTTTTCACGTAAGTTCTCTAACTTTTCACCCAATTGAATGAATTTTGGATCATTACTATGCTGACGAATTTTAGCAACCAGATTAATTTCTACTTGTTTTGTTGTTTTTTTGATGTCTTTTTGTTTTTCAATAAAATCATCAATAAGCTCAGCATCCATGCGTAGAATATCCATATCATCATGAACTTCTCCTACATCTAAATTTGCATGAATAAGTTCCATTGTTTTATTTCCAAGAGTAACCCATACTAAACCACCGCGATTATCCGTTGGCTTTACAGATTCATAAACCTTACTTAACCACAAATAATCTACCTTATAAGGTGCTAAAAACTTATCCGGAGATAATGCATTCCAAACTTTATTCAAAACGCGATAATCTGCTGCAAATTTATCTTTTTCAGTATTGGTTGGCAAACACTCTTGAGCTGCCATTAAACCTTCCCAACCATCAACTGTACGGTCAACCCCCATAAAATAACTCAAACATTTGCGCATAAGTGACGGAAACTGAATTTTTACATCCTCAATATTAGTAATAACTTTACGCATACTGGTTTCATCAAAATCCAAAGCTCTTGCGACATTATCAAAAATACCGATATAATCGACAATCAATCCATGAGTTTTTCCATCATTGTACACACGATTTGTTCGGCAAATAGCTTGTAGCAGGTTATGGTCTTTCATTGGCTTATCAAGATACATCGCTTGTAAAATTGGCGCATCAAATCCAGTTAACAGTTTTGATGTAACAATAACCAATTTTAATGGATCTGTTGGTTCTCTGAAGCGATCTAGAACTTTTCCTTCAGCATCTTTATCTCGGCGATATGCTTTATACCTATCTTCTTTATCGTTATTTGTATCCATTACAATGGTTGATGCATCTGAACCTAAGATTTTATCAAGTTCTTCTTTATATAACAAACAGCATTCACGGTCATAGCAAACAACTTGTCCTTTATAGCCATTAGGCTCAATTTTTGTTCGGAAATGATTTGCAATATGTTCACATACCTTTTGAATACGTTTTTTATCATATATAATTGCTTTCATATTAACTCGTCTGGAAAGTTCTGCTTTATCTTCTTCAGACAAGTTTTCTGTTAAAGCATCAAATTCTGCATCCAATTTATCTCTATCTACATGTAAATCTACTGGCACCGGTTCAAAATTAAGTGGTAGAGTTGCACCATCCCTAATGGAATCTGAGAATGAATATTTACTCATATAGCCACTTTTATCTTCGGTTGCACCAAAGGTATGGAATGTATTTTTATCAATTCGGTTAATTGGTGTTCCTGTTAAACCAAAGAAAAATGCATTTGGTAAAGCCATTCGCATTTTTTCACCTAAATTACCTTCTTGTGTTCGGTGAGCCTCATCCACCATTATAATGATGTTTTCACGCTCATTTAACACACCATTAACATCACCAAAGCGGAAAATAGTAGTAATAGCAATTTTACGAGTATCTTGCTTAAAGAATGTTATTAGTTCATCTTTTGTAGATAGACTTACCAAATTAGGAATATCTGAAGCATTAAATGTTGCGGTAATCTGTGTTTCTAAATCCAATCTATCATCTACAATTACGACTGTTGGATTTTTAAGCTCAGGTATCATACGCAACTTTTGCGCTGCAAACACCATCAACAAAGATTTTCCTGACCCTTGGAAATGCCAAATCAAACCTTGCTTTGGATAACCAGATTTTACACGTTCTACCAAAAGATTTGCACCTTCATATTGTTGGTAACGGCAAATAATTTTGTATTTACGGTATTTTTTATCTGTTGCAAAAATGGTAAAGAATTGAAAAATATCCATAACCTTTGCTGGTGTTATCATATCTTCCAGACTTGTTTTAACAGCAGCTAATGTTCCTTCATGGCGATTGGTTGGCGTGTGCCAAGGTCCCCATATGCCGATTGGCATACAAACCGATCCATAACGATAACATTTACCTTCTGTTGCAAAGTTAAATACATTTGGTACAAACATTTGAGGAATGCTTTTTTCATAAGCAGAAATATCGCCAGCTGCATCTAACCATGTAATTGCTTCACGAACAGGTGTTTTTAATTCACCAATAGCAACCGGAAATCCGTTAATCAACAAAACAAGATCTAACCTTTTACCACCTTCAACAGTAGGAAACACCCATTGATTGGTAACAACATATTCATTAAGGGTTAAATCTTCTTTTGTTAATGTTCCGAAAAAGCGAATGGGAACCATTCTACCATCTTTACCAAAAGGAAAAGAGTTCTCTTCAAAAATCAGCTTTTTGAATTGTTCATTTTTTTGCACCAAATCATGTGGCTGAGTTGAAAGAATTAATGCTCTGAGTTTATAGATAACTTCATCGGCACGAGATGGTTCTTCTGCTATAACTGGATTAAGACGAATAAGCGCCTCTTTAACCATACTTTCAACCATAACATCCCCATGTTGACGGGGCAGATGATCAGCATCAATATATTTCCAACCATTATCGGTTAAGGTTTTTATAAGCATTTGTTCCAAAGCATCTTCATTAAACATGGCTTATCTCCTTATTTTAAATTCTCATTAATCAACGCGCGCATAGTCGTATTCAAACTATCCAATGATTTTTGTAGCTGATGCTTGGATTGCTCTGCCTGTTGAGCAAAATTTACAAATTCATTCTGAAGCGCCAATTTTGGAATACAAATTGTGATCGTTTTAAGTGATTGCATAGACATATGTCTTACTAAAGAACCCGTAACACGACTCAACAACTGTTCTTTTTGATGATTGATCGCGTAACTTAAATATATTGGATTATTAACATTAATTTCAGGCCTCATTACTATGATATCACCACCCAATAGTACATTATCCAGCATCAATGCAGAGCATCTTGCTAATCCATTAGGTGTAACATCGGATGCTGGAAATAAGATATCTCCTTTTTTAGATGAACATTTTATAGAGGAATTAGTATGAGAAAATACTTCATTAATATTTACTCCATAATTTGTGAATAGTTCCCCGTAATGAATACATAAATTATAGCCATCACTGGATATTTCTGTTTTCTTAAAGGGTTGTCCTTTGTGCCACGACAATGCTATATCATCCAATTTTATCACATCATATGAATTACAATTTAACATCTCTTCAAACTTAGCTTTGACCATATCATCTGTTTTTTGCAGGAGTTTTTTATAGGCTTGTTTAGTTTCTTCAGCTGCCCAAAGAATTTTTGCCAATTTACGTTGTTCTTCCAAACTCGGAAGTTCAAATTCATAATTTTTCAAATGTTCCCATTTAACGCGTGGAGAAAGAGAACCTGCTGATTTTTCGACAGCATAATCAAAAAAATTATCATTTTGAATAATAAAAGGCAGTAAATCAGGATCTATTTTATCTTTTTTAGGAGTTATAACAGTTATATCTCCGGAACAAATTCCATCGAATGGTGCTAATGATGCCTTTTTCAAATAAGCTCTACGTCTTCCAAATAATATATCCCCTTTATAAAATACTTTTGTAAATGTATTTTCAACATTTTCATCCCAATTAGTTAAAGGTATCTGCTGAGGAATAATATGTTCCAATCCAACAATAGGAAGACCATTTTTGTCAGATTTAATATTTTCTCTACGTTCTGTAGCTACATCTTCTAATAAAACCTTAACCATTTTGAACCTCCGTATTTAACATTACTTTTAAGGCACTAAAACTTTCTGTCATTTGTGCTGAAACATCTAACCATGACTGACATTGTTCTGAGAATGAAATATTTTCTTGTTGTTCTAATGTTTTATTTTCTCTGGCATATAACGGAATACTCAAAGAATAGTTATTATTTGCAATATCTTGAATTGTTGCAACCTTTGCAAAACTCTCTATGTCAGAATATTTTTCATATGCTGAAGCAATGTTTTTAATATGAGCATCATCTAAATAACTTTGTGCGTTTTTACGTGTCACTTCATTAATTGCATTGATGAATAAAACCTTTCCACGTCTTTCAGGCATTTTATTCATACGACAAATAACAATACATGCTTCCATTGGTGAGTTATAAAATAAATTTGGTCCCAAACCTATGATACAATCCAA
>JAZQZH010000012.1:0-11900 GCA_045633945.1 Alphaproteobacteria bacterium
GATGAAACTTGTCCGATAACTTTTCCAGAATAATTTATAACCACGCCTTTCTTTAATATACTAAAGTTATTATTTGTTATTCCTCCTGGCAAAATGGTTGATACTACATTATCATCAACATCAATAACATCGCCGATAGCATTTAAATATCCCTTAATATTTCCTAGCACATCTATAACATAATCTTCTTTAATTACTTCACCTATTATTTGTTTATTAAGGTCTAAAATGTGTCCATCTGAACTAACAATACCCGTTATTTGCCCATCAATATCTATAACTTTACCTCTTTTGGTGACATATCCAAGGTATGAGCCATCATATCCTATACCGACACCTGTTGTAACTAATCCGCCGGCATAATTTCCATCTTTATCAAACATCTTACCTGTTGCATCAATTTTACCATGAACAGTACCAAATATATCTATAACCTCTGCATCATCATTAACAAAACCAATATAATCACCATTAAAATCAACAACATGACCTTTAGGTAATACAACCCCTATTTTTTTACGATAAAAAGCATTACCATCTGATACAAACTTATCTATTGCAGAACCTTTTCTATTATAAATGTATCCATCTTCAAATAAATGACCTACAACTTTACCTGAAGCATTAATGATAATATTTTTCGTAGGTAATGCATATCCTTTGACATCCTTCTTGGGATTTACAATCAAATGTTCGAGGAGTATTTTTGAATTAGGAATAATCTCCTCTGCATTATATTTTAATTTAGATAAGTTATTGATAAACTCTCCGTTTTTATTATAAGCTATGCTATTATTGGCAGCATAACCAATAACAAAGCCATCTCGATTTAATACTTCACCATCAAAATTAACACATCCTATGGATTTTCCACCAGATGTAACCATTCCATTGGGGCCAATAACTCCCATATACTGACCATTATAATAGGTTGCATAAGACTGCTCATAAACTTTTCCAATTTGTTTTTCATTATTTATAACAACACCATCAGGATTTACACAACCGATATATTTACCTTCAGTGTTTTTTACAAAACCATTATTTTGAGCCTGACCTATAATATTACATTTCTCATCACGCACCCACCCTTGTTGTGCTACGCCACCTTTATAATTACCTTTGCCATCAATTATACTGCCATCGAAAATTATTTTTAACCCTGTATCTTTTCCATCTTTTTTTACTTTTCCAGCAGCGTCGATGTAACCATAATCTTTACACCCCCATCCTACAGCTTTACCTCCAAGAATAGCCTTTCCTATAATATTTCCACCTTCAGTTGCTTTGATTAAGCTATTAGCTAATATTTTTCCTATGACTTCTTGATTAGAATTTATAACCTCTCCTTTATTATTAATTTGCCCTAAACTATAACCATTTGGAGAAATTGCTATAAAATCTTTTTTTATAACTGCGCCAATTTTTATCCCTCTTGATGATACAACATTGCCATTTTCATCTAAGAATCCAATCATTATACCATCAAAATCATATACCTTCCCGTTTTTATCAACATATCCTATTACTTTATTATTTTCATCAACGGCTAAATTAGAATAATCTCCTACTTTACCAACGATATTACCATTACTGTCTCTGATAAAATCACCATCTATTATCAATTCATCTGATTTTATATTTGCTATTTGACCTATAATTTCTCCACTTACACCATATACTGTACCATCTTCTCCTACAATACCAATAACCTTTCCATCTTTTCCAATAACTCTACCATTAGCATCTACATAACCGATAATATTACCATTCTCATCAACTGCAACTAGAGCATAATCTCCGGCTCTTCCTATGATATTTCCATTAACATCGTGTATTGTACCATCTTCTCCTAAGTATCCTATTAGCTTACCAGAAAAATCTCTTACTGTTCCGTCTTCATCAATATAGCCAATAACATTACCGTTTTCATCATAAGCTAAACGCCTACTAATATTAGCTTTTCCGAGAACTTTATCAGTAACTCCTATCACATTTCCATTATCGTCTAAAACTCCGATTAGTTCCCCTTTATCGTTATATACTTTTTTATCTTTTATATATCCGATAACATTACCATTTTCATCAACAGCTAAATCAACAGTCTCACCAACATTACCGATAAGTCGTCCATTTTTATCAACGATTGTACCATCAGCGTTAGCCTTTCCGATAAGGTTTCCATTAAAGTCATAAACATTACCATTTTCATCAACATAACCAATGATATTACCATTTTTATCATAGGCAAGTTTTCCTTTTTTCCCCACTTTTCCAATAACCTGACCGGTATTTTTTAACACATTACCATTTTCATCAGTAAAGCCTATCACATTGCCATTGAAATCTTTAACCGTCCCGTCTTCAGCCACAAAACCTATTATATTACCATTTTCATCATAGGCTAAATTTCTTGCCTTACCAGCTTTTCCGATAATATTACCATTAGCATCAACGATATTACCTTCTTCATCAACTCGACCAATCACTCTGCCATTAGCATCAATAACATTACCAAATTCGTCAATATATCCTATTATATTTCCGTTTTTATCATAAGCAATTCTAGCCAAACTACAAGATGTACAGATAACTTCACCAACAGCAACCATTTCATCTTTTTCATTTAAATATCCTATTATTTTGCCATCTTTTGAGGCTATTCTATTGTTATCAATAATTCCTATTGCTTTACCTTCTTTATCTTCTACTGTTTTATTATCAGACTTTAATTTTCCTATAATACTATTCTTTGAAGCTAAAACATCACCTTTACTATTTACAACACCTATAATCTTTTTATCTTGGCCATAAACATACTTATTATTAGCAACATACCCTATTACCTTCTTTTCTCTTCCAACAACAACATTAATAGTGGCACCAGTTTCTCCTATTAATCCGCCTCTTGAATTAACAATATTATTATCTTTACTAGTTCCTATTACTTTGTTATTAAAATCTTTAGCTTCGTTATTAGCATCTAAGTAACCAATAACTTCACCATTTTTATTTATAACTCGTCTTCTTTGAACACAGGTTCTACCAATAATTTCATTGCTATTTTTTATAACGTTACCATTTTCATCAACAAAACCTATCACATTACCCTGACTATCAACAACCTCACCCTTTTCATTTACATAACCAATTATATTTCCATTTTCATCATAAGCTAATTTACTATAATCACCAGCTTTACCAATTATTCTACCTTTTGTATCAACAATAGTTCCATCTGGCCTCATTTTTCCAATAAGATTTCCATTAAAATCTTTAACAGTTCCATCTTCATCTACATAACCAATAACATTACCATTTTCATCGTAAGCAAGACGTCTATATTTTCCAGCATCGCCTTTTTTCTCGCCATCTGCCGCTATAATATTTCCATCTTTATCAACAACACCTACAATGTTACCATTTTTATCAATTACTCTTCCGTATTCATCAATATACCCTATTTCATTACCATTTTCATCATAGGCTATACTATTTAATGATCCCGCTTTTCCTATAATCTCCCCATTAACACCGATTATATTGCCATTTTCATCAACATAACCTATTATTTCGCCATTTTTTCCAATAACTCGACCATTTTCATCAATAAAGCCTATTACATTACCATTCTTATCAAAAGCTACTCTTTCATAACCGCCAGCTTTTCCTATTTTCTGCCCATTTGCATCAATAATATCGCCGTTTTCATTAACTTGTCCTATTTTGTTACCGTTAAAGTCATAAACATTACCATCTTCATCAATGAAGCCTATAACGTTACCATCTTTATCATAGGCAATACGTCTTTTTTCTGCTTTACTATCATTATCAGCAATGCTTATGATATTACCATTTTCATCTACATAGCCTATTTTCTCGCCGTTTTGATTATAAACATTTCCCTTATCATCAATATATCCGATAATATTACCGTTTTCATCATAGGCCAATCTTGCACTATTTCCTACCTTACCTATAACTTCACCTTTATCGTTTATAATATTACCATCTTTATCTACAGTTCCTATTTTATTACCATTAAAGTCAAAAACATTACCATTTTCATCTATATAGCCTATAACATTGCCATTGGTATCATAAGCTAATTTTCTTGACACCCCTACTTTTCCGATAATTTTATCCTTATTTTTATTATCATCTAAATCGGAAAATTTAACAATTTTTCCGTTTTCATCAATATAACCAATAGCTTTACCATTGTTGTCATATATAATTTTTCTGCTCTCTCCGTTTGAGCCTATTTGTTCTTCTACTGTGCGATAAACGTTACCATTTTCATCAACATAACCTACAATATTGCCATTTGCATCAACTACACTGTTATCAGGCATAACAACACCTATAACATTACCATTTTCATCAACTACAACATTTCCGGCTGAAGTTACTTTTCCGATTATATTACCATCAATACCAACAACCTCACCATTTGCGTTGATGCGTCCAATAACTTTTCGAGGGTCATTTATATCAACAACAGTTCCATCAGGCCTTGTTCTACCAATTATTCTACCGTTTTCATCATAAACAAAACCCGCCTCAACGCTTTTACCGATAATATTACCATTCAAATCAACAATAGTGCCATCTGGCAATGCTTTGCCGATTACCTTACCATTCAAATCAACAACAGTTCCGTCGCTTTTCACATATCCAATTAAATTTCCATCAGCGTCATATGCTAAACGTAAATTTTGAGCTACACCAATAATATTACCATCTTTATCGACAATCAGTCCATCTTCATTAACTTTTCCTATGATATTGCCATTATGATCAAATACATTACCATTTTCATCAATATAACCAATTATTTCACCATTAGGACCTATTGCTAATCTGTGCCCAGCACGACTACCTGAAGACGAAATACTACAATCCCCTCCTGCAGCACAAGTACTAGCGCTATCTTCTGGATAAATAGCACTACCTCTAACACTAACAAATTCAGACTTTGCATTTGAAGCACCTAGTCTTGTTTCGTACCATGTTATTTTTATATTATTTTGAACATTGCCTGGAAAATGCGGAGACCAATATATCTCTACTTCACAATGCTCTGCACCTCTTAATGTTACATTTTTACATGCATTTTCTCTAAAATCAAATCCATCAGAATTTTCATCACTTAAATCAACTTTTACAAGTTCAACTTTTTCTATATGAATACTCTCTGAACCATTTGTTCCTATTGTTAAAATATTTTGATTGCGCTTATCGACATTTATAATAAACTCACGCATATTTATCTCAGATGGTGTTAGTGTAATTGCTTTTTGAACACCACTATTTTCATCCATGCCTTGAATAATTGCTGGCTGCTCATCTGTAAATCCAACAGGAATGCTGCTTTCATTAACTGTATAATCAGGATTTGTTGTCTCTGGATTATATGGATCTTCATCCATCGTTAAAATAAAAATACCGAGCAAAAATAACGACAGCGCTATAATTCCTATAAAAAGAATTATTCGTCTTGTTTTCTTTTCATACTCTTCAAAGCGTGTATCGTTCATTGTATCCTAACCACACTGCAAAATATACCATTACGTCCTAATTGACTACAAATATTATCTCCATCGTCTAAAGAGTTAATAGGCCCAACTCTTAAATGGAATAATTCTTTTCCTTGTCCATCAGCTGGCGCATCTACAGAATAAAATGGTTGATAACGCCCTATTGTTGCAGAATAACGTTTTGAAATTTCATCCCACAATCTTTCAAGATTATTAACATTTTCATCTGTTCCTAATTCTATTGAAATATTGCTATTTTTTCTTGTATCAGAATTATATCCTTTTTTGAATTCATTAATTAGTTCGTCAGCGTAATTTACAACGTTTTGAGCATTATTACCATTTACTTCAGATGGAGAAATCAAAACAGGATGAGAATCATTTGATAAATCTTTTAATATATCAATATTATTGGTTATATCCTCTTCAAACGATACTTTTGTTGTAGCATTTTCACCACTGTACACAGGAATCACAACCTCATTATCTCCCGTTTTAACATCAAGCTGACCTTTTAGCTCACTTTTAGCATTAACTGGCATAGATTTTGCTTCTACACTTTTAGGAGTAACAACTGGTGTAACCTTTGGGATAGAATTTATTGTTACATTTTCACCTAAAGGAATATTAACATTACTTAATGAAGGGTGTTTAACTGTTGTATTATCTTCCTTTTTATCTCCAAAAAATGAACCAAAATCAAAGAAGCTATTTTCTTTATTTTTTGCATCATTATTTTGATTATATACACCATCATTAAATACATCTTCAACATCATCTTCCTTTTTATAATTTTGTTCAGGCTGAGATGCATATTCTGTCTGCAAGTCCCATTCATTTGTTTTAGAATATATTGTATTTTCTAAACCATCTGAATCTGCTCTACGCATCTTCAAACAAACCATTCTTTTACCAGAACGAAGAACCATATCTCCAATACCCTCAACAACAATTAAGCGATTATTTGGCCCTGCAGACCTAAATCCAACTGGCGTTTCAGAGCGTTCAACAATCAATGTAACTATTGGCCTTTGTACTGATGTAAGAGCCTTTTCTCCAAGATCAATATAAGTGAATATATTATCTCTCCATACTCTTTCTGGAGCAATAATTATATCATCAGGATTTGGAACATATACTTCTATATCAAAACGAAACTGTGTTGGATCTACAGGAATCTTTTCTATCCAATCTTCTTTTTGCAAATTTTTAGTATAAGTACCATCAGCCTCTCCAGCCCCTCCAACATAACCACCTTTATCGACTGAGCCATTTTTATATCCTGAAACACCTTTACCATCCTTACCAACAACCTCAATATCAATAATAGCGTTTGTAATGCGATCGGTATTAACAGTTTCACTTTGAACATAAAAAACATACTTATTTCCAGACCGACCAAAAACAATCATATTGGTATCGACTCCTACAAACTGTGAAGAATCTGGATAAACCATCAAGCTTGAAGGTCCTTGAATTTGTGCAGTAAAAGATTGTCCATCACCTAAATAAACACTTTCAATCATTTCCCATTTAGGAAAATTTATCAAAGTATACATACCTTCTCTAACTCTAACAGGTAAAACCAATTCAGGCGTCCAATAATATTTTGAATAACCAGGCTTTGTTTGTCCTTCCCCCATATGTTGTAGTGGATTTTTCCATGCACTTTGCATCATACCTAATGAGCCTACACCACCTAAATAATTAAGATTTGTTGCAGCATAATTACCCTGTGTTTGATCTGCATTTTGATCAAGGTTATCTTTAGTTACTTGAGCTTTTGCAACAAAACTAGAAACCATTATCAATGCTACTACTGATAGTATATTTTTTAATTTGCTCATCATTTTCATCCTAATTAACCCCTTGTTTCTTGCTCTCTTGCCTATAATCTAGCACTGTAAAGCCAAGAGGATTTTTCAAACGCTCACCAAACTTCACTGTTTTGGCTCTATATTTTATTTTTATATACGAAACCCAGTTGCTAACAATTGGAGTTTCAAGAGAAGGAGACATATCTTCTAAGCGGAATTGAACCTGCCACCATGGCTCCCCCTGTTCACCACCAACCTCAGTTACAGATGCTATATACACACTGCGACTTATATTGTGTTGACGAATCTTCTCAATTACAGGTTTTGCATATTCATTATAAAATTTACTATACATACCAACTGAGGACATTTCTTTTATTTGGCTATTTGGCCCCCAACGGGTTTCCATTTCATCAATATCATTAACAAAACCATTACGCAAAAGCACATACTCTTTAACAAATATCTCTGTTAAATACTTTTGATCATATATATTATTAACTGGTATAATTTTATATATTTGCTCAGACTTATCTTCAAAGCTCATCAAAAAAGGCTCAACCCTATATAATGGCGTAATAGCAACTATCACATACAAAAGTATTATATTACAACACAAGCTAACACCAAAAATTATAGCAAAAGCTCTAGCTGTCCACAAATAACGCTTTTCTGTCGCATTATTAACAACAACATCTGCACTAGACTTCTTTCTATTAGCAGAATAAGCACTAGGAGAGGCGACTTGTCCCCCTAACAACTTTTGCTGTGTATTTGCTGAAGATATCTGCTCAACCATATAACTTTTCCACCAATTATACAGATGCTTTAAACCAATCTGGCAACGTTTTAGGTAACTCTACCTCAATACAAGCACATGGAGACAATTTTAATTCATAAACATCTTTACCAATACCAACAGGCTCTGGCTCATAATAGCTACCAATCAATCTACAGGCTGCTAATCCTAAAATAGCACACGCTAAAATTAATGCTCTATACATAGTACTCCTCGCAAAAAGTATATTTTATTTTATTATTAAGACATTTATTTCTAAAAGTCTAACTAGAAAATAAATTGCTGCAACTTATCAACAGGCTAAATTGCTCTTGTACTATACTAACATATAAATATTTAATTTTAATTTAATCTGTTATCTCACTTTGATAATAACTATATATAACAAAACCAAGTGGATTGATTAACCTGCGAAAAGATGTGCGTCTATTTGAATCAATATACCCTCTAACGTTTGCAATCCAATTTCGCTCAATAATAATTGGCTCAACACTTCTTTTACGTCCTAATCCCTCTTCTTTATATGTAAAATCATATGTTTTGAACTTTACTTCCCATGTATTACTCTTTTCACCACCAGTACGCTCAACTGAGATTATTTCAACCGATCTACTGGCTTGCATGTTATTGAGTTCTTCTTTAGTTTTAATATATTCTTTATTAGAGAATTCTTTGTAAACTTTATATGTAGATAGATAAGAAAGTAAACCTCCCCAATCCCAGCGGCTCACCATTTCTTGCTCGTCTTTTATATATGAGTTTCTAATCTCAATATATTGTTTAATAAAGTTAACCATAATTTTTTCGCGAGACTCCATACGGCGATCTATATATTCTCGTTTTACAAGAGATTTTGAATCCGACATATTTACATATATCTGAGGATCAACAATAATATTAGGAGCTAATTTCATTATTGATAAGGTGATACATACGCTTGCCCCGATTGATAAACTTGCCAATAACAGCATAAGCCTACTTATCCATTTATAATAAATAAGCTTTACACGCGTTACCTCAACCACATCTTCTGTAATAAATTGAGGTATACTTATATCTTTATCTAAATTTCCTAAGCGTAAAATCTTTTGATTTTCAATATTTGCCATTTATAAATTTAACTCCTTAATATACTGGGCAATATGCTGTATTTCTATTTTGATTATCCATAGATATTAACGCACTTTCAGCAGCATTTAAAGCACCATTTCTATCTGCTTTTGCTTTAAGTATCGCCGCGTGTGTTTTAGCTTTATCAAATCCTGGTTGAATAACAGCTTCCTCTTTTTTATCTTCTTCAAATGAATCAATATACGCTTGTATTTCGTTGATACGCTCAGAAACTAATTCTTTTTCTTCTGCAGAGAAAGATGCTTTTATTTTTGCAAATTCTTCCTTGGCTTTACTTAGTTTTTCCTCTTTCATATTGTTTAGCATACAGAATATTGTATTATAGTAACTATTGTCGCTATCTATTGCACTACAATTACTGACTTCATATTCATTATCAGATGGTGAGTATGCTAGACTTGCTGTTAGGTTGTCATTATCATCATCTTTAGACATTATTATATCAACACATGCATTGATTTTCTCATCACCCTCAACCTTTGCCTCATCACCAAGAACTAAGCCAAAGTCATGTATCTTAGAACAAAGAGTACCTAGAACGCCTTTGATATCTTCTTTGCTATTTTCTTTACTCTTTCTAGCAAGAAATTCTTTATTTACATTATCTAAGAACGATCCCATAACGTTACGCTTAAAGGTCATAGCTTCAGATAGTTGACGTGCAACATTATTCTTTTGTTCTTTAGACTTTTTACTAGTTACTAGTTCAAATGCATTTTTCAAAATTTCTCTATATAAAATAGTATCTCTTTCACCATCCTCAGCAAATCTTCTTGGTACTTTATCAACATAGATAAACTGTGCTAGCTCACTATAGTTATTATTGCTACCTTGCAATGATTTTTCTTCAACTTTTGCTAAAGCTAAGTTATCTTTTGCCTTCTTTGTAGGATCAAATTCAGCTAGCAGATGTTGTATATACTCTTTATAGAAGCCAACATCTTTACAGCTATATTCATTAGGTAAAGTACTATTCTTAGTATGTTGGAATGCCACTTTTGAAATTTTATCATTATTTTTTTCTATCTTGGCTTTAAACCATACATCTATTGTTTTGTTCTCCAACTTACAAGGGAATATCCCACCTCTTGCTACGAGCAAGCGCATTTTTTCATTATTGAATCCCTTCAAATAATCATTTATTTGATCTTTTCCATATGCTCTTTCAATAAATGTTTGTTGATATTTTCCATCATTGCGCATATTAGGACGAGCTAAAATATATCTCCATACATCTGGCAAATATTCAATTTTTTCATCCTCATATTTGTAATTTAATAATGATGTTATAGATGGAGCATATTTTTTCTTTATCTTTTTCTTTGGAATATCGTAATAATCTGCTCCACTAAAGTAGAATATTTCACGTAGTGGAGGCAGAGCAGATAAAGGCTCTTTAGGGGCCTTATAATCGCATCCACCATTATCGCTGTTTTGTGCAGCATAATTGCATATTTCTTCCTCAAAACCTTCTTTTATACCTCTTGCTGGCAATGCTGCAAAATACTCATTATCAGTATCTATCACTTCGTCATCAGGTACTCCAAAGATTTTCTTTAGATCAATATTGGCTTTTTCAAGAATATCCTTATTATTACTTGTTGGTGTAACAATATTTTTAACTAATTCTTTATGGCCTAAAGTTATTGAGCCTTCATCTTCTTTGATGTCTTCTTCTTTTGTTTTAGGCGCTAAATAGTTTTTGTTAAGTGTATAATCATATTTTTCATCAGAATTTACGCCATTAGCACATGCTTCACTTAACTCTGCTTCACCTTCTCCTGGAAGACAAAGTTTACTTCCTGACCAATTATTAACCTCTGTTATTGCTGCTTCTAATTCCTCCGTCATAATTTCATCTGCTTGTTTAATATCTTTAGCTATTTGTTTAGCTGCTAGTGTTGCTATTCCTTTTTTCAACTCATCCACAATTGCACTAAAGCTATAATATGTATTTTCAGATAAATTTATACCTGAACCTAAATCAATTGTTCCTGCAGTACTTAGAACACTTGGCAAACCTATATCTTTTAAGCTTGGCATATCATTTTTATTGAACCAGTTTTCTAAAATTTTATTATAAACATAATCTTCAAGTTTTGTACCCTTAGAAATAAAGGTTTCTATGGTTGTTTGCAAGCCATCGTCATCTTTATATTGTGAACATTCTTTCATTGGTCCGCTTCCAACACACTCCTCTTTACCAAGCATTCTTGGTGAATCTTCTGCTGAAACAAATATTTCAAATGTTTTATTGGCTTTTTCGATTGTATCTTGCATATCTTCTGCTTTTTCAATATAATCATCAGCAAATACCTCTGCGGTCTTCTCAATTTGTTCATCTATCTTTTGAACAGCATCTTTGCTATCTTCTAGTTTTATATTTAGACTTTCTATTTTTTTCTCCAATTTTTCCATTTGAGTACTTGCTTCTTTGTAGCTAATAAAGGCAATTACTTTACCATCTTTTATATTTGCTGCTAATTTTTCATATATTTCTGTGGATTTATTAGGATTTTTAGCACATTCTTCTGCAAATGTCTCTCCATACTTTTCTTTATCTTTAAATTCTTCACAAACTAAACAATATCCACTTTTAGCACCTTTTATACA
>JAZQZH010000013.1:0-17428 GCA_045633945.1 Alphaproteobacteria bacterium
CCCTTTGCGGTGTTGGTGAGCCCGACGGGATTCGAACCCATGACCCTTTGATTAAAAGTCAAATGCTCTACCGACTGAGCTACGGGCCCTCAACTCAACTGAAAAGGACTTATAAAGTATATTTTTTAGATAGTCAATAAAAAAATGTAAAAAAAATTAAAAATAGCTATTTATTTGTTAACTATTATGTGATAAAGGTAATAACAACAACGTAATAACAATGTTTTAGGTGAGGGAAAAATGTCCACAAATGAATTAGAGCAAGAAAGTAGATATGACATTTTGCAAAATAAAAAGGGAGAAATTCTCATAATAATCAACTCAAGGTCAGGAGGACCTGAAAATCCTCGTTTTATCTACGATGGTGGCGCAACTGCTTTGTTGTATAGAACAAAAGATATGGCCGTGGTGTTTAGAGGAGTCGCAGAAGGTGCGCGTAAACCTTTAAAGATGGTGACATCAATGCTTATTGTTGAAGTCGAAGGCGATGAAGTAATAAGAGAATATGATGTTCCTGTTCGTTTAGTTAAAAATGTTGAGAGTTTGATAAAGTAGAATATATAAATAGCTCTAACCATTATAAAATTAAGGTATTGTAATGATATTGAACACAATAGCAGGTTTGGGTTTTGTAAGTCTTTTAGGGTTCTTGCGTGTTAGAATGCGATTCGATAGGGGGATAGCATGGTTTATGCTGCTCTGCTCTGTGTTGCTTTTTGCAAATTATACAAGTTTGGTTATAGATGGCGTGGTTAATGGCTTTTCTGTTATCTGGTATGAGGCTAAAATTGGAGATATAACCATAGATTTTTTTCCAAAATCGGTTAGTAATCAACTTATAATGCCTATATTTTTTGTATCTATTTTAGCAATATTCTATAACAATGTATTTAGATATGAAGAAAAGCGAAGTATATTTAATTCTTTGATAATAATCAATTTTATATCATTAAGCTTGCTGATTTGTGCAAATAATTATGTTCAACTCATAACCTCGGTGTTTATCTCAGATATTATTGGTTATATTGTTTTGCGTGATGTCGATTCGTCAAGAAGATACGTTATTTATAATTTTTTATCAGATATGTGCCTATTTATGGTATTTTCGCTAGTTTGCGGAAGGCTTCACAGTCTAGATATTAGTCAACTAATTACATATAAGGAAATAGGTTCGCACAAAGATTTTGTAAGCATTGTTACAGCAATAGCTTTATTTATAAAAATTGGAGCATTTTCATTTCATACTTATTTACTAGATGCAAGTAATGCACGCTTTCAAAGAACAAGTACAATATGCACAATATTTGCTCCATTATCAGGAGTTTTGTTGTTATTAAAGTTGCATAATTTACTTATTGTGTCAGATTTGTTTATTCCTATATTCAAAATTATGAGTGCTCTAACCTTTGTTGCAGGGATAATATTTTTTATTATTAAAAATAATATTCGCCAAAAGATGATATATTTCAATATGGCAAATTGGGGTTGTTTGATGATAATGATTTATAAAAACTCTTTTGAATGGAGCATTGGTTTTTCATATTATTATATATTTATGTTCTTATACAACATAATGTTCTTCAAACTTTATTTATACCAAAACAGAGAAGATAATGTTGATGAAATGATAAGCGCTAAAGAAATGAACAAGGAGCCAATGTATACAACTCTGGTACTTATTACACTTTTAAGTAATTTATTCTTGGTTATAAACTACAGTATATCCATGCATGTATCGTCTTTTATTCCAATGTATCTTGCTCTTTTAATAGTTATATCTATTTCCATTATATTAAATCATATATATAAATCTCCATTGCATAGGAGGTTAGATTCATTAAATAGCAATTCATTAAGGGTATTAGCTTTTATCGTTAATTTAATAATTATAGCAATATCTACATATCACTTCAAAGCATATAACAATATTAATTTTGCTATAATGATAGGTTTTATATTGCTTATATACTTACCAATTTTTTCAAAATTAAGACAGTTATATAGTGTTAGTTTTTTACAAAATAAGGATATAAGCTATAAGTTATATTACTATTTAATAACAGCACCAATCATGCGTGTTAGCAGAATGATGTGGTTACTTATAGATACAGTGTTTTATGATAGAGTAATAAAAACAACTACAAATTATATAAATAAAAGTGCAATATCGTTATTTTTTAAATTTAACAAAAAAAACAGCACAACTATTATAGCATATATACTTATCGGTATACTAATATTTATCATTTCTTTTTATAAAGTAGAACAGCCATGAGTTTACATTTGTTATTACTAATCATATTAATTCCTTTGTGCGGATCTTTTTTTACCCTAAGCATCCAAAATGATAAAAATTACTTATCAAAAAATGTATATAGCGTATCAATATGGTCATTGTGTCTAAATATAAGTGTTATTTTATATATTTTTTCGCTATTAGATATCAATAAGCAAGGCATACAAATAGTGGAAAAATATTCTTGGCTGAAAAATCCTGAAGTGGATATTCTCTTAGGCGTAGATGTACTGTCAATGCTTTTGTTATTAAGTATAAATATAGCTTTTTTAATAGCAGAGTTATTTATGGATAAAAAGTCAGAATTCTCAAAAACCTTAATATCATCAGAGTTGTTATTTATAAGCTTTTTAAATGGATATTTTATAGCATCAGATATTATATCTTTTTATGTGTTTTTTGCTTCAATAAGTGCTCCTTTGATTATTTTAATAAGTAGTTATTCTAGCATAAGCAAAAAGAACATTTTTTCACAGTTTAGTATATATAATTTAATCGGAGCAATATTACTATTAGTTGCAACTATACTAATATGCGAATTAAAAAACTCTAATATTCCACTTAACACAGTAGGAAATATCAATATAGGCGGAATTACAGAATATATAGTTTGTTTTAGTATCTTTTTTGCATTTATATCTCGCCTACCTATATGGCCTTTTCACTATTGGATATCTTCAATAAGCGCAGGTATAAGGCATCCTTTAGTGTTTATAATTAGCAATATGATACCTTTAATGGGATTATATGGATTTATGCGCTTTTGGCCAAATACACTTCCAGATAGTATTGCCCAATATTCTACAATATTTGAAACTATATGTATCATAACAATGTTATTTATTGCATTAATAAGCTTAAGCAACAAAGACATGAGATATAAACTCTTTGCCTATACTACAATCTGCTATTTGTTATATTTAATAGGAATTTTTATGCCCACCAATACACTAAAGCAAAATATTGGTTTTTCATTATTTTCATATATAATAATTATAACTATTTTATCTTTTTTAATAAGCCATATAGAAAATCAAAAGAAAAAGCTAAACATATATAGCTCATCAGGGGTTCTTTGCTATATGCCAAGAACATCAAAATGTATATCATTATTTGTGTTAGCCGGTATTGGTTTGCCAATAACTCCACTATTTTGGAACAATTTCATCATAATATCTGAGATTTTTAATCATAATTTAATTTTAGGTATTTTTGTTATGATATCATTAATTGTTGTCGGTATAGCTCTTCTTGAGGAGTTGTATAAACAAAAAGATAAAACATATGCAACATCAACATGTGTATTAGAAATGGATATACCTAATTTTCATTTTATAGTATATATCACATGTTTAGTTATTTTATTTTTATCATTCTTAAAACCTCTTTGGTTTGTATTTTAGAGGAGGGGATGATGAGTGAATATATTTATACACTTCCAGAAGTATCTTTAATATTTGGAATAATAAATTTATTATTCTTATATATTCTAGGTTATGATACAAATAAAATTTATGCTAGAACAGCAAGAACATGGCTGATAATATCATTATTTTTCAGTATATTGTTTTACAATGTAAGTTTTGCACCTCAATATTTTGAAAACAATTCATATACGCTATTATTCAAACTAATAATTGGATTTTTTACATACATAATGTTGGTTGTATCATCCTCTTGGTTTATGCTTGAAAATAAAACAGGATGTAAATATTTAGTATTAATTTTAACATCAATTTTGATTTCATATTTGTTGTTATCCGCAATAAATACTATAATTATTCTAACGGGATATGTTGCACTAATATACACAAACTATCGTCTATTAAACTTAAATTATGATAAAATATCAAAAGATGCCTCTATGCGCTATATTGCAATATCTTTAATAATTATGTGCTTTTTATTTATAGGTTTTAGCTATATTTATATAACAACAGGAAGCATAACAGAGTACTCTCTATTAAAACAGATAATATCTAGTTCCAATAGTAATATATACACATATTTGGCTATAATTTTCATGATTATACCAATATTATATTCTTTAGATATTGCACCATTCCATTTTATGGTTGAAGAAAAAGTTGCAAAGTCAATTCTTCCTGTTAGCCACTATTTTTCGATAATTTTACCATTAATACAATGGGGTGTTCTTATAAAAATGAAAGAATATTTGCTACTGCCTTTTGATGAGTTTTTATCAACAGCATTTTTAGTTCTTGCAGTTTTATCAATAATACTTGGAGCAATAGGAGCAAACTCAAGAATAAATCTTTATCGTATATATGCATATGGAAGTATGTATCATTTTGGTGTGATAATGATACTTCTTTCCTTCTTTACTAAAAATACAGATTATAGCTCTTTTATTTATTTACTAATGTATATATTAGCTCTAAATGGGATATATATTGTATTTTATAATATAAAGAGTCACGGGGAGTTCTTAAGTTCTCTAACATCTCTTTCTGGATACGCTCAAACGCGCCCTCATACAACAAGAACATTGTTAATTAGTATATTTTCACTCCTAGGACTTCCTCCCCTTGCTGGTTTTTTATCGACATATAGTTTTATAGATAGTTTTTTGATAGAAAAGAGATATATACTCTTAATTATAGTTATGATTTTCTTTTTTATCCTCGCAAAATCGTATCTAGAAATTATAAAAACAGCATATTTTGAGCAAAAAATAAAAAACTATGATACTGAAAACAAAACAGTTTTATTAGTAACATTACTAAATATAATACTCATCATTATAATATCATTTAATCCCTTTGGTATAATAGAAAAAATAAAGGATATGTTTAATGTTATCTACATATAATGAAACAATACAAAATAGAAAGTGGTATGATTATGATATGATAGGCTCAACAAATGATGAGCTAAAAAAATATATCAATGATGCTGATAAAATAGTAATAACCGCTAAAAAACAAACCAATGGAAGGGGGCGGTTAGGGCGTTCTTGGGTGTCAAACGAAGGTAACCTTTATTTTAGCTATGGTTTAGAAATACATCCTCAAACCTTAAGTCAAGTTGTTTGTATCGTAGGTCTAAGCCTTGCTAAAACAATAAAACAAATTGCACCTTTAGTTAATATAAAAATAAAATGGCCCAATGATTTAATGATAGAAGATAAAAAAATATCAGGTATTATTTTTGAAAATATAAAAGATAATCTTTGGTGTATTGGAATAGGGGTAAATATACAATCATCACCAAGTTTAGAAGAAACAAAGCTATATAAAACAACATCTCTAAAAGAACACGGGATTATACTTGACCGTATAGAATTTTTAAGATACTATCTAGCAAATTTTGATAAAGATTATGAGCAATATAGAATAAATGGTTTTGATGCTATAAGACCACAATGGTTAGAACTAGCTAAAAACCTTAATCAAACAATAAATGTTTCAATAAATAACAACGTTAAGGTCGGAACATTAAAAACAATAGATGAAAATGGTTACCTAATCTTAGCTCAAGAAGATAAAGAAGAAAAAATAATAGTTGGTGATATATTTATATAAAAAAGAGGAAAGCAATATGAGTGAATTTAAAAAAGAGGGTATATACTTTTTACCACTAGGTGGGGCAGATGAAATAGGCATGAATATGTTTGCTTATATTTCAAATGGCAAAATAATAGTTGTTGATGCAGGATATGGTTTTTTAAATGATGATTTTCCAGGTATAGATATGTGCTATGCATCACCCGCATTTTTAGAGAATTACAAAGATGATATAGAAGGTTTATTTATCACTCATGGTCATGAAGATCACATGGGAGCAATAGCACAAATATGGCCAACACTTCAATGTCCCGTTTATGGAACTGACTTTGCTCTAGGTCTTATAAAAGAAAGATTATGCGAATATAAAATGGAAGACATAGTTCCGCTTATTTCCGTAAATAAAAAGAAAAAGATTAAGCTAGAAGAATTTGAAGTTGAGTTTATCTCTGTTGCTCATTCAATTCCAGAAACATCTGCTCTATATATAAAAACCGCTCATGGTAATATCATGCATGCAACAGATTGGCGTTTTGATGATAATAAATTATCTATGGTAAAAACTAATAAAAGAGCCCTAAAGAAGGCATCACAAGAAGGGGTTGATATTTTTGTATGCGATTCAACAAATGCTCTAGTTGATTCTCCCCAACAAAGTGAAGAGGATATCAGAAATAACCTTTTAAAAATTATACCAGAAATAAAAGGCGGAGTAATAGCAACTTGTTTTGCTTCTAATATTATGCGTTTAGAAAGCCTAATTTTGGCAGCTCAAGCATCAGATAGAACACCAGTTCTCGTCGGCAGAAGTTTAAGTACAAATGTTAAAAATGCAAAAAACTGTGGCTATTTAACACAATATAATGATATTCATAGTATCGAGCAAACAGACGGTTTAACTTCTGATAAGGCTCTTTACATATGTACAGGTTCTCAAGCTAATTATAGAAGTGCGTTAACAACAATCGCTAATGATGAAAATAAATACATAAAATTAAGCAAAGATGATAGCGTTATATTTTCATCAAAAGTCATTCCTGGAAACGAAGAAAAAATAGAAAAAATGCAAGAAAAGATGATAGCTAAAGGTGTAAATATTATTACAATTGAAGACTATCCTGTACATACAACAGGTCATGCAAATAAAAAGGACCTAAAGAAAATGTATGAACTTCTAAAACCTAAAGTTGTTCTACCTGTCCATGGTGATAAAAGGCAAATAAGAGAACACAAGCGCTTTGCACAAAAGTGTGGGATATCAGAGATATTTTCAGCACAAAATGGTGATATATGCTTATATAACAATGGAAAAATAGAAAAAATCGAAGCAATATCATCCGAAATAATGGGGGTTGATCGTAAAAGAAGTGTATCATTAGGTTCAGAACTTATAAAAAATCGCCGAAGATTGATGTATAATTGTAGTGTATTTATAAGTTTTGCAATCAACAAAAATTATGAGCTAAAATCACTTCAAATCAGTTCTATTGATATTCTAGAAGAAAATGAGTGGTTTGTTTTAGAGCAAGAGATATTAAAAGAAGTAACGCCATTAATAGAACAAAAACTACAAGAAAAGCCTCATCCAACATCTTTAGAAGATTTTGTAAGAGGTCAGGTCAGAAGAAGAATATTAAATGCAACAGATATAAAACCAGTAACATTTGTTCATGCTCACTGGGAAGAATAATATAAAAGGAGGTAAAATGCAAAAAATAATTCCAGAAAAATTAAAAAAAGGTGATAAAATTATGATTATAGCCCCTGCAAGAGGGTTAAAGATAATAGGACAAGATGCAAGAGAAATAGCAACTGAAAGATTAAATAGTCTAGGATTAGAGGTAGTATTCGCACCTAATACAAATGATTCCAACTGGGACTATATGGGGTCATCATCTATAGAAAAGAGAGTAGATGATATACATACAGCATTTAAAGACAAAAGTGTTAAAGCTATTTTTACCGTAATTGGTGGTTATAATTCAAATCAAATACTAGAATATATAGATTATGATTTAATCAAAAATAATCCTAAAATATTCTGCGGTTATTCTGATATTACAGCTATATCAAATGCAATCCATGCCAAAACAGGGTTAGTTACATATTATGGCCCTCATTATAGCACACTAGGCATGAAAAAAGGATGTGACTATACATTTGAGCATATGATTAAAATGTTAATAGATGGCAACGAAGATAATATAACCCCATCTCCAATATGGAGTGATGATTTATGGTTCTTAGACCAAGAAAATAGAGATTTTGAAGCAAATGAAGGCTATTGGGTAATACATGAAGGAAAGGCACAAGGTATAATTGCAGGCGGAAATTTATGTACATATAATTTACTACAAGGAACTCAATATCGTCATAAATTCAATGAAGATACAATCTTATTTATAGAGGATACCGAGGCAACTCCATTACCAGATTTTGATAGAGATTTACAAGCAATTATGCATCAAGATGATTTTCATTATGTAAAAGGTCTTGTGATAGGTCGCTTCCAAAAAGGTTCAAAAATAACCAAAGAAGGGTTAGAATTTGTTATCAATACAAAGAAAAAGTTAAAAAATATTCCAGTTATTGCCAATGTTGATTTTGGTCACACTTCACCAATGATAACAATACCATTGGGAGGAACAGCAATTATTGATAATGGAAAGATAACTATAAAAGACTAATTATATTATAAAAAAAAAGTACCACAAATAAGTGGTACTTTTTTATCGTTTATAGACTAAAAATTAGTTAGCTTCAACAGCTACTTCTTCATTGCTATAAGACTTAGCTTGTTTTTTAGCTTCGTCAGCAGATCTTGCAACATTTACCAAGATTGTTTGAGAAACTTCTGGGTGTAAGCTAAGTTTAACAGGATATACACCAAGATATTTAATAGGTTTATCCAAAGCAACAAAACGACGCTCTAAAGAAAAACCAGCTTCATTAACTGCACTTGCAATATCACGAATTGTAACAGAACCATATAATTGTCCTGTCTCAGCAGCTTGACGAACCAAAACAGCAGCGAAACCTTTCAATTCTTCTGCTTTCTTTGTAGCTTCATCAAACAAAGCTTTATTACGAGCTTCTAATTCAGCTTTTTGTTTTTCAAAATAAGCAACGTTAGCTTCTGTTGCGCGCAATGCTTTATTTCTTGGTAATAAATAGTTACGAGCGTAACCACTCTTAACACTAACTTTATCACCCATTTTACCTAATTTTTCAATATGTTCTAAAAGAATTACTTCCATAGCCTTACTCCTTAATTAGCAACATAAGGCAACAAAGCTACATAACGAGCACGCTTAACAGCGCGAGAAATTTCTCTTTGTGTCTTAGCAGAAACGTTAGTTATACGGCTAGGCATAATTTTGCCTTTTTCAGAAATAAAACGAGAAAGAAACTTTGTATCTTTGTAATCAATCGTAAAATTCGGATTGTCACTAAAACTTTTTCTCTTAAAAAATGCTTTATTTGCCATCTCAAAAACTCCTAGTTAGCTTCATCTTCAGCAGATTTTTCTTCGTTTTTGCTGCCGAATTCTTCAACTTTAACTGTCATATAGCGAATGATGTCTTCGTTCAAACGTGCAAGACGTTCAAATTCAAAAATAGCATTTGCTGGAGCAGAAATGTTTAATACAACATAGTAACCTTTACGGTTCTTTTTGATGCGATAAGCAAGGTTTTTCAAACCCCAGTTATCAACATTAACAACCTCGCCACCTTCTTTTTTAATAGCATCTGACAAAGTAGCCACGATGTCATTAACTTGAGATTGACCAAGGTCTTGACGAGCAATTAACATACTCTCATATTTAGTCATTAAAATTCTCCTTATGGATTCTCAACAAAATTAATGTATAGCCATGAAAACAATTCTCATGGCAAGGACAACCAAACTATACTTATATTTTTTTAAATTGCAAGCATTTTATCATAAAAAAACTACTGATTTATACGTTTTTTCTTCATAATTTGGAATATTTCAGTAAATTTATTTGCAACCGATAAAGTGTTCCATGTATCTGGTTTTGCATATAAAGAGCTTTTCACCTTATGAACAATATCTTTATTTGTCATTAATTCATTAATAGTTTTATGAAAATCATTTTCATTGTGATACATTATAACTCTATCATCAAATAGCCTACTAACTCCGGGGTTAAACCTAATAACAGGCACTCCTCCGTTTTCTAATACCTTAATAAAATCCTTGCTTAAAATGTAGTTTGCAATTTCTTCATCACTTTGATCAACTAATACTACAAAATATTCGGAAAAATCATTTTTACTAGGATTGTCTTTTTTTACTTTTTTATAAAATTCAGTGTGTTTCCATCCTTTGCCAATAATATCAATATCATAGTTTTTAGTTAAATACATTGCTAGAGAAAAATCTCTATTGTCACCATAATATAATATTCTATTATTTGTTTTATTTTCAACTTTTTTCATATCAATAGCATCAGGAATGAAAGCAGTTCTTGCATTTATTGCTTTAAGATAAGTAAAGGATGAATTAGATTTAACAACAATAACATCAAAATCCCTATACATTTCAATATTGGTATTTGTATCAACATATGGAACCCACAAAACATTAATTGCATCTAAATCCAAAACCTTAGGTAGGTTTGTTTTGTTTTCAGCAACATAAAGATTATACTTTCCACTTTTATGTTTATCAATAGGTTTAATTTCTACTTTAACTCCAATTTCATCAAATGCCCTTGAAAGACGCTTAATCTTATCAAAATCTTCGGTATTTTTCTCAAATTGAGTATTTATATAAAGTACATCATCTAATCCGTTATTATTAAAAAAATACCCTTTGCACTTAATAGCTAAAAAAGCAAATAAAAAAGCCAAAAATAAAAAAATAGCAAATTTTATATAATACTTTTTCATGTTATTTTCCTTTTGATAAATCATTAAAAATATTGATAATTTTGTTTACAATCACAGAGTTAGTGTGATTTTCTAAAGTGATAGCTTGTGCTTTTCTCGCTTTTTCTTCTCGATCTACTGGATTATTTAAATAAAAATCAACAAGATTTCTAAATTCTTCTTTATTTTTAAACATCGGAATACTGTCGCCATAAATTTCCTCAATATATGGGCTATATTCAGATATAACAAATGCTTTGGCTGCCGTAGCATCATAAATTCTATTAATAACTAGCCCACTTTCTTCTAAATCTTCAGCATGATCACTTAATACAATTTTAGCCGAGCTATAATAGCGATTAAGCTCATTGTTATCAATAAAACCACCTTTTATATATTTTTCTGGTATTTTATTTTTCCAATTTAATCCGTAAACACTTATATCGTATCCTAATTCAATAGCATATTTTACACTTTCACGTTCATACCAAGTTGAGCCAATAAATAGTAATTCAGATTTTTTACTTTCGTCATACTCATTCTTAAATTTATCAGGATTTGTAAATTGAGTAACAAAGGAAGCATTGTATCCATAATTTTTTAAAGTTTTATAGGTGTTTTTAGCAGGAGTTACAATAACATCAAAATACTCCAAATAATTATTTAATTCAACATCTGTATTATACACAAAATCATCATCAGTGTTTTTAAATTTATTTTTTTTAGGTATAAATGTAGGAAAATATAAATACATAATTTTGTTTTTACCATCATTCATAAGATCTTCAAAATTATTAGACTTAAATTGTGTGTATATCAAATTACCTGCATTTTGGTAGAAATCATCATAGTTATATTTACCATTTTTAATAAAATACTCTTTTATATCAATGTTATTGTTTTCAAAGCCTTTAACTAAATCATTTACAAGCCAATAATCTCCAATACCTTTACTCTTATTAGAAAAGGGAATTCGCATGATATATTTGGAATAATCTAAATTTTTATTATAAGTCATGTTATCAATAATATTTTTTGCAACAACAGTATTAGTAAATTTTTCTAATGTAATTTTTTGTGCTTCTTTCGCTTTTTTTTCTCGCTCTTCTGGGTGTGATAAATAATATTCAAGTAATTCTTTTAATTCTTCTTTGGTGTTAAACATCGGGATGCTATCACCATAAAAAAGTTCAATCTCTTCCATGTAATCAGAAATTATAAAGCCACCACTAGCTGTTACATCAAAAATACGGTTACTAATAAATCCAGCATTTTTCATATCTGTTCTAGTATCATTTAATACGATTTTAGCAGAACTATAATATTTGTGTAATTCATTATTATCAATGTAGTCGCCTTTATAATACTTAATTGGCATTTTTTCTTGCCAACCTTTTCCATAAAGAGCAACATCAAAACCACTTTCTATTGCCCATTTTGCACTGATACGCTCATATCCAGGACGACCAACAAATAATATATCGTGAGCTTTGGTTTTGTCATATTCATAATAAAACTTTTTAGGATTTGTAAATTGAGGTGCAAGTATTGTTTTAATTCCAAGCTTATTTATTTCTTTTTGAAATTTTGGAGATGCAACAGCAATCATGTCATAATCCCACAACTCAGTTTGAAGGGAATACCAATCTGGCTCTTTAATGTTTTTTAGGTTTTTATATTTTTTACTATTGGCTATTTCTAATGGATAATATAGATACATAACATTTTTTTTATTTTTAGGAGGATTAAATGAATTAAATCCAAACATATAAACATCAATATCAGTGTTTGGAGTGTCTTTAGGATAAAAGTCTCCTATATAAGATGGAGTAACATTATGTCCCAATTCCTCAAAACCTGCTTTTAAATCTTGTCCAAGGATATAATCTCCCCATGTTTTCCATTTTTCCTTAGATGAAATTTTAAGTCCTAAATCTAAAGCTTGCGCAAAAGATGCATAAAAACTCAAAACAACAAATAAGGCAGTTTTGAAAAACATTAGTTTTTATCCTCACTAACATTCATCAAAGAATTTTCAGCAAGTACATTGTTTCTATATATTTTATAAATGAAATATATCCCAATAGGTATAAAAATAAGAGCATAAATCCAAAAGATATCAATCACCCTGATGCCTTCAACTGATCCCTCATTTTTTAATAAAAATTTAGGTGCCATAAGCATTACAGATGTCATTAAACGACCTGTCATCATATTAACTGATGATGATAATGAGCGGATTTTAGGATTTATTAGTCTATGAAGCCTACTAATATGTGAAATTGTAAACATTAATTGCAAGCCGATACATACACATAAAAAGATAATAAATAACAAGCAATTAAGAGGACTAATATGTCCCATTTTCATTAAGATGAAAGATAAAGCACAGCCAATTACTTCCATAATGAAAGAAATATTTCCAAGTTTAAATAATGAAATCTTTTTTGCGACACTGGCTGCAAAATAGCTAAATGATGAGCGAATAACATTGTTTATAAATATAACAACTCCCATAACCTTAATATAATCTAACCAATTAAGACTAATAAGATAATTCCAAATAGCTTCTCCAAAAACTCTAGCATCCCAACCAATGCTATCAGCAAGGTCTGTCAATGATACAGATGGATTTATTCCAGAGCTTTTCATTAGAGGCTGGAAGCTCCAAAAGAAAAAGTGTGAAACTCCAACCATAAAGCCAGAAAATAATACTAAATAGCAATATTTGTGAGATTTAAGAATATAACTAACTGCTACATAAAACTTTATCAATCTCTCTTTTATACTGATAACATTTTCTTTAATTGGCTTGTGTGCATTAGGCAAGAAGGATAGTAACAAAATTGCTGCAGAATAAATAACAAATTCAGCAATAAGCAAAACATGTGAACCTAATTTTTCGTATAATCCAGCACCCAAAAGAGCTGCAATGCCTGTACCAATATACATTGCTGCATTAAAATTTGAATATGCTTTAACCATTTTCTTTTCTTCATTGTTTTTCTTCAATATATCATATATGAAAGATGATGAAACAGAATCAAAACAAGCCTTAGAGCATGCGTACAAAAATTCACCAATTAAAATTATTTCAAAACCTCTAAAAAATATCCATAAGAAAAGTCGTCCCAAAAACAAAGTATACGCAGTAATTAAAATATATTTTCTTGGAAAAATATCACCTAAATATCCTGCAGGTATTTCAAATAAAAAAGCGAAAAATACTATCAAGCCTTGTATTAAATAAAAATCACCAACTGAAAGGCCGTTTTCTTGATAAAAGAACAATAAAACAGGTAATAAAAATAATTGAGATCTTAAAAAAGCAGCAATATTATACATGCTTAATGGTACAAAAGAAAGATATTTGCTCATAATTTGTTGTCCTCAGTTAAACACAAATAATCATAGAATAACTATCAGTATTTGTCTTGTGTTATTTTTTAGTTATTGTAGTATAAAATTAAAATATTAAAAAACACTTTAAAAGGATCCATCATGCAAAAAGGGCTGTATAGTGCATCAGACAAAGAGTTTATGTGTTTAACAGATAAGTCTAAAAACGCATCACGATTAAAAGAGCTTATATCTTTTATCAAGCTAAATGGTTATCAAAGAATAGGAATAGCATCTTGTTTTAGTGTATATAAATATGCTCAAAATCTAAAAAATATATTGGAGAGTGAAGGTTTAACAGTTGAGATTGTGCATTGTAAAGAATCAAGATTGGAAGCATGTGATATTTCGGATGAGTTAAAGGGGGTATTATGTGATCCAATCTCTCAAGCACAATTTCTTAATTCAAAAAAGACAGAACTTAATATCAATTTTGGCTTATGCTTAGGTCATGGAATATTGTTTCAAAAATATTCTAAGGCTCCTACAACAACCGTACTAGTCAAAGATGCTTGCAATCAACATAATGTGATGGAGAACTTTTTTTGAGAAAGTATTTATTGAAAATTTTGCTATTTTGCTTTTTAATTTTAAGTGCGTTTTTTATAGTTACACAATACTTTATGAATGATAAAAAGCCATATTATTTAAGCATTGGGGCAATTATGAAAAATGAAAAGCCATACCTGAAGGAATGGTTGGAATATCATATATTACAAGGTGTAGAACATTTCTATTTATGTGATAACGAGAGCACAGATGGAACAAAAGAATATCTAAAACCTTACATAGATGAAAAGCGTATAACTTATATCCCAATGCCTGGAGTAAACCAACAATTAAAATGTTATGAAAAAATTGTTGAAACATATAAAAATGATACTCATTGGCTTGCTATAATTGATTTAGATGAATATTTAGTCCCTCTGCAAAAAAGAAACATGAAGTCATTTTTAAAAGATTATGAAGATGTTTCAGAAGTTAGTTTGCATTGGATGAATTATGGAGATGGAGAGATTTTTTCTCGTCAGTCAGGGTTAATTGTTGAAACATTTACCTCTCATGGAAAAACATTAAACCATACCGTAAAATCAATTGTGAAACCTGAAAAAGTCATTAATTTCAACGGGTTTGGCTCCAATCATTACATAAAGGTTGAAGGTTTGAGTGTTAATGAATATCATAAACCAGTTAGTTTTATGCTAAATTACAATATATCAGCAGATAAAGCTCGCATAAATCATTATCTAGTAAAGTCTTTTGATGAATTTATTTATAAAAAGAAAAGAGGACACCCTGAGGGAACATCAATAGACTATGAATACTATTTTTTTCATAACGATAATAGTATAAAAAATGATAAATCAATGGAAAGATTTCTAAATGAGTTAAAAAAACGAATGAGAAAAAGTCCTCTAAAAGATGTATCAATACCTCATCAAGGGTTAAATGCTACAAGTTTTGAAGATTTTTACTTTAGTCCAATAGAGGCGTCTAAAATACTTAGGAGAAATATAGAAACTTCTATGAGTTTTAGAGATGTCGAACAAATTTATAAAAATAACCATCCTAAGTATGGAAATTAAGAGATGATAAAAATAGAAAATATAAATTTGCAGATAGCATCAAAATTTTTATTAGAAAATGCTTCAGTTCAGATAGATGATGGGGCAAAAGTGGGGATACTTGGGGCTAATGGATGTGGTAAAACTACATTATTTAAAACGCTAAAGGGAGAGCATGAAGTAAATACAGGAGATATAATTATACCTTCCAAACATATTAAAGCATTTGCAGAACAAGAAATAGAAAATAAAGATCTTGATAAAACAATATTAGACTATGTGCTTAGTAAAGACAAACGTTTGGTAGAATTAAGAGAAAAAGAAAAAATAGCATCACCACTAGAATTAGCAGAAATTCATGAACAATTAAGGATGATTGAGGCAGATGCTACAGAAGCAAAAATAGCTGAAGTATTACATGGACTAGGTTTTATAAATGAAGATCTTTCAAAAAAAGTAAGAGATTTTTCTGGTGGATGGCAAATGAGATTAAATTTGGCTGGAGCTCTTTTCAAATATTCAGATATATTATTTCTTGATGAACCGACAAACCATCTTGATGTTGAAGCAATAATATGGTTGGAAGAATATCTAAAAAATTATACAAAAACACTCCTTTTAATAAGTCATGATAGAGATTTTTTGAATAATGTATGTAGCTCTATTATACATTTTGAGGGTAAAAAGCTAGTAACATATAAAGGGAATTATGATAGTTTTTTAAAACAATATAATCAAAAAATTGAACTAACCTCCAAAGCAATAGAAAAACAAAGCCAAAGAAAGGCTCATTTACAATCCTATGTTGATAGATTTCGCTATAAGGCAAGTAAAGCTAAACAAGCACAAAGTAGGCTTAAAATGCTAGAAAAAATGGAGGATATAAGTGAGATAGCGCAAGAACACTCTGATAATTTTACATTTCCAGAAATAAATTTACTTCCATCGCCTTTAATAAAAACCGAAGATGTTTCTGTTGGTTATGATGATAATGTGGTGCTGAAAAAACTGAATTTATATATAAATCAAGATGATAGAATAGCTCTTTTGGGTAAAAATGGTAATGGTAAATCAACTTTGGTTAAAATGCTTTCAAGCCAATTAAAACCATTTACCGGTAATATTGTTAAGTCACAAAAATTAAAAATTGGATATTTTCATCAAAAACAAACAGAAGTATTACCACTAGAGCTAACTCCAACAGAGTACATATTAAGCATAGAACCTGGTTTTTTAGAAAAGAATGCTCGCTCACATCTTGCGCGTTTTGGTTTGGAAAAAGAAAAGGCGATAACCAAAATAAAAGATTTGTCAGGTGGCGAAAAAACAAGGCTATTATTTGCCAGTATGTCATTAAATGCGCCAGAAATATTGATATTTGATGAGCCAACAAACCATTTAGATATGAAAGGGCGTAAAGCTCTAGCTGATGCAATTAATCAATATAATGGCGCAATAATAATCATATCACACGATTTTTATTTGCTTGAATTGGTGGCTGATACGCTATGGTTAGTAGACAACAAAACCTGCACAATATATGATGGAAGCTTAAATGACTATCGTAATTTACTGCTAAACAAAGGTGAAAAAGAAATTAAAAATATACCTCAAAATACTAATAAAGTTCAAAGCAAAAATAGCAAAGAAGACAGAAAAGAACGTATCAAATTAAGAGAAATTGAAAACAAAATAAAACAAAAAGAAATTGAGAAATCAAAAATAATGGAAGAGTTTACCAAAACA
>JAZQZH010000014.1:0-9899 GCA_045633945.1 Alphaproteobacteria bacterium
ACAATGAAAAAAGGTATTCACCCTGATTATCATAAAATTACTTATGTAATGACAGATGGTAGTGTTTATGAAACAAAGACAACTTGGGGTAAAGACGGCGATAAGATGACTTTGGAAGTAGATCCAAAATCTCATCCAGTATGGACAGGTGTTCATCGTATGGTTGATTCTGGCGGTCAAGTTGGTAAGTTTAATGCTAAATTTGCTAAGTTTGGTTTGAAAACTGGTAACTAAATAGAATTAAAGCATAAAATGAAGAAAATAAGACCTGTATGTGAAATACAGGTCTAAATTTTAGGATAATAAAACTTTTGTAGAAAAACTTAGTTTTGGCTTGTATGTAATAGAAAAAGAGTTTAAGTTTGTTTATAAATAGTTTTTGATTTTTTATTCAGGAAAGGATAATAAGATGACAGCACCATTAATGCCTAAGGCAACAGCTGTTTGGTTGGTTGAAAATACAACTTTAACATTCAAACAAATTGCAGATTTTTGTGAACTTCATGAGCTTGAAATTCAAGCTATTGCAGATGGAGATATTGCATATAATATTTTAGGTGTAAGCCCTGTTGCAAATGGTCAGCTTTCTCGTGAAGAAATTGCAAGATGTGAGGCTGATGATACAGCAGTTCTTCAAGCTTCTGTTTTAGAAAGAAACGTTAAAGAAAGAAATGCAAAGGCTAAAAAAATTCTATCACCAACTCAACGTGCAGAAAAGCCAAATGCAATTTTGTGGATTTTGAAAAATTGTCCAGAAGTTATGGATTCACAAATTTGTAAGCTTATTGGTACTACTAAGCCAACTATTAATTCTATTAGAAATGGTACTCATAGTAACCAAGCAAACCTTCGTCCTGTTAACCCAATGGCGGTTGGTCTTTGTTCTGAAAAAGATTTGGAAAAAGCTATGCTTGTGTCTCAACAACAAGCTGAATTAAGAGAAAATAAAAACAAAAAGAAAACAACAACTAAGAAGAAATGTGCTAAAAAGGAAAAAGTAGCTAAGGCTAAAAAAGAACCTAAGGCTAAAAAAGAAAAAGTAGCTAAGGCTAAAAAGGAAAAAGCAGCAAAGAAATAATTTTGCTTGATAAATAAGAAAGAGCTCTCCTTAATGGAGAGCTCTTTTTTTAGAGTTTTGTAACAACTACATCTGTTCTTCAGTATTGCTAAAGAATGGGTGTCCGCAATAAAGTAGGCAAGCAGCGTAGTTGAATGCGACGATAAGTCCTAGAGGCCTTGTTGGCGAATAGTCTATATTTGAAAGGTGATGTAGACTATATGCCGCTGAAACAATTACAATGATGATGTGAGGCCATGCGAGTTTATTCCTTTTTGGCATCTTGAGTACTTTTCCAACCAGAATATCAGTGTAAATAAAGCTACCCAATATGAGGAAGAAGCATACTAGAGCCACATAGTGGTTGTTATCAAATGCGGCAGTGCTTTGTGGTTGAAGCTTGATTAATACTGAGTTCAACATCAACAATGCTATTGATGCGTGGCACCAATTTGCTTTACTCCACTGTGGTATTCTGAATAATAGCCACGCAATGACTGATGTATAAATAAGGGTCATGTATTCGGTGGTGTCAAAGAATGACCATATCAATGCAGTTAAAACACCAATGAAGGAAACAACTCCTAGAGTTAAAATCGCCCATGACAAGAATTTTGTCTTTTCCATAGTAATACAGAATTAGTTAAATAATATATCATATCGTAACCAGTGTGCTATGTTTTTGTGTTTTTGTCAATATTAATTGTGCAAAATGTATTTTTATATTGGTGTTGGTGTGTTTATTTTATGAGATTTTTAATTTGATTATATAGTTTGTTAGAGTCCCAATCTGTGTAACCTTGTATGGTTGCAATTTTTTTTCCGAATCTATCCATTATAACTGTGTATGGAGTCGAGCCAATACCTAGTTTTAATGATAAGGTATTGTTTTTGTCATTGTAAAAAGGTAGTGTAGGTGCACCGTATTTAGTTAAAAAAGCTCTTTCTTGTGCTAGGTTTGACCATTCTGAAGTTGGAGATACGAGTTTTATTTCAATATTGTCTTTTTTAGCTTTTTTTTGTAATTTTTCTAGATGTTTCATTTCTTTTAGACAAGGATGGCAGCTTTGTGACCAAAAAACAAAAATAGTTAGATTAGAATTTGTGTTTAGAATGTTTGTAGAGTTGTTTTGCTCATCAGTTAGTGAAACATTTGGCATAGGTACAGGATATTCTAATGTATATAATCCTTTGGGGTGCGAGTATGCATAGGCAGATGTATTTAACAACATTAAAATAAATAATATTTTATAAAAAAAATTCATGGCATATTTTTCCTGTTAATTACTTTTAAAACTTTTTTGTTATTAGGCAAAGATGATATATCTTTAAATAAAGTTATTGCAATATATAGGATAAAAAATGAAATATTTAGTTAAATTTTTAATGATTTTTTCAGTATTTTTTTCCATTCTATATCTGAGTGGTTGCGGAAGAATTTCTCGTAATGTGCCAATAGAGGGTAGTGGGTATCCTCATTCATATCCTAGATACTAAATATATGATGTAAAATAAAAGAGGTAGATGTTGATGAATAATAATGGTGACGATTTTTCTGATGTTGTAATTCCGTATGTGGAGTTTGCTGAAAATGCTAATGAAAGAACACCTTGTATTTTGGTGCTTGATTGTTCTGGATCTATGAGAGGCGAGCCTATTAAACAATTAAATACAGGTTTGCAGGCTTTAGAAAAAGAATTAAAAGAAGATATTGATGCAAGTTCTAGGGTACAGCTTCTTGTTATTAAAGCTTATGGTAAAGACGATGCAGATGTTTCTGCAGATTGGGTTGATGCGATGAATTTTAACGCCCCTATTATGGAAGCATCAGGTTTGTCTCCTATCGGTAAAGCGATGGAACTTGCTCTTTTGAAAATAGAAGAGCAAAAGTGTTTGTATGATAGTTGCGGAGTAACCTCTAAAAGACCTTGGATTTTTTTGATTAGCGATGGAGAGCCAACAGATTATGGTTGGGAACAAGCTGCGGAAAAATGTAGAATTGCTCAGCAAAATAAAAAAGTTGTTATTCATGCAGTTGGAACTCAGGGAGCAAATTTAGAAAAGCTTGCTAAGTTTTCTATTATGTCTCCTAAGCGTTTAAGTGGGTTGAAGTTTACAGAGTTTTTCTTGTGGTTATCTAGAAGTGTCTCTTGTATTTCTAGAGCGGCGCCAAATATGCCAGATATTTTAGATGATATAGAGGGCTGGCATGAAGAAAACGCATAATAACATAAGGGTTATTGCGACTAAAATTACGGGCTCTCTCCATCAGGCTAAAAATACTCCATGCCAAGATTTTTATAGCTATGCTTGTTCTGGTAACAAGTTAGTGGCAGTAGTTAGCGATGGAGCGGGTTCTGCTAAGTATGGTAAAATTGGTGCAAAGATTATATGCGAAACTATAGTTAATGTTTTGATAAATACTCCTTTTAAGGATGTTAAGTCAGGCGTTAAAAAGTCGATTGAAATTGCACGTTCTAAACTGGTTATTCATAGGCTGAATAAGAGTAAATCTGAAAAAGAGATTTTGAATTTTTCTGCAACGGTGGTTGGTGCTTTTTATCACAAAAATAAAGGTGTATTTTTTCATATTGGAGATGGTGCAGGGGTGGCTATTTATCAAGAAGGTAAAGTGTTTGATTATATACTTTCAAGGCCACATAATGGTAGTTTTTCTTGCGAAACATATTTTTATACAATGAATAATTGGGAGAAAAATCTTAGATTTACAGATATAAATAAGGCTGATTCATTGTTTTTAATGACAGATGGTGTTACAGGTTTTGCATTGAGTTCTGATATGAGTAGATTGAAATGCGGATTTATTGAGCCAATAAATAAATATTTGAAAGAAGAAGAGAGCAAAATAAGAGCATTAAAAGCACTTAATAATACACTTGATACACTAAAAGCAAGAAAACTTAATTCTGATGATAAAACTGTTTTATGGGCTAGTTTTAGATGAGTGATATGTTAGAGCAAGAAAAACAGTATAATGCTATTTATGGTGATCGTAGTTTTGAGAGAATTACGACAGGAAAACTATTAAATAAAGGTGGTGCAGCAGGTAAAATATTTGAAATTATTGGTAAGCCACAAAAGGTTGCAAAGATTTTTCATGAAAGGCAAAAAAGTAATACAAATCGTTTAAAACTAGAGGCGATGGTAAACAATAATCCCCATATAAATAGCGTGATATCAAAAGGTGTAGAATATGTGCAAATTGCGTGGCCGGAAGCTATTTTAGAGGATGATGAGGGGTATTGTGTTGGTTATTTAATGCCATTTATTGATACGAGTGCTGCGGTTTCTCTTGATCATCTTATGCAAGGTGCTGTTAGAGCAAAGCTTGGTTTAAGTGATAAGTATGAGTATAGGGTAATGGCGGCATATAATGTTGCTTTAATGGTTGCCTCTCTTCATAGAAATGGTCATTACATTATTGATCTTAAGCCATCAAATGTATCAATTTATAAGAAAACGATGACAGTTGCGATGTTTGACTGTGATGGTTTTTCTATTAAAGGTGAAGAGGCGAGATTTCCAGCTGAATTTGTTAGTGAAGAGTATATTTATCCAGAAGGAATGGTGCAAACGCCTGAAGATATGGGGGAAGAACAAGATAAGTTTGCCCTTGCAGTGATGATTTTTAAATTGCTTAATAATGGTATTCATCCGTTTTCTGGAGTTGTAAAAAAGAATGCAGATAGTACGCTTTCGATTCAAGAGCGAATAGAGGCGTATCATTATGCTTATGGTATGTGGGGGGATAGTTATCAAGCCCCTCATCCATATAGCACACATGAATTTTTGCCGCAGAGTACTTTAAAGTTGTTTGATAGAGCATTTGTTAAAGGGCAGATAAGACCAACAGCTGAAGAATGGCAGGCTGAACTGAATTATTTACTCAAAAATTTGAAACGTTGTAAAAAGAATCCGAATCATGTCTATTTTACAAATAAAGGATGCGGACTTTGTGTTGCAGAAGAAAAGTTAAAGATTAATCTAAAAACAATAAAAGAAAAAAATGCAGAACCTAAGAAAATCAGAGGGTTTGAGGTTGATAAACTTTCAAGAGAAAGTTTGGAAAATGACAAAAAACAATACTTGTTAAACGAAAAAAAGGCAATGCAAATTACGTATATTTTAGTTATGTTATATAGCCTTTTTATTACATTTTTGCCAAGAATTGTATTATCTTATAAAGATGAGCTTAAAGATATTGGGATATCTATGCAGCTGGTTGTGTATATTTTATTTTTTGAATTACTCAATAAATTGATAAAAAAATATAAAAGAATTTTAGTGAAACGTGTTGGCGGTGTTATAATTAATGCCCTTATTACATACACTTATTGTTGTGTATTTGTTGCTATTGTTTTGGGTAACGATATTGTTTGGGATAGATTAATAAAACCATTCTAGTAAATAGTATCCTTTAGGAAACTATGGCGGTAAAAAGTTCCTACTTTTCATTTGTAAAAAAATATTATATCGTGCCTTATAGTTATACTTTTTTAGTTAAGGATAAAGCTTGTGATAAATTTAGAAAATATTGTTATTTCAGGAAAAGAAGTTTGCCCAATTATTGAAGGTGGTAAAGGTATTAATGCAACAAACGGTGTTAGTAGTGGTCACTTTGCAAAAGAGGGGTGTGTTGGTACAATTTCTATTGTTAGTGCAGATTACTATGATGAAAATGGTAATCCTGTTTTGGATAGATCTTCTAAATTAAAACGTCAGGAACGTCATGAAGATTTAATTGCAGGGGCAATTAAGGGCGGTATTAAGCAAGCTCAAATTGCTCATGAAATTGCTGGTGATAATGGTCGTATTCATGTGAATGAATTATGGGAATTGGCTGATTCTGAAACAGTTATTCGTGAAGTTTTAAAGGGCTCTAAAGGGCTTATTCATGGTGTAACATGTGGCGCAGGACTTCCATATAAATTGGGTGAAATTGCATCTGAAAATGGTGTTTATTATTACCCTATTGTTTCTTCAGCTAGAGCTCTTTTGATTTTGTGGAAGAGAGCATACTCAAAATATAGCGAATTTTTGGGTGGTGTTGTATATGAAGATCCATGGTTAGCTGGTGGTCATAACGGTTTATCTAATGCAGAAAATCCTAATGAACCACAAGACCCATATGATAGAGTTAAAGAACTTCGCGCAACGATGAATAAACTTGGTTTAGAGAATATTCCTGTTGTTATTGCTGGTGGTGTATGGTGCTTAAAAGATTGGGAAAGATATCTTGGTAATCCAGAAATAGGTAAGGTTGCATTTCAATTTGGTACCCGTCCAATGATTACAAAAGAGAGTCCAATTAGTGATGCTTGGAAAAAGGTTATGTTGAATGCAAAACCAGGTGATGTTGCTCTTCAACTATTTAGTCCTACAGGTTTTTATTCTTCTGCTATTAAAAATAAATTCTTGCTTCGTTTGATGGAAAGAAAAGAAGGCGAAATTAGCTTTAGTAGAGAAAAGAATGATGAGTTTGATACTGAATTGGCTTTAAGTCCCGTTAAGGCTGTTTATATTAAATCTCAAGATTTAACAAAAGCTAATAATCAAATTGCGTCTGGTTTTAGCGTGATTCAAGAAACACCAGATGATACTGTTGTATTTTTGACACCAAATGAGTGGACGGTTATGAAAGATGATAGAGCTAAATGTATGGGATGTTTATCTCAATGTCAATTCTCATCTTGGTCTGGTGCAAATGGCTCAACAGGAAAGATACCTGATCCTAGAACTTATTGTATTCATAAGACACTTGTTGATGCTGGACATGGAGGTAGTGTGGATGATAACTTGTTGTTTGCAGGACATCAAGTTTATAGATTCCAAAAGGATCCATTGTATGCAAATGGCTATGTGCCAACAACTCATGAATTGATTGAAGCAATAAAAGCTGGTAGATAATATTATCTTAATTTATGAGATTAACGAGGGGGGGGAAAGTCCCCTCTTTTTTTTATGATTTACGTTTTTTTTATCATTTTAGTTTAAGTTTAGTTTGAGGTGATATAATGAAGAACTTTAGGCTTTTAATTAATATTGATGTATTAAAAATATTTGCACTCATATCTATGACACTAGATCATATAGCAAAATATTTGTTAGATGACGGAGTTTTAAGGGAATGTTTTATAGGTTTAGGACGCACAAGTTTTCCTATATTTTCTTTTTTATTGATGATGCATTTAGCTAAAAAAAATATATATAGTAAATATATTAAAAGGCTTTTGATTTTTGGTGTTATAACGCTTTTTTTGATAATTGGTTTTAATAATTTTTCTAATGATATAAAGATTTTTCCTCTCAATATTTTAATAAGCTTTTTGCTGAGTGTTGTATTTTTTAAGGTGGTTGATTTTGTTCAAAAAGAGGATGGACCGAAATATATTAAAACTATAATGATATTATTTACTTTTTTTGTTTGTGGCTTTTTGTCATTGATTTGCGATTATGGAATTTATGGTTTTTTATTTTTAGTATTTATGTATTTGTATTTTAGAGAGGCAAATAAATTAATTTTGGGTATAATAATGCTTTTGTCTTGTTTGATAAATATGGATGGATATTGGTTTGTATCATTTTTGATGACAGTGATTTTATTTTTTAATCAATATAATGTTGTGCAAAAAAGAATAATAAATAAATGGTGGATTTTTTATGTATATTATCCACTACATTTATTTATTATATTTTTTATTAAGCTTGTTTTATAAAAGTTTTATTAGAGCAAAGCCACCAATTAAAAGTATTACAAATATAATTGATAACAAATTTAGATTTTTTTCTATAAAGCTTTTCATTGGTTCGCCAAAGCGTTTTAATAACCATGCAATTAGGTAAAAACGCATACCTCTTGCTAAAATTGATGCAATTGTAAATATGGTTAAATCAAGTCTTACAACACCAGATGCAATGGTTATTAATTTATATGGAATAGGTGTTAAACCTGCAATAAATACAATCCAAGCACCATATTGGTGGTAAGCATCTTCAAATTTATGGAATTTTTCCATATAACCATAAAATTCAAGCAAAGGTTTTGCGATTACTTCAAACCCAAACATGCCTATAGCATAACCTAAACATCCACCTAAAACGCTAGAAATTGTTGCCGTTGCTGCTATTTTGTAAGCATTTTTTTGGCAAGCTAAAACCATAGGTATTATCATAATATCTGGTGGAATAGGAAAAAATGAGCTTTCAATAAAAGATATGGCAAAAAGCCAAAGAAGAGCGTTTGGTCTTGATGCTAAATTGAGCGTTTTATCATATATTTTTTGGGTTATATCTTTGAGAGCCATGGTTCAAGTCCTTTTAATGTTATAGATTTATTATCTAATGTAAAAATTGCTCAATTTCCTCAATATTTTGTGTGTTTTCCACATAAAAAGTTTTGTGGTGTGAGAAGAGTTTTCTTGATTTTGAAAGAGCCGGTAAAAAATTTATACAGATAATAGATGGTGTATTTTTTTTGAGGTAATATGATGCGGAACGAATGTTGTGTACTTCAAATAGAGAGTATCCCTTTTCAGTAATAGATTTTGTAAAAATGTCCTTTTCATAAGGTTTTAGGTTTATATATAAAACGTGATGTTTTTTGTTGCCTATGCTGTAGCTTTCTATAATGTCTTGCAATTTTTTTTGATCATCAATATGAGATAGATAGTGGCTTATTGCTGGATGAAAAATAAGGGCTTTGGGAGCGTCAGATATAACAACTAAAGGTGTATTTGCATGTCCAAATTGGCGCTCAATAGATGTTATAAAATTTATTGGAGTTTTGTGTTCAAAATCTAAAAGTAAAACATCAGGCGTGATTTCTTTGTTGTAAAGTGTTAGTTTGTGAAGGTTATCTGTATCAAAGACAAAAAAACCTTGTTGTTTTAGTTTGTTATGATAATTTTCTTTGCTTTTGGTGTTATTATTGTATAAAAAAATATTTCCTAAATGATACATATATCCTCTCCTTTTATTTTTAGTTTTAATGTTATATAGTAGAGGATATGATGTTTTTTAATAGTTAGTTTGTTTTAAATATGCTTGATATGTGTTTTCTAATAGCATTGCAATAGTCATTGGACCTACGCCACCAGGAACAGGTGTAATGTATGAGGTAAGAGTACTTACTTGAGTGAAGTTTACATCCCCTTTTAATCCTGATGTAGTATGGTTTATTCCAACATCTATTACTATTGCACCTTTTTTGATATAATCTTTGGTTATAAACTCAGGAATTCCTATTGCAACAACTAGTATGTCTGCTGTTTGGCAGATTGTGGCTAAATTTTTTGTTTTAGAATGTGTTATTGTAACTGTACAATTTTCATTTAATAATAAGTTTGCAACAGGAAGACCTACAATTTGTGAGCGACCAACAATAACTGCATGCATGCCGCTTAAATCTTTTTTTATAGATTGTAGAATTTTTATAATACCATACGGTGTGCATGGAGCAATTGCTAAGGGGGATTTTTTTTGTAATAATCCACTATTTAAGGGATGAAATCCATCTACGTCTTTAATTGGATTAATGCTTGAAAGAATTTTACTTGCATCAATATGTGCTGGAAGAGGTAGCTGGACGAGAATGCCATTTACTTCTTGGTCGTTATTGAGCTTTGTAATTAATTGTTCTAATTGTTCTTGAGAGGTTGTTTCTGGGAGATGGTATGTGGTTGTTGTTATACCAACATCTTGACATGCTTTTTCTTTGTTTTTGACATAAATTTTGCTGGCATGATTAGAGCCAATTATAACAACAGCAAGGTTTGGTTTTGTTTTTAAGCAAGAAATTTTATTTTTTAATTTGTCTTTTATT
>JAZQZH010000015.1:0-7800 GCA_045633945.1 Alphaproteobacteria bacterium
TCATAATTCATAATATTTAAATAGTTTAACATCATAATTTTTAATAGTGGGTGGATGGTAATCTATTTTATTATAAAAATCAAATATTTTTTGAGTGTGGAATGTTGGGGCATTAAATTAGATAAAAATATCCCCTCACAATAGTAAAATTGTGAGGGGGATAGGGTGTTACTTAAAAATGTCTTTAAATCGCTTTTTAAAGGTACGTTTAGGATTATCAAAATCAACCAATCCGCTTTCGCAATCTTGAAAATACAGTAGGTTATCGATGATAATACTAAATGGCATAGGCACAAATTGGTAATTATAACTTTCTTTTACCAATTCGAGAGTTCCGTCCTTGAGCTCATATAAAAGAATTTTACGTTTGTCGCCACAAGTTACAACATCGTATACGGCATTTTTAGCCAGAATTGAACCTTTGTAAGCTCTCCAATGTTTCTCTTTGTCATTCCAGATGAATAGATGATCTAGAGTTTGGAGTATTTCATATGGAGTGCCTTGCTTGGGAGCAGGTGAGGTGGGGGTGAAAATGTCATAATCTCCGTTTTCACACATGGCAAATATTTCTCCATTACAGTTGTTCTCTATAGATAAATACTTGCCGAGGTTAACAACTTTTTGGTTTATAATGCTGTGTAGCTCTTTATATTGGTCTAATTTTTGGGTAAAGAAGCACCAATATAATGTTTTGTATTTGATGTTTGCTGGACAACCTAAGAAAACTTCGTGCTTTACACCAAGTTTGAGTTCTTCAAAAACATCATTTTTAAGTAGCATTGTGTACCAAATGCCACTTTCATTTTTTTCATACATGCAAATGTTGTCAAAAATGGTTACCTTTGCGTCTTTGGGTATAGTTACTTGAAAAATTTTATTTTCAATAATACCCAATAGTTTTTTTTCAAAGCTCTCATCGTTAAAGAGAAGCATATACTTGTGGTTGTTTTCCTTTATAATGCTTATTTTTTTTGCTTGAGCTACTTTGGTAAACCCTTCTTTTGATGGATCATCTAAATATATGTGATAAATGCCATCATTTGTCTGTTTGTAAATAAACTTGCTCATAATGTATAATATTTAATAGTTAGACATCATAATTTTTAATAGTGGGTGGATGATAATCTATTTTATTTTAAAAATCAATATTTTTGTCTATCTATCAAAAAATGGTACTTTGTAGATGATATATGATAATTTAATGGAGGAGAATTTTTTATTGGTGTATTAACGTTTGATTGTAAAGATTTTTAGGGATTTGTCAATTATAATAATTTGAAAAAAAATAAAAAAAGATACTTGAATGGTTATAAAGAAGAGGGTAGTTTCTTGATGTGAACCTTATTATTAACCATTTAAATTATTATGAACTATGTTTACGCTAACAACACTTTTCGTACTCGCCGGTGCGGCAGCATCGTCTATTGGTATTGCTTACGTTTCAGGTAAGAAGGGAGACCATTCAGATGGCAAGGTTGCAAATAATCCTTACTCGGAGTGGGACTTTAATCAGCCTTACAATCCGTCGTAGTTTTGACAGTTTTAAATAATTTTGAATCTACTTCTCATCCCTAATCATTAGGCTTTGATGGTTTGATTTTATCTCGCTTTAGTACATTGATGTACTGAAGCGATTTTTTTATTGATAATCGGTATTTATATAAAAAAAAAAGAGCCCCGTTTGGGGCTTTCTTTAATTATCCCATGAGGGACCATTGTAGACAAGGATGTCTTTGTTGAGAGATTTATATTGATATGAAGAAGTTTTCTTCTCAATATAAAAGTTGCATATAAGGCCCATGGCAAAAATCACCCACAAACCAAGGACAATTGCGAGATTGCTAAGTCCTAAAGCGCTTCCGATGAGACCATAGCAAAGCGAAACAGCCATCACAAGCATCGAAAAAATAAATCTTTTAGTGCTAGATGTTACATTTTTTTTGTATTTATCAAGAGCATCTTTGCTTTTGCTAAATACAACACTTCCTTCAACTACTGCGACAACTGGATAACCAAGTTCTACATGTGACTTTCCGTGATCATTTTTGAACTCACGTGTCTTTTTTTCTAATAATTCTTTGTTATTCATACAAAATATATTAATAATTAAATTTGAGTTGGTATGATATAGTGTTATGATATAAAAAGCAAGCATTTTTTGAAAAAAAGAACCTCCTAGTTAGAACTAGGAGGTGAAAGTGTGACCTTTTATGGGTTGAAAGGTTCATTTTGATATTCTAGATAGCTATCATATTGGCATGTTATGCATAGCATATCTTTGATAGGGGTAGAAATCTCACACAAATGACAAATTTGTGCGTAGAATTCGTCGGGATGTTTAGTGCCTTCGGGGTTTAGAGCAAATTGTCCAAAACACCAAATAGCCCATTTGGCTATGTTATGGTTTCTTGGTGTTGGATTTGATGCAACTTGGTCTGAGAAATGAAATGCTAATTTTGTCATTAGGTATTTTATTTCATCCTTTTTTTCGCAACCAACCGCGAATACAATAACGTCTTCAGTTGTTTCGTCGTTTGTTTTTTGACGAAGCTCTTTGAGTATCTGGTATGCGTAACCAGCTTCTTTCAATTCCGTCGAAGGAACAAAAACAAATGATAATAGTCTCATAATGATATAGGGATATATTTATAGTTAACAAAAAAATATTATAACATGGTGGATATTATATGGATTTTAATATATGTCAAGCTGTTTTGGTTTGTATAAATGGTTTTATTGGATTGTAGTATAGGGGGTAAAATGTTGACATCGAGATATTTTTGAGGTATAATTTTCTATATATATAGTGTTGGTGGGGGATTTATTATGAATGATGATGATAAGCTTAGAGAAGATAGTGTAGATGATAGCATAGAAGCTCAGGATAGCCCACGTATAGATTCTGAAGATGGGAGAACATTGCACAGGCGTGTGGAAAGAAGGCGAAAAACTCGTACTAATGCAAGAGAACCCAAACTGACAACTAGGGTAGATTTTCAAGTTGATACATTAAGTAGCCGTAGCTCTGGTGGATATTATACTCGTAGTAGAAATAGTATTACGATTAATCATGTTGAAGGTGATGAAGATTTTAATGATTGGAGTCAAAGTGATGCGGTATTGATACATGAACAAAAACACAGAGATAATCATCGTTATGGTATGTTCGCATATGCGGTATCTGTTGAACAGGCTTATAAACTTTGTATGCATAATGAAATTTCTGCTAATATGGCTACATTAATTTATTTGCGTGATGAATATTTAAAAACTAAAGATTTATCGGTTTTTGATTATGATTTTGGACGTTTTAGTTTTTATGCGAATGCGATTAAGAATGGAGTAATAGATCCTTTTAGTGATTCTAAAGAAGATTTTGATAAAGAAATGGCTCTGATTGTTAATGGAACTCGTGATATGTGGGTTAGAACATTTGCTGAAGGGTATAGTAGTGCTCATGTTAAGAATGCAATGGTTTATGGTGAAAAAGATGGTAAACATGCAGAATTTTATGATGAAAACTATGATAGAGCTATGAAAATTGCATATAATATCGGTGGGGTAGATTTTACTCAATATATAGGTATATTAGGAGATGTAAAGGTTCCTTTTACTGTAGTGGATGAAGTTTTAACAGGTGATAGATTAATAGAGGTGAGGTCTTTACCTAAATATGATGGTAGTATGAGTTTGCTTCAATATCAAAAACTTTTGCAACATGCGGATGTTACACCTTTTATGTCTATCTTGCGTGAACCGATTGTTATTGATGAAAATAAAACAAAAAATGATTTGGATAATTTGGAGGCAAAAGATGTTGATAGCATACTAGGAGCTGATGATAGAGAACATTATATGTATGATAGGGGATTTTATGATGGTGAAATGAAACACAGTGAAACGCATTATGATTTTATTGATAAAATAATTATTGATATTGCAAAAGATTATGAGAGAAGAGGGGAAAAACTACCCAAAGATAATGATGAGGCGTATAATGAAGCAATTGATAAATTATATAATGTAACACTTAGTTTAGATCCAGAATATAGTTATACGAGAATAATAAACATAAGAGAAGTATTAAACCCTAATGATGAAGTGCCGATGACAGAATTACCTAAAGAAGCGCAAGAAATTCAAGAAAAATTAGAAAATATGCCATTGTTGTCCCGTTGTGTCGTAGCGCTTAATTACCAAAATAATGGCAAGAGCAATAATCCTGTAAGGTCTGTAAAAGAGGAACCAGAGTATCGTGAGTGGAGTGAAAGTAGCAGAGTTTCTGATGTGCAATATGCTGAATTATTAAATTTAAGGGCGCAAGTTATAGAAGAACCAACAGATAAACCAGATGAGCTTAGCGGTAGAGTTAGTTTGGGTGATGAAGAAAATATCAATGGTTGCCCAGATGAAATTAGTGGAAGAAGGCCTAGAGAAGATAGGATAAATAGTGAGATTAGAATGCAAAGAGATGCTTTGGCGAGACCTCAAGTAATGGAACGTGGAATTCAAAATGATAGAGTACTAAGATTTAATGAAGCTGTAGCAAGGAGAGAAACGTCAATAATTGATAGAGAAGCTCTAAGAGAAGATATGCAATCTGCTGCGAGAGAAAAAGCGCAAATGATTAAGGTTATTGAAGAAGTGAACCAAGTTAATGGGGTTAGATATGCTTTAGATGTTACTAAAACAGTTGATGTTTTATATGATAAATTTGGTGATAATGCGTATGAAGTATTGACGGAAGCAGTTTATAAACCTTTTAAATTTGCTCAAGATGTTGGCGATAGTTCTATTAGGACATCTCATGATGTGGTTATGAGTTTATGTAATACTGATGAAACAAAGGCAAGAGAAGTTGCTTCTGTTGTACTAAATGGAAGAGATAGGTAGGATATTATTTATTTAAGACGGTACAATATGCTTTGGGTATGGGAATTCCTGCATATACTTATGATCATTTTGGCGGGAGTGGATATATAACATTAGAAAATATTGATAAAGAAGAGTATCATAATTTTTCTGGTAAAAGTTTTTGTCGTAAGATATCATCGGAAGAAATAGCAAAAGAAATTTTGGATGGTTTTTCTAAAGCTGTAGAGCAAGCTCAAAGCTTAAAGAAAATCGCAATTGATAGGTATTTGTTATCTAAAAATATTGATAGGGTTATTGAGATTTTGAATAAAAGTACAGATGTTAAAATAGATGAATGTCCTAAAAATAAATTTTATATTAGACAGTGTATGTTTGTGGTTGAACAATATCAAAAAAATGTGAAAGTAACTATAAAGTATAAAAGATATAAGATAATAATATTTATTTTAATTTTATTGATAATTTTGTTATGGGTGGTGATGCTTTAGGTAAAAATAGTATAAGCTGTTGGAATTTTAGAGGCTTAAAAAAGCTGGTGCCGATTACGTGACTTGAACACGTGACCTGCCCATTACGAATGAGTACCTTTTAAAAAAAAAATGTAATTATTTTTGTTGAAATGTGTTCTATATATTGTAGATACCACAGGCATTTATCCCATTACTAAATAACACTTGTGATGATTTACATTAATATATTTTAATTTAAAATCTGGGATAAATTTGGGATAAAATTTGTCCCTTAATATAAGGACGCATGAGATGAAAAGATTTAGATCAAAAAACTATACAGGTGTATATTATAAAGAACACGAAACAAGAAAAAATGGTGTTAAACCAGATAGATATTACACAATTAGATATACAAAGAATGGAAAATCAAAAGAAGAAGGTTTAGGTTGGGCATCAAATGGTATGACTGAACTGAAAGCAATGCAAATTCTTGGTGAAATCAAAACAAATATTAGACTTGCAAATGGTGAACCAACATCATTGAGTGAAAAACGTGAATTAGAAATAAGAAAAAATAGTGAAAATATGACCTTTCGAGAATGGTTCTTGGGAGGATATACAGATACTTATCTTTGCTTGAAAAGTTATAAGAAAAGAAAACAAGAAATTTATGATTTTAATACATACTTTGATAAATTTTTTGGTAATATTCCTTTAAAAAAGGTTACATCAAATTATTTACAAAAAGTAAAAGTTGCTATGAAGAAAAAAAGATTAGCAGAAGCAACTATTAAAAAAACTTTATGTGTTATGTCATGTGTTTTTAATAAAGCTAAGGAAGCTGGCGTATTGGTTGGAGAAAACCCATGTGAAAGAATGGAAAAAATATCAATAAATAACAATAGAGTGCGCTTTTTAACATCTGATGAAGCCAATAAACTCTTAAACGAAATAAAAATAAGTAGTAAACAATTATATGAAATGTCTATTTTTGCACTCCATATGGGGCTTCGTGCCGGAGAAATCTTTAATATTGTTGGTGAAGATGTAAATATGGAAATGAAACAAATAACAATTCGTAATCCTAAAAATAAATCAGATCGTTTTGCTTATATGACTAATGAAGTGTATAGTATTTTAAAAACAAAATCACTCCGAAACGGAGAGTATGTATTTAAATCCACAAAGGACACAAAAATAAATGGAGTATCATCAACATATAGTAGAATAGTTGAGCGTTTAGGTTTTAATAATGGTATTAAAGATGCTAAAAATAAAGTTGTTTTTCATACACTTCGCCATACTTATGCAAGTTGGTTAGTTCAATCTGGTGTCGATTTATATAGAGTACAAAGATTGATGGGACATAAAAGTATAAAGATGACTGAACGTTATGCTCATTTGGCTCCAAATAATTTGTCAGATTCTGTAAATATTTTAAATAAAATAAATGATGCAGATATTTTCGCTAATATTGCGGAGACAAAATTAAATGATAATGTTAATACTAATATAGATGATATAGTAGCATAAATAAGTTGATATAATTTAAGCCCAGAAATTGAGATATTTCTGGGCTTTTTATTGTACTTGATTATATGCTTCTTAATCAATAATTATCCTATTTATAATCCAATTAATTAATTCTTCACGCGTATATGCAACTCTTCCTCGAACTCCATCTTCAGAACTAAATTTAATTGGATTTGATATACCTAATCCTCTACTATCGTATGATGATAAAGTTGAACGTTTAACAAGTCCGCCCGTTAATTTTTCGACTTCTGATCTGGCAATAATCGGTGGAAGTGTTTCTATTAAAAATTCGCGCATCTCATCAATTTTACTTTTTTTCATTCTAAAAATTCCTTATATTTTAATATTTCTATTGATTTATGCATATCTGTTTTAAAGTATGCATATATTTTAGAACTAAAAAAAATTAAAAACGAGAAAAATTTTTATTTATTTTTCTATATTGGTGATTTTTTTTTATAATTTTGCTAAATAAAACTACTTTTTTAGTGTATAATAAACACCTTTAGTTGAGCCTTGTTTTTCTAAAATGTCTTTTTTCACAAGGTTTTGTACATTTTTTTTAATAGTTTCGTTGTTTTTATTAAGTTCTTGAGCTATCTCTAATACACTCCAAGATGACTTTTCATCAAATAAAGCAATTATACTTTCTTCTGTTTTATTATATCTTGTTGTGCCAGATACTTTGGTAATTTTCTCTTCTAGATGACGTTTTTGTTTTTGTAATGAAGTAATAAAGAATGTTAGCCAAGGTTCATAATTAACCTTATCTGTCCAAATTGTTTTTTGAGTTGCACTTAAAGCCCTATAATAACCTTCTTTATTTGCTTCGATAATTGATTCCATAGATGCATATGGCATATAGTTATATCCGTTTTTAAGCAATAACATTGTTGTTAATGCTCGTGATAAGCGCCCATTACCATCTGTAAATGGG
>JAZQZH010000016.1:0-75262 GCA_045633945.1 Alphaproteobacteria bacterium
AAAACAGCAAATATAGCACAATCTTTCTTGTTATGTTTGCTGTTTTTATTTTATTATCTGCTATTTATTTACTTTTTATTTATAAAACAGATTATCTAAAAATTTTCGTAGTTTACTACAAACCTGCCCCTCTTATAAAAACAGAAATATTTGAACCCATTCAAGGAGGGAGGGCTATATCTAATACTCCATCAAGAGCAGGAACATTCAAACCAGAAGAAATAGAATGGTTAAAAAATAATATGATAGGCGATGATACTGGTGAAAATATATCCGAACTCAATAGATATTTTGCAGAGATAACCTCTTTATATTGGATATACAAAAATACAAAAACCCCATACATTGGCCTATTTCAATATCGCCGATACTTAAGCATAAACACAAACAACAATTACCCAATGATAGAATATCCGTCTATGCGCTTTAGGCACCTAGGAATAAATCACTTAAAAGGCTTTGCAACAACCTTTTTACGTCAATTAGAGTTAGAAAAAAAATACATTCTCCCATGGTTTATCACACATGATGTATTAATTTCTGAACCAATAAAACTAAACGCATACGAACAATACAAACAAGAGCATATTATTTCAGATTTAGATAAAGCTCTAGACATTATTAAGCAAAAATATCCTTATATGTATGATTTTGCCATAAAAACCCTTAACAGCGAAGATGGCTTCTATCCAACTAACATGCTCATAACCAAACGAGAAATACTAAACGATTATGCATCATGGTTATTTAGCATCCTCCTTCCTCTATACAACGATATAAAAGATGAACTAAAAACTAGAGATACCGAGCAAAAATTAGCTCTGGCATATTTATCAGAACGTTTATTTACAGTATATTTTCGTTATCAGCAACAAAACAACGGCTTGCGCATAAAAGAATTTCCATTTGCTCTCGCTTCAGACTTTTTCCTTCCACCTGCAAATAGCGAGTTTATAGAAATTATAACCCCCACTTGGAAAGATTCATTTCTAAAGCAAGACCACAACAGATTATGTGGGTATAACAATCCAGACTTTTTCTGTGGTAAGTTTAAAATATTGCCAAATTCAAAACTAAAAATACAATGGGATAATGGTAAAACATCAATCATCCGCCAAATTCAAGGGCACATTTTCGAGCTTGAGAAATAAGCATTATAAACTATTTTTCACCAAATTAACAAAAATTAAAGAAATAAAAAATAAAACTATTTCTAATAATTGAATATTATCCAAGGAAAAATTATGCACGAAATACACCCACTAATAATAGACCTAACTCTAATTGCAATTTATGCCGGAATCACTACACTTTTATGCAAAAAATTAAAACAACCAATCATTCTTGGTTACATATTAGCGGGTTTATTAGCAGGTCCACATGTCAACCTTTTACCAACTGTTACAGACAAAGAAGACATAACACTATGGGCAGATATTGGTGTTATATTCTTGCTATTCGGCCTTGGTTTAGAATTTAGCTTCAAAAAAATGGTAAATGTAGGAAAATCAGCAATGATAACAGCTTCTGCAAACATCGTTTTTATGCTATTTCTAGGCTACAACACAGGTTTGCTACTAGGATGGTCCACAATGGACAGCTTCTTTTTAGGCTCAATGATTTCTATGTCATCAACCACCATCATCATCAAAGCTTTCAGCGACTTAAACATAAAAAAACAAAAATTCACAGACCTGGTATTTGGTGTTTTAATTGTAGAAGACCTCGTTGGAATCTTAATGCTTGTGCTTCTTCCAACAATAGCAATGGGTAAATCCATAAACGGACTAGAACTAGCAATCAGCGCATCAAAGCTTATATTTTTCCTCATAGTGTGCTTCATTATGGGAATATATCTTATACCAACCTTGCTTAATAAAATACAAAAACTTCTAAGCGACGAAATGCTATTACTAATAACAATTAGCATGTGCTTTAGCATGGTGTGGCTTGCCGTCTCATCAGGATTTTCTTCAGCACTTGGCGCATTCATTATGGGATCAATTCTTTCAGAAACATCCCTTATTGAAAAAATTGAAAAAAATCTTCAACCACTAAAAGACTTTTTTGGAGCTGTTTTCTTCGTATCTGTTGGAATGATGGTTGACCCCACAATGTTTATAGAATATGCAACACCTATATTGGTAATCACCTTGATTGTAATTATAGGAAAAGTTATCTTTTCATGTTTTGGCTTTGTTGCATCAGGCCAACCTCTTAAAACATCTGTTTATGGTGGTTTCTCTCTTGCTCAAGTTGGTGAATTTGCTTTTATTATCGCCTCACTCGGCATGAGTTTAGGTGTATTAAGTAACAAAGTATATCCTATAATCGTTGCTGTTTCCGTAATAACCACATTTATAACACCTTTAATAATAAAATCAGCAGAACCAGTTTATAAAAAGTTAAACAAAATTCTTCCAGAAGTATGGCAAAACTACATTAGCAAATATACATCATCAACCCCTGCCACACACAGTGAAGAACGCCTATGGAGTACATTATTTAAAAACTATATAAAACGTTTAACCTTATTCTCTTTCATTCTTTATAGCATCATTATCCTTGCAACCATATCAAGACCATATATAAGAGAGATAATTCCATACCGCATACCCGCAAACATTATCATAACTTCTCTAACTTTCTTATTAATGGCCCCATTTCTCAAAGCACTGCTCGGTTGGAATGTTATTACAACACAATTCATCAAAGAAAAACTCTTTTGGTTGTTTTCTAAAAAACAAACCGAAGAAATAGAACAAGCAATAAATTGCGACACAGCGCCTCAACACCCAAAAGAAAACATTTGCACTTCAAACGACGAAAAAAATATCCGTCTTCGCAATTTCTTTTCAGAACAAAACCATGTTGCAAGAATATACTATCGTCTATGGATGGCAAAGCGAGCTAATCGCCTTCCTTTAATAATACTCACAAGTTTCCGTATTCTTGTTTGTTCATTCTTTATAGTAACAGTGGTACATAAATTTTTAAGTGAGAACACCAAAATAACCCTAACGTTATTAATCTTAACAATATTCTTTATATCTCGCTCCAAGGGACTATTAAATCAATACCTTAAAATAGAAGCTCAATTCCTTAAAAACCTAAAAGGACACCACTCCAACACAGAAGATAACGAAGACGAAAAATAAATCATACTTCAAACTTAGCTTTAATGTAGTTGCTAAGAGTTTGCCTATTAACTCTTAGCAATTTAGCCATTTTTGATTTAGATAAATTCATGCCATATAATCTTTCAATTTCTTTTATTCTTTTATCAAGCTTTAGTGTTTTGCTTTTACTACCAATAGGACGCCCCAATACTTTGCCTTCTGCTTTTAATCTCAATAAAGCCTCTTTTGTTCTTTGAGATATCAAATTTCTCTCTATTTCAGCAGACAATCCAAATGCAAAAGCCAATACTTTAGATTGAATATCGCTTCCAAGCCTATAATTATCTTTTATAGTCCAAACTTTAACCCCTTGCATCATACAACAATGCAAAATACTCATAACTTGCAACAAATTTCTTCCAAGTCGAGACAATTCAGACGCAATTAAAACATCTCCCTCTTTTAACCTTTTTAATAAAAAGCCTAATTTACGCTTTTCTAAATTCATCGAAGCACTAATAGTCTCTTTAATCCACACATCAATCTTAAAACCATTATTATCTGCAAACTTACTAACTTCAAAACACTGATTATCTGTTGTTTGTTTATCTGTTGAAACTCTTATATATCCATATATCATGTAATTTCTCCCAAAAAAATAAAAAACACATGATAAGATGAAAAATCTATTCACTCCAAATTTTACTATATATTACATTCCAACCATCATTATGATTAGCATCAACTTCTTCTATAATATATTTATTATCACCCACAAAATCATACACAAGCTCCTTTGGTACAACATCATCTCTTGAACCAACATAGTGCTTCTGTTCTATTTTTAAATATTCTTCTCTATAGTTTTCCAAATTCATAGATTGCGACAAAGATGGCAAACCAAGAAGCATTGTCCACGCTAAATGATCCAAATTCCCCCCTATTGTTATAATTTTTTTCACATTCAAACCTCTTCGCGCCACACTTATTAAGCCGGCAACCTGTGCCCCACCAGAAAAACCAACTAAAACCACCTCGTTTTTTCCTGCAATTTGCAAAACCGCCTCATACATAGCTGTAACAACTTCAGGAGAAAACCTTCCATCAACCCAATGTTTTTCTGAGCACATATCGCTAAAAACAAATTGGCAAGGCCTTGCCAAATAAATCACATTAGAATTTCTATCACCAAAAGCAAGTTCTCTCACAAGCCTACTTCTAGGAGTTGGATCATCTGTTGGTTCACCATATGCATCAAAAGAAGCTCCATCCCCTTCAATATAAATTTTAAATTTATCATGAGGATTCGTAACCTTTTGCCAACTAGCAATCCTAAACGTAGAGGTCCTTATTTCTCTATATACAAAACCATTTGGAATACTAATAGATGAGCACCCAAATAAAAAACAAAAGCAAATAAGTACTACTATTTTTTTACAAATCCACATCAAAAAAGCCTCTTTTAGAGAGGCTCCCAATACTTAATTAGATGAACTCAAATTTTTTAAGTTTTGAATAACTGTCAACGCTGTTGATTGAGACTCTTCTGTTATTCCTGCTGTTTCCAAAGCTAATTTCTTCAAACAAACACTAACCAACTCATCACTTGTTACACTAACAGATTTTGCAAACAAAGTTCCATCTTGAAGTCTTGCATTAGCCTCACTAACCAAGCATGCACGCATTTTTGTTTTTGCAGAAGCATTACTATCAGCTGTTGCATATTGAGACAACTCAGCACAAGCACTCAATACTAATAAGGCCCAAAAAAGCATTTTTTTCATATTTTTCTCCTAAATAAATAATATCGCCTTTTTAAAACAAAAACTACTCTTTGTCAAATTATTTAATTTAATAATTACACACAATAATATTTAAAAAGTTGCATAAAAAAGCGCTCTTATATAGACTACCACAAAAGGATAAACAAGATGCAGATTACCAAAAAACAAAACCATTATTTTTATTCAAAATGTTTTTGGCCAGTACTTATTATTACAAGTATTGTTTTCTCTTTTTATCTAATAACATTCTTTTTAGGAAACCATGATTTTCTGCACCTAAAATTTGGTACAAAACCTTTTCAAGGTGTTTGGGAAGGGCGTTTAACACAATTTATCCCCCAATACATATTATTTAATAGTCAAATCTTACCTATTCTTTCTGCACTCATCGGTTTAATATTTTTTTGCTTATCACCTATTGTTATAACAAAAGCATGGAATATTCATCAAAAAACAAATATCATCATTTTCTCTCTGCTAATAACTCTTAATCCTCATACTATGGCGCAAGCTTATTATGTTCACCAAGTAACATCTATTCTTTTATGGCATTTACTTGTCGCTTTAGGATTATACTCTCTATTATCACCAACACGCACATTTAAAAATTATATTTTCAGCTACATACTCTGGTCGATTTCTATATGCGGGTATGCCCCAGCAATCACAACTATTTTTATTTTAACTACATCAAGTATTATCATAGATGTCTTAACTAATAACTTTACCCTAAAACAAATTATAAAAAAATACATCCCAATATATTTAGTCGCATTTATTAGCGGTTTGACATATTTTTCAATCATAGAAATACTAAAAAGCAAACAGATTATACAAACAAAGATGTACAATGTACAGACCCTTTCCATAAAAAAAATCATACAAAAAATAATACAAAACTACAAAGAGCCACTAAAAGTATTGCTTTTTCCAACTCCATATGAAGCAAAGATTACAAATTTAATTATAACCTCTCTAATGCTTATGTATCTCATTATTGCATACATCAAAAAAAGACTTATAATCGTATTTATTTTATCAATTATAACTCTTTTTTCTGCCCAGCTCACATCTTTCATATCACCACATGATATTTTTTATACTTTTAGAATAAACCTTTTTTCAACACCATACATAATAGCGATATTATTTATCATCACAAACTCAAACAAAAATATCATAATCAAAAATATTTCTCTTATTTGCTCAATAATATTATTGTTTAGCTTCATAAAAGCAGATTTTATTTGTCAAAAAATATGGCATCTAGGTAATAAGCAAGATGAACTAGCAACAGATAGAATAAGAGCAGATTTATTAAAAAAAATAGATTTAGATAAAAGATATCGCCTTTACTATATTGGTGAATTTCATGGCAGAAAAAAGTTTGCAAACCAACACAGCTACAGACTAAAAGATAACGAAATATTTCGTGAATATTATAGCTACGAATATTTAATATGTACATTTTTCACAAATGGTTTATTTATACAAGAGCGATACAACCCAATCTATGGTTCCATATTCTTTTACAGAGGATACAATGCATCTTATTTAATAAACAACAATGAGTATCTAAACAGCGAAGAAAAATTTTCTCAATCAAATTTTATACACACTCAACCAAACAAAACCAATAAAGAAAAAATATATAACTGGCTCATCTCACCCAACAAAAAAACAACACTTGTAATTGATGATGATATTTTTATATATTTAAGCAAAAATCATTCTCACTATTTAACAATAATGCACCATTTAGGATTTTTAAAATAACAGAAAAAAGCCTCAAAAGTAATCTTTTTTTTATCGCATACGTGACATCATTGCTAATCGCATCATATCTGCATTTTGGTTTGTATTACTCACCGCAGTATTTGATACTTCTTCTTGTGTTTGCCTCTCTAAAGATTGAGTGCTAGATGTATTTTGGCTAATTTCCAGTGCTTTACCTGCAACAAGTGAAAAATAATTTTTTCTTCCGTCCTCTAAATCGCCATCAAATTCAAAACAACTATTTTGTAAACCATTTTTAACAATAACACCAAAAATTTTATCAGCATTATCTCTGTCTTCTTGCGTCACAAGACCATTCACTACATCCAACGGAAGTTCCTCGGCATTTGCTAAATAATAAACTAACTCTTGTGCAGAAGGTTTTTCATCTCCATAACCCAACTTCTTAGCAAGCTCACCATCCTGGCAAAAAGCTTTAACAATTAGAGCTTCAGCATTCTCACCATATCTTTCTTTTATTATTTCACCCATAGCTCTTGCCTCACTCATACTCAAATGAAAGCTCGCCTGATTCCCCTCATAGATATTCCCCAAATCTCTATCTGCATACCGTAAATACCTTTCAGCATAACCTTGGTTATGATAGGCTTCTTCTCTTCCATCTTCTTTTGCTCTATTATATAACGCCTCTTGTTCTTCATATGGTATTTCTGGCATATTTGCTAAAGCCATAACCATATTGGCTGGGGTTATTTTATCCTCAGGAACACCCAACATTTGCGCAAGCTCCTTATCACACTCAACGGCTAAATATTCTAAAAAATCACCATAAACATAAGTGTTCCCATTTGCACGTATTTGTTCATATTCTTCACTGCTCGCACCATATTTCTGAGAAATCAAAACAGGATTAGATTGTTGATTCAATAAACAAAACATAACCATATTAGTAGCAACATTCTGCCTTTCATAAATATAGTCTAATTGGTCCATTGTATCATTAAACGCTTGGGCATCTTCTTTTAAAACCTCAGGTAACTCTTCCATCGATAAATTAGAAGTATCTCTATTTTGTTCATTTTCCTGAGCAACAATTTCATCCCAAGCCAAATAAGAATCTTCTCTTAACACTTGCTCAACATTTTCAATATTATTTGTTTTGGGCTGTTGTATATTTACTTCATTACCCGCCGCTTCAGTATCCATAGAAGATGCAGCTAAAACAGCAGCCAAAGCAATAGATTCCCATTCTTTAACCATTTTATATTCCCTAACAACTCAAACTATATCTATTATATCACAAAAAAAACTAAAAATCAATTAAATAGCTCTTTCGGAGAGCCAATTTTTACTTGCTTTTGTAAACAAATTAAACTAGATTTTCATCACCATAACCTAATAAGAGGTGTTTTATGAAAAAAACTCCAACAATATACCTAATATGTGGTTTTCTAGGTGCTGGCAAAACAACATATTCAAAAAAATTAGCAAAAGAAAAAAATGCAATTCACCTAAACCCAGATGAAGTTGTTATGAAAAGATACTCAAAAGAAGAATACGAAAACAATTGGGAAGCTTGTTTTGCTGAAACTATGGATTTTTTATGGCAAGAAACAGCCTCTTATATCCAACAAAATAAAGATATTATTTTTGATGTTGGTTTTTGGGATAAAGCATCACGAGTTATTGCCAAAGAAAAAGCCACAAAGCTCGGTGCAACCCCTATAATATACTATATTTATGCTCCAGATGAGATATTAAAACAACGAATATCATCAAGAAAAGGTAAAATCGCTGAACATAATTTATTACACTTTGATGATATAAAAAAATATTTCGAAGAACCATCTGATGATGAGACATTTATAACCATCAAAAACTATTAGATTAGTCCCCAAATTAAGACAGCCAAAAACAAATTAATCTATCTTTGTTTTCTATCTCTTAAAATATATTCTTTTGCATGCTCCACTTGTATAGATGCAACTTTTCTATCTTTTTCTGATATTTCACCATTTACAGAATTTCCTGTTTTACCTATATCATCTTCCAAACCAACACGCCCCAAATGTTTTTTCAGACCATCCAGTCTTTTTTGATATTTATTACCTGTATCTCTGTTTTCAAATCGCTGTTCCTCTTTTTTTCGTAACTCGGGGTCTTTATATTCAAACATACCCGTTTGTTCATTATACACTCGAACAGGAGATTTTTCTGATAATTTCATTTCTAGTTCTTTTATTTTTTCAGAGGGTAGATTTGATCGACAATCTTCAACAACCTCCTCAAATTGACCTGTATTTTCATTAAATTCAAAATTCATACCAAGTCCTCACAAATAAAAGTGTATAAACACATCTAAATACACCTTATTATACCACAGATTTAAACTTATGTCTAGTTTTTAGAAAGTAAATCGAACAAAGAAAAATAACCTTTATAACAAAAAACGCTCCCGAAGAAGCGATTTTAGAAGTTAGTACATAAATTAGATGTAGTTATAAATAATTTAGATTATTTATTTAAGCCTCCTCTTTGAAATTGTATTTGTTTACAATAAGCAAGATGATTAGATTTAGCTTTTTTAACAGCATCTTGTAACATTTCATTATAATTAGGCTCGTTATACATACGATATTTAAAATCTTCTTTTTCAGCTTGTGTTTGAGCTTCAATTTCTTCCTTTGAGGGTGTTTTTTTTGCTCCAATCTTAAATGTAAATTTTGTTGTTTCTGCGTCTTTATCAGGCTCTTCTTTTTGAATACTTCTCAGTTTAAGCCATGCATCTTTTCGAGCCTCTATTGAGGAATAATCACAAACTCTATCCTCATGTCCATTGATTTTATACCACATATCACGCAAATTATATTTTGTAAGTAAACAGCAAGAATTGTCATTTTCTTCTGAAACAAAAGGATTTATAACATCTTCTTGTTGTTTAGAATGATTAATATCAATTTTATAGTCTGGTAATAGCAGTTTTAAAAAGTCACTCATTTCTTTTCGCATATCTTCTCCGTGAGAATCGTGATAATAGACTGTCTTGGTTCCATTATCAATCGCCATAGCAACCGCATGAGAACCACAAAAACATGCTTGAGAAGGAAGAAGCAGAGAATAATAAGTCTGATTAATTTGTTGGTTATTTAATAAGGTTGTTCCAAAATTTGCTAAAGCATTTGTATCAATTTTACTTTGAGCTCCATTTACATTAGATTCAACACTTAATCTTTTTACAGAAAAACCATTTTGTTTAAATAAAATATTATCTAAGTCATCTGATTTTTCGTTCCAAGTTAAACGAGTATTTAACACATCTTCTTCTTTATATTTTGAAACCATATTTTATTCTCCCTTTATATATATTAAGGATAATATCATGTTTTTATAAAAAAGAAAACAATAATGATAACCAGAAAACAAAAAGTCTGATAGTCTATAAAAATTTACCTATTTTAAAATCCTGAAAATCGGACTAAATAAACACTTGTTTAAAAACAAAAAATCCGCAATAAATGCGGAATTCTTAAAAATGGTGCGCTAGGCCGGAATCGAACCGGCACGGGATTGCTCCCAACAGATTTTAAGTCTGCAGCGTCTACCTGTTCCGCCACAAGCGCAAATCCATAACAAAAACTCTTATACATACAAAAAATTATAATTGCAACATATTTCTTGTATTTTTTTTATTTTTAATTAAAATTTTTTCCGAACTAATGTGTAGCGCATACACCAACATCTAATTTTTATTATATATACGGCAGAAACAGCGTTTCGGTATATATTTGAAAGGTAGTATATAAATGAAACCAATAAATAAGAAGCTCATGCTTCCTAAAAACAAGTTAACTGAAGTTCCTTTTCGCAAACTTGTTCCCAATATTGTAACCATGTTAGCTCTCTGCTCTGGTTTAACATCAATCCGCTATTCTGTACAAGAAGACTGGGGTAAAGCTGTTATTTTCATCATATTAGCAGGCTTTTTAGATGGTCTAGATGGAAGACTCGCTAGATATCTAAAAGCATCTACCAAATTTGGCGCTGAACTCGATTCTCTATGTGATTTTGTTAGCTTTGGTATTGCTCCTGCAATTTTAATGTTCCAATGGTGCTTACATGATTTACCAAAATTTGGTTGGTATTTCTGCTTATTATATTCAATGGGTATGGCTATGCGTCTGGCTCGCTTTAATACAATGCTAGAAGATGATACAGTTCCACCATATTGGTCAAATTATTTCACCGGTGTTCCAGCACCTGCTGCCGCCGCAATGGTTGCGATGCCAATCATTATGTCTTTTGACTTTAAAGAATTAGAACCATTTTTCCGCACACATTTATTCTGCGGTATATGGATGCTTATTGTTGCTTACTTAGAAACAAGCAGAATCCCAACTGTTTCATTCAAAAAAAGCAAGATAAAAACAACGTACATGATGCCACTAACATTTATTGTGGCTCTTGTTGCAACATTCTTATTTACACAAACTTGGTTAACTCTTGGTATCCTAACCATTCTATATGCAATATCAATTCCATATAGTGTATATCGTTTCAAGCAAGATAAAAAAGCTTACGAAGCATCATTATAAAAAAAGAGAGGCGAACCTCTCTTTTTTTAATACTTTTTAAATCAAATTACTATAACCTAATCTCGGAATGCCAAGTTGGGTTCTGAGGTTTGAAACCCTCTCGATAATGCTTATATGATATGAGCAAGAACTTTTACTGGCCTTTAGTCATACGTGACTGGAAGGCAGTAAAATACGCTATATGCAAATATACTGCACTGTTTATCGACAGGTTTCAACTTCCAGTCACCTTTTATTTTAGGTGACTTTTCTTTTTATATCTAAAAGAAAGGTTTGAAATGAGAAAATATATCTATATATGCAGTTTATTTTTCACACTAGCGCTCCAACCTGCGTATGCCCAAAAATATGAGTATACGGGACATACGCCCCCTACTTATATAAATATAAATGGTGAGCAATATGTCCGCATTCCTCATAAACGCCAAGCAAAAAAATATTCTCATTACACACTCTCACCTTTAACAAAAATTAAGCCATACATTGGACTAAACATAGGATATAACAAACTAGATAGAATAACTCCTGAAGATGAGCACATAACAGAACTTTCATATGTATCTTACGCTAAATTACCTCAAAAAAATATATCCCTATCAGGAATTTTGGGCTTACAATTAAATCATAACTTTAGCCTAGAAGCTTATTATCAAAGCACTATTGCTAATGATAAAAAAAATGGGACAACAACTATTACCATCCCACTTGTGGACGCAACATATAATACCAGCACATCAACTCAATTATCATTTAAATCATATGGAATAGATTTTATATACAACACACCAATATTTAGCCAAAATATTGAACTCCTTTTAACTCTAGGACTTGGTTCTTACAATATAAATAGCAAATACGTATTAAACCCACACGGAGATAATATATTCTCATCTTCAAATAAAAGTATTGGATACAGATTCGGATTCGGTGGACAATATAACTTTAACGAACACATCTCGTTAACCACAATTCTACGCTATATCAAACTAACCGACGATAAAATAATCAATAATATATTTGAACTCTCAACCGGTATAAAATATTCTTTTTAATAAGATGCCCTTTTTATTCTATCATTAATAGCACGTCCCACCCCTTCATTAGGAATAGGCGCCATAGCAATAGATTTATATTTTTCATTTTTATCAGCTTGTCTCATATAAGCAAACAAATTAGCAGCCGCTTCTCTCAAATCACCAGATTTACTCAAGTTTAATTCACCAAAATCAAACTCTTTACCAAATCCGATATAAAGTTCTCCCTCAATCGGAGCGGTTGCATTTATTCTAAACTTTTTAGATGGAGCATAGTGTTTTAGCATCTGCCCTGGAGATGTTGGCTTATCCGGATTCCCATCAGATATCAAAACTTCTTCTCCTAACACTTTTTCTATTTCCTCTTTAGTAATTCCTCCAGCACGAAGCAACACCGCTTTAGATGTTGTTAAATCTAAAATTGTAGATTCCACCCCAACCTCGCAAGACCCTCCATCCAAAATCATATCAACTCTATCACCTAAGCTTTCATATACAGCTTCAGCTGTTGTTGGAGATATAGTTTGCGAACGATTCGCTGATGGTGCTGCAATAGGCACTCCCGCCTTTTCAATAAGACTTAACGCAACTTTGTGATTAGGGCATCTAACAGTCATTGTCTTAAGCCCGGCACAAACCAAATCTAAACTTGGATTATCATCAATTCTGGGCAAAACAAAGGTCAACGGTCCAGGCCAAAAAACCTTGGCCAACGCCATAGCTCTATCATCAACTAAAACAAATTCTCTCATATCATCAACTTTTGCGATATGAGATATGAGCGGATTAAAACTAGGCCGCCCCTTAGCCTCAAAAATTCCAGCCACCGCTTTAGGATTAAAAATACTAGCCCCTAATCCATAAACCGTTTCCGTAGGAAAAGAAACGAGTCCTCCGTTCTTGATAATTTCAGCTCCTTTTATTATATTATCTTCTAAAGCTTTATAAATACCGCTCATTCTAAACCTTTCTATTTAAATATTTCTTCTACAATATCACTATAAAAAGCAAAATCAACCCTATAAATTTAACCTTTTTTTCACCATAATACCTTCAAAATGATTCCATTGTTACAAAAAAGGAGAGACAAATGACCGAAATAACATTCAATCAAGATTCAAAAGGCTCTATCGTAAAAGTTCTTATTGCAACATTTGAAGAACAATTAAACTATGGAGTAACAGGCTCAATTATCGATAGAAGCACTTTCAACAAACTAAAAACTTTAGAACAAAGAGATACAGAAGAAAAATCTCCAATTCTTGTATTAGATACCTTAAAAGAAGTCATCGTTCTTTTAAGAGTAGAAAATACATGTACAACAGTAGATATTCAAAATTTGGGTGCAAATGCATATCAAAAAATTAAAAATTTTGCATCTGCAACAATTTTTGCACGCCACTTACCAAAAACAGATTATTCATCAACAGATATAGCAAACAACCTAGGTCTCGGCATTGAATTAGCTTCATATTCTTTTGATAAATATTTTACAACCAAAAAAGCATCTGATTTTCCAAAATTAGAAACAATTAATTTTGTAGCTAAAGAAAAATTGAATAAAAAAGATTATGAACAAACAAAAGCTCTAACAAATGCTGTTCGTTATGCTCGTGATTTAATCAACGAACCATCTAACAACCTAACTCCAGAAATTTATGCTGGCGACATTAAGCGTTTAGAAAATCTTGGCCTAAAAATAACAACACTAAACAAAGATACATTAAAGAAAAAAGGCTTTAATATGTTGCTTTCTGTTTCACAAGGATCAAACAACGATCCGTATGTTTGCATCATTGAATACAACGGAAACAAAAAGAAAAAAGGATACGATGTAGCTCTCGTTGGTAAAGGTGTTACTTTCGATTCTGGTGGTATCTCAATAAAACCATCTCAAGGCATGTGGGATATGAAACAAGATATGGCCGGTTCTGCCGTTGTTGTTTCATCTCTAAAAGCTCTCGCTGGCCAAAAACTTAACCTAAATGTAGTAGGTATCGTTGGTCTAGTAGAAAATATGCCATCAGGCACAGCAACTCGTCCAGGAGATATCGTAACATCACTCTCTGGCCAAACTGTTGAAATTTTAAACACCGATGCAGAAGGTAGATTGGTTTTGGGCGATTGCCTAACATATGTTGAACGTGAATACAAGCCTGAACGCATCATTGACGTTGCAACTTTAACAGGTGCCATCGTAGTTGCCCTTGGTGAAGAAATGGCTGGACTTTTCTCAAATGATGACTGCTTATCAGAGTTGCTATGTATTGCCGGAGAACAAACTGGTGAAGAATTATGGCGCTTCCCATTAACTGATAATTATCGTAAAAAAATAAAATCAGACATCGCCGATATTAAAAATATTTCAGCAGGTCGCTCTGCTGGCTCAATCACTGCTGCTTGCTTTTTAGAAAAATTCTTACCAAACAAAACTCCATGGGCGCACTTAGATATTGCAGGTGTTGATAAGGTAGAAAAAGCAAAACCAATGTATCCTTGTGGTTCTAGTGGATTTGGTGTCATGTTACTAAACAAATTTCTAAAAAACCTAGAAGCAAAATAAAACATCAAAAAAGCCTCACAAAATGGGGCTTTTTTATATAAAAATATTCATCTTAATCCTAAAAAAGAGTTGAGAATTAATAAACCTATGCTAAACTCTGCATAACTTAAGATAAATAGGAAAAACAACAAAATGAAAGACCCCAAATTTGTGCATTTAAGAGTTCACACAGCATACTCTCTTGCTGAGGGGGCTATTATGCTTCCCAAACTTATGCATAAACTTCACGATATGGGTGTTCCAGCTATAGCCGTAACAGATAGTGCAAACATGTTTGGGGGTAAAGCTTTTTCCAAATATGCCGCAGATGAGGGTATAAAACCTATAATGGGCTGCCAATTTTTATTGCGAAATAAAGATTCAGACAACATTCTCCTATCAAAAGGTAAAGAATTAGATCCAGATAAAATTGTTTTACTCGTAATGAATAGCACTGGCTACGAAAATATTATGAAGCTAATGAAGCGTTTTTATCTAGACAACACCTCAAAAGGGTGGTCCCCTCAACTAACAATCGAAGACCTTAAAAATTATAATGAAGGTTTAATTGCTTTAACAGGCGGAACAGAAGGACCAATAGGTCGCCTACTTCTTGAAAATAGAAAACAAGAGGCCATAGATATTGCCACAAAACTAAAAGATATATTCAAAAACCGCTTATATATGGAAATATCAAGAATAGGCACAACCGACGAACAAAAAACAGAAGAAGATTTTATAAATATAGCTTATGAACATAATATTCCACTTGTAGCAACCAATGAAGTATTCTTCTTAAATGAAGAAATGTTCGAAGCTCACGATGCTCTTGTATGTATATCTGCAGGAGAATACGTTGCAAACGAAACAAGACGCCGTTTTTCCATTAATAACAGACTACGCACAGAAGATGAGATGGTTGAGTTATTTCAAGACTTACCCGAAGCTCTAAACAACACTGTTCGCATTGCAAAATTATGTAATTATTTATCTAAAAAAGTTGATCCTCTTTTACCCATATTTGAGTGCCCAAATGGTAGAACACAAGACGAATTTATTACAGAAGAAGCATTCAATGGTCTTAATGATAGAATGCAAAAAGCAGTTTACCACGATGGCTTAAGTAAAGAAGAACGTTTAGCTATTGATGAAAAATATTACAAACGCCTCGAGTACGAATTAAGCGTTATCAAAAAAATGGGATTCCCCGGATATTTTCTAATCGTGTCAGATTTTATTAAATGGTCAAAAGCTCACGGAGTATCTGTTGGACCAGGACGTGGTTCTGGTGCTGGCTCCATTGTAGCATGGGCATTAAAAATTACCGAATTAGATCCAATAAAATTAGACTTACTTTTTGAGCGTTTCTTAAATCCAGAGCGTGTAAACATGCCTGACTTTGACGTGGACTTCTGCCAAGAAAACCGCTACAAAACTATCGAATACGTACAAGAAAAATATGGTTTTGATCATGTTGCACAAATCATAACCTATGGTAAATTACAATCCAAAGCCGTAATACGAGATGTTGCTCGTGTTCTTCAAATGCCATACTCACAAGCAGATAAAATATCAAAGATGATACCTGCTGGAGTTCAAGGCAAAAACCCCACTCTTCCAGAAGCGTTAGAGCAAGTTCCTGAGCTTGAAGAAATGCGCCAAAATGACCCACAAGTAAACAAGCTATTTGAAATAGCAATTAAACTTGAAGGTTTATACCGTAACTCAGGTATGCATGCGGCTGGTGTCGTTATCGGAGATCGACCTCTAGAACAACTAGTACCATTATACAAAGACCCTAGAGCAGACATGCCTGTTACCATGTATGATATGAAATATGTAGAAGAAACAGGTCTAATCAAGTTTGACTTTTTAGGCTTAAAAACCCTAACTGTAATCCAGCGAGCTATTGATTGGATAAAAATATCTCAAGGTATTGATGTTGACATGGAGACAATTCCTCTAGATGACGATGCCACCTATAAAATGCTACAAGACGGAAAAACCACCGCTGTCTTCCAATTCGAATCTGCTGGCATGAAAGATGTTCACAAACAAATAAAGCCAGACCGTTTTGAAGACTTAATAGCTATTGTATCATTATACCGTCCTGGCCCAATGGACAATATCCCAACATTTATTAAAAGAAAACACGGCGAAGAAGAAATTCAATATTTGCACCCAGCACTTGAGCCAATATTAAAAGAAACATATGGCATCATGGTATACCAAGAACAGGTTATGATGATTGCTAGAGAGCTCGGTGGTTACACCATGGGTGGTGCAGATAAATTGCGTAAAGTAATGGGTAAAAAAATGCGTGATGAAATACCAAAACAACGCATAATGTTTACAGAAGGTGCCATAAAAAATGGCATAGATGAAGAAGTTGCAAAAAGCATTTTTGACCAAATGGAAAAATTTGCCTCTTACGGTTTTAACAAATCCCACGCAGCAGCATACTCTCTAGTTTCTTATCAAACCGCATACCTAAAAGCTCATTACCCTGTTGAGTTTATGTGTGCAGTTATGGATTTAGATATAACTAACACTGACAAACTTGCAACATTCAAAGCTGAATGCAAAGCTCTTGGTATTGATGTGCTAAAACCAGACATAAATGAATCTCTCGCTAAATTTAGTGTTCAAAATGGCAAGCTAAGATACGCATTAGGTGCAATCAAAGGTGTTGGTGAAGCTAACATGAATGCTATCATAGAGGCTCGTAATAAAGGTGGAAAATTTAAAGACATTTCAGATTTCATAAATCGTGTAGATGCAAAACAACTAAACCGCAAACAGTTAGAACAACTAATCAAAGCTGGTGCTTTTGACAGTATAGAACCTAAAAGAGGTAAATTATTTGCCAATATAGATACAATATTAAAAAACATATCATCTGCAACAGAAATGAAAACAAGCTCACAAAGCTCTCTCTTCGGTGCAGAAGAATATTCTTCAAAAGTAAAGCTTTTTGATGCTCCAGACTGGCCTGATTTAGAAAAACTACGCATAGAAGCTGGGGCAATAGGTTTTTATATATCTGCTCACCCTCTAGATGTTTATCAAGACAGTATGAAAAAACTTGGAGTAAAAACTTGTTTTGAAGTAATGTCGAACATCAAAGTTGGTGACAGCATAAAAGCCAATATAGCAGGATGCGTCGAAACATTCCAAAAAAGAATAAGCAAAAATGGCAATAAATATGCTTTTTTAAGCCTATCAGATACAACAGATAATTTCGAGGGAATGCTTTTTTCTGATGGATTAGCTAAATATGAAGATATAATAAATTCAGGCTGCCCATTATTAGTAAAAGTAACAATAAACAAACAAAACGAAGAAGAAAATCCTCGCATTATGATAAACAGTATAAAAACTATAGATGAAGCTATTGCTGAACAAGCAAAGGGTCTTATTATCACTGTATCAAATATTTCTGCAATAAAAGAGCTAAAGAAAATATTATATACAGATATGAGGGGAACAAACAAAGTATATATCGAACCAGAGCTTGATGAATGGGATGTTAGAATAGAAATTGAAGGAGGATTCGCATTTGCTGACAGTATGATGTTATCCAAACTCAAAAGCATCCCAGGAATATCATCAGTAAAAGAGTTTTAACAAGGAGTATATTATGAAAAAAGATGATGAAAAAAATATAAGCATTCCTTTTTGGAAAGGGTTTATTTATCCATTTACTATAATAAAAAATAACTCAAACATTTTTTTCACACTAACTGCTTTATTTGCTCTCACAACAGCAATATTTGCCTTAATCACCGGCAATAGTTCAGGCTGTAAATTTGGTGATGACTCAATGATATTTTGCTCAACATCTATATCCACCTTTATTATCTTTGCATTATTTTTCTTATTAGGAATAAGTTTGTATTCCAGCCGTATATTGATGATTACCCAAAAACAAAAAACGCTAAAGGAAATGATAAAAGAATATTATCACCCAGAAGATACAAGAACCATAATAACCATAATATTAAATTGTCTTGCATGGGGTTGTATTGCTTACTGTGCATATACATTAGACACCCGAGTTCCAACACCAAATTTTTATGCTGAATTAATATACTTCTTATTCTTCTCTGGTATCATAATATTGTGCTTTATATATTTACTAAATAACGTACTTTTATTGCGCTTCATAGAAGGAAAAAAATGGCTAAAACTAAACCAATCATTTTGGCCCATTTTTGACAATTTAATCAAATTTATGCTTTGGCCTGTTTGTTATGCATTATTCTTCGGCTGGCTATCAAAAGCTCAGTTTTCATACACTCTTTCATTAACGCCTCAATCAAATATCTTATTTTTTATATTTAACGATTTTATGTTATATTTTATAATATATTCAATATTTGCATTCTGGATTCTACACTTAGTTTATATTGAAAAAGAAATATTCAAAGAAGATTAGAATTCAAATAATTTTCTAATTTCATTATTATCAATATAAGATAAAATTTCTTCCAAATGCGCATCTATTAACATCTTAGTTGCGCATTCTTTTTCTATCCCTCTAGACATCAAATAAAACAACTGCTCTTTGTCAATTTCACCACAACTAGCACCATGAGAGCACTTAACATCATCTGCATAAATTTCCAATTCCGGTTTACAATTTAACTCAGCATTATCACCAAGATAAAGAGCTTTGTGCAACTGATTGCCAACAACTTTAACAGCATTTTTATCGATTCTAACCTTACCTTGAAAAGTGGCTCTAGATTCACCTTCAAGAACAGCCTTTACCACTTGATTAGAATACGTCTCTAAAACATTGTGATTAACATTCGTTGTAATATCTGTTAAACAATCTTTTTTAGCAATATATGCTGAAAATATTTGAGCACTAGCTCCAACATTTTCCATATTTATCAATGTTTCATTACGAGCAATTTTTGCTCCATCAGATAAGTAATACTGCGTATATTTTGCATCTTTTTGCGCTTTAACAGCATTAAACGAAATATGATAAGATTTTACACTTTCTCTTTGTGTTTTATAATGTTTTAAATCACTTTTTTCCTTCAAATATATTTCATTAACCAAATTAATAAAATATCTATTATTATCATCCGAATAACAACACTCAACAACCTCTAATTTAGATTTTTTTCCAAGCATAATAAGATTGTGCACATTAAGCATTACATCTAAAGCGTGACAATTTTTATAGGAAATTTTTATAGGTTTTTCGCAATTTACATTATCGTCAACTTCAATACAAACTCCCTGCTCCAAATACACTCCGTTTAGTGCAGCAAAAGAATGTTCTTCAAGATCAAAAGCATTAAAAATATTTTTTTTATATTCATCTTCAAACAATGCTTCCACTAAGGAAACAACTCTCACCCCTTTAGGTAAATCATATTCCTCAATATGCAAAACGCCTTTACAAAAATTCAATTCTACAAAAAAAACATCTTTTTTTGCACCACAACAACAGTGATTAGCACACACATCTTCTGCCTTAGAAATAGCAAAATCACCATTTAAAATTTCTCTAACATCTGTATATTTAAATTCTTCTGTTTTTCTGTTAGGAAATCCTTTTTGCAAAAGAGCCTTCTTCGCCCTATCCCTCAAAGCAAAAACACTTGGCTTATCATCTAAAAACAGATTAGCATTTTTTATCAAAGGAAACTCATTCATTTTTTAGTCTTTCAAAAAAGAAGAATAACCACTTTTCTCTAACTCTAAAGCAAGAGACTTATCTCCTGTTTTAATTATTCTTCCATCAGCAAAAATATGAATAACATCTGGCACAATATAAGACAACAATCTTTGATAGTGAGTTATAACCAAAAAAGCATTCTCGCTATTTCTAAGCGCATTAACACCTTCAGATACAATCCTTAATGCATCAATATCCAACCCAGAATCTATCTCATCTAAAATAGCAAAACTAGGTTTAAGCAAAGCCATTTGAAGAGTTTCAAAACGCTTCTTTTCACCACCAGAAAAACCAACATTCACAAAACGCTTCAACATATCTTGGCTAATACCAAGAGTTTCTGCCTCTTTTCTTAAGAGCTTCATAAAACCTAAAGTATCAAGCTCTTCTTCTCCTTTATGTTTTTTAATAGCATTAAGAGAGTGCTTTAAAAAGTTAGAAACAACCACTCCTGGAATTTCTGTTGGATATTGCATAGATAAAAATAAACCTTCGCGAGCCCTTTCTTCTATACTCATTTCAAGAATATTCTTACCCTTAAAAATAATCTCACCATCTGTAACAGTATACCCCTCTTTACCACTTAAAACATAAGATAAAGAAGACTTTCCTGCACCATTTGGCCCCATTATAGCATGAACCTCGCCAGCATTAATAACCAAATCAAGCCCTTTTATTATCTCCTTTTCTCCAACGCTAGCATGAAGATTTTTTATTTCTAACAAAGCACTCGCCATTTTTTATTCCTATACTACTTTACCATGACAATGTTTAAACTTTTTACCGCTACCACAAGGGCATGGACTATTTCTTGAAACATTATTCCATTCAGGATGTATTACTTTTTCTACATTATCAATTGTTTTATTTTCAGGAGCAACAGCTTCATTTAAAGACTCATGAACAGCATTCATTTTTTGATTTTGCCTATGCTGTTCTTGCTCCCTAATATCTTTGTCACTACTTTGTTGGATAACCGCTCTACATGTAAGAATAGCAACTTTTTCCTTAATTAAATCCAACATATCAGAAAACATATTAAATGCTTCTTTTTTGTATTCATTAAGGGGATCTTTCTGTCCATATGCTCTAAGAACAATAGTATGCCTCATCATATCAAGTGTAGCAATATGCTCTTTCCATAGTTGATCAAGAGTTTGTAATACTATACTTTTTTCAACCATACAAATAATTTCACTAGGAACACCCTCGTGTTTTTGCATAATATTTTTATCAACTTCTGCAACAACAAGCTCTAACATATCTTCACTATCTATTGCCGGTCTCTTTACCCACTCATCAACAGGAAGAATCATGCCTGTAACAGCAAACACATCTTGTTTAAGTCCCGTTAAGTTCCATTCTTCTGGCGCAGACCCCATAACGATATTATTATTTACAATAGCTCGTAAATAATCATGACGCATACCAACAACTGTATCAGATACATCACTAATAGACATAAGTTCTTTACGTTGTTCATAAATAACCTTGCGCTGATCATTCATCACATTATCATATTTTAATAAACTCTTTCTATAATCAAAGTTACGCTCTTCAACTTTTTGTTGAGCCTTTTCTAGTGCCTTACTAATAAAAGGATGAACTAAAGCCTCACCTTCTGGCAATCCTAAGCGTTTTAACATATCAGACATGCGCTCAGAACCAAAAATTCTCATTAAATCATCTTCTAAAGATAAGAAAAACTTAGAACAACCTGGGTCACCTTGACGACCAGAACGCCCCCTAAGCTGATTATCGATTCGTCTACTTTCATGGCGCTCTGTTCCTAAGATATACAAACCACCCGCTTCCAAAACTTTTTTCTTATTTTCTAAAACTTCATTCTCTACTTCTTCTTTTATAGCTTTAATTTCTTCTTCTGTTTCATTACCCAAAAGACGCTTTTTTAATCTCAAAGTAGGGTTGCCACCAAGCTGAATATCAGTACCACGACCAGCCATATTAGTCGCAATAGTTACCGCACCAAATCTCCCTGCCTCAGCAACAATAACCGCTTCTCTCTCATGATGCTTTGCATTCAATACTTCAAACTTAATATCAGTTTGTGTGCTTAACAAATGAGCAATAATTTCTGACTTCTCAACAGATGTTGTACCAACCAAAACAGGTTGCCCCTTAGCATGGCACTCTTTAATTGTATCCAAAATAGCCTTATACTTTTCTTTTTCTGTTCTATAAATACAATCATTTTCATCAACGCGCAAAATCGGTCGATTCGTTGGTATTTCTACACTAGATAAATTATAAATATCAGAAAACTCAGCCTCTTCCGTCATTGCTGTACCTGTCATACCTGCAAGCTTTGGATACAAACGGAAATAGTTTTGAAAAGTAATAGAAGCAAGTGTTTGGTTTTCAGATTGTATCTCAACCCCTTCTTTAGCCTCTAACGCCTGATGTAATCCATCACTATATCTTCTACCTTCCATAATACGACCAGTAAACTCATCAATAATCATAACTTTACCGTCACGCACCAAATAATCTACATCTCTAACAAACATCACATTAGCGCGCAAAGCTTGATTTACATGATTAACAAGAGGCACATTCTTAATATCATACAAACCTCCCTCAGCAATCAAACCTGCATCCTTTAAAAGCTTTTCTACGTGTTCCATACCAACTTCGGTAAGAGTAACGTTTTTACTTTTTTCATCTTTTTCAAAATCAGATGCAGCAATATCTTTAATAATTCTATCAACTAACACATATTTCTCTGATGAATCTTCTGCAGCGCCAGATATAATAAGAGGCGTTCTTGCCTCATCTATTAAAATAGAATCCACTTCATCAACTATAGCAAAATTAAAATCTCTTTGAACACGCTCTTCCAAAGAAAATTTCATATTATCACGCAAATAGTCAAAACCCAACTCATTATTAGTACCATATGTAACATCTGCATTATATGCAATTTTACGCTCTTCATCATCTTTTTCATGAACAATATAATCAACACTCAAACCCAAAAAGCGATAAACTTGTCCCATCCATTCAGCATCACGTTTAGCAAGATAATCATTTACAGTAACAACATGTACACCTTTTTGCTCTATAGCATTTAAATATGCCGCCAATGTCGCAACAAGTGTTTTACCTTCACCTGTTTTCATTTCAGAAATCATACCATTGTGCAACACAATACCACCAATAAGCTGAACATCATAGTGTCTTTGTCCTAGTGTTCTTTTAGCAGCCTCACGCACTGTTGCAAAAGCTTCAGGCAAAATATCATCAAGAGTCTCACCTTCTTTTAAGCGAGAACGGAACTCTACTGTCTTATTCTTCAACTCTTCATCAGAAAGTCTTGAAAAAAGCTCTTCAAGAGCATTAATTTTTTCAACTATTTTATGCTGTTTTTTCACAAAGCGATCATTTGCTGACCCAAAAATTTTACGTACAATACTTGTTAACATCTCTTTACCTTAAATATTTTATCATTATGCTACATTTAGTGTTTATATGAAATAAAGTCAATACTATCAACAAAAGTTATAAACTCAATAAAAAAATACTTGGAATATTTTATAAATAAGTATATATGACTATATGAGAAATCTAATTTTTTTTATTTTGGAGGTATTTATGAAAAAAAGACTATTTGGTTTTGTAATCACAGCCGTTGCTGTTGTGGTTGTTGCAGTGGCCTCTTTTGTATCTTTTAAAGTATACAACGCAAACGCTGGGTCAAACAAAGGCATCGCTGCAAAAATTAACGGTGAAACCATTTATATTAACGATTTAAAACAAAGTTATGCAGATCACCCACAAATTAAAGACAAAGTTCCTTTTGAAGAGTTTTATGCAAAAACTTTAGATGTTTTTGTAAATTCTAAACTAGTTTACCAAGCAGCAAAAGAAGCAAAAATAGAAGAAACACCAGAATTTAATCGTCAGCTAGTTACAGCAAAAGAAGACCTTGCTCGCAAATTATATCTCGAAAAACAAGTTGCAGAAAAAGTAACAGATGCTGAAATAAAAAAATTATATGACGAATATACATCTAAATTTGAAAGCCAAAAAGAAGTTAAAGCAAAACACATTTTGGTAGATTCTGAAGCAACCGCAAAAGAAGTTATCAACAAACTTAAAAAAGGTGAAGACTTCTTAAAACTTGCCAAAGAATATTCAAAAGATCAAGTAGCTGACCTAGGTTACTTCACAGCAGAAATGATGGTTCCAGAATTTTCTAAAGCAGCATTTTCTATGAATAAAGGCGAATATTCTAAACAACCTGTAAAAACAGAGTTTGGATATCATGTTATTTTGGTTGACGATGCTAGAGCTTCAAAACCATTAGAGATCAAAGATATCGAACCTCAACTAAAAAATATGGTAACACAAAAAGTTGTTGCTGAAATATTTGACAATTTACGCAACTCTGCAAAAATTGAAAGATATACTTTAGAAGGTGAAATTATTCCTGAAAAGAAATAGCTTTCAAACATTATACAAAAGCCTCGTTTCTACGGGGCTTTTTTTGTACAAAAAACTCTTGATTTTAAAAACAAATTAATATATAAACCTATAAGACCCAACAACACCCCTGGAGGTTGTTGGTTTTTTAACAAATATATAAGGATAAAAAAATGTCAAATATTACATTTAATGCAAATTTACGTGAAAAAGCAGGTAAGGGGGCAGCTCGTGCATGTCGTAGAGAAGGTCGCGTTCCTGCTGTTGTTTATGGTAACAAACAAGAAGCTGTTAACATCAGCTTACACCCTGTTGAGCTTGAAAAAGCACTCAACTTAAGAGACTTCTACAAATCTGACATTACTATCAGCGTTGATGGCAAAACAGAAACAGTTATCTGTAAAGATGTACAATTTCATCCTGTATCAGATATGCCTGTTCATGTTGACTTCTTGCGCAAATAGGAAAAAGATATGTTTTTAGTGGTTGGTCTTGGAAATCCTGGTGAGGAATATTCTAAAACACGCCACAATATTGGTTTTATGGCGGCTGATGAAATTCACAGCCGCTATAACTTCACCCCATTTAAATCAAAGTTTGATGGGCTTATTTCTGAGGGTGTAATTGATAACACCAAAACTATAATATTAAAACCACAAACATACATGAACCTTTCAGGAAATTCCGTACAAAAAGTAGCAAAATTTTACAAAATACCATCTGAAAATATTATTGTAATACACGACGACAAAGACCTAGCTCTCGGAAAATTAAAAGCAAAAAAAGGCGGAGGAGCTGGTGGTCACAATGGATTAAAAAATATCGATTCGCAAATTGGTGTAGAATATAATAGAATTCGAATAGGAGTTGGTTCACCCAAAGAACACAACACCGACACGATCAGCTTTGTGCTATCTCGCTTTAACAAAACAGAGATGGAAATTTTAAATCCTCAAATAGATTTCATCGCCTCAACAATTAAAGAACTAATAAACAAAGGCGTAGATTGCTATTCAAACATAATAGGGATGCACAACAATAAATAGACAATTAAAAAAATTATTATAAACCTAAAACAATTATTTATGCAGTCATTATTATCAAAAATTAAGCAGTTTTTTAGTGGATCTAAAAAACAAGCTACAACAAAAGAGCAACCAGGTTCTAACCCCAAAAAACAGCAAAACACTGAACCGACACAAACTCCACCCAAAATCACGGCTCCATCAATTTCAGCCGAAGAAAAGAAGGTGAGAATTGCTCTAGAAGATATTGATCTTCAAAACCCTGAAAGAAGCGAAAAATTCTTAGAGATAATCCCTGTGCTTCACAAGTACAGTATTGCTCTTAGTTTTATTAGCAGATACAACAAGGTTGCCGCTTATTACTCAAAGACCATTCTAGACCAAAACGGTAACAGACTACCTTTTGAAATAGAAAAAGCCATCATAGAAAGTAAGCACTGCAACCTTTTATTTGAACTTTCAATTCAGGGACACAAGTGGAGTAACAACGCAAAAGAATTGATGAAGCAACATCACCGCGTTGTGTACTGTCATCTATTTGGTTATATATAAATATAACCTACAGAAAACCAAAAGAGCCTAAAAAATTTCGGGCTCTTTTTTTATTTTATACTACAAATTATTTGGTTTAAAAACACCCTATAAATATTAAATACATTTTGACTTATCTAACAAAATAATATAATATACCTATATATAATAAATAAGGAATTTTTTAAATGATACTAGATAATAAAATCCGTATGCTTGCTTCAATATACGGTGTCGAATGTGATGCCCAATTAAAAAATATAGTAAGTATTCTTCAGGCTATGGATGTTTTGCCAAAAGATTTTGACATCAGTGATGTTAACAGTGTTTTTAGTAACACAAAACTAATAGATGAAATTATAATAAAACACAAAGATGCGGAGTTTTCAAGAATCGTCCACCAAGTATCGGTTATCCGAAAAAACAGGAACAATGAACTCACAATATCTTTACCAGAAGATGTGACAGAGCTTCGCTGGACATTAAATACTGAAAACAAAAGTTATTACATGGGAAAAACCGATGTTAAAAATATGCCATTAGTATATGATAACAATGGCCAACCAATCGAACACTCTATTGGTGAAACAAAATACAGAAAATATAAATTTTCATTTCCATTTGACCTAAATATTGGCTACCACCGTGTTTTATTTTCATATAAATCACCAAGTACTAACAATATTGTAGAGCAAGAATCTCGCATAATATCCGCACCAGAAAAATGCTTTGATAGAATGGATATATATAGTGGCAATAAAACATGGGGCGTTCCTGTACAATTATATGAACAAGTTTCTGAAAACAACCTAGGAATAGGAAACTTTAGTGATTTAGCTCAATTAGGTAATATGCTTGGACGTAATGGCGCAGGAATAATAGGCGTTAATCCGCTACACGCCATGTGCGACGACTATCCTGAAAATGCTAGCCCTTATAGTCCAGATTGTAGAACATTTTATAACTATATTTACCTTGATGTAACAGCTGTAAAAGAATTTAAAGAGAATGAAGATATTAGAAGCTACTACCACAGTAAATCGTTTCAAAACAAGGTTGTAAAAAATAAACGCAAAGGATATGTCGACTATGCCGTGACACAAGAATTGGTTGATGATATACTAACAAAATGTTATCAAAAATTTATATCATCAGGATCATTCTTAGATCAAAGCGAATTTAATAGTTTTTGCCACCAGCACGGTGAAGATCTTACAATGTACGCAACCTTCCGCGCAATTTGTAAACACTTATCACAAAAGAAACCAGCTCCAACCAGATGGGAACAATGGCCCGAAGAATTTCGTCATCCAGAAAGCCCTGCTGTAAAAAAATTTCAAGAAGAACACAAAGAGCTTATCGGATATTATAAATATAATCAATGGCAGTGCACCAAACAACTCGAGCAAGTACACAGAACATGTTTAAGCTCTGGTATGAAAGTTGGTTTATACACCGATATGGCAGTGGGTTGCACAAATAGTGGTTTTGAATCTTGGTGTTATAGAGACTTATACATAAATGCTACAGCTGGAGCGCCTGTTGATGTACTGAGTCAAAACGGCCAAAACTGGCAATTACTAGGTTTTAATCCTCTAAAATTAAGAGAAAAAGGATACGAACCATATCGCAAAATCATCAGTGCAAGCATGAAATATGCTGGATGTACACGTATTGACCACGTATTACAATTACAAAGATTGTTTATGATACCTAAAAACTGCACACCAGCAGACGGAGCTTTTGTATCATACAATCCCGACGAACTAATGGCTATAGTGGCTCTTGAGAGCCATAAAAATCAAACAATGGTAATCGGTGAAGATTTAGGAGTATTGCCAAACGGCTTCCGCCAAAAACTTGAAGACTTCGGAATATTATCATATAGAGTACTCCCTTTTGAAAGAGAATGGGGATATCAATCCGGACACGGCTCAAATGCAATGAAACATCCAGAAGAATATCCTTGCCTATCTGTTTGCGCAACATCAACTCACGATACTCCTCCGCTAGCTTGCCAGTGGAATGTACAAGATGTTTATCAAAAACATAAACTTGGCGTAATAACTGACATTCAGGCTGATGATAAGTTTGAACAATACGCAACACAACGAGAAGCTCTCAACTATGCTTTAGAAGAAAAAGGGTGTTGGCAACGCGTTGGAGGGAGTGCTTGCATGCGCCCACGACAAGATGCAGCTAAGCTTCCTGAAAAATACACCCAAGCTGTAATGGACTATTTAGGACAAAGTAATTCCGTTATAATGCTTGTTCCTTTTTCTGATATTTTTGAAACAAAAGAAATGGGTAACATCCCTGGTGTAGCAGAGCTCGCAATTTCAGAAAAAGAAACATTAAATGAAATCAATATGGATTTAGCATATCCAAATTGGCGCAAAAAAATGCATATACCTATTGAGCACATAGAAGATGTTCCAATATTTAAAGAAATTGTTGGAATATTAAATAAATATAGAGACAAAGGTATTGATGAAAGAGGAAAGTATTTCCAATTCCAACGCATGGGTGAAAGTAATTCAAGTACTATAGATTTTGATCACTATTATAGTATTTATAACAGAATCAAAAACAACAAGGCATTCACTCAAGAAGAAATTATTAAACACCGATACTCCAAAGAGCGTTGCGACAGACTTCGAGAGTTAACTGCTCAGCAAAACGAATACTTCCAAGAACAAACAGAAGCATTTGATAAACACATGTTAGAGCAAATAAAAAATGAAAGATAACACGCAAAACTCTCCACTTTGGAGAGTTTTATTCATTATAAAATAAAAATCTTTTCTATTGCAAATGTAATACATTTCAGATATAACGAGCATTAATTAACGTTAATAAAAAACTATTTAGGAGCTAAAAATGGGTTTCAACTGTGGTATTGTTGGTCTTCCAAATGTAGGTAAATCAACATTATTTAATGCACTAACACAAACAATCGCAGCACAAGCTGCAAACTTTCCATTCTGCACAATAGAACCAAATACTGGACGTGTAGCTGTACCAGATAACCGCCTACAAGAATTAGCAAAAATTGTTAATCCCAAAAACATCATCCCAACTCAATTAGAGTTTGTAGATATTGCGGGCCTAGTTAAAGGTGCATCTAAAGGAGAAGGTTTAGGAAACCAATTTTTAGCCAACATCCGCGAAACAGATGCTATTATTCATGTGTTACGTTGTTTTGAAGACGGAAACATCACTCACGTAGAAGGATCTGTTGATCCAATTCGCGATGCAGAAATTGTAGAAACAGAATTAATGATTGCAGATTTAGAATCATTAGAAAAACGCTTTGAACAAACAAAAAAGAAAGCTCAAACAGGTGGTGATAAAGAAGCTAGTGTTAGAGCAAGGGTTATGGAGCCAATCATCAATGCCCTAAGAGAGGGAAAGCCTGCTAGAACTGCAGCTCCAGATTCTGCGGATAAAGACGCATACAAGCAATATCAAATGCTTCAATTATTAACATCAAAACCCGTTTTATATGTTTGCAATGTTGATGAAAATAGCGCCTCAACTGGTAATGAATTTTCTAAAAAAGTTTTTGAAAAAGCAGCATCAGAAAATGCTAAAGCTGTCATCATTTCTGCAGCTATAGAGTCAGAAGTTGCACAACTTGATAGCGAAGAAGAAAAGCAAGAGTTTTTATCAGCTCTTGGCCTTGAAGAAACTGGTTTAACAAAAATCATAAAAGCCGGGTATTCTCTGTTAGGTCTAGAAACATATTTTACAGCTGGTGTAAAAGAAGTTCGCGCATGGACATTTATCAAAGGATCAAAAGCTCCACAATGCGCCGGCATAATACACTCAGATTTTGAAAGAGGCTTCATCAGAGCAGAAACAATTGCTTATGAAGATTATATAAAATTTGGCGGCGAACAAGGGTGTAAAGAAGCAGGAAAGATGCGTTCCGAAGGCAAAGAGTATATCGTAAAAGATGGTGACTTACTAAACTTCCTATTTAATGTTTAAAAAATAAAATCCCACATGCAAACAAAACATGTGGGATTTCTTATATTCAAAATAGACTAATCTCTATCCAAAAACTCTACTGCATCCATCGCTGCCATAGCTCCACTCCCCGCAGAAATAACAGCTTGTTTATATTTTGGATCTTTCACATCACCAGCTGCAAAAACACCCTCAATATCAGTTTCAGCAGAGCCATTATTTGTTACAATATATCCCTTTGCATCCAAAACAAGATTGCCTTTAAATACGTCTGTATTTGGAGTATGACCTATAGCAACAAACACGCCATCAAGCACAATATCTTTAATTTCATCTGTTTCAACATTTCTAATTTTAAGACCTGTAACTTTCTTTGGTTCATCTTGTCCAATAATTTCTTCAACCACACTATTCCACTCAATCACGATTTTTTTATTACTAAGAACTCTATCTTGCAAAATTTTATCAGCACGAAGTTGATCTCTTCTGTGTACCATTATAACCTTATCTGCCAACGTTGATAAATAAAGAGCTTCAGCCACCGCAGAATTACCACCACCAATTACAGCAACAGTTCTCCCTCTATAAAAGAAACCATCACAAGTAGCACATGCAGACACACCATAACCTAAATATTTCTTTTCAGACTCAATATTTAACCATTTAGCGGATGAGCCCGTTGCTACAATAATAGCTCTAGCTTTATAAGAATGCCCGTTTTCTGAACTGCAAATAAAAGGACGATTAGAGAAATCAACTTCAACAATGTAGTCATTAACAAATTCAACACCAAGTTTTATTGCTTGTTGTTTCATTTTACCCATCAACTCATAACCACTAATATCTTCAAACCCTGGAAAATTTTCAATACTAGCTGTCATGGTTAATTGACCACCTTCTTGATTTCCAGAAACAATAGTTACTTTTATACCAGCCCTTGCTGCATATATTCCGGCAGTATATCCAGCAGGTCCAGAACCCAAAATCAATAAATCAGTAGTATAAAGCGCCATTATAGTCTCCTAGTTTAATAGTTTTAATGTTTTCTCTCTCAATTTTTTTATGCGTTCAGCCTGATCTTTATCTCCAAGCAAATCATATAATACCGTTAACTGGCTACAAATATTTAACGCATCTTGGTATTTAGTATAAAAACTTTCTTCCTGACTTGTAACTTCAATCAAAGCTTTTTCCAAAAACAAAATTTTAATACGTGGTGTCTCAGCTTTTTTAGCTAAAAGCATATATGCTGAATATTTGTCTTCCTTCTTGTGATTTTCAGCCCATGTTTCCTCAATTCTTACCAAAGCGTCTTCATCACCTAAATAATAATATATTTCCTTAAGCATAAACAGTATGCGATTTTTTTCTTCAATATTATGAGCAAACGCCAAAGATTGATTATAATATTCTATTACAAGAAAGTATTTACTATTATCTTGACTTTGTAAAGCCTCTTCATAATAAATATCGCCAAGTTTTGCATATATCCAAAACAAAATCACTCTAATATTTTGAGAATAATCTTCTTTACCTTGTAAAAACTTCACAAAATAACGAATAGCTGCACTATATTGAATAATTTTTGCCTCATTACTCATATATTTTTCTCGTTCCTGAATTATTTTATATAATCTCAAAAATTGAGCCTCATTATTATGCTGTATCAAATTATTATGCATTTTTACCTCGCGTGATTACAATACACCACCTGTATTTACACAATAATCTTCATTATTTAATTTATATTTTTTATGTACTGCACATTTTAAACAAATACATCCTCGATTCTCAGAAATACAATCACTTTTTTCAAACGCACAAAACATCTTTTCATAGTGATTAAGATTTTCAATACATCCATTTTCAAAGGTGTTATTTTTATTTTTACACGCTAATGTATATGATAGACATTTAACACATATACACTGTTCTGCATTTTCCAAAGTTTTATCTACACGCATATTCTACCTCCTTAAATTTTAACAACGATAAAATATGCTAAAAACTCTCTAAAACAACACCCTTTACCCTATATTTATGTTTTATAAACACTAAATTATCATAAATCTACCATCAACAACTTCAGGTAGATCATTTTGTTGTAGCAAAACTGATATTGTATCAACTCTAGCCCAAACAGGCCCTTCATAGCAAGCTTGCAGCATCAAATTAATACTATCATCATCACCTTTCATCAACATCTCAACACTTCCATCATACTCATTACGAATCCAACCAGAAACGCCACCAATTCCCTGCGCCTTTTTAACCACCCATCTGCGAAAACCAACGCCTTGCACTCGGCCTTCAATCTTAACATGAAGCTCTTTCATATAAAAAAACTTATCCTATTTTTTACCAACATTACCAGATAGAAAGTTTATCAAGTTTTTAGTCGTATTTTTAACACTTCCCATGCTGTCATTCAATATTTTCCCAACATCTCCAGATGTTGTTGAAGATATATTCTTTGGCTTAGGGAATTTGCTTTCATATCCTGTTCCCACCAAAGCAGTATAACAAGGAGATCCATCATTTTCTAAAAGTATTTGCGCTCCCAAATATACAGGACCAGCTGTTGTAACACCAACAATAGTTTTTATAGCATTTGCTCCATCTATTCCTATTTTAGGCTTACTAACAGTTCCTGTTAATCTAACCAAAGAAGATAGTGCCTTTGCTATATTTGTATCTGTTATTTTACCTGCAAAAGGTTTTATACTTATATTAAGCTTGTCATTTCTTAAGTTGATATCCCCATCTGCAACAACCGTAAATTTATCTGCATTAATAACTATACCATTTGGAAAAATAAGTTTTCCATTTTTAAAATCGGCACGAATAACCGCACAACTCATATCCAAATCATCATTACCTTTTGTCACCTTAATAGTATTTAATAATTGAGATACAATATTACCTTTTAGCACCCCAATGTTACCTAAATGTAATTGCGTTTTATTAACAATCAAAGAAGCATTTCCATCTAAGCTTTCTAATAGACTAGCATATGTATCACCACTTCCTTTAATATCAAGATAAAAATCTGTTCCAGAATTAGTAACAACATTAAAATTAGCAGATTGAAGATCTAAAGCCTTAAGTAAATTTACCAACTTAATACCACTAATATTCATTTTAGCATCTAAACTCTTTGCTGCAGCACTCAGTTTAAAATCAGCTTTTATATTTCCATCTCCAATAACCCCTTTTGTTATTTTAAGCTGAGCCACACCATTTTGTGTACTCACATCAAAATACAAATTTTTACCAATAATATTTTTCTTACGAAGCAGCTCTTTAATAACAATACTAACACTTCCATTTACTAATCCCAAATAATCATATGGTATTGGCAAATTAGAAACCAACTCTGTTGCTACAGCCTCTTTAATAAACGGATTCCTTATAGCAACTTTATGCGTTTTCTCAACAAATGAAATATCAATTTTATCAGATAACAAACTACCAATAATAAGAGGAGTTTTATTGCTTAAATCACAAGATATTTCACCTTTGATAATATTCTTTGCAACATTTAACTCCTTAATATTGACTTTAATCTTCTTCAAATCACCATCAACGTCTACATCAACAAATTCATTGTAACCACTATTTTTTCCCATAAAATTAGAAACAAATACATTTCCTTTAAATGACACATCACCCAAAACATCATTTAGTAGCAATTTTGTAACAATATCGATTCCCTGTACTCTAAATTTTGCATCAATAGGATATCCGCTATTTGACATCAAAAGCGGCAAGCGACCAATAACACCTTCACCTTTATATTCCCCGTTATTTACATCAAAATTAAAGTCAATGTTTTCACTACTATTCTCTTCTAAGCTTAATTTGTTAATATGATAACTTTGTGTTTTGCCATTTTTATCAAAATAATTAATTTTTACATTATCCAGCAAAACATCTTTGATTGTAATAGAAGAAAAAATATCAAAACCATCATTTGCTTTTGCGCTTTTAATTACTTCAAAATTATACGATATTTTTGTACTGTACACAACATCGACACCAACATCAAAAGTCCAGTTATTTTTTCCATCCTTTGATTCTTCCAGATTTATAATAGCATCATTCACTCTAAACTCTGTTATAACAAACTCCTTATTAATTAAAGGCAACAGCTCAACTCCAACATCTATTGATTTCGCACTAATCATCTCACTTTGAGTTGCCCATTTAGCGTTAGATAATTCAACATCTCTAACCTCCAAAATAGGAGTGAAAGATGCTTTAAATTTTATATCACCAAGTTTTAGATTTCTTCCTGTAGATTTATTTACCATCTTAATAACTGCTTCTTTGTATTGATTAATATCAACTTGAGAAATCAATACATATCCAGCAATTATCAATATTAAAAATAAAGATAAAACAGCTCCAAAAACAATTTTCAAAAATTTCATAAACTCTACTCCTTAAAACTCAAACCCAATGTTTTTATCGTCTCGCTAAAATGTTGAGGCAGCTTTGCCTTAATTATAACTTTTTTATTATACACAGAAGATAAATCTATTTGATAAGCATGCAGATGTAATTTTTTTGCAAATAAACTATTCTTATCTCTTGTTTCTCCAAAATATTTTTCATCACCAAGTATTGGCATATTCAAATATTCCAAATGAGCTCTAATCTGATGCGTTCTACCTGTTAAAGGACTGGCTTTTACTAGAGAAAATTTATCTGCAACATTATCCAATATTTCATATTCTGTAATAGCAGTTTTTCCACCATCAACAACCTGTACTCTGCCATCAATCTTATCAAGTGGCGCTTTTATTTCTCCTGACATTTTAGATGCACACCCTCTAGCAACAGCTAGATATGTCTTCTTTAAACTATGTTCTCTAAAGGCCTTTGTCAACACATCTGCCATTTTTCTATCTCTTGCCAAAACCAACACGCCACTTGTGTCTTTATCAATTCTATGCACCAATTTAGGCTTTTCTTCTTTATCAAATTTTAATGCCTCAAGCATACCATCAATATGTCTTTGAGTATTTGTTCCACCTTGAACAGCAAGACCAGAAGGTTTATTTAAAACAATTATCTTTTCATCTTTATAAATAACTAGGCTTTCAATATACTTTGCATCACTATCTGAAACACCATTAAAACTTTGCTCTTTTTTCTCATTATCCAACGGCGGAACTCTAACTTCAAACCCTGCTTCAAGACGTGTGTTGGCATCAGCTTTAGCTCCATTAACTTTTATTTGCTTTGTTCTAACAAGCTTTTGAAAACGCCCCAAACTTAAACCAGGATAGTATTTTAAAAACCATCTATTTAAACGCATACCATCATCGATTGGTTTTACTTTTATAATTTGAACACCAGACATATTTTCCTCATAAATATTAATCTTTCCAAAGAATAACCAAATAAAACCTATTTTACAAGTTTTAATTCATAAAAAAATAAAACCGATTCCATTCTATGGATTCGGTTTTATCACTCGTTGCACTAACTTTAAGTCTTCTTCACCCAAAGCATTTTGTCTCTTTTTTTGTTTTGTAATAAATCTTTTTAATCCCTCTTCAGAAACAGTCTCAAGCTTATATATCTTAATCTCGTACTTTGTTTCTAAAACATGTAAAAGCTCCGAAAGATTAGTTGATTTATCATATCCCAAAAAATCAGCTAACAACACTCTTAGTTCTTCATTGTTTTCAATCATACATACTAATATTTAAATTATAAAAAAACACTATGAAAACTATTATGAAAACACCTTAAAGTCAAACAGATTCTTTTTTATTTTTTTCCTTACGCAATTTATCAAAATAGTCGATTCGTTTTTTTATTTCTCTCTCAAACCCTCTATCAACAGGATTATAAAAACGTCTTCTACCCATTTCTTCAGGAAAATAATTTTGCCCAGAAAAACCATCCTCTAAATCTTGGTCATAAACATACCCTTCTTTATAACCCAATTCTTTCATTAATTTTGTTGGCGCGTTCAAAATATGTTTTGGGGGCATCAAAGATCCTGTTTTTCTTGCCACATCAAACACGCTATGCATAGCTTTATATACAGCAGCAGATTTAGGAGCAGTAGCCAAATATGCTGTCAATTGCATAATAGCCAAATCCCCTTCAGGGCTTCCAAGTCTCTCATACGTTTCAGAACACGCAATAGCTTGCACAACAGCATTAGGATCCGCAAGTGAAACATCTTCAACTGCAAACCGAACAAGCCGTCTTAAAATATATCTTGGATCTTCTCCTGAAACAATCATTCTACCAACCCAATACAAAGCAGCATCAACATCTGATCCTCTCAAAGACTTATGCACTGCAGATATAAGATTATAGTGTCCGTCACGCCCTTTGTCATAAACAGGCATACGAGAGCGGATAATTTTCATTAACTTATCTTTACCAAAAACTTCCCCCTCTTTAGCATACGCCCAAACACTTTCTGCAAGATTTAATATATATCTTCCATCTCCATCTGCAACCGTCTTTAACAACTCTCTTGCCTCATCATCAATAGGAAGCTTAACCCCTTCTTCTCTTTCAGCTCTTTGTAAAAGTTCTTCAAAATTATCTTCGGTTAATCGATTTAAAACAAAAACCTGACATCTTGATAATAGCGCCGCATTTAATTCAAAAGATGGGTTTTCAGTCGTTGCACCAACCAATATCACTGTACCATCTTCCACATAAGGCAAAAAACCGTCTTGTTGAGATTTATTAAATCGATGAATCTCATCCACAAATAAAAGTGTTCCTTTTCCTTGGGTAACTTTTCTATCATGTGCATACTGAAAAACTCTTTTTAAATCTGCAACACCAGAAAAAACAGCAGAAATTTGCTCAAAATATAGATTTGTATGCTCCGCAATAAGTCGTGCTATTGTTGTTTTTCCACATCCCGGAGGTCCCCATAAAATAAAAGAAGACACCTTACCTGTAACAACCATCCTCCCCAAAGGAGAATCCTCCCCCAAAACCTGTTCTTGACCAACAACATCTTGGAGTTTCGTTGGGCGAAGCCTATCTGCAAGTGGGCGCTTAACCCTATTTGAAAACAACGTTTCTACCATCTTTATTACTTAAAAAAATTAAAACCTCTCCATCTTCATAACACAAATATTTGAAAGCTACAACTAGATTTTTCACCATTTTTCACATATCTCTTGACACTTCTTTATAAAGTTATACTATTCATGTACATTTAATAACAACAATTTAAGGAAAAACTATGAGTTTTAAAGATTTAGGATTAAGCAAAAACACAATCCACGCCATTGAAGATTTAGGTTATAAAGAGCCAACAACTGTACAAAAAGATGTTATTCCATCTGTTCTAGCTGGTAAAGATATATTTATTATAGCCCCATCTGCATGCGGCAAAACATGTTCATACATTTTTCCATTAATTGATATAATTTCACAAAACGAAGGTCAAAATATCTTAATCATCACATCTGATGACAAAGAGGCTGTAAATGTTTCTGACAAATTATCTATCTTCAACAAATATCACGAAATAAATAACCGAAAAAATGAAGATTCAGAAACAGAAGCAAATGTAATTATTGGCGCGCCAAGTTTATTATTAGATAATATTACAGAAGAAAAGATAGATATCAACAATATAAACATTTTGGTTGTAGACGATATAAATTTAATAAAAAAGAACCGTCAATTAAAAAAATTAGATAAAATCTTAGAAATGCTTCCAGCAAACAAACAAAATATCGTTTTTACAACACGCAGATCAAAAGAAACTCAAGACACATTAAATAAAATTCTAAAAACCCCTGCAGAAATCAAAATAGATAAAAATAAAGAAAGTGAAGTAAAAGACGTTCAAAACGAACCAACTCTTCCTAAAGATGAAAACAAAAAAAACAAAAGAAACAAAGATAAAACCCCTCTTGATAAAAGAGCTATCGAACTCGCAAAGAAAAATAAGGCGTTTGGTTTTAACCCACCTCATTTCTTGCTCACAGAGTGTAAGCTCGTTGATGGAGAAGATTTATAAAAAAATACTTGCGCTATTTTAATGATAGCTCTATAAACAAACAAAAATATTAACCTATAAACTTGGAGATACAAATGGCTGGACACTCCCAATTTAAGAATATTATGTACCGCAAAGGTGCACAAGATGCAAAAAAAGCTAGAGTTTTTGCAAAGTTAGCTCGTGAAATTACAGTTGCCGCAAAATCAGGACTTCCAGAGCCTGACAAAAACCCTCGTTTGCGACTTGCAATCCAGGCTGCACGCGCAGAAAGTATGCCTAAAGACAACATTGAACGCGCTATTGCCAAAGCAACACAAGTTGCAGGCGGTGCTGATTTTATCACTATGCGTTACGAAGGTTTTTCAGCAAACAAAGTTGCTGTTATTGTTGAAGCTTTAACAGATAACAAAAACAGAACAGCAAGCAATGTTCGTTCAATTTTCGGCAAACGTGGCGGAGCAATGGGGGAAACAGGTTCTGTTGCATTTAACTTCGAACGCATCGGATATATTGAATATCCTTTATCAGTTGCAGATGCAGATAAAATGTTTGAAGAGGCTTTAGAGGCTGGTGCAAACGAGGTTGTTTCAGAAGATGATATTCACGCTATTGAAACAATTCCGGATGATCTTTCAACTGTAACAGAATCATTAGAACAAAAATTTGGTACACCATCTGCTTCTCGTCTAGACTGGAAACCAACTGTTAAAACAGATATTACAGATTTAGAAACAGCTAAAAAATTCTTAGAATTTATTGATGCTTTAGAAGAAGATGAAGATGTACAACATGTATACCACAATGCTGAAATAGCAGAAGATATTTTAGCAGAGTTAGAGGCTGAATAAATGAGAATTCTAGGCCTTGACCCAAGTATATCATCAACTGGTTGGGGCATAATAGATGTTGAAGGAAACCGTTTGTCCTACGTGGCAGACGGTTTTATTCCAACATCTAACAAACTTCCCCTATCAGAGCGGTTGCATATTATATATAACGAACTACAAAAAGTTATAGAACAATATTCTCCAAATGAAGCCTCTATAGAAATCACTTTTCTAAATTCAAACCCTGAAACTTCATTAAAACTAAGTATGGCTAGAGGTGTAGTTTTTCTTATGCCTGCTCTAAACAATATTCCCTTATACGAATATGAACCAACCAAAGTAAAAAAAGCCCTAACCGGTGTAGGTAGGGCAGAAAAAACTCAAGTAGAAACAATGGTAAAAATATTGCTCCCTGGTGCAAAACCCAAAAACAACGATTCATCTGATGCCTTGGCTATCGCCATAACTCATGCAAATTTAAGAAATTCTTTTAATAACAAAACAGTATAAAAAAGGAGGCTTTCACCTCCTTTTTTTTACATATCTGCAACAACTTCCATGCTAACTATAATATCTGGATCATATACCATTCCATTATAGCCACCGCCTTTTTTGATATTATCAACAAATTCCATACCGCTCACAACCTTGCCCCAAACAGTATATTGACCATCCAAGTGAGGAGCATCGTCAAAACAAATAAAGAATTGACTATCTGCAGAATTAGGATCCATAGCTCTAGCCATAGAAACAGTACCGCGAGTATGTGGAACAATATTAAATTCAGCTTTTAATTTTTTACCACTTCCACCTGTACCTGTTCCCAAAGGACAACCTGTTTGAGCCATAAAACCATCAATAACTCTATGGAATTTCAAACCATTATAAAAACCCTCTCTAACCAACTCTTTAATTCTAGCAACATGATTAGGTGCTATATCAGGCAACATCTCTATCACAACCTCGCCATCTTTTAACTTTAAAACCAACGCATTTTCTGCGTCTTTTACATTATAAGAATGTTTCATTTTCTTACCTCTCGTTTCACTTACTTCCAATTTTTTAACTTCTTCAACACCAATACTTTTAGTATCACTTTTATCCAAAGCTTTTGTTTCACTTTTAGCTAAAACATTTCCCATCATAAAACCCTTTACAACCAAAATTACTGTTAAAACTAAAACTATATTTAGGAATTTATTTTTCATAATTCAACACCCAATTAATACGTTCTTCTGCTGTTAAACCTTCAGGATAAGAATCTATTTCTTTAAGTCTATCCCTTAAACCCACTCCATTAGCGATCTGTATAGCAAGCCCGGGTCTTGCATTTATCTCTAACATCATTGGCCCTCTTTCCTTATCAAGCACAATATCAGCCCCCAAATACCCAAGGCCGGTCATATCGTACGCCATTGCCCCAATAAGAAGATGTTCTCTCCAAAAAGGAACCTTTAATTCCATAAGATTAGCCCCAGTGTCAGGATGATGTGTAACCTGTTTATTGTGCATAACTGCATTCAGCGTTTTACCCGTTTTCACATCTAAACCAACACCAACAGCCCCTTGATGAAGATTAGCTCGCCCACCAGACTCTTTAGTTGCAAGTCTCATCATAACCATTGCGGGATACCCTTTATAAACAATAACTCTAACATCTGGCACGCCACGATAACTAAAATCCTTAAAAACTTTACTAAAATTTACTGTTTCCTCTATCAAAGCAACATCATATTTGCCACCAAGACTAAATAAACCACTTAATGTATTTGATATATGTTTATACACATCATCAAAAGTCAAAACATCACCTGAAGCATTTATAAATTCATTTTCATTATGTTCTTTTATAACCAAAACACCTTTACCACCACTTCCATGCGCAGGTTTAATTACAAAAGTCTTATATCCTTTAACAATATTAATAAAGTTTTTTACTTGATACTGATGCTCAATAATACCAATCATTTTTGGAGTATTAATATTTACACTATTAGCTAACCTTTTGGTCTTCACCTTATCATCAACCAACGTATACAAAGAACGCTTATTCTGTTTCGCAATCACATCATAATTGCGCCTATTCATCCCCAACACACCCTGTTTGCTAAGTTTTTTTGCTATTTCAAACCAATTAAACATTAGCACTTTCCTCGCTTTTAACAAGGGGGGCAAATCTCATAAGTTCGGTCAATCTATAACCAGTATAGGTCCCCAAAAGCATAACTATAAACATTATCACAATATTAAATTCATTAAACGCAAACATTATATGGCGAACATATTCATCACTAACCACTATATAAGTAATCAGCGCCGTCAAAACGGTGTTAAAAATCTCTTTAATTGTATTTTTTGCCCCCTCTTCTTCCCATGTAATAGATGCACGCTCAATTATCCATGCTGTAATAATTATAGGAAAGAATATTGCTGAACTAATAAGATGACTATCCATCTTGTATCCAACAACAGTAAGCACCTGTATTAACAAAATAACAAAAATCACTACAAATGAGATTCTAGGAACAAGCAACAAGTTAAGTCTTGCAACCACTGCTCTCATCAACAGACCAAAAAATATCATTATAGAAAAACACACAACTCCAGGAATAAGCCCTGTTTTTACAAGCGAAATAGCGAGCAACATTGGTGTAAATGTTCCCATTGTAGAAACACCAATAACATTTCTCATCAACACCACAACAAGTATCGCCAAAGGAAAAATCATCAACCACTTCAATGTGTTTTGTTCAAATATTGGTAAAGAATATACACTATATTCATAAGGAATAAGCAATTTATGATCTCTAGCTTTATGTTTAGCCATTTTTTCAGGAGTAGTAACAGACTTCAAAACAGAAAACATTACTTTAGAATCTTCTCCGCCTCGAACATCTAGCAAAGAAACCCCTCCACGCTGAAATACTACCAAATTTTTAGCAAGCCCAACATTTGCATTATTCAAATCATATATTTTCCACTTACCATCAAAAAACGCTTCTAACATAATATCAGGTTTTTCTGTTTTTTTACCCTCTTCCAGCTTTATCACCCTAACAATTCTAGCTGGAATTCTTTTATACGCTAAAACATTAATAATTTTTTCCGCAAATTCTTTTGGCGTATAATTCAATGGAATAACCAAACTCATAGATGGATTAACCACCTCTTTATTTATAGCTCGAATAACTTTTTGAACCTTATCTCCATCATATAAACCAACCAACTCCCAAAGTTTGCCCATTTGCTCCTTTTCTTCATCCGAAAGTATTGGTCGCTCTATTTTTATTGGCTTCATTTCATCACCCTTAACATCGCTAACATCGTCAAAAATGCTAAAACGATAATAAAGATTTTGCTTTCCTTTTTTATTTTTCCCCCTAAAAACTATTCTACTATTTGTTTTATCGTGCTCAATAACATATTTTTTTGCAACAACCTCTTCGCTTAATATCTTAAAACTATAATTAGTTGTTGGCACACTTAACCCAACCTCAACATCACCACCTAAAGCATCAAAAGAAACTTTAGCATCAATAGTCCACACATCTGTAACCGCACGAGGAGAAACAGTAAACCCCCAATACTTTATTTTATAATAACAACAAACAGAAGCATACAATATAGACAACAAAAGCAATAAAAATAATACTTTTCTAACGCTAAAAATCTTAACAATACTTTTTTTCATTTTAGTTCCTTAGTTCAATGTATAAGAGGTGGATGTATCAACAATAAATCTACCTGTTAAAATATTACGGCCAATCAACCCCTGATAATCAAATTGACTTCTATCTGCAATAGAGAACATTGCGCTAAAAATCTCGCCACCCAGTTTAACGTCCATCTTAACTGCTCTACGTCTTTCATCTTCACCCATTCGCCTAACCTTAAAAGAGCGCTCTACTTTCTTCTCAAAAACATGCTCTTCACCTGTTTTGCGATTTTTCAATTTAAAAGAAACCCATTTTTCTCCATCACGCTCAAAATACTCCACATCATCACAGTCAATAGACGAGGTTGTAGCGCCCGTATCAATTCTTGCTAAAAAAGGAGTTTTCATTGGTAAAAAATAAATAGGCTCAACCTCTCCAATTATAGGTAGGTGATGAGCCTTCTCAATAACTATCTCCTTTTTTGTAGTATTAACACTATGAACAACCGCCGGCACAATTACTTGTTTTGTTTGGCAAGCAGAAAGCAAAACAATGGTCATCAATATAAAAATTTTATGCATTTATCTCTAAAACCTTTTAATATTTCACAAATTATTCTGCACAAGAATACTTCTAAAATATATAACAAACATCAATAAAATAAAACTAATGCACAATGTTTTTACATTAATATAGAATATTTACAATAAAGCAGTGTATTTAAACCGTGTATTTAAAACATAACAGTAGCTCTTAAACTGGTTGCAAAACCATAATTAGATTTTTGATCCAACGCTGGATTAATATAAAGCTGAACATCAGGTGTTATGACAACCATATCCCCAACTCCAAAAGACCAATAAGCCTCCACCATTTGCTCTGCGCTATGATATATTTTTTCACCAACTGCTTTTTCATCTATTTTATTATATGCATAAGCAAGCCCTATTTGATCTAACTCATTTCTATCAAATGGATTGTTATACACACCACCCAACACCCATGATTGCTTAACCTCTTCTACATCACCACTTGTTTCGTTAACCCTTGCAAAAACACTCAATTTCTCACCAATATCTTGAGATAAATTCAAAGACCAACCATTTGTAGTTTGTTGCTGTTCTTTAACCCAAGGTTGATTATACACCAACAATGACGCCACCATATCTCCCAATCCTTTAATTGTTGGGTTATACTCCACATAACCAAATGTAGTATAATGTTTTTCATTAAGATTATTAAACCTAATACTTTGCGCATCAATATTTGTCCCATCTTGTCCTCCCAAAGCAATGGTCCATTCATCATTAGGATTAATTTGAGCATAAAAACCCAACCCGGCTTGTGTATATGATGCCGAAGCATTTTGCGACAAGGCCTCATTTAAAAAGTTAATTTGCTGATTTGCATCATAATCCGTTCCATCAAAATTATATAAAGGAAAATGCCCCAAACCGAGTGTCAGCCAATCATATTTTCCACCAAATTGATATGTATAATAAAGTTCATTAAACTCATTTTCTCCACTTGAATAATCATTTATAGGAGTAACAAAACCAGAGTTATTACCTAAATCACTTGCATTATGATTTCCATACCGAATTACCGTATATGCAAAGTTTAATGTACCGACCCCGTTTTTGTTATTAAACATCTCCCAGCTAAAAGATGGATACAAATATCCTTGAACAGCGTTATTTTTTCCATTAGGTGATGTTCTTTGCTCTAAAATAGAAACATCAACGCTGTAATCAAAACCATACTTTTTATTTATCCTATTTTTAAAATCTTGATAATTATCAAAAACTCCTTGTGCCTTTGCGTTTGTGTTAGAAAAGCACATAATTAAGCTAAACAAAAAAACTATACTTCTTTTCATATTCACCCCTTTTTTATATTAAATCCCACCAAAACATAATATCTAAAAACATGAAAAAAAGGGGGGTATACAAAAAAAGCTCTTGAATAGTAAAGTTAATTTTTATAATATCTAAACGACAAAGGATTTACAAATGATAGCAAAACTAAAAGGTATTATAGATAACATAGGTGAAGACTGCTGTATTATAGATGTAAACGGTGTCGGATACCTAGTTAACACATCTTCTAAAACTCTCTCAAAACTAACTCAGGGAGAACACACTACTTTACTCATAGAAACAGTAATAAAAGAAGATAGCATAACTTTATTTGGCTTCCAATCCCCTTGGGAAAAAGAATGGTTTAACACTCTTACAAAAATTCAAGGTGTTGGCGGGAAAGTTTGCTTAGCTATTTTAAGCACTTTAAGTCCTGCGGAGTTATCGCAAGCTGTCTCTGCTCAAGACAAAACCCCTTTCTTAAGAGCATCCGGTGTAGGTCCTAAATTAGCAACAAGATTGGTAACAGAATTAAAAGATAAAATTGTTACCATTCCTGTTGAATATCTTTCATCAAACAATTTAAACACTGTATTTAAAGATGAAAAAGAACCAAAACAATTAACTTCAATAATTGAACAACAAAACGATGAAACTTATTCAAAAACAGAAGATCTAACATCTGCCCTAACAAACCTAGGTTACCAAAAAATTGATGCACACCGAGTTGCTTCAACAGTTTGCCTACACAATAAAGATGCAGATTTTGGAACACTTATTCGTTTAGCTTTAAAAGAATTTAATAAATAGGAGAACTTATGCAAAATAAACAAGAAAGACTTTTAAGTGCAGAAAAACTCTCTATAGATGAGGGCGGCTCTCCTATTGCCATAAACCTAAGACCATCAACTCTAGATGAGTTTATTGGGCAAGACAAAGTTTGTCAAAATCTAAAAGTATTCATACAATCAGCCAAACAAAGAGGAGAGGTTCTAGACCACGTTTTATTATACGGACCTCCTGGTTTAGGTAAAACAACACTCTCAAATATCATATCAAAAGAGTTAGGTGTTGGATTTAAAGCAACCTCCGCTCCAATGATTACCAAATCAGGTGATCTTGCAGCAATATTAACAAATCTCGAAGCAAAAGATGTTTTATTTATCGATGAAATTCATCGATTAAATCCTGCGATAGAAGAGGTTTTATATTCCGCTATGGAAGACTTCCAATTAGATATAATTATCGGAGAGGGGCCTTCTGCTCGCTCCGTAAAAATAGACCTACAGCCATTCACACTAGTTGGAGCAACCACTCGCTCTGGATTGGTATCTACACCACTTCGTGAAAGATTTGGAATACCTTTACGAATGGATTTTTATAATCATGAAGACCTAAAAAAGATAGTTCAACGAGGTGCAAAATTATTAAATATGCCAATATCAAATGACGGAGCAATGGAAGTTGCTAAACGTTCAAGAGGAACGCCTCGAATAGCGGGAAGACTTCTAAAAAGAGTAAGAGACTTTGGTGCTGTTGCCGGCAATGTAGAGATAGATTCAAGTATTGCAGACAAAGCTTTAAGTCTTTTAGATGTTGACCCTTATGGACTAGATGAGTTTGATCGCCGCTATCTTAACTGTATAGCAAAAAATTATGGAGGAGGTCCTGTTGGCGCAGACACTCTTTCCGCTGCATTATCAGAAGAGAGAGACACTATAGAAGAGGTAATAGAACCATACTTATTAAAACTTGGTTTTCTCCAAAGAACACCAAGAGGACGAGTTCTTTCAGAACAAGGTTGCAAATATCTCGGCGTAAAAAACTCCAAAAACAACAACCAAATTAGTTTTATAGATGATTTAGGATTTTAAAATATGACATACGAAACCCCAGTAATTAAAGGACAATTATTCGAAGATAAAACATTTTCTTTTCCTGTTCGCGTATATTACGAAGACACAGATGCAGGGGGTATAGTTTATTATGCTAATTACCTAAAATTTGCAGAAAGAGCTAGAACAGAGTTTTTGCGTCTTGTGGGTAAAAATCAAGACGACATGTTAAAACAACAAGGTTTAGGTTTTGTTGTAAAAGATTGTCATATAAGCTATAAAACACCAGCAAAATTAGATGATGCACTAAATGTTACTTGCAAAGTAACAGAACTAAGAGGGGCATCACTAAAAATGGAACAAAAAATATATAAACAAGACACCATTATTTGTGAACTAGAAATAAATCTAGTATTTTTAAATATCACAACAATGCGACCAACTAAAATCCCACCAGAAATTGGGCAAATATTTTAATAAGCACAAAACAATCACTCCCCAAGATTTTTTAGGGTGTTATTGTTTGATACTATGTCAGCTACTCTTCTTTATGTAAATAAACAGAAATACTAACCGATGAAATAATCATTGCCGGCGCCCACACCGCAAACCACGCAGGTATATACGCATTAACACCAAAAGAAGACACTACTTGCGATATAAAATACACACCAAACCCTGTTGCAATACCACAAACAATCATCCAAAACACTCCGCCTTGTCTCTGACTGGCTTTTAGAGAAAATATTCCCGCTACTAAAACCATCGCCATCAATAAAAATGGCAAAGAAAGAAGTGCTAAATATCTCATCTTATACCTCAACACAGAAAAACCAGATGCTTCATAAAAATCTATAGTATCCTGCAAACTCCAAAAAGAAATTGCCTCTGGGTCGATAAAATTATCCTTAATTCTTTGTATATTCATTTCTGTTGGATACGCTATATTGTTTACAACTTCTATCTCTTGACCGGCTCTATAAATTCTAACATCTCTCAAATTTAAGTAACCTTCCTCTAAAGTTGCCACAAAGCCATCAATCCTTCTTTTAATTTGAGTTTTTTCATCAACTTCCATTATACTAACATCATGTAACCACAACACGCCATCTTTTAAACTAAGATTATCTGCATTAATAACAACCACTCCTCCGCTACCATCGCGAGCCCCCTCTCTAATCCACAAACCCTTATTAGAAAACAAAAAGGCATTAGGATTATTTGTAGAAAGTCTATATGATAAAGTTTCTTTAAGCTCATACATTTTTGAAGAAAAAGGATTTACTATAGTAACCCAAAAAACACCTATACCAAATACTGCTAATAAAACAGGCATCAAAACACCCCATATAGAAACCCCTGCCGCTCTAATTATAACAAACTCATTGGTTTTACTAATTTTCCAAAAAGTAATCATCGTTGCAATCATCACTATAAAAGGTATAACCCTATCAACCGTCTCAGGTAGCTTAGCCACAACATATTTTAGCAAAAACAATACTGAAACATCATTTCTTCCTGAGGTTCTGCGCAAAATCTCTATCATATCAAACATCATAATAATCGCACATATAACTCCAAAAACAAACAAAAAGTTCAATATTGTTTGTTTAATCAAATATCCACCCAAAATAGAGTTTGGCTTCATCATATCAAAAAATCCTTAAATATCATCAATAGAAAGATACCTTTCTATACTATCTGGTAAAATAACAACAATTCTTTTATTTGTAAAATCTTTTCTTTTAGCCACCTCTGTTGCAGCAAAAACAGCACCACCAGCAGATATACCTATTGGCAGCCCTTCAACTCTAGCCACTAGCTTCGTCATCTCCAATGCATCTTCATCCGAAACCGCTATAACTTCATCAATAAGTTCTTTCTTATACAAAAGAGGAATAAATCCAGCACCAATCCCTTGAAGTTTATGGTCTCCTCTATTTTCTCCACTCAAAACAGCACTACCTTTAGGCTCAACAGCAACAACATATAGATCTTTGTTATATGTTTTTAAAACAGAAGCAAGGCCGGTTATTGTGCCAGAAGTTCCAACCCCCGCAACCAACACATCAAAATCACCAGCGGTATCTTCCAAAATTTCCATTGCCGTCCCCATTCGATGAGCATTAGGATTAGCTTCATTTTCAAACTGGCTCAAAATAACAACATTATCACTTCTTTGTTTTAAAATATTGGCCTTATTTATAGCCCCAATCACTCCCTCATCTGCAGGGGTTAAAATAACCTCAGCCCCAAGGTGTTTCATTAATTTTATTCTCTCCTTAGACATATTTTCAGGCATAACAATAATCAACTTATAACCCTTGGAAGCACAAACACCCGCAAGACCTATTCCGGTATTACCAGACGTTGCCTCAACAAAAACAGTATCTTTGCTTATTCCCTTTTTTTCCTGTTCTTCAATCATAGACAAAGCTGTTCTGTCTTTTACTGAAAACAATGGATTATACATTTCACACTTTGCTAATATTTCAGCATTTAACCTCATTTTTGTTGTTAAATTTCCAAGCCTCAAAAGAGGTGTTTTACCAATTAGCTCTACTATAGAATTAAATATTTTAACCATATTATTTATCGCCTAAAACATCATCTACAAAATCATTCAACCCAACTAGATTTTTCTTTTCGAGTCTTGTTGCGCATATAATCGCTTTAGCCTCACTCACAGCTTTATCAAGATTATCGTTCACAACTACAAAATCATAATATTCACACTCTCTTATTCGCTTTTCAGCCATACTCATTCTTTTCTCAATCACTTCTTTAGAATCAGTTCCCCTATTTTCCAATCTCTCTCTTAAAATCCTAACAGAAGGAGGAATAAAAGAAATAGCCTTAACACGATTCCCAGCCAATTTCCTCAACTGCACAACCCCCGGATAATCCAAATCCAAAATAACATCCTTCCCCAAAGAAAGCAGATTATCTATTTTTTCTTTTGGTGTTCCATATTTTGGTCCAAAATCAGAATCAACATACTCATATAAAGCTTCATTTTTAACTAGGTTCTTAAATTCATCTTCAGATATAAAAAAGTAGTCAACCCCATCTATTTCACCATCTCTTTTTGCTCTTGTTGTAACAGAAACAGATAGCTCAATATTATCTAGTTCTTTTAACAATCTTTTTATAACAGAACTTTTACCACCACCACTAGGAGCAGAAAAAATAAACATACTTCCTTGTCTTTGTATTTCTTTGTTTTTCATCAAGTTATTCCCCTATAAAAACTATAATTCTTTACAAAAGTTATAATCTAATATATAGCATAAAACATACAAATAAAGATTTATTTTAAGGATTACACCATGATTATTAAAAATATCTTACTAACAGGCGCTTCATCTGGTATCGGCGAAGCTCTAGCTTTTTATTATGCAAAACAACCATCTACACAAAACCTCTATCTTTGTGGAAGAAACAAAGATAGACTAGATAAGGTTAAAGAAATTTGTCAAACACTTGGATCTGCAAAAGTTCACACAAAAATATTAGATGTAGCCCAAAGAGAAGATGTTGAAAAGTGGATTAACGAAGCAGAAAGCAACACCCCCCTTAATTTAATTTTTGCAAACGCTGGTGTTGCAACTCTAGAAGAAACACCTGAAAACATTCACAGAACTTTCAACATAAACATTATGGGGGCTCTAAACACTATAACCCCAGCTATAGAAATTTATAAAAAACGCAAAGATGCCAACAAAATTATTGCTATAACATCATCAATAGCTGGATACCATGGTTTACCTTCATGCCCATCTTATAGCGCATCAAAAGCATGCCTTAAAGCCTATGGCGAGTCTTTACGTTTAAGCCTATTAGAACACAACATACAAGTTAACACCATCTGCCCAGGTTTTGTTCGCTCTCGTATAACAGATAACAACAACTGCCCCATGCCATTTTTCATGGAGGCAGAGCCTGCAGCAGAACTTATTGCAAAAAGAATTGAAAAAAATATTGGATTAATCGCATTCCCTTGGCCAATGCGCTTTGCCACCTGGTTTTTAAGTATTTTACCAAACCGTATTAGTGATTTTATATATAAGCGACTACCACACAAGGTATAACATAGCTTAAATATTGTTTTTACCCATATTTTTCTTGACTTTTTAGGTTTTAAATATTAAAAACAATCAACTCTTTATGTGGTGCAGCATAAAGAAGCGTTTTTAATATGCACAAGTCCGCTTCAAATATGGAAGGTCTGGCATTTTTTTGAAAATTAAAATAATGGCAAATACTGCAGAAATTATGATTCCTGAAATGACAGAAAGCTTCGCTGACTTGTTAAATGAACAATTCGGTGAAAAAGGTATTGTTGGTTCTGTTATGAAAGGAACTGTTATCCGTGTAACTGATGACTTTGCAATCGTTGATGTTGGTTTAAAGTCTGAAGGACGCATTCCTTTACGTGAATTTGGTAGAAATGACGACATCAATGTTGGTGACGTTGTAGAAGTTCTCGTTGATAGATACGAAGATAAAGATGGCAACATCGTATTATCTCGTGAAAAAGCTCGCCGTGAAGAAGTATGGCAAGATCTCGAAAAATTAATGAACAACAACGAAAGAGTTAACGGTGTTATCTTCGGTCGTGTTAAAGGTGGTTTCACTGTTGATCTTAACGGTGCTATTGCTTTCTTACCTGGTTCACAAATCGATATTCGCCCAATTAAGGATATTGCTCCATTAATGGGTATTTCTCAACCATTCCAAATCTTAAAAATGGATAAGGTTCGTGGCAACATCGTTGTATCTCGCCGTGTTGTATTAGAAGAAACACGCGCATCTGCTAGAGCAGAACTCATCGACACAATCAAAGAAGGTGCAGTTCTTGAAGGTATTGTTAAAAACCTCACAGAATATGGTGCATTTATTGATTTAGGTGGTGTTGATGGCTTGTTACACGTAACAGATATTTCTTGGAAGAGAATTAACCACCCAGCAGAACTCTTGTCTTTAGGTCAAACAATTAAAGTACAAGTTATTAAATTCAATGAAGATACTCAACGCATCAGCCTTGGTATGAAACAATTAGAAAACGACCCATGGCAAGCTGTTGCAGACAAATTCCAAGTTGGTGAAATTTACAACGGTAAAGTTACAAACATCACTGACTACGGTGCATTCATTGAGTTAGAAGATGGTATTGAAGGTTTAGTACATGTATCAGAAATGAGCTGGACACGTAAAAATGTTCACCCAGGAAAGATTGTTTCAACATCTCAAGAAGTTGAAGTAAAAGTACTAGAAGTTGATATCGACAAGCGTCGTATTAGTCTTGGTATCAAACAATGCACTCCTAACCCATGGGCTGCATACATTGAAGAACACCCACTTGGTTCAGTTATTGAAGGTAAAATCAAAAACATCACAGAATTTGGTTTATTTATTGGTTTATCTGATGAAATTGATGGTATGATTCACTTATCAGATATTTCTTGGGAAAAATCTGGTGAAGAAGCTGTCAAAGACTACACCAAAGGTCAAACAATTGAAGCCAAAATCATCGATGTTGATGTAGAAAAAGAACGCATCAGCCTTGGTATTAAGCAAATGTCTGAAAACAATATTGCTATGACATTAGAAACTTTGAAAAAAGGTGACATTGTTAAAGCTATTGTAACAGGCGCTGATGACAAAGGCGTACAAGTAACAGTTCAAGGTGTTTCTGCTACAATTAAAAAAGCAGACTTATCTAAAGAAAATAACGACCCATTAAGCTACAACGAAGGCGATGTATTAGAAGCTAAATTAACTTCTGTTGATCGCAAAAATGCCAAATTAGGCCTTTCAGTTAAAGCTTTTGAAGCAGAAGAAGAAAAGAAAGCTATTGAAGAATATTCAAATGCTCAATCTTCTGGTTCTGCTTTGGGTGATGCTTTAGGTGAAGCATTGAAGAATAAAGAATAATCTTCAACAAAACACTAAAAACCCCTCAGGTATCTACTTGAGGGGTTTCTTTTTATACACTAATTATCACTTTCAATAACAACTGTATCATCTTCTTCCAAAACAGGCACCATAGAACTAGAAGACTGTGTAGGAGCAACCATAACACCTTCATCTTCTGGTAAAGGTTGCATATCAGTATCACCTGGCGATGATGGTGTAATTGTTTCAGAAATTACAACACCGCTAATGTACCCTGATTCATCATTTTCAGCAATAGCTTTATTAACAAATAACGCTATCGCTACAACAGACAAGCACCCTAAAAAAAATTTAAACATTATAAAATCCTCCATATTAAAAAACAAAACAGATATAATGTTAGTTTTGCTTTTTTCAACAAAAAAACGGTGGAAAAATCCACCGTAATTTTAGAAATAAAACCTCATGCCTCCGTTTATCAGCCACCCCCAGCAATTTTTGCCTCTACCACCAAAAGGCATTGTTTGGTAGCGCGCATCCACATACAAACCAAAACGACTTGTAATATCAACCGCTCCAGATAGACCAAAACCAAAATAAGGCTTCTCGTGATGTCTATAAAAACGTCCGTCGCAACCATAATTATAACAACAATAATCATAGAAGCAACAATCGTATCCCCTGTGCCAATCCTCCTGTAAAGAATAACCTGTACTAACAATAGCTGCAAGATATCCCCTATCACCCTGAATAAACTTCATACCAAGATTAACACCAACAGTCATGGTTGATAAATCCTTATGGTCTAAGCCATTACTCTGTTTCATAGATAAATATGAAACTTCAGCCTCACCAAGGATAAAACTATACTCTGCACCAACCCTCAGACTAGCAATCGGAGATGTTTGTCCTTTAACAATCGATACACCTGAGCCAAAAGACAAATAAACACCATCATAGCGATCTTGAGCAACCGCTCTTTCTGAACAAACGACACCAGCAACAAACATTGCTAATATCGCAAAAACATAACTTCTCATATATAAATAATTTTTAATTTCAAAAGTATTATAGCACTATTTTTTATCTTTTTCAACAAAAAAGCAGAGAAATGGAAAAAACCATTTTCTCTGCTAATTAATACTAAAAAGCCTTCAAGGCTCTCAGCTCCTTGTTCGAGATGTTCTTAACCCTGTTCTTATAAAGACCAAAGTTAAATGACGTTCTCACATAGAGCGAACTGCTCGTGATCGGGCTCTCGTTAAGCACGATACCACTATGGTATCTCCAGCCAACATCGAACGAGACACTATTACCCGTTGCAAACATACGATACTCATATCGAATACCTGCAGTTGGATAAAGATAGTTGCCCCATGATGTGATAAAGGTCTCATAATTTCCATCTATCACTGGTACGCTGTTAGTTCCGTAATACTCAAAACCCAAACCAGCAAAGGCAAATAATCTGTGCTGATCAAAAGCATCAAGCTTAAATGGGCGAACACCAAAAATAAGCTCTGTTCGATAAGTATTATACCTCTTGCCTGGGTTTGCAGAATACTCCGTAAACTTTGACCAGCCGTACTCAGCGCTAAGACCAACAGTCCAATAGGGCTGTGAAAATCTAACACCAACACCACCAATCGGCGAAACAAGATCAGAAGAAACCTGACATCCAGCATAGATGTTAAGGTCCCAACCATACTTATCTGCAGCCTTTTGGACAATCTTACCAGCATCCTTATCGTCATCTGAAACACCTTTAAGCCCATCAACATAAGCGTAATAAGTATCTCTAAATCTATCATTATACAAACTCTCTACAACACGTGTATCAAGCTGCTTCTGATAAAGACCCTCTTCATCAAGATAAACCTCACGCACCACAAAAGTATCGTTAGCCATCTTAAATCGCCCATCGCTGCCAACGAAATACTTTGAAACATAGTACGTTGTAGAAGAATCAAAAACCTCAATTCTGTTTACAACACGCAAGGTGTCTTTAGAATGTTCTGTCAGATACCCCTTAATCGAAGCCTCCGACCACTCATTGGTATGAAGTGTCATACCATTAATAACTCTAGACTCTTGAGCACTTGCGCTTACAGCAACAAATGCAAGGACTACCATCATTGTAGCCTTAACAAATAAATTTCTCATAGTTTATGATTGTTTTTTTAATTTATTCAAAAAAACACATTGATCTAATTTAAAGCTCTTAATGATTGACTCTTTATTGGTAAGACAATTTCACAATAACTTCTAAAATAATCAACATGTCACATATTTTAACACCACGATTTTACCATATATATTTTATATTTTCAACACCTTTTTGCCAAAATTGTCAAAATTTATCTAAAAAACATAGTATTTAAACAAAACACATCGTATTTAAAATAAAAAAGGGTGAGATAACTCACCCTAAACACGCTACTACTTAGGTCTAAACATAAACGCAACACCCGTGTTTATATATGGACCCGAGTGCTTAAAGTCTTGCTTACCATGAGAGTGAATAACTCTCGGATAGATATTATATCCACCCTCGCAAACAAACTTTACTCTAGGAGCCAAACTTGCAGATATTCTAAGACCAGCGCCACCAGTAAAACCAAAGTTTTTTGAATAGAACTGAGCCTCTCTTTTATCTGTCTGTTGCAAACCATAGCCAGCACCAACAACTATCGCTAAATAATTGCGACAAAGTCTGTCCTGCCATATCTTGTAACCAAAGTTTGCTCTAAACTGCCAAGTCGCATAGTTGGTGCCGTAGCCCAACGACTCAACAGTATGTTTTTGGCGAGAAAACGTTGCCTCAACTTCAACAATCTGATGACACGTTTCAAACATACCTCTAAGAGTAACACTTGGATTTAACTGGCGATCAACATAGTTGCAACCTACAAGAGGCACAATACTAAAGTTGTGTCGTTGCCATCCAAGCATATTACGGTGCTCAGGATCAAAGACTCTAGTATCCCCTCTAAGAATACTCTCCTGCTCAGTCATGGTCAGCGAATCTGTTGTAGTATTTCTATACCTCTCAGCAATTCGAAGTTCTAGTTGCTTTTTTCCAGAAACTTTAACCCCTTCATTTTGAGCACTTGCGCTTACAGCAACAAATGCAAGGACTACCATCATTGTAGCCTTAACAAATAAATTTCTCATAGTTTATGATTGTTTTTTTAATTTATTCAAAAAAACACATTGATCTAATTTAAGGCTCTTAATGATTGACTCTTTATTGGTAAGACAATTTCACAATAACTCTAAAATAATCAACATGCTATAGTATTTAACATCACAACAATATCACATTTCTTTTATATTTTCAATATATTTTTTGCCAAAATTGTCAAAAATATATTTAAATATAGTATTTAAATAAAATGCACTGTATTTAAAATACTATTTTATCTTTTTTCGAAGTAAAATATATAAAGCACCAGCCCCCCCTAATGCCTCAGAAGGGTTTTTATAAGCTAAAATCAAAGAGCCAACATCCTCTGAAGATAACCACAAAGGAACAGACTTCCTCAACACACCTTTTGTACTAAAAATCTCATCATCAACACCTTTACCTGTTATAATTAAAACACAGCGCAGACCGCTATTATAACTAGAAATAATAAAATCTAATACTTTTTCATGGGCATCTTTTTCTGTTATACCATGCAAATCTAAAACATCATCAACTTTAAAACTTTCTCTTTTAAAACGTTTGGCTAAAGAGCCATCCATCTGGGTAAAATCATCTTTTTTAACAGGCTTTCCCTTTGATAAAGCACTAAAAGCAACTGTTTTATCTTTTTTATTATTTAGATTAATTTCTTTTTGTGTTATTTCATAAGTATACTTATTGTGTTTAATAGGCACAACGCCTTTAACAACATCTTCCCAACATTCATCTACCATATATATTCACCACAGAATCTTTTGGCAGAACAACAAAATATCTGCCAACATTATTCATTTTTCCAGCATACTCTAAAGCATTTTCACCATGTCCCCAAAAATAATCACCTCTTATAGCGCCTTTAATAGCGCTACCGACATCCTCAGCAATAACAAGTTTATTTAATTTTCCTACAGGACTATCGGTTTCTAACCACAAAATAGTTCCCAATGGTATGTACGATTTATCTACAGCCATACCTCGACCCGCAAATAAAGGAACACCAAAAGCACCAATAGGCCCCTCAGCATCAACTATTTTATGAAAAATAAACCTGTTATTAATTCTCATGTTTTCTATAGCTTTTGCACCATTTTTATTAAGCCATTTACGAATTTTTGACATTGATGCATCTTGTGGCTTAATAAGTCCTCTTTCTAACAATATAGATCCGATTCCCCTAAAGTTGTGTCCATTATTATCAGCATATCCAACTCTAATCTTTTTTCCATCAGGAAGGGTTGCAACCGCTGCCCCTTGTATCTGCATTATATAAATATCAACAAGATTGTCACCCCATAAAACAACAGGAGCATCAACCCCATTTAACTCAATATCTTTTCTTGTAAAATATTTAACAAGCTTCCCTTTTTCTACTCTCCCTAACAATCTTTCATTAGGCAGATTTATATTAAAATCTCTAAGATTTACCTCCACTAAATCATTAGGCTTACCATAAATTGGATATATATATTTATCATCTTTATAAAAACTAGCTCTAATTTCCGCTTCATAATACGATGTAAATTTACCTACATCACTTCCATCAAATAAAACCAAATATGGTTCAAAGTTTTTTTCTATATATTTCTTAATATCAGCCGTATTGTTTAATTTATTTATTTTTCTACAATGCTTTTTATATTCATCTATAGAATATTCAAAAACATCACTCTTAAATTTTTTTGCACTATTTGATTCTATTTTTCTACATACAGTTTTTATAGTTTTATCAAACAACAAAAGATCATCATTATCCCATTTTTTTAATTCAGAAAACTTTGTTTTTTTAAGACCAAAACCTCCTATATACTCTTTTTTATCAATAGAGCAAGAACTAGCCACAAGGCATAATAAAAAAACAAGTACACGTCTCAACATTTTTTCGTAGAACACAATAACCAATTATTTGTTTTAGAATCTAAAACCTTCTCAAACGTCCAAACATCAGAAATAGTTTGAATATAATTTTCATCCCCTTCTATAATTTCTCCATCTGCATTTTTCAAAAGATTAATCTGCTCACTAACAAACTTAACAACAATATTAACTTTATCTTCCACAAATCTAACGGATTCTATTTCAGTCTCAATAAAACCAATTAGGTCAGTTTCAGATGTTATGCCATTTTCTTTACGAAAATCAACAACGTTCTCAAACTTCTTTAATAGGTTTTTATTTACCAACATAGAAAGTGTTTTATTATCACCTTTGCTAAAAGAACTAAGAATAACCTCAAAAGCCTTTTGAGCCCCTTTTATAAAAGAATTTTTATCAAAATTAGGAATTTTAAATAACTCTCTATCAAGAGGAGTCATGTTGTTTATATCTCCCCCTTTATTGGTAACTCTATTTGTATTTTTCTTCATTTCCTTATACACACGTTCAAGTTGTTCCTTAGGTACAATAATAACCTTTGTGTCTTCAGCATCACTACCTAGCACGCTTTTTAGTTTACTAAAAATTACAACAACTAAAACCAATAAAAATATAATATCTAAATATCCCGACATTTACCACCTCTATTAAATTTAATATAAATATAAGCCTAAATATCTTTATTATCAACTATTATATTTGACGTATAAAAATAAAAGTTTATATTATCTATAAAATAATTATATTTAGAGAGGAAAATATGACAAATAACAACGAACAACACATTGTATCTATTGTATCACAATATATTAAAGATATGTCACTTGAAGTGCCTGGAGCTCCAGAAATATACACAAAAATATCCACTCAACCACAAATTGGCATAGAATTAAACATAGATGTTAAGAAAAAAGAAAACAACATGTTCGAAGTTGTTCTAAATATTCGCATCAATGCAGATATAGAAAAAGAAAAATTATTCATTTTTGAATTATCATATGGCTCCCTCAATCTTGTAAAACTTCCTGAAGAGCAAGTAGAACCAGTATTGTTTATTGAAATACCAAAATTATTATTCCCATTTGCTCGTCAAATTATAGCATCAAACCTAGCTGAAGCTAATATGCCACCACTATTACTTGCACCTGTTGACTTTGCTACAATTTATAAAACAAAAAAAGATAACATTATAAAGCCAAATTAAAATGAGATTAGCCCTTTTTCAACCAGATATACCTCAAAACACCGGAACACTGCTAAGGCTTGGTGCTTGCTTGGATTTACCTATTGATATTATCGAACCATGTGGTTTTATATTTAATGAAAAAGCCATGAAGCGCGCAGGTATGGATTACCTACACCTTGCTTCATATAAAAGACACAACTCATGGCAAGATTTTATTGATTACAGAAAAGACCATCCAAATGAATACGGTCGCATCATTTTAATGACAACAAAATCAACAAAACCATACACAGATTTCAAATTTAAACCTAATGACATAATATTAATGGGAAGAGAAAGTGCGGGAGTCCCAGAAAGTATACACGAACTTGCAGATGCAAGAATTACTATACCAATGAATCAAAACGCACGGTCAATAAATGTCGCTGTTTCTGCTGTAATGGTTATAGGTGAGGCTTTAAAACAAACAAACCTATTTCCTAAATAATTGTTTTTAACAACATTTTAAAATAATTAAAAATTTTTTTATTTTTTTTAAATTTAGGTCTAGATTTGTTTTAAAAAATGTGATATAGTCACGATGTTTTCACAGAAAAGTTACAAACTAATCTAAGGAGATCATTTAAAGATGAAGAAAAACACCGTTGTCAACTTTAACTCTGGCGAGTATGTTGTTTACCCAACACATGGCGTTGGTAAAGTAACTAACATTGCCAAACAAACTATCGCAGGTAGTGAGTTAGAGCTACTCGTTGTTAATTTTGATAAAGATAAAATGACTTTACGTGTTCCAATGGCAAAACTTGGCCAAGTAGGTTTACGTAAAATATCTGACGACTTAACAATGAAAGAAGCTCTCGCTACATTAAAAGGAAAACCAAGAATCAAAAAAATTATGTGGTCAAGAAGAGCGCAAGAATATGAAAACAAAATAAACTCAGGAAACCCTATTGCTGTTGCAGAAGTTATTCGCGACTTACATCGTAATGAAAATCTTGCAGAACAATCATATAGTGAGCGTCAAATTTATGAACAAGCTGTTGAGCGTTTAGCAAGTGAGGTAGCTATATATGATAATACTTCTGTTGAAGAAGCTAGTAAAAAATTACTAGAGGCTGTGTCAACTCGCAACCTCTAACAAAATATACAATCAAAAAACACCCCTAAAAAGGGGTGTTTTTATATACAAAACAACATCATTTATTTTTCAAAAAATCACCAGCATATTTAGCTCTATCTTTCAGCCTTTCCTCTATACGAATAAGTTGATTATATTTAGCAACTCTATCTGTTCTAGATATCGCCCCAGTTTTTATCTGACCACAATTTGTTGCAACAGCTATATCAGCAATACTTGTATCTTCCGTTTCGCCAGATCGGTGAGAAACAATAACTTTATAGTTATTGTTTTTAGCTATATCTATAGTTTTAAGTGTTTCAGTTAATGTACCTATTTGATTAATTTTAATCAAAACAGAATTAGCTATCCCGTTTTTAATTCCTTTTTGTAAACGATATGGATTTGTAACAAATAAATCATCTCCTACTAATTGTATTTTCTTACCCAATTCTGCTGTCAAATTCTTCCAACCCATACAGTCATCTTCCCCTAAACCATCCTCAATAGAAAAAATAGGAAACTTATTACATAACTCACAAAAATATTTAATCATTTCATCAGATGATAAACACTTTTTTTCACCAACTAAATTATATTTTCCATCACAAAAAAGTTCAGAAGCTGCAACATCTAAAGCTAAAACAACCTCTTTACCAATAATATACCCAGCATCTATAACAGAATTAACAATAAAATCTAATGCCTCTTCCGTTGTTCTTAAATTTGGAGCAAAACCACCCTCATCACCAACATTTGTATTAAAACCAGATTTTTTAAGATTCTTTTTTAGTGTATAAAAAATTTCAGCCCCCATCTGAACCGCATTAGCAAAACAATTTGCTCCAACAGGTATAATCATAAATTCTTGAAAATCTAAAAGATTATCTGCGTGTTTACCTCCATTTAAAATATTCATCATAGGAACAGGTAATACACACCCCTTTCCTTCTCCTAAATATTGATATAATGGAACTCTTAATTCATTAGCTTGAGCTTTTGCCACCGCTAAAGAGACAGATAATATAGCATTAGATCCAAGGTTTGATTTATTTTCTGTTCCATCAAGATTAATCATTAATTCATCTATTTCTTCTTGATTTACTGCATCAATTTTTTTTAATTTTTCTCTTATAACATTATTTACATTATATATTGCTTTTTTTACCCCTCTACCAAAAAAACTATTTATATCACCATCTCTTAACTCAACCGCCTCATATTTTCCTGTAGAAGCCCCTGATGGAACAGATGCAACCCCAACTGCACCAGATTGCAAAGTAACCTCTGTTTCAACAGTAGGATTCCCTCTAGAATCTAAAATTTCTCTTGCATAAATATCTATAATTTTCCCCATATTACCTCCCTTTCATTGTTTATATATATAACATTCCCAAAAACAAAAACAACAGTATAAAATACTTGTAAAAAAATAAAACAAAGAATAAACTAACATCAAACCAACCAAAACAGGAGTAAAAACATGTTTACAATGAAATGGCACTATCGTTTTATGGAACTAGCAAAACTGATTTCAACATGGTCTAAAGATACATCAACCAAAACAGGTGCTGTTGTTGTTGGTCCTGATAAAGAAATAAGAGCAACTGGATACAATGGTTTTGTAAGAGGTGTTGATGATGAAGTTTTTGAACGTTTTGAACGTCCAACAAAATACGACTTTTTTGAACACGCTGAGCGCAATGCTATTTACAATGCATGTTTATGTGGAACACAAGTTAAAGGATGTATATTATATGCAACACACTATCCTTGTACTGATTGCACAAGAGCTATTATCCAATCAGGTATAAAACTTGTTGTAACTAATCCTTTGGTTATAGATAAAAACACCCCTCAAAACACTTGGAGAGATAAAATAACATACTCTGAACAAATGTTAAAAGAAGCAGGTGTTGAACTTCTAATACTTCCAGAGCAAAAATAAAAACTCTAATACCTTTAAATTTTATAATCCGTACTTATATTGCAACTACGTTTTACAAACACCTTATTTTTGAGGAGATGAAAATGAAGGTTTTAATAACGGACGAACAATCATTGTTTAGAGATGGATTATCTTTAAGATTAAAAGAAATAAAAGAAGATTTAACAATCATACAAGCATCTTCTATTGCTGAAATGCAAAAAATTTTATCAAGAGAACCGTCTATAGATGTTTTAATATTAGATATAGATTTAACAGAACTAAACACAATAGAAATAATAAATAAAATAAAAGCCACAACCCCATATACAAAAATTGTAGCAATTTCATCATCGGAAGATACTAGAAATATAAAAAAAATATTATCAAATGGTGTAAAAGGATATATATCAAAACGTTCTGATAGCAATATTTTGAGTGGAGCCTTAAAATTAATTTTAGACGGAGGCACATATATACCTCCAATCATGCTAAACAATGGATTAGATTATAATTCATCACCTCATCAAACATGTTTAAAAAAGAATCTAACAAACAGGCAATCACAAGTGTTAGATTTGATAGCTCAAGGTAAGTCAAATAAACAAATAGCCTACGATATGGGAGTATCTGAAGCCACTGTAAAATTACATATAAACGCCTTGTTGCGCTCACTAAAAGTAAACAACAGAACACAAGCAGTTATTACGGCTCAAAAAATGGGGTTAATATAAAACTTAAAGATTATTTTACCTTTATAACCTAAAATAACATAAACAACATACAGGAGTTTAAAATGTTATATGCTTTTTTAGGTTTTATTTTAGGTTCTTTAATACCATATATAGCTAGACGTTTTGCAAAGTTTATGCCAGCTACTTTAGCTTATGCTCTTTATCGCATTTTTACACCAAACAAACAGGTGTCTAAAAACAAAAAAAATCAAAACCCAACCTATAAAAAATTATATCATAGATATTTTATGCGTTCCATAGGATGGGGTGTTGTTTGTTCTGCTCTTTTATTTTTAAATTACACAACATCTACCTTAAACGAAACACCTTGGTTATCTTTTTTCATTATAATGTTATTAATATTAATGGAAATAGATAATAGAATAATGTACCTTCCAGACATTCTAACATCACCTCTTCTTTTAGGTGGTTTTGCTTATGCTGTATTCTCAGGAAATTTATTAGGTGAAGACATTATTTCTGCAACAACAAATAGTTCTTTAGGAGCAATTTTTGGATATATAATACCTGTTATAGCATCATTATTACTTATAAAAAAGCATCCAGATAACTTTGGTGGTGGAGATATAAAAGTATTATCCGCAATAGGCGCTTGGTTGGGGATAGAAATTATTCCATATGTTATACTTCTATCCTGTCCAATATTCGCTATATCATGCTACATAAAAAAACAAAAACAAGGTGCATTTGGCCCATCAATAGTTATATCGTCGCTTATTATATTATTCTTGTTAAAACTATAAAAAAAGACCGGTCTTCCGGTCTTTTTTTTATCTTCCAAAATTATTTTCTTTTTTATCTCCTGGTATCATAAATAAGAACACCAAAGCAACCCCTCCAATGTATGGAATAAGGCTTATAGCAAACCACCATCCAGAAAAATTAATATCATGCAATCTACGAACACCTAAACCAACACTAGGAACTAAAAGTACCAAAAAATACAATATTGATAAAACTTCTAAAAAAGGAAAAATTGCAACCAAAAAAGAAATAATAAAACCAATAAAAATAGAATACGCAGCAAATATCCAGTATTTACAACGCGAAACTCTACCATCAAACTTTGTATATTCATTTTTCAAATATCCAACAAAGCAATCATTAAATCCTTTTAAAAAGTTTTCTTTACTAATGTTTTTAATTTTACCAAATTCTTTTTTTATATCTTTAGTAATACATAAAACAATTTCTTTAACCTTATTTATATCTTTAAAATCAACTATCTCCATATTTTTTCTCCTTAAAAATATTATATATAAATATCTTTAGATAATTATTTAATCAATTCAAACAAAAATAAAAGATATATACAAAAATCCCCGCTTAATTGGCGGGGATTTTTTTCTTGTTTTATGTTAGCAAACTAGCAAGCTTCTTTGCAACAACAACCTGTTTTCACGGCATCAACAGCTTTAGGTTGACCTTTTTGTTTAACAGCAGCTTGAGCAGCAGCTAAACGAGCAACAGGTACGCGGAATGGAGAACAAGATACATAATCTAAACCACAAGAATTGAAGAATTCAATAGATGCAGGATCACCACCATGCTCACCACAAACACCTAAATGGATGTCTGGATTTGTCATACGACCATGTACACAAGCGCGTTTAACAAGTTTACCAACACCTTCTACATCGATAGATGCAAATGGATCAGCAACATAAACACCTTTAGCTCTATACTCATCAAGAATAGCACCAGTATCATCACGGCTCATACCTAATGTTGTTTGAGTTAAGTCGTTTGTACCAAAACCGAAGAAACCAGCAGTTTCTGCAATATTTTCAGCTTGTAAAGCAGCTCTAGGTAATTCAATCATTGTACCTACAAGATAATCAACTCTTTGACCTTTTTCTGCAAATACTTTTTCTGCTGTTGTATCGATAACGTTTTTAACAATATCCAATTCCTTCTTAGAACCAATCAATGGAACTTCAATTTCTGGAATAACTTTAATACCTTTAGCAGTACATTCTAAAGCAGCTTCTAAAATAGCACGAGCTTGCATTTCAGCAATTTCAGGATATGTAACAGCCAAACGACAACCACGGTGACCTAGCATTGGATTTAATTCGTGTAATTGTTCAGCACGAGCTTTAACCTGAACCAAAGTCATTCCCATCTTATCTGCCAATTCTTGCATTTCAGCATCTGTGTGTGGCAAGAATTCATGTAGAGGTGGGTCTAACAAACGAACAGTAACTGGTAAACCATCCATAATTGTAAACAAGTCAACAAAATCTTGTTTTTGATATGGTAACAAGTTAGCTAAAGCATTACGACGACCTTCTTCAGTTGAAGATAAAATCATAGCACGCATATCAGCAATTCTATTTGCATCAAAGAACATATGCTCTGTACGAGCCAAACCAATACCTTCAGCACCAAAGTTACGAGCTGTTTGAGCATCTTTTGGAGTTTCAGCGTTTGCACGAACTTTCATAGTTTTGATCTCATCAACCCAAGACATCAATTTACCAAAGTTACCTGTCATTTCAACTTGAACTGTTGGTATTTTACCTTCAATGATTTGACCTTTAGCACCATCTAATGATACCCAGTCACCTTCGTTAATAACAACACCAGATTTTGTTGTCATTGTCTTTGTTTTATAATCAATAGTAATATCTGTAGAACCAGAAACACAAGGTGTACCCATACCACGGGCAACCACAGCGGCGTGAGATGTCATACCACCACGAGCTGTAATCACACCTTGAGAAGCATGCATACCGCCAATATCTTCAGGACTTGTCTCGTTACGGATAAGAATAACTTTTTCACCTTTATTTGCCCATTCTTCAGCATCTTCAGCATTAAATACTGCACGACCAACAGCAGCACCAGGAGAAGCTGGAAGACCTGTAGCAATAACTTTCTTTTCAGCTTTAGGGTCTAACATTGGGTGTAATAATTGGTCTAATTGATCAGCACCAACTCTCATGATAGCTTCTTCTTTAGTAAGCATACCTTCTTCATACATCTCAACAGCCATTCTAACAGCTGCAGCTGCTGTTCTCTTACCATTACGACATTGTAACATCCAAAGCTTACCATGTTCGATTGTAAATTCCATGTCTTGCATATCTTTGTAGTGTTTTTCAAGATTGTTACGAACATCTACTAATTCTTTATACAAGTGAGGCCATTTTTCTTCTAAAGATGTACCATCATTAATAGAAGCCATAGGTTGTGGTGTTCTAATACCAGCAACAACGTCTTCACCTTGTGCGTTTACTAAATATTCACCATAGTAAATATTTTCACCTGTTGCAGGGTCACGAGAGAAGCAAACACCTGTTGCACAATCATCACCAGCATTACCAAACACCATTGTTTGCACGTTAACAGCTGTACCCCAGTCACCAGGAATATTGTTTAATTTACGATATGTAATAGCACGATCAACCATCCAAGATCCAAATACAGCACCAATACCAGCCCATAATTGATCCCATGGATCTTGTGGAACTTCTTTACCTAATTTTTTACCGATTTCTTTATATTCTTTAACTAATTCTTTTAAATCATCAGCTGTCAAATCTGTATCAGAAGCATATCCTTTAGATTTTTTCATATTTTCTAAAGCTTCTTCATACAAATCAATATCAGCACCCAAAACCACATCAGAGAACATTTGGATAAAACGACGATAAGAGTCATAAGCAAATCTTTCGCTACCAGAAGCTTTTGCTAAAGCTTTAACTGTTTCATCATTCAAACCCAAGTTTAATACTGTATCCATCATACCTGGCATAGAAACTCTAGCACCGGAACGAACAGAGAATAACAAAGGATTTTCACTATCAGCAAATTTCTTACCCATAATACCTTCAACATATGCTACTGCTTGACGAACTTGGTCCTTCAAATCAGATGGATATGTTTTGTTATTATCGTAATAATATGTACAAACTTCTGTTGTTACTGTAAATCCTGGAGGAACAGGCATACCAACTTTATTCATTTCTGCCAAGTTAGCACCTTTACCGCCTAGGAGATTTTTCATTGTAGCATCGCCTTCTGCGTTGCCGTTACCAAATGTATATACCCATTTACTCATGGTTAATCAGCTCCTATCAGCTTATATTAAGTTAAAAACAGCCACACATAAACCACTTATATGTAGCAGAACAATAAATTCTGCCACGAATTTATAACAATTATTTAGAATATTCAAGTAAAAATTTCTCTTTTCTTACTTTAAATTCAGAGAGATACGTTTTTTACTTTTTATTAAAATATTTATTCAAAGAATTTTTTAAACATCACACCCATTAATGTAGTATCTAATTTTCTTTTTATACTACATATACAAAAATAATACCTCTATATATTACATATTCAGATTATTAATTTTAAAACTACACCTTAACTATAGCACTATGTCTAAAACTAGTCTGTTTTTCATATCTATAAGAATAAAACAATTTTTCACCACAATTAGTACAATATGGACACACATCTATTTGTTTAACACCACATTCTAAAAGTTGCTGTTTATTTATACCTTTTAAATCTACAAAATATTTATTATTTTTTTTAAAAAATATATTTTCTTTATTTTTAACCGTAAGTTTAAGTGTTTCATACACATCAACACCAACTTCATAACAACCCAAACAAATAGCCGGACCTATAATTGCTTTTATATTTTCTCTTTCACACCCATAATCTTTAACAAACTTTTCTACAGAATGTTTAGCCATACTTCTAGCTGTACCTCTCCATCCAGCATGTGAAATCATTGCCATACCATTACAATAAAAAATCAATGGAACACAGTCTGCAAAATACAAATGTCCTGCTGTTCCTTTTTTGAAAACTAAACCATCAACATTTTCATATATATATTTACCATCAATAACTTCAGCAATATCAACACCATGCACTGGTTTATTTATAGCTAATTTTTGCCCTAAATAATCTTCAATAATTCTTTTATTTTCAGATAAATCAAATTCTCTAGATTGAATACAAATATCCCTAGTTGTAAAAAAATTTTCTACTTCTGTAATTAAATCTGATCTTACAATTTTTTTACCATTAATATAATCAATAAAAAACACCTAATTTACCTCATCTTTAATAACTTCATCAGAAAGCCATATTGAATTTTTTATATTTTTTTCTAAAAAAGATCTATGTGTGTTATTATCTTCTTCACTAAATAAAAACTCTCTAGGTTCTCTATATACTCTATTAACAACAATATTATCACTTTGTATATCTGTTTTTATTTTATTATTTGTGGTCAAATCCATTGTAGGCTCAGCACCACCTAATAATTCCAAATAAACTTCTGCTAATAGTTGAGCATCTAAAAGAGCTCCATGGAAAGTTCTTTGAGAATTATCAACACCAAATCTTTTACATAAAGCATCAAGATTATTTCTTTGTCCAGGGAATTTGTTTTTAGCTATTTCTAAAGTATCAACAACTCTATCCCATTGATATTCTTCATATCCAAGTTTTTTAAGTTCATAATTTATAAATTTCATATCAAATGTTGCATTATGGGCCACTAAAATTCCATCATCACCAATAAAATCAACCCAATCTTGTGCAACTTTATCAAAAAAAGGATAATCTTTTAAAAACTCATTAGTTAAACCATGCACTTTAACAACTTCTTCAGGTACATCTCTATCAGGATTAATATATTGATGATAAGTTCTTCCCGTTGGTACATGATTAATAAGCTCAACTGCACCAATTTCCACCAATCTGTCACCTGTTAAAGGGTCAAAACCAGTTGTTTCTGTATCAAAAACAATTTCTCTAATTGTTTGCATTTTTTATATCCTTTATTAATTCTTTTAATTTATTTTTTAATTCATCTTCACTACAATCTGTGTTTATAATAAAATCAACTTTTTTTATCTTATCATCTCTTTTCATTTGAATATTATTAATTTTATCAAAATCTTCACCAGATATATTATCTCTTTTCATAACTCTACTTTTTTGGATATTATAATCAACATCAGCTAAAATAACTTTATCGAAATATTGATTCCACCCCATTTCATACAATAAAGCAACATCTGTAAAAATAATATCATTTCCATTATAATCAGATACACTATCTAAAAGTCTTTTGGTTAAATAAGGATGTGTTAACCCTTCTAAAAATTTCAATTTGCTTACATCATTAAAAACAATACTCCTCAAAGCTCTTTTATCAAAAACATTACCATCAAATGTTTCAGGAAAATTTTTCTTTATTATTTCTAAAAAATCATTTTTAAAATAAAGCTCTCGACACCATGCATCCACATCATATACCAAAAACCCCATATCTCTTAATATATTAGATATAGTAGTCTTTCCACACCCTATAGAACCTGTAATTGCAACTAATGCCATTTATTCAACCTCAAAAAAAATTATTTAAAATCCACAACTTGAATTTACCTTGTGCATAACTATATTACACTATGAATAATTAACAAATAATCACCATAACCCCAAAAAATAAACAATAGTTATTAACAAAATTTTTTAATCTATTCACACTTGTTAATACTGTTGATAACCACTCTTTTTCCACACTAAATCCAAAACAACCAAAATTTTGTTTTAAAATCAATTTTTTGGAGTCCTCCACAACCTTTTAAACAAGTATAAATTTTTTGTTCAAAAATCTGTTTACAAAAAGTTATCAACAATATTCACAGGGATATACAAATAACTAAAAAATATTATTTAAATATAATTGTTTGGGAAAATTTCCTGTTGATAAAATTCTCACAAAACAAACACCTTCTTTGCTGAAAAAATTTTTTACTTCGCAAGGGGATTTTCAATAACGTTTTAAATTGACATCTAAAAAAAAACATTATAATAACTAAACAAAATAATTCTTAAAATTTTCTTAACCGATAGGTTTTTTCCATGCATTTAAAAGATTTAAAAGATAAATCTCCTAAAGAGCTTCTTAATCAAGCTGAAGAACTTGGTGTTGAAGATGCATCTTCACTACGAGTACAAGACCTTGTGTTTGCAATAATGAAAAAAGTTGCAGAAGATGATCAAGTTATTTACGGAGATGGCGTTATAGAGGTTATGCAAGATGGTTTTGGATTCTTGCGTTCTTCTAAATCAAACTATTTAGCATCTGCTGACGATATATATGTATCACCACAACAAGTAAAAAAATACGGTTTAAGAACAGGTGATACAGTAGAGGGTGAGATTCGTGGTCCTAAAGAAAACGAGCGTTACTTTGCTCTAACAAAAATTAATACTATTAACTACGATGATCCTGAAAAATCTAAACTTCGTGTGAATTTTGATAACTTAACACCTTTATATCCTACAGAAAAATTGAACTTTGATATAATTTGTGGTGAAAAAGATTATACAACACGTGTTATTGATTTGGTTTCACCCCAAGGTAAAGGTCAGCGCGGTCTTATTGTTGCTCCTCCACGTACTGGTAAAACAGTTATGTTGCAAAATATAGCACACGCTATAGCAACAAATCATCCTGAAGTTTATCTTATCGTATTGTTGATTGATGAACGTCCTGAAGAAGTTACCGATATGACACGATCTGTTAAAGGTGAGGTTATATCATCAACATTTGATGAGCCTGCCGCTCGTCATGTACAAGTAGCTGAAATGGTTATCGAAAAAGCTAAACGTTTGGTAGAAAACAAAAAAGATGTTGTTATCTTACTAGATTCTATTACTCGTTTAGGTCGTGCATATAATACAGTAGTTCCTTCTTCAGGCAAGGTTTTAACAGGTGGTGTTGATGCAAACGCACTTCAACGTCCAAAGCGTCTTCTTGGTGCTGCTCGAAATGTTGAAGAAGGTGGTTCATTAACAATCATTGCAACCGCTCTTATTGATACAGGTTCAAGAATGGATGAAGTTATTTTTGAAGAGTTCAAAGGGACAGGTAACTCAGAAATTATTCTTGATAGAAAGCTAACAGATAAGCGTTTATTCCCAACAATTGATATTACACGTTCAGGTACACGTAAGGAAGAACTTTTAGTTGATAAATCAATATTAACAAAAATGTGGGTATTGCGTCGTGTATTAATGCAAATGGGTATGACAGACGGAATGGAATTCTTGCTAGATAAATTAAAACAATCAAAAGATAATCAAGACTTCTTTGATAATATGAATTCCTAGAATATTATTTATAATCAAAAACTTAACCTCTCTATAAAGAGAGGTTTTTTATTTATTATTTTTTAATAATATATGAATTATAATACGTTTTAGGTAGATGTATTTTTTTTATATCTATTAGCACCTTTGCGGTGCGGGCTTTCAACGGCTTTTATCACATACGGTGTTAGGGTATAACATCGTCAAATTGCAAGCTTAATTTTTAAGCTTTCAATGAATATATCCCCGACTAACAAGGTTGGGGAGCTTTTAGCGTATACAATAGAAGTCTTCTGACTTTAAAGGCTAAAAGAGTCATTTTATGTGATATGATTGTTGAACTCTCCGACCGCCTTATTAAAAAAAGGTGGTTTTTTATTAGAACTATAACCAGGAGAGAAGTTATGTTAAAACAATTAATTATAATACTTTTATTTGTTTTTGTATTTTTTCATCAAGCACATGCTCAGTCACATCAGCGAGTATCAAGAGAGCAAGCAAATAATTATGCAATAAAGAAATCATCATTTAATTATTTATCAAACTTTAATCCAAAATTTTACATTGGTTTTGATTATTCTAATAATAAATTAGAATATGGAGGTGATGGAGTTTTTAGATCTGATTTTGGTTTACCAGATTCTGGGTATGTGGTAAATTTATATACAGATGAATTTAAGGATAAAAGTAGTTCGTATGCTTTTATTTTTGGAAGCAAATTTAATAATTATTTTGGTACAGAGATTTTTTATCAACAATCAAGCGATATAGAAAGTAGTTTAGATAGTGACTTTTTTAATATTAATAATTCCAATTTAGAATTTCAATCATATGGTATAGATTTTTTAGCATTTATGCCTTTGCATAAGTATTTAGATTATATAGTTAGTTTAGGTGTAGCTAATTACGAAATAAAAGGAAAACACGAACTAACAAACAATATTACGCTTGGAAAATATAGTGAAAACATCAAGTCAAACACTTTAGGATATAGATTAGGTACAGGTATTGGTGTAAATATTACCAAAGATTTTTCTATAAGATTAATGGCTAAATTTATAAAAATGCAAAAAGATGATGTTTTAGATAGAATTATAGAATATTCATTCGGTTTTAGATATATGTTTTAATTTTTACTTTTAAGGAGACTAAATATGAAAAAAATATTGTTTTTATATTTGTTTTTAACAGGATGTTATAGTCCTTTATATATGAATGATCCATATCAACCAACAAATCCGGATAATATAATAGTAAGAGGTAGATTTGAGAAAAGTGGATATTTAGGGAATAATGTATCAGATTCTAATGAAGATATAGGAGAAGTTTGTTCTAACTCAGAACAAATTGCTTATATTAAAGATTGGAATATTGGAGCATTATGGTTTATTAATGAACAGGATGTTGTTGATAAAGCTAGATATCAAGCAGCTTCTTTAGGAGGTGATGGTGTTTCCATCTATAATCTAAGTAGTTTTTGGGCTATATTTTTTAATATAACAGAAGCTAGCTCAATAGTTTACAAGTGTAAATCTAATCGTTCATCATATACTAAACAAACAAGTGGATATAAATCTCAAAATAATAAAAAACAACAAATTCTAACTAATTATGTTTATTAAAAAATAGGTATGACAGACGGACTGGAATTCTTGCTAGATAAATTAAAATAATCAAAAGATAATCAAGACTTCTTTAATAATATGAATTCATAAAATAATAAAACCCTGTTTACAGGGTTTTATTTTATCTATTTTAAATGAAAAAAACGATATTTTTTCATATATTTTGCGGGAATATATCCATCTTTCAAAACAATCATATAATGTCTAATAACTCCGTATAATAATTCTTTTGATACATCAACTTTTTTCCAATCCAGTGGCGATAAATCTATTTCATCAGAAGTTACTTGATAAAAATTTTCATTAACTCCTTTATAATCAGAACCATCTTTACACCAAATAGACTCTATAATACCATCTTTTAATAAATCTTCTAATTCAAAATAAAATAATTCGGATCTTTTTATTAATTTTTTTAACACAGGATCATTACCGCGCCATTTTATTTTTTCTGTAAGACAAGATATAGATCTTGAGCGACCATAAAATGTACTATCTAGCCATTTTAATATATCTTCTTTTTTATCTGATCCGGCTCTATTTTTATATGCTTTTAAGTCTATATCTATTTTAGATATAGATAAATAACCATCTTTTTTTATTGTATTATTTTTAGGCGCATAGTGATATAATCTCATAAATAATACTCCTTTTTTATTTTAATAAAAATTCTTTAACATCCCTCATATCATAAAAAATATCTTTTATACCAAGTTCTTTAACCTTGCTTAAATAATCATCATTTTGGTACATTTTACTACCCAAAAAAGCAATAACATCCATCCCTGCTCTTTTGGCTGCCATCATTCCAACTAAAGAGTCTTCGATAACTAAGCAATCTTCAGGTTTATTTCCCATTTTTTCACAAGCATATAAGAACAAATCAGGTTCAGGTTTTCCATTTTCAACCATATCAACTGTAAATAGGTTATTTTTATCAAAATATTTATTCCAAAAATCAATCGCTTTTAATTTTTCAATTGTTTTAACTAAAACACCACCTGTTGCAACACAATATTTATCTAAATTTTTTATAACATCTTCAACAAAAGGTGTGATTGTCATTTCTTTGTTTCTAATACTTTGAATATCTCTATTCATACACTCTTCCCAAAATTTATCATCAGTTTTAATACCAATAGCATCTAAAACTTTTCTTTTAGATTTATCACTCATTCCACCAAGATAGTTATTTGTAATATTAAAATCCCAATCAATATTAAGTCTTTCATTTAAAACATTTTGTCTGTTTTTAATCCATATTTTTTCACTATCAGCAATAACTCCATCAAAATCCCATATAATTAAATTTTTACGCATATTTATATCCTTGATAAATTTTTATGGTTAATAATTTATCTAGCATTTTAAATTTTTTGTGTTAAAAAACGTTTAAGAGGTAAATAAGATGATAAATAATACAATATATGCACTTTCAACTGTTTTTGGTAAATCTGGTGTTGCTGTAATAAGAATATCAGGTATTAATGTTATTGATATTATATCACAAATGACAGATATTGATGTAAATAACATAAAGCCTCGTTATGCTTATTTTACTAATATAGTAAATAAAAAAAACAATGAAATTTTAGATAAATCTTTAGTTATTTATTTTAAAGCACCATATTCTTTTACTGGTGAAGATATATTAGAAATTCAGTGTCATGGTTCAAAAGCTGTTTTAAACAGTGTTTTAAATTGTTTATCATCAATAGATGGTGTTCGTTTAGCTGAGCCTGGCGAGTTTTCTAAGCGTGCTTTTTATAATAATAAAATGGATTTAACTGAGGCTGAAGGTTTAGCTGATCTTATTGATGCAGAAACATCAGAACAACAGAAATATGCTATTCGTCAATTAAGTGGAAATTTAAAAGATTTATATACATCTTGGAGACAAAATTTAGTTAAAGTTTTATCTTATCTTGAAGCATTTATTGATTTTCCTGAGGAAGATATTCCAGAAAGTTTGAATGTTGAAATTTTAAACACTGTATTTAAAGTGAAGGAAGATATAACACTGCATTTAAATGGTAATACTGTTAAAGAACGTTTAAAAAATGGTTTTAGAGTTGTTATATCAGGTGCTCCTAATGCAGGTAAATCAAGCCTCATAAATGCATTAGTTAAAAGAAATGCTGTTATTGTTTCGGATATTGAAGGTACAACCCGTGATGCAATAGATATAAATTTAGATATATTTGGATATCCTATTATAATAACAGATACTGCAGGTATAAGAGAAACGGATAATCCAATAGAAAAACAAGGTGTAGAAATAGCAAAAGAAAAAATAAATACAGCAGATATTGTTATAAATTTATATGATGCAACAAAAGAAGGTAATAATGATTTTATATTAAAAGAAAATGCAATATATGTTGCTAATAAAGTTGATAAATTAAATGAAGTAGATTTGAATAAAATACCTGAAAATCATATAAAAATATCTGCAAAATACAATCAAGGAATAGAAAAACTTACTGAAAACATCTTAGATATAGTAAAAGAGAATTTTACAAATTACTCTGGTCCACTTATTACACGAACCAGATATCAAGAGTGTTTAACTGAGTGTCTATATTGTTTAGAAAAATTTTCTCTAGATAAAGAAATAGAACTTTCAGCAGAAGATATACGTTTAGCTTGCCGTTATATTGGTAAAATTACTGGTCACGTTGAAGTTGATGAAATTCTTGATAATATTTTTGGTAGTTTTTGTATAGGAAAATAGTTAGTTTATAAATTTTTGTAACCTAAATCTTCTAGCTATTTTATTTTTATTATCTTTATTTGATGATAAATAATCTACAATATCGTTGTTTATTATATCATTATTTGCATACATTATATAATCAATCATATCTAAATATTTATAAAAATTTCCAACACTAACCTTTTCTTCG
>JAZQZH010000017.1:0-8401 GCA_045633945.1 Alphaproteobacteria bacterium
ACTTTTAAAACAAAATAGTTTATTGTTTATGTGCTTTAAAATGTAATTTTTAATTAATGGGGATTTGTTTAAGATGTTAAAAAGAACAAAAATTGTTAATTTGTTAAACTCTGAAGAACCTATTTCTTTGGTTTTGGCTAAAGGATGGGTTAGAACAAGACGCGATGCTAAAGATTTTTCTTTTATTGAACTAAATGATGGAAGTTGCTTAAAGAATTTGCAAATCATTGCACAAAATAATCTCCCTAATTATAATGAAATTAAAGCGTTGAGCACCGGTTCTTCTTTAGCGGTTAAAGGTAGCCTTGTACCTTCTCAAGGTGGAAACCAAAAATATGAAGTTCTTGCTGAAGAAATTGAAATTTATAGCGTTGCTCCTGATGATTTTCCTATTCAAAAGAAAAAACATACTGATGAATATTTGAGAACTATTGCGCATTTACGTCCAAGAGCTAATAAGTATGCTGCAGCATTTAGAGTTAGAAATGCTCTATCTTATGCTATACATAAATTCTTTCAAAACAGAGGATTTAATTATGTACACACCCCTATCATAACAGGTTCTGACTGTGAAGGTGCGGGTGAAATGTTCCAAGTTACAACTTTGAACTTAAAGAATCCACCAAAGCTTCCTAATGGTGAGATAGATTATTCTCAAGATTTCTTTGGTAAACCTGCACATCTCACAGTTTCAGGACAATTAAATGGTGAAATGTATGCTTGTGCACTTGGTGATATTTACACATTTGGACCTACATTTAGAGCTGAAAACTCTAATACAGCAAGACACGCTGCTGAGTTTTGGATGATTGAACCAGAAATGGCTTTTGCTGATATATTTGATGATATGGATTTGGCAGAAGATATGGTGCGTTTTTGTATAACTGATGTTATGGAAAACTGCAAAGATGATATAGAATTATTTGCTAAGTTTGTTGACCCTACTTTAATGGATACATTAAACAATATTAAAAATAATAAATTTGCAAGAATTACATATACTGAAGCTATAGAGATAATGAAAAACTCTGGCAAAAAATTTGAGTATGAACCTCTATATGGAATTGATTTACAAACAGAACATGAGCGTTTTTTGGCTGAAGAATACTTCAAGCGTCCTGTAATTGTAAGAGATTACCCTAAAGAAATTAAAGCTTTTTATATGAGAATGAATGACGACAATAAAACAGTTGCGGCCATGGATGTTCTTGTTCCAAGAATTGGAGAACTTATTGGCGGCTCACAACGTGAAGAACGTTATGAACTTTTGCAGCAACGCATTCTTGATTTGGGCATGAGATTAGAAGATTATTCTTGGTATCTTGATTCTCGTAAGTACGGCTCTGTTCCTCATGCTGGTTTTGGCTTAGGCTTTGAAAGAATGATGATGTTACTTACTGGTATTGCGAATATTAGAGACGTTGTTCCATTCCCAAGAACACCTAAATCACTTAATTTCTAGGAGAAAAGTCATGAAAAATCTATTTGTTCTTGCCGCTCTTTTAATGCTTTCTTTTCCATCTTTTGCTAATGATGTAGATGTTGTGGAAGATAAAAATATTGAAGAAGCTAATGTTATAACGCACAAGATACAAAAAGATTTAGTGGATATGCCTAGTTGCGATAATGAGCGTTTGGTTAATGAAGTAAAATCATTTATCACTGATTTTTTTGAAAAAAACAAATCATATAACGTACTTACTCGTAGAAGAAAGCATTTTATATTAAGCAACTTATCATCTTTTAAACAAGAAAACATAGCTAATTATAATACTTCAGAAACGGTGTATGTCGCAGGAGTTGTTACTAATCTTTTTATGAATGAAAACATATTAAAAGAAAATATGCGCTTATGTAAAAGTAATGATAACAACAACATTGATGACTTCTTTATTTTATTGTATCCAGTTGAAGAAGGATATAAAGTTGTTTTATTAAACCTTATCCCCAAACAATCTACATCTAGCAATATTTCTTTTGTTTATAAATAAATATAACGGAAGTGTATAATGAGCACAAATAAGGAATTAGTCGTTGTTAATAAAAAACCTCAATTGCCTATGGTGGTTGAAGAGAACGGTTTATATGCTTATTTGGAACAAATAAAAAAATTTCCTGTATTAACAGAAGAAGAAGAGCAGAAACTTATTATAGATTTCCAAACTAAAGGAGATCTTATTTCTGCTCAAAAGCTTATTACATCTCACCTACGCTTAGCTGCTAAAATAGCTTTGACATATAAAAGATACGGTCTACCTATGTCTGATGTTATATCTGAAGCTAATCTTGGATTAATGCAGGCTGTTAAAAAATTTGATATGAATAAAAAAGTAAGACTTGCGACTTATGCAATATGGTGGATTAAAGCACAAATAAACGATTATATCTTAAAGTCATGGTCACTTGTAAAAATTGGTACTGTTGCCGCTCAAAAAAAGCTATTTTATAACTTAAATAGAATAAAGGCTCGCCTAGGATTATATGAAAATAAAGAACTAGAACCAAAGGTTGTAAAACAGATTGCCTATGAACTTATGGTGGATGAAAAAGATGTGCTTGAGATGAATAGAAGAATTGGCGGCGATTGTTCTCTAAATGTTAGTGTTGGAGATGATGAGGATAGTGCTGAAAAGATCGACATGATTGTAGATAAGAGAGCAAATATTGAAGCAAAATATGCCTTGTATGAAGAAAATAAGTATAAAGCAAAAATATTATCTCAATGTTTATCCAAACTTAATGATAGAGAACAATATATTATTAAAAATCGTATGCTAAAAGAAGAGCCATCTACTCTTGATGATATTGGAGAAGAACTTAATATTAGTAGAGAGCGTGTACGCCAAATTGAAAAGAAAGCGTTTGAAAAGCTCACTATCGAAGTAAAAAAACAAATGGCTGCTTAAGATGAATTTACGCGATAAACTTATAAAATCTCTTATTGAAGCTCAAATCCAATCTCCTAGACTTGAGAGTGATATAATTCTAAAATTTGCTGCACCGAATTACCCTGATATTACAAATGAAGAAGAAGCTTTAGCATTAAGCTTTTTGGTAAGAAGATTGCAGCATGAGCCTCTTGATAAAATTATTGGAATTAAAGAATTTTATAAATATACATTTTGCGTAAATTCTGATGTCTTATCACCAAGACCAGATACTGAAATTTTGGTTGAAAAAGCAATTAACATTATTAAAGAAAATAATTTTCAGAAAATTATTGATTTTGGCACTGGCTCGGGATGCATAATTTTATCAATCTTGAAAGATTTGGATTTCACATCTGGAATTGGTGTTGATATATCAAAAGATGCTTTAGCGGTTGCTGTTAAAAATGCAGAAAATCTTAATGTTACTGATAGGATATCTTTTATAAATGATAACTGGGCTAATATTGATGAAAGCATTGGGCAATTTGATGTTATTGTATCAAATCCTCCATACATATCATTTGATGAATTTGAAAAGCTTGATAAAGAGGTTAAGTACTATGACCCTAAAATTGCGCTTGTAGCCGAAGATAATGGATTGTATTGCTATAAACAAATTGCAAATATAGCCTCTTTGATTTTAAAAGATGGGGGATATATTCTGTTGGAGGTTGGGTACAATCAAGCTGAAGATGCTGCTCAAATATTCTGTCATAAAGGGTTTAATCTCATTGAAATTGCTAAAGATTTATCAGATATAAACCGGTGCATTATTTTAAAAAAATAAGTTGCAAAATAAAAATTATAGAGTAACATTTGAATGTTGTGGAGCACGTTTTTTTGATTTGGTGCTTCTTTGTTTCCCTTTTTAATTAATTGTTTAGCAAGACAAATCTTGTTGTGAAGTGTAGGAATATATGAAAAAACAAAATAATAGATATCGTAATAGTAATAACAATAATAGTTATACTTTAAATTATAAATTTGATAGTGTTAGTATTGCTGGTAAAATTAGTGGAACAGCTTTAGATTTAATACGTAAATACAATGATTTAGCAAAAGAGGCTCAAAGTTCTGGTGATTATGTAAACATGGAAATTTATCGTCAATATGCAGAGCATTATCGCAAAATTGTTACTGATATCAATGAACGTCGTCAAACTAGAATTGAAAACAATTATAACAGAAATAATGATGCAGAAACACAATCACAAGATGCAAATAACACCTGTGATACGGAAGAAAAAACAGAGGTGGCTGAAGCAGTTGCTTCTGATAACGGATATGTAGAAACATTACCAGCTAATGACATTCCGCAAAAAACATTTGAAGTGGTTGAAATTAATGAAAATGCAGCTAGTACTGATGAACCTATAAAACAGAAGCGTGTTTGTCGTAGAAAAACTACTGTTCGTAAAACCAAAGAAGCATAAATACTTGGGGAGGGTTTATGTCTATATTTTTAGCTTTTACTATTATTGCTATTGCAGTAATTGCAATAACATATAAAACTTATGTTGGATATGGTAAATATCCACTTTATTTTAAATTAATATTCTTACTTTTCTTAGTGGCAAGTTGTTTTGCTCCAGTTATTGCCTTTGCAATCAAGCATAGTAATAATAGTGTATTATTTGTTGATTTAATAAAAGGATTATATTTTGCTTTTGGCTTTGTATTCTTTTTATTTATTATCACTTTTATTCGCGATACTATTTGGATGATTGTTGACTTTTTACGTAAAGTTCCTACTGAACAAATTAAAAATCCTCCACATTTAGAAAAGGTAAATATTTGTACTGCAATTTTTGCTCTTTTAGTTTGTATATATGGTGTGTATGAAGCTAATAAAACACCAAAAATATTGGAATATGACATAGTATCTCCTAAAATAAAAGAAAATAGCAGGGTTGTAATGATTTCTGATTTACATATTGATACAGATGTAAAATTAGAGTATGTTACTAATATTGTAAATAAAATTAATAGCTTGAATCCTGATGTTATTGTACTAGTTGGTGACATTATTGATAATACACCAACTAGATTAACATTTCATGTTGAAGAACTAAAAAAACTCAAAGCAACATATGGTGTTTACTTAGCTTTGGGGAATCATGAACATTATGTTGGGGCTCTTGATTGGATTATTAAATTCGCTCAAATGGGATTTAATGTGGTTGGTAATTATGGTCAAAAAATAGAAAAAACGGGACTTTATATTGCCGGCATTCCTGATATAAATGCATCCACTTCAGATAAGATTAAAATTAGCGTTCCTAATGCTATTCATGATGCAAGTAAAGATGATTATGTAATAATGCTTTCTCATACTCCTAAAATTGCGGAAGGGATGACAAAAGATAATATTGATTTAGTGCTTTCTGGACACACACATGGAGGGCAAATATTCCCATTCCATTATTTTGTTAAACAAGCAAATGATGGACGTTTGGCAGGTTTTTATGATGTTGAGGGAATAAAAATGTATATTTCAAGAGGTGTTAGATATTGGGGACCACAAATTAGAGTGTTAGCACCATCTGAAATAACAGTATTTGATTTTAAGACGGAAAAAAAAGATGCAAAAACTAATTAATGATGCAAAAAATGTTGCTAATACATTTGATGTATCAACTGATAAAGACTGCGCTGTTGTTTATAGCGTTAGTTATATGCCTAGCGAGAAAAACAAAGAGCTTGCATTAGCATATTTAAAAAACAATAAATGTGCTCAGATACTTGACGATACCCCTTGTGGAAAAGCTTTAATTGATCTAGGATTACATGGTAAGGTTAATGAGATTGCTGATGAAATTTCCAACCTATGGAGAATTGCATCAACAAGATTTGTAACCCAAGCTTCTGGAAATATTGTAGCCTTTGTTGATGGGGCTGATGAAAGAAGTACTTTTTATTCTGTAGAATTAAAAGAAATTCTTAAGAATCCTTCTATCACTAAAATAAATGGAATTGATAAACACATTTTTGCTGATAATTTTATATTTCATAGATATTAAAAAAAAGCAGGCAGAGAAACGGTTTGTTTTTCCCTGCCTGTTTTGAGTAATCTAAAAAGCTTCCCTGTTGCTTTATATTTTCTCTATAATCACAGATAAATCTGTGCCTCTTTATATCCTGATGTAAATCTTTAGAATCTACCCCGATATAACAACTAACTTTTAGCCTGAGGTTGACTAAAAAACCATTTAATATAACATAAATTTATAACAATAATTCTTAATTCATCGTTAACAAAAAGAGCATAAATTTATGACTTATACAAGTAAAAAAAATACTTATTATATCCTTTTTTAGACACTTATTTTTAAATATTTGAATTGATATATTTTTATCTATTCGTATTTGTTAATAACTTTCATCACATATGATTTTTCAGCAAAACTATAATGCTCTGAACTAGATATTATTATATGATCTGTTAGACGTATTCCAACACTTTCTAGACCATTTCTTAACGCCATAGTCATTGTAATATCTGCTTTTGAAGGAGCGCAATCTCCGCTTGGATGATTGTGCGATACTATGACAGCAGAAGCTCTATTTATTAGAGCATTACGTGCAATATCTTGAGGACTAATCATTACTGCAGATGTTGTACCAACTTGCTCTATATTATGCTTTATATATTTACCTTTGCTTCCTAAATATATTACCAATAAATTTTCTTGTTTACTGTATCCTATTTGAGCACGACAATATTCAACTATTTCTTTTAATTCATTTAGAGATGGGCTATTCCCTTTTTCTAAATTTTCCCAACATATTTTATTTACACAAGAGTGTATAAGACTAAATAATATTGTTGCATTATTACCAACTCCTGGAAAATTAACAAGTTCATCAGATGGTGCGGTTAAAACATTGGCAAATGTTTTATATTCATTGATTAAGGCTTTCGCTAGAGGTTTTACATCTTTTCTAGGTAGAGCATACATTAAAACAAGTTCTAATAACTCGTAGTCAGGCATGGACTTACCTTTATCCGATAAGAATCTTGCTTTTAAGCGTTGGCGATGACCTAAATAGTCTGGTGTTTCATTCTTTTTTTCTTTATTTTCATTATTATCCATTTTTATTTCCTTTTATTTATATGGAGGTTTATCTAACCCTTTTAATGAATATGTAAACACTTCGCATCCGTCTTTAGTTACACCTATTGAATGCTCAAATTGTGCTGACAATGTCCTATCTTTTGTAACCGCTGTCCAACCATTTGATAGTATCGTACCGTGCTTTTTACCAATATTTATCATTGGCTCTATTGTAAAAAACATACCTTCTTTAATTAATGGGCCACTACCTCTTTTACCATAATGGAGTACATTAGGCTCATCATGAAAAACTTTACCTAAACCATGTCCACAAAACATCTCAACAACTGAATATCCATATTTATGAGCATACTCCTCTATAACTGCGCCAATATCACCAAATCTGGCTCCTGGTTTTACAACATCAATACCGCGCATCAAACACTCATATGTTACTTCACATAAACGAGTTGCTTTAAGCTTTGGCTTTCCAACATAGTACATTCTTGATGTATCGCCATACCAACCATCTACAATTACTGTAACATCAATATTGAGTATATCACCCTCTTCTAGCTTTCTATCATCTGGAATTCCGTGACAAATAACATGATTTATAGAGGTACATATGGTTTTGGGATAACCATGATACCCCAAACAAGCAGGAATTGCATTATGTGATTTTATAAATTTATGACACAAATCATCTAAATATTCTGTTGTCACTCCAACATCAACAAAATCTGTAATATAATCTAAACACTCTGCTGCAAGCTTACCTGCTTTGCGCATTCCTTCAAAATCTGCACTATCGTATATCTTTATGCCATTTTCGTCTGTTATTGCCAATTTTTTGCTCCTGTTTTATATTTGTTCTACTTTTGTTTATACACCTATTTATTTAAAATGCAATTTATTTTATAATTTTTTTTATCTTTTGATGTTTTTTGCAAAAATCAACTTATATAAAGAAAAAACAAATAAAGGAGAGGGATATGGCATTAAAAGTTATACAAATAATTTATAGTTTTATGTTAGTCTTTTTTACTGCAATATTATCTAAATATTTTGTAGATATGGAACTTGATGATTTTTATGAAACAATAAATATATCAAATGTTACACCTAAGAATAATTATTTCATATATGTTTGGAGAGTTATTTATTTTTTATTATTTTTGAGTTTCTATACAGTTCTCATATCTAAAAAAACTATCGAACAATTCTATGATGCTAATTCATTATTTATATCACAATTATTTTTACAAGTTTTATGGTGTTTTAGCTTCTTTTATATGGAACAACTTATTGCATCATCTGTTGTTGTTATTTTATTACTGATGCTTGTTTTATTAATGATGCTTAGCTTTTATCAAATAAATAAATTAGCTTTTGTTTTAAATATACCTTATCTTA
>JAZQZH010000018.1:0-10657 GCA_045633945.1 Alphaproteobacteria bacterium
ATATACTAGGTATATGCGTATTCATAAGTGTGTTATCTAGCTGCGCTCAGGAAACAACAAGTTTTACATCTTTTGAAGGCGCTGTAAATGACTATTATCAAGAATGGAGCAAAACCATAAAGGGTGATACTATTATTTTTGAGAATGCTCAGATACTTAAAGTAAATTATGGCCATAGAGAACTTGTTTTGCGACCAAATGCAAGTGTTAGAGTTTATCCTAAAATGGACACAATTATCTTTGATAATGAAACCAAAGTAATTCCAAACTTAGAAACTCATACTTTTTCAAAAGATACAAAAGGCATGAACCCAATAGTTACAACATATACTAAAGAGTTTGTGTTTGACGATGGACAAACAATATGTGCAGATATAATGTTTGAAACATATGTGCTAGAAAATGAAGTATCAACATTTGCTATGCCAACAATAACAATCACATCTATAGATTTCGTTTCTGCAGATGCTAAAGAAGATGCTTTTATAGAAGGAGTTTTTTATACAAATTTAGACTTCAAATTTAATTGGGAAGTATCAAATCTCAATCAAAATGGTAGCCAAGATTTAAGACTAGAGTACATAAAACACTCATCAGCGATAAACAATGACGATACACTTATCAAGACAACCTTCAAACAAGGATATGATTGGATAACATCAAACAATATAGTTTTGTATATCGAAAAAATAGAAAAATGGGAAAATAAAGGAGAATACAAAGAAAGATATATAACCGATCCCATAGAAATATTTTTCGATTCATCATCAAATAAAACTATTACAGTAGATAATTTCAATTTTACCCTTAAAAAGGAAAAAATACCCATTATATCAAATTCTTATTGTGTAGAGAATTGGTGTATAAGTGAAGAAACAATATTAGAAAAACATACATATTCCAATGGAGTTGATACTTTTTCTGATGACTTTACATATTCAAATTACATAATAACTTGTTATGTATGGGGCGAAACTTTTGAGTTTGATTTGGATACTTCTTTTACATCATATAATGAGTTAGTAGCTACAAGCGATAAAACTGCAATAAATAAAACCGTTGCCACTTTTTCTATCGCTTCGCAAACTTTTAATAGAGATGTAATAACAACATTAGAGTTAAAACAAGAAGATGAGCCAATACCTTCCCCTCCAACATATCCACCACATGGTAAGATAATATCTCACCATATAAGTGCAGTATTTGATGTAGAAAATAATACTACTAAAAAAAGTGTTGTTATACGTTATGAGAAAGGATACGATTGGGGTGTTTGTGAGTATTATGAAGACTTCCCTGAAGTATTCACATATACACAAAGTGGTTACTCTGGATTTAATTCTGTTGCCATAAAATCAGGAGAAAATAATTATAGGCTAGCACGAGCTGTAGATACTTCAAGTGTTATATATTGGTACGCCGAAAATAACTCTTTACTCTCAGCAATAGATGCAATTACCTGTAAAGTTATTGGATGGCAAAACATTGTTAATGGAAAATATTGTTCAGAGATGGAAAAATATCATGAAGAATATTCTAACAACAATTATAGCCTAATATTAACCGCTCCAAATGGTGAAACAAGAACATTTAATTCATCCGAAGCAAGCTATCACTAAGTAAAAGACTCTGCCTTAACAGGCGGAGTTTTTTTTATTTAATTTCGTTGACAATCGATATAAGAATTGCTATTTTACAATCCTAATATTATTACAGGGAGTATAAAATGACCTCATTTACGGACAATCTAAAAGTAAAATCGCAATATTTTCTACCAAAAAAGTTTTTATCACGTGCAATAGGTGGGTTGGCTTCACAACCTCTAGGTAAATTTACAACATTTTTAATCAACATATTTATTAAACATTACGATATAAATATGAAAGAAGCTAAAATACAAAATATTGATAAATTTAAGACATTTAATGAGTTTTTTACACGTGAGTTAAAAAAAGGTGCAAGAATTATTGTTTCTGATCCCAAAGCTCTCGCAATGCCAGTTGATGGAGCTATAAGTGAACTAGGAGATATTTATAAAGATGCAATGCTTCAAGCTAAAGGTCATTATTATAGCTTAGAACAGTTGTTAGGCGGTAATTCGAACGATGCTAAACCTTTTGAAAATGGAACTTTTGTTACAATTTATCTCTCTCCAAAAGATTACCATAGAGTACACATGCCATATACTGGTAAGTTAGAAAAAATGGTATTTGTTCCTGGAGACTTATTTTCCGTAAATCCATTAACAGCCAAAAATGTAGATAATTTATTTGCCAGAAATGAAAGAGTTATCTGTTTTTTCAATAATGACACAATAGGGCGCTTCGCAGTTGTTTTAGTAGGTGCTACTATAGTTGCAAGTATAGCTACTGTTTTTGCAGGTACAGTCGCTCCTAAATGTGGTAAAGAAATAACAATATATGACTATACAAAAGATAATATTGTCATAGAAAAAGGGGAAGAATTAGGTAAATTTATGTTGGGAAGTACTGTAATTTGTGTTTTTGAAAATAAGAAAATAAAATTAGCTAAAGGATTAGCTCCATCAATACCTGTAAAAATGGGAACTCAAATGGCTGAAAGTATAAAGTAAACAATTAAAACCTAAAATATTAAAGCGCCTTAAAACAAAAATAAGGCGCTAAATTTTTTATCTTATGAATATTGGATGTTATTTCTTTTTAATAAACAATCTAAAGAAATTAAAAGACATAGGATTTAGTCCAAAACAAATATTAACTTCTTTAATTCCAACTTCTTTACAAATACCAATTCGATGATGACCTTGAAGAATTTGGTCTTTAATACCAAGCTTCCTGTTGAGCAATATAACCATTGGATATTTTTCATCATATCCATTTTCTTTTAAAGAAGCATACAATTCATTATATCTTTTATCAGCTTGCTCTCTACTCATTTTCCATTTTTTATTAGTCCACTGATAAGCATTTTCTCGATTTCTATCGCATCTGGTTAGATTAGCATCAACAAGCTTATCAAACAAAACTCTAAAGTTTTGATCATTCATAACCCATGATTTACGTTTAACTGACTTAATAAAATTGATTAAACAACCAATAAAAAGAGGATATGAATAATAAAATACTCTTGTTTTTATAAAATCATCTTTATTTTTTTGCAAAATATAATCTTTTCCAAAACAAAGCTTGCACGAGTACTTATCAACCAAAATTGCAGCTTCCGCACCATGATTTGATATCAAGTCAATATCAACATTTTCAAGTAAAGCTAAATCACAAACTTTAATATAATAAAAATCAGATGAATAGCATAGTTTTTTCATATCAAGACCTTAAAAAATAAAACTTTTAAAAAGGATATATAAAATATCTTGATACTTCAATATTAAACTAAATATATCAACATAATATATAAAATATCTGAATTAAATACAGAATATTATTGCAAATAAATCAAAACTTATATACTAGTAAATAAATCTTAAAGAAAGCGATGGTGGTAAAATGAATGAGATTTCTAAAAATTTAGCAGAAACAACAATAAAAATGCTTGGTGATCGTTGGAAAATGCAAATTATCGAATGTTTAATGGATGGTACAAAACGTTTTGGTGAGCTAAAGAAAGAACTTGGAGATATAACTCAAAAAGTTTTAACATCAAATCTTAGAATGTTAGAAGAAAATGGTATTCTAATTCGCCATGTTTATGCAGAGATTCCACCTCGAGTTGATTACACATTAACAGCAATTGGCTATAACTTAAAGCCTGTTATAGAATCAATGGTTGCTTGGGCTGAAGAGTATCGTAATACTTTAATAGAAGAATTTAAAGATATTGATTTAAAGGCAAAAATAAACAAGTTAAACCCAATATATTAGCTGGAGGATTAGTTTTATTAAATAATAGTATGTTTTTACAATACTTTATTGACTACATACAATTGAAATTGTTAAAATTTAATATTACTAATCTCATTACCCATATCATAAGTTATAACATTAACAAGATTTCCTTTTTTATCAAAATATTTAGCTTTACCATGTAATTTACCTTTGCGGCATCTAGCTAAAACTTTAGGTTTACCATTTTTATAAAAGCTCTTAGTCTCTCCATTACATTTACCTTTGCTATACTCAGAATAACTAATTAGATTATTTTTTTCAGTATAAAATCTTGCCGGACCATTTTGAATGCCATTATTAAACGTAATAGAATATTTAACAGCCCCATTATGGAAATATTCTTCAATTACGCCATTCTTTTTACCATTTTTATAGCTTTCTTTTCTTAAGATATCTCCATTTTTATAGTAGAATATTCTGCGCCCGTCTAGTTTACCTTTATTATAAAAGCTAATTTCTTGTTCTGCTTCATTATCATAATACATGACGACCTTTCCATGAGGAAGTCCATCCAAATATTGAGCGTTTAATATAATTTTTCCTTTATTATTATAGGTTAAATATAAGCCATTAATTAAACCATTAACATAATGTCTCTCTTCTTTTAATCTCATGGTTTTAGAGTAGAGATGATAAACTCCAGTAATAGGATTATTGTCCGCATCAAATCTAATACCATCTTTTTCATAAGAAGTTTTATCAGTATATAGTGTTGTAAGCTGTCCAATATGGCAAGCATTTAAAAACATTAAAAAAAATAAAAAAACAAAGTTTCTTTTCATATAATAACTCCACATTTAATATATAACGAAGGTAGCCTAATTCTAAATAAAGTAAACATAATTTTAAAAAATATAACACAATTTATATGCTTGAAACTTCAAAAAACACTCATATATAAAGAAATGAGGAGGTTAAGATGCAAGAAGCTTTATATACACTAACAAATGGACTCTATATAATAGGAGCATGTAATAAACCACATTACGCTGGCGCTCTGGTTGATGCATTAACACAAATTTCAGCCACACCTCCGTTAGTGATGTTATCAATGATGAATCAATCACACACAAAATCATGTATTGATAAAGAAGAAGAATTTTCAATAAGTGTGCTATCAAAACAAACACCTTCATTTATAATTGCAAATTTTGGATTTCAAAGCGGTGTTAATATAAAAAAGTGGGAGCAAATTGATTATAAAGAAATAAAGGGATTACCTTATATTGATGCCTGTATAGCAAAACTTAGAGCTAAAGTCATAGATAAAGTTGTTTATCCTCATAATACACTTTTTATAGCTGAAATAATAGAAACATATGAAATAAAAGAAGGCTCCCCTCTAACATATAAATATTACCGAGAAAAATTAAAACCATTATGCTATGACGCTTTTAAATCAAATGTTACATGTGAGGTTAAAACATCTCCTCAGGAAAAAAGTGCAAAAGTTTTGGAGATTCAAAAAAAATGGACATGCACGATTTGTCACTACGAATATGAGGGCGATATAGCATTTGAAGAGTTAGATAAAAATTGGCGTTGCCCTCTTTGTGGTGTAGGGAAGGATATGTTTGAGTTAATTTAAGCACAACAAAATGATAAAAATAATTGACAAAAAATAAAATTAGTTCCACCATATAAACAACATAAAAATAAGAGGTGGAATATGACTTCACAAAAGGTTTGTTTAGTAACAGGTGCAGCTGGTAAAATAGGGCAGCAAGTTCTATTAAAGCTCGTTTCTAATGGTAAAAAAGTTTTAGCTCTAGGTGAGGTGGATGATATCTTTTCGCCTGATGTACTAAAAACACATAATATAAAAATAAATACTCAACTCCCCGTTACAAACAAGTCATTTCAAAAACACGATATCCAGTTTTGTTTTGGTGATTTGAGTGATATATCTTTTCTTGCCTCTATATTTTCGTCAGTGGATGTTAATAATATAGAAATAGAGCATGTTATTCATTTGTCTGCAAATAAAGAAATTCAAAAAACATCACCTCATGCATATCACCCAGATTTAGGAGATACTGTTAATTTATTAGAAGTTGCAAGAGCATACTGGCAAGCTCATCCCAAAGTTTTAAAAACCTTTTTCTTTGCCTCAGATAGCTCTAATAAAGTTAATAACAAAATAATTAAGATGATGCAAAAAATATCAGATAAAGAGGGATTTCCTGTAAATATCTACAATTCTCCAATTGGTAGCAACTATAAAGGAAAGACAGATTTTGCCACTTTATATAGAATTTTTACTCCTCTAAAAATGCTACAAAAAAATAAAAAACAAGAAAACAACACCACTGTATTCGATAGTAAAAAGTATTTAATATCACTTCTTGGTGCAATATCTAGTTCAATAAATGAAGATTAATCTATCATTACTAAATAGTATTAGTAATAATAAAAACGTTAAAAATATTAGAGCATTATAATTTAATTTTATGCGCCTATATTTTATTATATCAGCTAAAATAGGAGAAATGAGTAGTAGGGCTACAACATAACAAGGATTTTGTGCTTCTCTTAAAGCAATTGTTTTAGCTCCAATTAAAGTCATACTGAAAATAACAACCCAAAACATAGATCCCAAAGGTATAGTTTTCATCTCTCTTTTAGGCATCCTTATGGATAAATCAATCAAATACATTATATAATTATAGATTCCACTAATGAAACATGATATTGTGAGATAATAAATAAGTCCATCATATAAATTGGTGTTATAAATTGCAATATATCTAGTAGTAATGCTCATTAAAGATAAAGCAAAAACCGTGGGATAAAGATATACTTCTGTTCTATTTTTTATGTGTACCTTCATCATTTGCCAGTAAGAAACAGTAATGCCCGTAACAATAAAACAAAGAGTTAAAACTCTATTTCCATCATTTAATAACTCTTCTAAATCATTAAATCTGACACACCACCATAAGATAAGTGTTATTATAACGGATAGTGACATGAAGCCAGAAGTTGTATGCCCACCAAACAAAGATGACGCAAAAAATATATGGCTATCATAAAATCCTATCAAAATTCCTTGTAAAACAAGTACTAAAAACATATTAAAACTTAAATCCATATTTGTTGTAAATATAAGAGGAAATAATAAAAAAGATATTCCCAAACCTCTAACGATTCCAAGTGCGTACCCATTAAAATGATATTTTTCATTATAATTTACATAAATTGCATTAAATAGTGCATAAATGAAACTAAAAAAAATCCAATCCATTCCCCAAAACTCCATCTTAAATTATTGTAATATCTATTATATTTTTATAGTTTTTAAAGGGTGAAAAATAATATGAAAAAAGTTTATTATTAAACCAAAAATTAACCAAAGTATGTATTAATTGAAGCATTGATGTAATGGTATTAGGAAAATTAAAGCAATGGAAACTTTCAATAATTTTTTTGAAAAAATAAAAAAATCAGGACTGTTTATTGTTTTAGGTGTTTTTTCTTTTTATTTTACAATCAATGCTATAAAGGGGGATAGAGGTATATTTAAATATATGTACCTAAAAAACAAAGTGGAACAAGCTCAAGAAGAAAGAGCAAAATATCAGTCAATTAAAAAAGATTTAGAGTACAAAGTTTCCATGTTATCGGAAGAGTCGCTCGATTTAGATTATCTAGAAGAAAGAGCCAGAATAGTGCTAAATATGGTAAGCAAAGATGAATATATCATATTGGATAAAGATATTGATAAGCGCTAAATTTTAATTGTATTTTATATTTTTTCTGCTATTAGACTAAGGATACGTTTTATTGTAAAACGTAATCTTTGTTTATTTTATAGGAACTATAATTGATAAAGAAATATAAAAAACGCCTTAAAAGGCGCCCAATTACCAATTATCAGCCAACAGAAAGTACTAAGCTATTTTCTGAAAAGGAATTTATTATCCGTTCAAATGGGCGAATGAAGATATTTAAGCTCTCATCTCAATTACAGTGGGGCGTTTTTATATGTATGATTATAGTTGGGTTATGGAGCGGATATTCTTATCAAATGTATAGTGTATCAGATAAAATTATTTCTTATCAAGAGCGAAAGCTTGGTGAAACAAGAGATGCGTATGTTAATTTGATGAGCGACTTTGTTACAGTTCATAAAAATATCACAAGTTTGGTTGAAAATATTAATAAAGCAAGTGATGATGCTGATAGTATTGATGAATATTTGAAAAAAGCTCAAGTTATTGAAGATAAAATAAAGAAAATTTCCGCCAGAGAAGAGTGGATTGATGAAGAAGATGTTAATGAAAAACACGCTTTACGTAATGCGATTTTACATAGAGATGTAGCCATAGAAGAAAAAAAACTCCTAGAGGAAAAAATAAAGCATCTAGAAGAAATAATAACATCACTTCAATCTTTTGAATTAGATATATTAAAAAGAATGGAGGCACTGTCAGGTAAAGAAATTGATAAAATTAAAAGCTCAATAACAACAGTAAATAAAGAATTAAAAAAACGCGGTAAATATTTTAATCCACTTGCAAACTCTAAAAAAGATAATAAAGGTGGTATATATATTCCAGACAGTGTTGCTATAAATAATAATGAAGTTTTTGCTAATCAAGTAACCCAAACATTTAACATCGTCGATGATAATGTATATTATAATGAAGTAATGAAAAAGATACCTCTTGGTAAACCTGTTTGGTCTTATTGGGTATCTTCACATTTTGGTAAAAGAAATGATCCATTTAATTCAAAAAGCGCAAAACATAAAGGTATTGATTTGGCATCTAATAAAGGTAATAAAGTAAGAACAATGGCAGAAGGTGTTGTTACCAAATCAGGATGGGCCACAGGATATGGAAAAGTAGTAGAGATAGATCATGGTAATGGATTTAAAACAAAGTATGCTCATTTAAATGCAATATATGTAAATAAAGGTGCAAAAGTTGATATTAATCAAGCAATAGGCGAGGTCGGTTCAACCGGTCGCTCTACGGGGCCGCATTTACATTATGAAATTTTATATGAAGGAGCTCATCTAGACCCTATGGTCTTTATGAAAGCAAAGTAAAGGAGATATAAAGATGAGAAAATTAAGACGAGTAATATTTTTAAAACTTGCAAGATTGATGCGTGGTGAAAAAAATATAGTGCCATGTATCATTAGTGCTGGTACCAAAGTTGTAGGTAATATAACTGATGGCGATATTATTCATGTTGATGGTAAATTAGAAGGAGATATTAGTTGTAAAGAATTAATCATTGGTCCAACAGGAACAGTACTTGGTAAAATAAATGCTAAAAGTTTAGAGCTATATGGAGAGCTTAATGGTTCATTAGTTGTAGAAAATCTATCAATAGCATCAACAGCAAAATTTATTGGTGATTCAGTATACAAAACAATAGCAATAGAGCCAGGAGCTGTTCTTATTGGAAATTGTAATCAAAAAGAAAATAATCAATAATCTTATTTCTTTTTTTTACTGAATTATTTTATTTGAGGAGAAGCCATGAAAAATACAATTGTTGCCCTTGTATACGACTTTGATGAAACTCTTTCAACAACATATATGCAAGATTATGTTTTAATACCAGAATTAGGGATGTCCCCTAAAAACTTTTGGAAAAAGGCTAATCAATGGTCTGTAGATAATTGTGCGGACCAAATAACAGGTAGTATGTATTACTTTATGAAAACAGCAAAAGAAAAGGGTATTAAATTAACAAGAGAGAATTTTAGATATTGTGGAACTCTTGTGAAGTATTATAAGGGTGTAGAAGAATGGTTTGAACGCATAAATGAATATGGCAAAAAGCTAGGCCTTCAAATAGAGCATTATATTATATCATCCGGATATGAAGAAATTTTGCAAGGTGCATCAATATGCAAGTATTGTAAAGATGTATTTGGTTGTAGTTATGCTTTTGGTGAAGACGGAACTCCAGTTTGGCCAGCAAGAGTTGTAAATTACTCCACTAAAGTGCAATATCTTTCAAAAATCAATAAAGGTTTAGGTAAGCTAGATGATAAACTTGTAAATGAGTATATGGATGATGAAAAGCGTAGAATACCTTTTTCAAGAATTATATATTTTGGAGATGGGATGACTGATATTCCATCCATGAAGCTAGTTAAAACAAGAGGCGGAAACGCAATTGCTGTATATAAACCAAAGAGTCCGCAAAAAGAAAAAGCTATAAAGTTATTAAAGGATAAACGTGTTAATTTTGCCTTACCTGCAGACTATTCAGATGGTACAGCAATAGATACTGTTGTTAAAACTATTTTAGAAAAAATTTCAACGGAGCGCAACCTTGAAATACTAAAGAAAAATGAAGAAAAGAAAAAACTTAATGGATAAGGTTAAATCTTTTACAGATGAATATTTTATGGAATTAGCCTTAAATGAGGCTAAGAAAGCCTATAAAAAGGATGAGGTACCAATAGGTGCAGTTATCGTTTTAGATAATAAAGTTATAGCCAAAGCGCATAATACTTCTGAATATGGAAAAAATGCTTTAGAACACGCTGAAATAAAAGTTATGTATAAAGCAGCCAAAATATTAGAGCAAAAAAGACTATGGGATTGTACATTATATGTAACAATAGAACCATGTACAATGTGTGCTACGGCAATTTCCATGATGAGAATTAAAAAAGTAGTATATGGAGCGGCAAATCCTAAAGGAGGAGGGGTTGAGAGTGGGGTTCAGTTTTTTAGACAGCTAAGTTGTTTTCATAAACCAGAAATTATAGCAGGTATCAAAAAAGAAGAAGCAGCTTCATTGTT
>JAZQZH010000019.1:0-17070 GCA_045633945.1 Alphaproteobacteria bacterium
ATTTAAAAAAAATTTAAAAAACAATTCTAATTTTTCAAAAAAAATACATCAAAATTACACCTATTTTTTAACACCTTTTTATCACTTTTTGCACAAGCTAAAAATTTTTTTTTGCAACTATTTTTTTCATCTTAACATATCGACAACCTTCACCCAAAAAGCTATTTAAAAACAGACACATATCTTTTAAAATAAACAAATTAATTCAAAGTGTTATGATAAAAATTTTACTCCTAAAAAACACCCATAAAATCCCTTATTTTCCACTTAAATTTTTTTTCATCTTATCCTCTTTTTTTAAGCAAATTTTAACATATTTATATGTATTAAATAAGTAATTAAAAAAAAATCGTAAATTTCATATTTACAAAAAAATTTTTTTACTTATACTTAACAATGTTTTATAACAGAATTATTTGGAGATTTGAAAATGACATTCAACGAAAATTTGATTAGAGAAGCTGCTTATTACAATTGGCAAAATGCTGGTTGCCCAATGGGACAAGACGAAATGTTCTGGAACATGGCTATCGAACAAATTTATGGCACAAAAGCTACTAAATCTTGTTGCAGCAAATCATCTTCTTCTAAGAAGACAGCTTGCACAGCTAAAAAAGCTCCTGCAAAATCAGCTTCAAAAGCAAAAGCAAAGAAGTAATTTTAAGCTTTTTTAAGAAATAAAAAAACCACCCTAATTTGAGGTGGTTTTTTTTATTTCTCAGCATTTTTATTTACATAAAATTAAACTCTACACATTTAAAATAAAGTCAAAATTACTATATAAGGCTAAAAAAATGAAACCAATAAATCCATTAAAAAAATTAGATATAGCTTGCTTCTTGCGTTCGCAACTTTATCTAGCTCCAGTGCTGCTTTTATTCTATCAACAAAACGGTCTAACTATTGCAGATTTTGTTATGTTTCAGGGGCTATTTCAACTAACTGGAATATTGTTTGAAGTACCATGCGGATACATTGCTGATATCACATCAAAGAAAAAAGTTTTAATTTTAGCTTTCACTTGTTTTTTCCTAAGAGCTGCGCTATGGCTATCATTTTCAGGCATATATATCGTACTACTTGGCGAGCTATTTAATGCTCTTTCACGTGCATTTTTATCCGGTGTATACGATAGCTACATATATGATTATCTCAAAACAAAAAACAAGACAAATCGTATGTTAAAAGAATGTGGTAGAACAAACTTTGCTATGTCATCAGGTGCTATGTTTGCTGCCATATTTAGTGCTATATTATACAAGAATTTTGGAACAGTTGTTTTACTCTCATTAGAGTTCATCTTAACACTATTTAGCATCATTCTTTTGACCACACTTCCAAACCCACCATCGTCACGCACAAAATCGATTACTCTAAAAGAAAAATTTATTGAAATAAAAACAACTGCAATATCCACTCTAAAGAATAAAAACATCAATTTATACATAATATATTCAGCATTATTATTCTCAACAACATCCCTCTTTTGCTGGTGCTTTCAACCACTCCTAAAAATTTCAGCAGCCCCAGTATTTATGTTTAGTTTCATCTATGTTATAAACCATGCATTACGTGCAGGATTCTCATATTATGTAAACACACTAAAACGCTTTTTCGGCTTCAATCGCTTACTCATTATTACCACGTTTTTATGCTTATATTCATTTGCATGCATGATATTAAGCTTCTACTTCAAGCTACCAAATATCGCAATGATAAGCCTAATTTTTGTCTGCATAGGAATTGGCTTCCAATTAGCATTTGCTATTGCTAACATAAATCACATTCACTCTCATGCCATAGAAGAAACAAGAGCAACAATATCATCCGTAAACAACATGCTCCAACAAACCATCTCTGGCTTATCATTAATAGCATTTAAGTTTGTTATATCACCAAACTCAAACATTGAAGGTCTAAGTTTCTCTCTTTCATTCACCATATTTGGTATTATATACATGAGTTTATTTGGTTATTTATTGCATAAAATTTATCAAAGAAACAAATTTGCATCAATATAAAAAAAGGTCCCCAAATGGGGACCTAATTTCTAAAGACAAATACTTACACATCCGTCGGCATAGCCAAGATCAATAACAGCATAGTTGCCATCAAGTTCTCTAACAACCATCACCGCAAGATCTTTTACAACCAAATCAGCCACGCTACTAGCAATTGATAACACTTTGCCATCAATGTTAACATACAAAGCAGACAAAACACCTAGCCTCTTGATATCCTCAACCTTAATAGGCACTTTCTTATCCTTCAAATTAGACCACCCATACACAGAAAACTCAAGTGGTTTGCAAAATCTAGCAATCACACGAGCCTTAGAGCAAAAGCCCTTTTTCTTTGTAAGTCCATTAAGGATACAAAAAGCCGTATCAACCTCAAATAGTTTATCAACATCATATTCCAATGGAGTTCCCTCTCCAAATTTAACCATTGCCTTATACTCCCCACCTTTATGGGTAATAGCAATAAGTTCGCCTTTCTGATGATTTGAACGCAATGCGACGTTTCTCTTAACATTCAGCCTATACAAAAGCTGATTAGATTCTTTAGTCATGTTTTTAGATTTTAACTTGTTATACAAAATGTATTCAGATTTTTTTATATCGCCATATTTAAAAACTCATGTATAAGAATAAAATCTCAAAAACATAAATACCTAAAAATAACAATAACAATAAAACCAAAAATACAATATCCCGACACGCATATCACATTTTTTAAACTATTGCAAGCATTTTTATTTACCAAAAAAAGAAAGGCACCCAAATGGGTGCCAATGCTACATTACTGACATAGTTAGTCAGCAAAGACTAGCTCGATGACTGAGTACTCGTCTCCATCAAAGTACACGAATCCTTTCGTATGCTTGATAAAGGCCGCAATAGACAGCGATGAGTTCAAGATTGTACCCTCATGGTCGAAACACAACATTTCGCCCTTAGACAAGCCCTCAAAGACGTTCTTTGACATTTGGGTCAAAGAGATTGCTCCCTTAAACTCAATGTCCTTAGGTTCGGTAAACTTATCGACTACTCTCGCCGTATAACAACGATTCTTCAACATCCCCGATAGGAATGTAAAAGGCTGTGTCTCAGAAAAATCTGACAAAGCTCTCTCCTCAACTTCAGTGCTGTTTACTTTACGTACGTAGATCTTCTCAGATCCGTCCATCTTCAGAACATCAAACCAATCTTTCGATGTCACCTCCAATACTCGACGCTTAACGTCAACCATTACTAGTTTCATAAAATTTAAGTATTAAATTATTAAAATAATTGTCATAGGATTTAAAAGCTTACATTCACCGTAAATTTTTAAATAGCCATAACAATTAGAATGAATAACTCAAACTAAAAACCATGACACCTAAAAATAACGACAAAAATAAACATAAAAATACTATAACAAGCTCATTATATCACAATTTTAAAGCAATTTCAAGTAAATCTTAAAAAAAAGGCACCCGTATGGATGCCTTAATAAATGCAAATAAAACTAGAATAAACTAGTCGAATTTGGCGAACATGATACAAGCACAAAGCTCTCAGCCGACTCACGATACACAAAGCAGTGCAACCTTGAAATGTAGTTACTAAATGCCTCACCTCTAGAGTTAAGACAAATATCACCATGACGACCAACAGTGATTACATCACCCACAGCAAGTTCCGCCAACATCATAGCTCCAACAACAGCTGGCTCCGACGCTACACGGAATAACACAGTTCTTGGACCATTAAAGCGAATAACAACTTTAATAGGATACCCCTCCTTCACAGATGACACAACCTTCATGATCTTCGAATCCTTAATTTCCTCAAACAAAGATGGATCACAATATCCAAGCTTATCTATTTGAAGAATAAACCTTGGAATAAACAATGCATTATTGCAAGCAATCCCATTATATGAGAGATAAACTCTACAACACTCGTCGTGCCTATCTATGACACTCTTAAGACGATAAAGGTTACCCTTTACAACATTGCCCTTTGACCTGATAGCACGTACCATGCGCTCAACGTCCAAATCTAATCTAATTTTCATAGTTATTTATGTTTTGAATTATTAAATAATTGTCATAGGATTTAAAAGCTTACATTCACCGTAAATTTTTTAAATAGCCATAACAATTAGAATGAATAACTCAAACTAAAAACCACGACACCCAAAAATAACGACAAAAATAAAACCTAAAAATACTATAACAGTCTTATTATATCACATTTTTAAGCTTTTTTCAAGTATTATCGACCATTCCCCATTTCAAAAAAGTTATTTAAATACATAGTGTTAACCCTATTTTAAGCTATTACTTTTTAAAATACATAAAACTGTAACATTTCTTAATCAAAGGAATAAAAAAAATGATGGCTCCATGGATAGTTTTTTTAATAGCTGCAATAATCTTTTTTATCATAGAGATATTCACCTCAACTATGTTTTTCTTAAACTTTGCAACCTCTGCCATAATCTGTGCAATTTTTGGAATATTCATAGACAATTATGATGTATTAATTCCACTTTTCACTGCTTTATCAATTATATTTATCCTATTTCTAAAACCATTATTAAATCTAAAAACAAACTCTAATCAAACACACGATTTTGAAATTCAATACATAAATAAACAAGCAACAGCCACAACAGATATCACTTCTTCATCTGGTAGAATTAACCTCTATGATGAAGACTGGGAAGCAAGAACCCTATCTGAAGACGCACCCGAAATAAAAAAAGGCTCAAAAGTAATTATTATTCGCAACGATAACTTAACCATGTATGTAGCAAAGAAAGGAAAAAAATAATGTCCACATTATTAACTTTATTAGTAATATTAGCACTATTTATTGCCTATAAAGGGTGCATAATTGTTGAACAACAAGAAGTTGTAATTGTTCAACGTCTAGGTAAATATAAAGAAACACTAAGCGCAGGATTAAACTTTATCGTTCCTTTTATTGATACACCCAAATCTTTTTACCGCAAAGTAAATATCAATTATCCAAATGGTACAACATCTTCATACATGCAATCAACAACACGCATAGATTTGCGCGAAACAGTATGCGATTTCCCTAGACAAAGCGTGATAACTAAAGATAACGTTTCAATATCAATAAATGCTGTTTTATACTTCCAAATTTTCAACCCTGAAAAATCTGTTTACGGTGTAGAAAATTTGTATGAAGCAATCGAAAAATTGACCCAAACAACATTACGTCAATTAATCGGTAAATTAGACCTACAAGAAACACTCACATCCCGTGATAAAATCAATACAGAATTACGTGAAATTCTAGATCAAGCTTCAGATAAATGGGGGGTAAAAGTAAATCGCATCGAATTACAAGACATAACACCACCATCAGACATTCAAGCGGCCATGGATAAACAAATGAAAGCAGAACGCGAAAAACGTGCGATGATTTATGAAGCAGAAGGTCAAAAAGAAGCAGCCATCAGAATTGCAGAAGGTCAAAAAGAAGCAGCAATTCGTGATGCCGAAGGTCAAAAAGAAGCAGCCATCTTAAAAGCAGAGGGTGTTGCCCAAGCCAGAATGGTAGAAGCAGAAGCAGAAAAAGAAGCAATTTCTCGCATTATCGAAGCTTTATCAACAAAAGGACAAGCAGACAAATACCTAATCGCAATGAAATATCTAGAAACAATGAAAGAAATGACTTCAGGTAAAAACAATAAAATTGTTTACATGCCATATGAAGCTTCTGCAGTACTAAGCTCTGTCGATGGCATAAAAGAAATGCTAATAAATAAAAAAAGTGCTTAAAATCAAATCTAAAGGAGAATAAAATGCTTATACTACTTACACTTTTCTTTTTTGTATTAAAATTCATAGCTCTTTGCGTAATAGGATTATTTTTCCTTGAAGATATAGAATTAACAAGTTCTGCAAATATTGCTATTTATTTTACATATGTTGCAGTGGCTTGCATATGCTTTTTCTCGCTACTATTATATTTCTTAGGTGGGAAAATCTTATGGTTAATCACTTTTGCTGTAACAGGATTTTTCTATCTAACAATGTATAACCTAGCTCCAGATATATCAAGCATTCATCGTACAAATAATCTAAAAAGTCGTTATTTTAAGGATATTCCAACATTTGTACAAAGAATGAAAGATGTAACAATAATGTTTAATGAAAAATTCAGCTAAAAAAAGGGGGGAAGAAATTCCCCCGCTTTTTTTTTACACACCTAAATCACGAATAAACCTAACATTCGTAATCCTAGCATTTTGATACTTGCCTCGTAATTCAAGTAAGTGACCTTCAAATTTTCTCCACTTCTTATAGCCTGATTTGGCTCTAGCAAAATCGATATTAATTCTAACCAAAATCTCATCACCAAGACGAGAGTTATAATCATCTATATTACATTTCTTGCTACCAACACCAATATCTTCAGAGAGCAACATGATATACCCTTTGCCATCACGTTCTTGATATTTTCCACACCATGTTCTCACATCAGCATAAGAACTTTTTACGCTAAATCCTAAAACAATGCCAAATAATAATACCAATTTAGCAAACTTTTTCATCTTAACTCCTCGCATATTTATTGCTTATTAAACATAGCCTTCAACTTTAATATACACTTTTTTAGTCAATAGTCAACACTTTTTGTCTATAAAATAAATAATATATCTTTCAATATATTGACAATCAAATAAATTTATTCTACATAAAAGCCAATAAATCCTATTTTTATGCATAATTATCAAAAACATAAATATTATGAAAAAGCGTTCTTTTATATTATTACCCGATTCTAGAATAGAAAAAGGTACGCTCTACAAAGAAGTTGCAACTTTTATCGTAACCCACCCTAACAGACAACAAGAGTTTGTTGAAGTATTAAAAATTAACACTCCCAAACTCGATAACATCCACGGTATTGTTAAGACAATTTTGCAAAACACACTAGAGCAACCATTATCACCTGAGAGCCTAATGCTTGCAACCAAAATGGGGATATGTAATAAACTACTATACTTTTTCAGTAATGGCGGAAAAGTTCCCAAAGATGTTATGGAAGCTTTTAGCTCTCAAAACATTGATTATCCATCTAAAACCCTATTCTATCTTCCATACAACGAAGATATATGGAAATATTTTTTGGAGTTATCAAATGTCGCTCTAAGTCGTAAAAGAACATAAAAACTCTACCAAAAATCTACCCCAAAAAGCGGTAGATTTTTTTTTTATATGAACACAAAAGGACTTGAAATTTAATATCAAATAGTGCAAATTACATCATATAATTAACATAAGGAATATTGATATGCAAAAAATAGCAATTATTGGTGTAAAAGAAAATAAAGGTTATGAATTATTAAACATCTTAAGTCAAAACGCATTTGATGCCAAAAACATCATTGCGGTTGATATAAAAGCCCCTCTTGGCACACTTGTTTCATACGGTGAAGACGATGAGCTAGATGTTTTATCTCTCGAAAATTTTGATTTTAAAACAGCAGATATAACAATCTTCTGCACATCAAAAGAAATTTCTCTTAAATATATCAAGAAAGCCACATCTTCAGACTGCAAGGTTCTTGATTTAAGTGGCGCAACATTTAGTGACCCAAATGTTCCATCAATCATTCCAGAGTTAAATGGTGATAATATTGATGCTACAACCAATGTTATTTCTATTCCATCATCTCTTTCATACCAAATACTACTACCACTTGCTAATACATTAAAAAATAATCAATTAAAACGTTTGGTTATTAATGCCTACATTTCTACTTCACACTATGGCAGACAAGCGATGGATGAACTCTTTAGTCAATCAAGAAAAATTTTCTTAAATGAATCTATTGCTGATAATGAACAAATTTTCAAAAAACAAATAGCATTTAACGTATTACCACAAGTTGGCGAGTTTATAGGTGATGAAACATCTTTTGAATGGCTCTTAAATGCCGAAATAAAAAAAATCTTAAACCAAGACATAAAAGTACATGCTAACGCAGCTTTTGTTCCTACATTTATTGGCGATGGAGCTTTTGTTAATGCAGAATTTAACGCTGAAGTTGACGCATCAGATGTTAAACAAGATATGGAAAAACTAAAAGGCGTTGTTGTTTTTGATAAAAACGTTGACGGTGGATACGTTAGTGTAGATGACATTCAAGGAGAAGACAACATCTACATATCTCGTATTAGACAAGATGTTTCTGTTGAAAATGGTATCAGTTATTGGTCTGTTGCAGACAACCTTCGTGCAGGCTCAGCCAAACTTGCAATGAGTGTATTGTTAAAATACTTTATCAAGCATTCATAAAAAAAAATATTTTTATATATTAATCAAGAAAGAGAGACTAGTATGAAAAAAATGTTCTTATATTTTCTAGCTTCTGTCCTATTTGTAAGCTCACCACTTCAATCCGTAAAAGCTACATCTATTACAGAAGAAGTTATCATACAACAAGATACTACAAATGAAGAAACATTTGAGTATGACAAAATGTCTGCACTATTCTCTTCTATTGAAAATAATATAAAAAATAATACTCCAAACAAAGAAACATTAGACCACTATCAATCGATTCTCAATCAAAAAGACATCTTATTTGATAACGTAATAAAAGATATTGATAAAAATGCCAAATACACTCAAGACGCACTAACAGCCTTAGGTGAAGCACCTAAAGAAGGTGAAACACCAGAAGATGATTCTATCAAGCAAATGCGTGAAAAATATACAGCTTTAATGCAGTCTTATAAAAACAAACAAATAGAAGCAAATCTACTAAAAACAGAAATAGACCGCATAACAGCCATTATTACTGATGCTAGAAACAAATTACTCATCGGAAGCTTAGTTGCAGAACAAAATACCCTAATAAACAAGAACAACTTTATTGGAGCATTCAGCAATATGGGCTCATTCTTTTGGCGTATAGCAATATCTCCTATAAGTTGGTATAAATCACTTTCAACAAGCGACCAAGAACAATATAAACACAATATTTGGTACGTTATTTTAGTGCTAATTTTTGTTTTATCTTTAGGCTTATTTATACGCAATTTTATTATTAATCATTTTGGCTATCGCCACACAGACGAAACCCCAAGATATGGGCAAAAAATAAGTGTTGCAATTGCCACATCTATAGCCTATGGCGTAATCCCATGTTTAATAATTGGCGGATGTTTATTATGGCAAGTAAACAACACCACTCTAATAAGTAGCGATTTTGGTATAGTTTTAGCAAATTGCTTATACTATGCTCTTTATATCACACTAATTTGCGCTATAATTCGTGTAATATTAGCTCCATGGAATGGCAAATGGCGCTTATTTAATATCTCTGATGAAAAAGCCGAACGCATATTTAATGCCGCAACATTAAGTATAATTTTACTAGGCATAACTTCATGTATAATCAACATTTCCAAATACTTTGAAATATCTAGTGAATTAGCCCTTTTATTAGAAGTATTAATAGATGCTATAAAAGCTTTTGTTATTATTTTACTTACATCACGCATATTCACTGAGCCAAAATATAAAGATAACACATCAGATGATGAGCAAGAAGACGATGATATGACATCAACAATGCGCATAAAATTATTTATGTCATTATTTGCAATTTCAATCTTCTCCACATCATTGTTTGGTTATCCAGGACTTGCTACATTTATCTTCAATCGTTTCTTTTTATCAGCCTTATTAGTTGCTGGATTTGTCATCTTAAGAAAGTTAATTTCAGACATCCTAAGAAGAAGCATCGTATTTTGGATATCAACCTTCAAACTAAGAAGAAAGCTCTTATCAAAAGCAGATTTTACAATGTCTTTACTAATCACCCCAATATTAGTAATTATATTTACATATTTGCTCTTACGCCTATGGGGTGTACCTGGAACATTTATGCTCCACGGACTAAAAAAACTAGTATTTGGCTTTAAGGTAGGAGGCATAGAAATATCTCTTATCGCCATAACAACTGGTTTGATAGTGTTTGCAGTATCCTTAACACTTGTAAAAGTACTAAAAAACCGCCTATCAAACAATCTATTAAACCGCATCAACATGGATGAAGGCATCAAACACTCACTTATCTCAGGTACAGGTTTTATAGGTATTATCATATCCGTAATCTTAGCCGTTATAGCCATGGGGGTTGACCTATCAAATCTAGCAGTAATCGCCGGTGCATTATCAGTTGGTATCGGTTTTGGTTTACAAGATGTCATACAAAACTTAGTTTCCGGTATAATCATATTATTTGAACGCCCATTCAAAGTTGGAGACTGGGTATCAATTGGTGGAGAAGAAGGAAAAATTAAACAAATTAACATCCGCTCAACTGAGCTAGAAACATGGACAAGACAAAGCGTTATCATTCCAAACGCAACCATCATTTCAAGCTCATTAATTAACTTCACTCATGAAAACAATTGGAACCGTCAAACAATCGCTGTTGGAGTATCATATGATTCCGATGCAGATATGGTAACAGAACTCTTGCTAGAATGCGCAAAATCATGCAAAAAAGTAGCAAAAAATCCCGCTCCATACGTTATATTCAAAGATTTTGCATCCTCATCACTTAATTTTGAATTGAGATTCTATGTTTCAGATATATGGAATGGGTGGAATGCTTCAAGCGATATCAGATATGAAATATTGCGTCGCTTCCGTGAAAATAATATCAATATTGCATACCCACAAATAGTTGTTCACAAATCAAGTGAAGATACCTCTCAAAAAGGATGGCAAACAAAATCATAAACACCACAAAAAAGACTGCATACAACAAAATGCAGTCTTTTTTATTATACAAATCTGTGATAAATTCATTCAAATTACTTGAGATATTTTAATACCTTAATTATACTAAACAAGATTTTTAGTAGAAAGTATAAGCAAACATGATACCATTAAAGAAAAAGATAAAGCATCTATTAAAGGCAATATTTAGAAGCAAGCCTATAGTTAATTTTATTGGCTATTTTGCTTTTTTATATGTATGGATTATTGGTAAAACAAGCTCTTATGATATAACACCTATACTAAAAGCCCAAAAAGAAGTTGAAAAGAGCAATGGTGGTATCATTATAATTTGGCATGGCAGATCTCTTGTTCTCCCCTATTTTATCCCCCAAGGAGTACACCTAAAAGCTTTAGTATCTCCTCACAATGATGGCAGAATTATCGCCAGATTGCTTAATTGCTTTGGCATTAAAAGCATAGATGGCTCATCAAACGAACATGCATCACGCGCCGCATTAGAAATATACAAAGAACTATCATCCGGTACACTCATAGCCATCATACCAGATGGACCTAGAGGTCCTCGTATGCGCCTAAACAAAAGTGTAATTTATTTTGCTAAAAAAACAGGCAAACCAATCATTGGTTTAACCTACAGCTCAACAAATGCTGCCGTATTTCGCAAAAGCTGGGATGCAATGATGGTGCCCAAACCCTTTTCAAACATTATGATAAAAACAACCAAGCCAATCTTCGTTCCCAATAACCTAACCGATGAAGAATTAGAAAAAACTCGCAAATTAGTAGAAGATGAATTAAATAATATAACACAAGAAGCTGACAAATCATGCAACATCGAAGAAGTAGAAATTGGCTTTGTTAGAAAGAAAAAACACCATACCCACCAATAAAGGAGATAACTTTGTATATAGGATTATATAAAACATTAATTAGCTTAGCTTTCCCTATAATTAAAGCAACCTACATTAAAAAAAGAAAATTAAACAACAAAGAACCACTATTGCGTTTCAATGAACGCTTAGCCAAATATTATACAACACGCCCAGAAGGCAAATTATATTGGTTTCATGGTGCATCAGTTGGTGAATCTATATCCATGTTACCACTAATAAATAAGCTACTTAGTGAAGATGAAAATTTACATATTCTAGTCACAACAAGCACTATCACATCAGCCGATATAATGGAAAAGCGCCTCCCCAAACGTGCATTTCACCAATATGCCCCATTTGATACACCAACTCACGCAAAACGTATTTTAAAACATTTCAAACCAAATGCTATCTTATGGTTTGAATCAGAGTTGTGGCCAGCTATTTTATCTGAAATAAAAAAGAATAACATTCCGCTCATCTTGGTAAACGGCAGAGTCTCAGATAAATCATACAATATTTGGAAACGCTTTAGACCAATCTCTAAAGAGGTTCTCTCATATTTCGACCTATGCCTCGCTCAATCAGAAATAGATAACAAGCGTTTACAGTATTTAGGTGCTACAAATGTTAAATGCGTTGGCAATCTCAAGTTCTCTGCACTCCCTCTTCCTATCAATGAAGAAAAAAAGCAAGAGATATTATCTAGCATAGGTAATAGACGCGTTGTTCTATTAAGCTCTACTCACAGCAACGAAGAAGAGCAACTAGTTTCACACCTAAAAGAAATCAAAAACACTTGTAAAAATGTTCTCATAATTTCAATACCTCGTCATCCAAATAGAGGAAAAGAAGTAAATGAAATATACCAAAAGCATGATTTCATAACTGCTCTTCGCTCCAAAGGTGAGCCAATAACCGACGCAACAGAAATTTACGTTGCCGATACTATTGGTGAGATGGGAATATGGTATTCTATTGCATCAATTTCTTTTGTTGGCGGCTCATTAATCAATCATGGCGGACAAAACTTTGTAGAGCCAGCACGTGATAAAAATGCCGTAATAGTAGGACCACATATGCATAACTTTAGAGAGATGCTACAAAGTGCTAAAATTTCACATGCAGTATGGCAAAAACACACAGCCTCTGATGTTGTTGATGATATAATAAATCTATTAAACGATGAAGAGGAGCTCCAAAATCGTCAAAACCTTGCCTATACATGGGCAATGAACGAAGCCAAAGTACTAAACAATATACAAAAAGAACTAAATAACATTCTAAACAAAAAAGGCTAATATATGAAGACCCCCTCATTTTGGAACGACAACACTCTTATAAGCAAGTTATTAACGCCTGTTTCAAAATTATACGGCTTCATAACTAAATATCGCATAGACAATGGCACTCCATATAAATCAAAAGCCAAAGTAATTTGTGTTGGTAACATCACTGCCGGAGGAGTAGGTAAAACACCAATATCAATAGAACTTGCCAAGCAATACTTAAACCAAAACAAAAAAGTATTTTTTCTAACAAGAGGCTACAAAGGCAAACTAAAAAACATTGTTGTAGATCTAAACCGACACACCCCAAAAGAAACTGGTGACGAAGCAAGACTCCTAGCACAAACTGCACCAACAATCATTTCACCAGACAGAAAAAAAGGTGCTATACTAGCAGAAAACCTTGGTGCTGAAATTATCATACTGGATGATGGATTCCAAAATCCATCCCTCTACAAAGATGAAGCATATCTTGTATTTGATGGCAAAATTGGTATCGGAAATGGCAAGATAATTCCCTCAGGACCACTACGTGAAACACTATCTAATGGGCTCAAAAGAGCAACTGCTGTCATAATAATGGGCGAAGATAAAACAAACCTAAAAAAACAAATCTCACTCCCTTGTTATAAAGGTACAATAATCCCACAAACAATTACCTTACCAACAAATAAGGTCTATGCATTTGCAGGAATTGGTCATCCTCAAAAGTTTTATAATACGCTAAAAGCTTCTGGCTATGAAGTTATAAAAACAAAAGATTTTGAAGATCATCATTCTTATACCAACGAGGAAATATCAGCCTTAAAGCGTGAGGCAAAATCAGAAAATTTAACCTTAATTACCACCGAAAAAGATTATGTAAAAATCCTCAATACAGAAGATATTTATTGCTTAAAAATTACTGCAAAGTGGGAATAATTAAACATAGCGCGCTAAATCATCATAATATGATTTGCAAATTGTTTTTCCTTCCTTATAAGACAACAATTCATCCAAAACCATATATGGTATATTAAGATTATTGTCTCGCCCAAAACCAAGCTTATTATCAGGATGAGCTGTCCCCCCATGAAAATCAGATCCACCAGAAGAAATCATGCCAAGGTCTCTAATAATCTCAATATACTCAAGCCTTTTTTCAACAGGATGTGAAGAGTGCAACACCTCAATTCCATCAAGGCCATATTTCTTCAATCTCTTAATCAAGCTATATAATTCTTTTCCTTCTTTTTTAATATGAACAGGATGTGCCAAAATAGCTTTAGCCCCATTTTCTTTAATAAAAGCAATCACTTGTTTAATTGATCTTGGTTTATTTTTAACATAAACACCACCGCTTTTTACAAAAATTTTCTTATAAGCTTCGTCTGTTGATTGGATATAACCTTTTTTCAATAATACATCAACAAAATGCGGTCTTCTAACTTGTGTACGCAAATTCCCATTTTCATCATAAGCAACATCTTGGTATGAAATATCATACCCCATTTTTTGCACCAAACTGAGTCTTCGTTCAGTAACTTTTTTGCGTCTTTTAAATTCATCTTCTTGATATTGTTCAAATGCTTTAAGCGACTTTTCTGGAATATCAATAGCCAACACTTCCACTTCTATATTAGGATAAAATGCCGACAACTCTGCTCCATTTACTATTTGTATTTTTTTGCCTTTTGCTGATTTTTTTAATTCTTCTAATCCAGCAATCGCATCATGATCGGTCAAAGCCATGGCTTCTAGCTTAATATCTAAAGCCATTTTCAATAATTCTTTAGGCGAATTAAATCCATCTGATGCCGTTGAATGAACATGTAAATCGATCATATCGCCTCCTAAAACTCTAAGCTAAAAATATTTGCAGAAACTGTGGCACTTCTATGCGAACCACTCGCTTGGCAACCAAACATAAATAAACACATTAACAACAATAAAACTAGTCGCATAATTACCCCTTTTTCAAATATCACATCATAGTATATCAAACATCGTTAAAATAGGGTAAATTCACTCAAAAATTAAACAAATATAACCAAAATTAGAACTTGATTTTTCAAATACTGCACCATATACTCATCAATGGTGAGGTAGCCCGACCTCATCAAAGGCGTGACAACCTTAACTTCATGGGCAAGTAGTACTTTCATCTATATTGAAAGTCAGTATGTCAAGGGGCATTTGCCGAAAAGGTGGATGCCACTTAAATAGTTAACACAATAAAGTGGGCTACAGGTCATGAAGTTGTAGTTGTCAACATCCACCGCCTTTAATATACATAAATTAAAGGAATACATTATGAGCGGCATATGCGCATTTTTTGGTCATAGAAACACCCCGATAACAGAAAAATTAGAAAAAAGATTAGAAGAAACTGTTTTAGACCTAATCGATGAAGGTATAGATGAATTTTGGTGTTGCGAACAAGGAAACTTTGATTGGCTATCACGAATCATAATGCTAAAAATAAAAAAAGATAATCCTTTTATTCGATTATGTTACATCCCCACTTGTGATATCGTAAAATACTCTAAACTTCGCCAACAAAATCTCGCCGAAAACTACGAAATAATATATACCGAAGAAATGGCTTCATCTCATCCACGTTTTTCCATAATCAAACGAAACAAATATATCGCCAAAAATTCAGACGTAATAATCTGTTATATAACCTCCAATACTGGAGGAGCATATAATGCCATAAAAATTGCCCAAAAACATAACAAAAGAATCATAAATTTAGCCACTCAAAACTAAACCACACTGCTTTTTATATTTCTAACCGCCTTACCTAAAATTTCAAATTCTCCTTTTTTAACTACAATATCTTCATATTTGTCATTATAAACACCAAGCACAAAATCTTCATTTCTATTCTTTTGTATTTTCTTTACCAAAATAGCATCCTCAAACTTTATCATATAAACACCATCTCCAACAAAACCCGTTATACTTTCATCAAACACTATCAAATCACCATTATCAATCAATGGCGACATACTTCCACCTTCTTGCTTAACAATTTTAAGCACATTAGTATTTCCACCAAACCACAATCCTAATTCATCTTGATTAAAAATAATTCGTCCAACAATATTTTGATAACATTTATCACTAAATTTTATCTTATAAATATCAATCCCTCTATAGCTATCGTTTTTTAGATTAACAAAGTCACTACTCCTAAACTTTAACTCATCATCAATTAAATCTTCTTCATTAACCCCCAAAACAATAGCAATTTTCTTTCTATCAATTTCATTTAATCTTCTAGGAAAACCATATTTAATATATTGTTGAATATAAGAATCTTTACGCCCAATCTTCAAAGATACATCTCGATACGTATATCCCTTTTCTTCAATATAGTTATTCAATATTTTTCTAACATCATCTAAATTTGTCATAGCATACACCTCTACCACTACTATTCACACAAAAATTTTTTTTTCAAGTATTGCTTTTCATATTGACTTTATATTATTTCTAATATATTACACAATCAATAGTAGATTTTTATTTTCAACATATCAAAAAAATATATTATTTTGCGTAAATTTACAACATTTATGCACAAAAACGACTAATTACATACATGAACTATCAATGAACTGCTTAAGGACTTGGACTTGAGTTGCCTTTTATATGCCCCAAAACAACTCAAAAAAAATTGAAAAATATATAATTTTGACCAAAGAAACAAGTTATTTTTTAATCTTTAAGGAGGACAAAGTGGAAATAATATTAGATACAAACCTAAAACTCATACTAAAAAATCTCAACATTGAACAAAAAGGTAAGCTATTTGATATGCTTCTAGAACAAAAAAACGATACCACAGACGAAGAGGTAAAAAATTTTTATGAATATATCGAAGGGATTTCAATAAAAAAACAAATTAAAAAAGATAAAATGAAAACTCTAGGCCTACTAGGAAGCGCTGCTAGATGGAAAAAAACACCTCCCACCACAAATAGCAATATTAATACCACCCTCAATAGCTGCGGCAATAACGATGCTAATAGCGAAAATCTACCCCAAAGAAAAGAAACAAAAGAAAATAATAATTTAAATAATATAAATAATTTTATTTTATCAAACAATTTAGATAACAAAACA
>JAZQZH010000020.1:0-47406 GCA_045633945.1 Alphaproteobacteria bacterium
CTTCATTGGAATATCTCCTTTAACTTGTGAGATTTTAACATATAATGTGTAGCTTAGTAGTTATTTTTCTTATTTCTCCACAATTATGAAGTTATTTGCTATAAAAAAAAATATAATTGACTTTTTTGTTTTTTGTCCATAAGATTGTCAAAAATATGTATTATTAAAAAAATAAAGTTATTATGGATAAGAAATTAGGTAAAACAATCAATCCAGACCAGTATTCAATCATTCCAAAGAACATTTCTCCTGTTGATAATAGCATTAAAGCCAGGGAGTATTTTATAGAACATGGTTGTCCTGAAGATATAATTGTAGTACCGATTGTAATTAATCTGTCCTCAATTAAAGTTCCTGTTGCTTATTATTGGGCTGCACTCAGTAATAATGGTGATGAATATCTCTATGTTGTTCCATGCTTTAATATAGGTAGAATTTTATCTGCGTCTTCTACAGTAACATCTATTAAAATGATTACAGAAGATAGTTTTTTCATTTGGAATGGTGTTTTTTATACTTTTTTGTTTACATCAACTGAAGAGTGTGTAATTCGAAAAGTTAATGGAGTTTGGAGTGAAGAAGATGTTGTATCTTTTATGAAAATTAAAGCTCCTCATTTAATTAGACCAAACATTTATCCTGTAGAAATATTTTCATCTAGTTTGAAGAAATTTCTTTGTGCTGCTTGGGCTATTGAGGATGTTGAAGCTGATGTTGAGTTATTGTATCCTATTCATTGGGATGACTACAAACTGCTTGATCAATATGACTGCAAAGATTTTGAAGTTTTTCCTCTTGATATTGGAGATATAACCAAAGCAGGAAATATTGTTTTCAAGGTTAATTATACTAGTGATTTAGGCGTTTATTTGGAAAAGACAAAAGATAGTTTAGATTGGCGTCATCTATTAAACCAAGATAGGGTTTTAGGATGCACAATAACACTTTCTTCTTCCAGTAAAGTTTCTACTAAAAATCAAAAAAAGAAAAAACAAAAAACAATAAAATTAACTCTTAATTCTAAAAAAGAGTAGTAAATTTAAGCCCAAACCTATAAGTTTGGGCTTTTTTTTATTTTGAGGTTGAGCCGAAACCTCCGTTTCTTATACCATTGACATTATCGCTATATGTTATTCCAAATGGAATAAATATTCCCTGACAAATAGGTGCTCCCTGCTTTAATTCTAATAATTTTGGTTGTTTTGAATCATTGGTAATTTTTACAAATATATGCCCCTCATTATCTGAATAATAATAATCGCTATCTATTATACCTACTGTATTATCTAACTGAAGACGATATTTGAAACCTAACCCTGATTTTGGAAACACTCCTAAAAACCATCCCTCTTCTATTTTTACTCTTATTCCTGTTGGAATAGTTATAGTTTGATTTGAAGCAAGATTAATATCTGTTGGTAAAAAAAAGTCATATCCTGCAGATCCTTTTGTTGCTCTTGTTGGAAGTTTTATTTTTTTATATATTTCTTCAATATTTATGGTTGATGTGTGTGGATATATTTTTTTCCATGCTGCTTCAAACTCGTTAAAGCTTACTTTTAAAAACTCAGCTACTTGTTGCATTTTTATCTCCTTTTTTTATTTTAGAGTATATTAAACTTATTTTTTAGCAAGTAAAACTTTTACTTTTCAAGTTTAAAATAATAGAACAAACTAGAAACATTTGTTGACTTTTAATTTTATACTAGTTAAGTAATATTTGGATTTTATTTAATTGTGAGATATAAATATGAAGCGCTATTATGCTCTTGTTGACTGTGATTGCTTTTTTGTTTCTGCTGAAAGAGCTTTTAATCCCAAGCTTGTTGGAAAAGCTGTTGCTGTATTATCTAATAATGATGGATGCGTTATCTCTCGATCTAAAGAGGCTAAGGCTCTTGGACTTAAGATGGGGGAGCCATATTTTATGGCCAAACATAGTCATCCTGATATTCTCTATATTAGAGCTAACCATGATTTATATCAAAAAATATCTGATAGAGTAATGAATAAGCTTAAAAGTTTTACAGATGATGTTGAGGTTTGTTCTGTTGATGAAGCATATATTGAACTTACAGGGCTTAAAAAAATGTATAAAAAAAATTACATTGAAATAGCTAATTTAATCAGAAAAACACTTTTAAATGAATTAAATATTCCTGTATCTATTGGGATATCTACAACAAAAACCTTAGCAAAACTTGCAAGTGATAAGGCTAAGAACTGTGGGGGAATATTTGTTATTGGGAATGCTAAACGAAAAAAGATTTTATCTCAAACTTTAATTTCAGATATATCTGGGATTGGTAAAAAGTTAAATAACAAGATGAGAGAGGAGTGTATTTTTACCGCTCTTGATTTTATCTCTAGACCTGATTATTGGATTAAATCTCAATTTCACAAACATGGTCTTGATTTAAAAAACGAATTAAATGGAATATCTTTATTTAAGTTAGAAAAAGAACATATATGCCCTACTTCTATTCAACACACATCTGCCTTAAAAAAGTTTACATCAGATATTGATATATTAAGAAAAGATTTAATGGCTCACATTCACAAAGCTTGCCAAAAAGCTCGTAGAGAAAAAGCAAAAGCTTTAACTATTGAAGTAATGTTGCGTGATAAAGGTTTTAGAGTTATAACTGAAAAAATAAAATTAGAATATCCTACAAACCAGGAAACAGATATTATACCTATTGCATTAAAGGCTTTAGATTGCATATTTACCCATAATATTGTATGGCGAAGTGTGGGTATTAGCCTTCTTAACTTGGATTATGCTTGTACTTTACAACATGATTTATTTATTGAAGACAAAGTATGCGATGATAAGCTAGGGTTTATCTTAGATAAGCTTGAAGACAAGTATGGAAAAGGTGTAATTAAATTTGGTAAAATATAGACGCATAGTCTTTATTCTAGAATAAGTTAGCTGTTACTATGCGTCAAATTGATATATTTTAGCTATTAAAATCTAGGTTCCAATCGCTATATCTTGCTGGATCATCTCCCCAATTTGAACGAACCTTAACAAATAAGAATAGATGTATCCTATCTTCCAGTAACTCTTCAAGTTCTCTTCTTGCTGATTGGCCTATTTTTTTTATCATAGATCCACCATGTCCTAGAACTATTTGCTTTTGCCCGTCTCTTTCTACATAAATAGTCATTTCTGCCCGTACAGAATTATCCTCTCTTCTTTCCCATAACTCTGGCTCAACAGTTATAGCATAAGGAAGTTCTTGACGAAGATATAGAAAAAGTTTTTCACGAACAATTTCTGCCGCAAGAAGCTTTAAAGGTAAATCAGACATTTGCTCTTCTGGATAATACCAAGGACTTACAGGTAAATTGTTGGCTAGGTATCTATAAAAATCATCTGTACCTTTATTATTTAAGGCAGAAATCATAAATGTTTCTTCAAATACATATGTATCATTTAAATCTTTGCATAATTTAAGTAGTTCTTCGTTGCTTACTAAATCTGTCTTATTTAGAACAAGAATAGTATTGGTTTGATTTTGCTTTAGTTTTTCAACTATCGCTTTTGTTTCATCATCAAAACCGCGTTTTGCATCAACGACTAATGCCACTATATCTGCATCTACAACACCACCCCATGCAGAAGCCACCATTGCTCTATCTAGGCGTCGCTTTGGTATAAATATTCCTGGAGTATCAAGGAATATTATTTGAGTATTATTATATACACCTATTCCTTTTACTGTTGTTCTTGTTGTTTGAGCTTTAGGAGAAACAATACTTACTTTTGAACCAACAAAATTGTTTGTTATTGTTGATTTACCTGCGTTAGGAGCTCCTAAAAGAGCAACAAATCCACATCTTGTATCACTAGGCATTATTTTCTCCTAATATTTTAAGTAAACGTTCTGCAGCCATTTGTTCTGCTTGTTTTTTGTTTTTACCAACACCTGTTGATTTTTTATCACTCCCAATATCAACCTCAACCAAGAAAATTGGCTCATGTTCACTCCCTTTCTTTTCAATAAGGGTGTATTTAGGCGCATTATATCCTAATTGATGAGCTTTTTCTTGCAGTGTTGTTTTATAGTCTTTATGTGGCTCTGATTTTGTATTTATAAAGCTTTTAAAGTTATCTTTAATAAATTTTTGTGCTATTTCTAAACTACTACTATCTAAATATATTGCGGCAATTAAAGCTTCACCAATATCGCATAACACATTTTCGCTTTCACGAATTTCATTCATTTGAACACCAATGTATGGTGGAATATTTAATTTTATAACAACTTCTGAAACAGTTTCTTTACTTACAAGCAAGGCGTATCGCTGTGCTAAATTTCCTTCAGGCTCATCTGGAAACATTTCATAAAGCATATTTGCGATTGTTAAACCTAATATTCTATCCCCTAAAAACTCTAACCTCTCATAATTTCGATGAATATTAGAGGTTATACTAGTATGTGTAAGCGCTTGTTGTAACAAAGCCTTATTCTTAAATGTGTAGCCTATTTTTTGTTCTATTTTTTCCATAGTTCTCTTATATTTCGTTTAATTTATTAAAATTTGTTTTAATCTATACGTTTTTTCTTAAAAATCAAGAAAAACTATGTCTTTAGACTTTTTTTCTTTTTTTTACACTTGTATTTGAATATTTTTTGTGATATTCTTTTATTATGTTAAAAATGATAGGAGAGGATATTATGGAGAGAAAAACATCATCTACCCTTGCAGAATTTAAGGTATTTCGTACATTTGTTGAAAGCTCATCATTTGAAGATGTTGTGGAAGAATTTGGCAACTCTGAAGATGCTAGTATAAGTGGAATGGTATCTGATGAGCAAAAGAAAAAAGCCTTAGAGGAAAGCTTTAAGGTATTTAAGAGTGCAACTAAAGATCTTAATCTATCAAGCAATCTTGAAGATTACTCTAATCCCGATGTTTTAAACAAATTAAATAGTGAAATACAAAGTGAAATGTATCCATTTAATCCATCTGAAAAAGTATCTTCATCTGGATATAGTTTAAGTGTAGAAAAAATTAAAATTGGCTCTATGTTACTTGAATATGCTGAATTCATGGAAGGAAATGGTAAGGATATTATGTCTGAATATAGGAAAGAGCAAGAAAAACTCTTAAAGAACTTAAAGCATGAACAAGCAAGAGTTAATAAATATGGTACAGTAAAACACGGTTCTTTTAGTCGCACTTCTGTATTTTCAACAGAATCAAGGAAATAAAAACATAATGCTAAAAAAAGTAAAAAATGACGATTTTGAAAAATAAGTATAATAGGTATCAATAGATACTATTAAGAGTGAAAAATAAAAGACATTTAATATAGAAGTCTTTTTAATGTGTCTGTTCCTGGGTTATTATTATCTGTTCTATATCACTTTTTTAATGCGGCTACTGAAGTTTTGTATGTTAAAATGGGCTGAAAAAAAGGCATAAAAAAAGCCCTTAATTTAAAGGCTGGGGAGAGAAATGGAGCAGGCGACGGGAGCAAACTTTATCGATAATGGTGGTAAAAAAGATATCAGCGAATATAAGCGTCAACAAGAGCGTAGCCTTCCTAAACACGAACAACCTCGTGTTTCAAAATATGGCTCTATTGGTCATGGAGGTTTTGGAGGTGGACGTGTTTTTGATACATCTTCAAGTAAAAAATTATCTCTTAGAGAAAGAATATACCGAAACACAAGGTAATAGTGTGTTTAACTGGTGTTCTTTATCTTGAGAGTAACAAGGTTTTCTGGAGTAAATTGAAAAGGATTATTTGTTATTATATCCATTATTCATCTGTATGTAGTCAATAATCTCATTAAATCCTTCAAAAATAAGTAGAGGTAATAAAGAATTTATTTTATCTTTAACATACCCCTCTTCTATAAATTTGCCTTTACCGAGTAAAATTGGTTGAATTTCTGCATTATATGCACATTCGGTATCTTGTTTGGTATCGCCTATTAACCAAACATTATCTCTATTTACATCATATGTTACATCATCTAATGCAACAAAAACCGGGCCGAATTGGGCTTATTTTGAGGAGCGTCTCCATTTCCTAAAATTTTCTTAAATGATATATTTGGAAAACAGAATTCAACTTCTTTTAATAATAAAGACTTTTCTTTATTTGAAATTATATACAAGTCTATTTTATTTTGATTACAAAAATTAAGAAACTCATTAGCTTTTTCTACTGGGGAAACTTTATTATAGGCATATTCTGCATAATACTTTAAATATTCACTATAAGCTCTGTTAGCATCTTCACCAAAAAAATTAGGGAAATTTTCTTTTAATGATTTTTTTGTATCTCTATATTTAGCTTTTGTAATATCCCAAGGCTCTTTATTATATTTATTTAGGACATATTCCATCGCTTCCACAACAGAACTTCGCGTATGTGCTAGAGTATCATCCCAATCTAATAAAACAGCTTTTGGCAATTATCGTCTCCTTTCTGTTTATAATTAAAAGTGTTTGCTTTTCTAGCTTTTGTAATTCTTGCTCAACAAACTTAGCACTGTCTTTAATTTTAAATACTTTCTTTATAAAAAGCTACTATGAATGACACAAATGTTATAGCATTGTTAATAAGTTTATACCCCACAATAAAAACATTTTCACAACTTATTTCTATTTTCCTATTTAGCTCAATAGAAATATATAAAATGCGAAACACACTTATGAATATATATTATAATTCCTATATGATAATTGATAGCGCTATCATTGTGTTAATTTTCTATCCTAATACCATCAACACTCCATTCGTTCAGACATTTAACCAAATTTCAACCTTTGGTGTAATATACTGCACGCATATTACAAACTACTATTAACCTTGGAGATATTATGTCTGAAGAAAAAATATCAAAATTAAAAAATATTCCACACCCTTTATATACTATATTGTGTTATATAAAAGCAATAATAAACAAAACTTTTTCTTTGTACAGCATAACCATAAATTTATTAGTTTTATCTGTTTTTGTCTTGCCAAGTATGCTAATTAAATCTTGTATGTGCACAGGATGGCTACAACATTTAATGTCTCTATATATCTTTCTTCTTATCCCTATAATTATGACTATAAAAAGTTTAATTAAGAAAAGTAAGAATATTACATCCACCTTTAAAATTATAATTGTTCGAACTTTAATTGGCACACTTTTGATAATTTCTGCATACTTTATAGCTGAAATTATTATATTAGCAAATTATGATCCACATACTGTAGACAGTTATACTGTAGACAGTTTTTCATCCACATTTAAAACCTCTAAACTTCGCGATGCTTTAAGGTATTTAAATCAATAGATTTAAATACCTTATATCCCAGATAAACGATGGACTAAATAAACTAAAACACCTTGATAACCTTTATGAAGAAGGACAAAGTTTGATAACAAAACGATTACTAAAGTATCTATAATGGCAAAAATGGGGCAAATGTCTTAAACTTCGGGGATATAGTAGAAAAGCATTCGGGGAAATGTCTTATTTTTCTTATAAATCCGTTCGGGGAAAATTGTAAAAAATCTTATAAAAGTGAATAAAGCAAAATGTGTCCTACGTCTTGAGTGACGTGTAGGTCCGACGTGCAGGTTAAAATGGGCTGAAAAAAAGGCATAAAAAAAGCCCTTAATACAAAGGCTGGGGAGAGAAATGGAGCAGGCAACGGGAATCGAACCCGCATAAAAAGCTTGGGAAGCTCTCATTCTACCATTGAATTATGCCTGCACCATTTAGGAGTTTCATTATGAAGACAGGGTTGTTCTACCCTACTCTATTGATATAAGCAATTAGTTTTTTGATATTTGTGGATAAAACATGGTAGAAATTAATTTAAAATATTAAAAAATGAGTTTTTTTTGATAAAAATTGTTGACTCTTATATTTTTATATCATATAAGTTTTCCTAGCTTGAGCATTATTTTATATGTATTGCTCATAACTGTCCAAGACCGTAGGTGGTCATGTATTTGATTTTAAGTGTTTTTTGTTTAACTTAATTATCATTTGATCTTAATTTCCTACGCAGACGGAGTAAACAAGATTTTTAATCATTTTCTCCCCCCCGGACAGATTTGGTGCCACTTTTGGTATAGGTTTACTTTTATCATTGGTGGATGTTGTAAACGATTTTGTGATTTTTAATTATTTTGATTAAAAATGATAAAGTCATTATTTGGAGACAAGTAAGTGAATCGCGAAGAAAAAACCGAACTCTTAAGCGAAATGAACGAAGTTATTTCTGCAGCTGAATCTATTGTGATTTCTCACTATAGAGGTTTGACTGTTCAAGAAATGGGTGAACTCAGAAATAAAGCTCGTGAACTTGGCTGTGAGTTAAGAGTTACAAAAAACCGTATTACTCGTCTTGCTCTTAAAGGAACCAAATTTGAAGGTTTAGATGAATTCTTCAAAGGTCCTACAGTTATGGCTTATTCTAGCGACCCAATTTCATCATGTAAGTTATGTGTTGAATTTGCAAAAGCTAATGAAAAGTTCGTAGTTGTTGGCGGTGCTTTGAGTTCTGGTGTATTGGCTATGGCTGAAATCGAAAGATTAGCAACAATTCCTTCTATGGACGAATTGCGTGCAAGATTTATCGGTTTACTACAAGCACCTGGTTCAGCATTGGCAAGAGTTACCAAAGCTTACAGCGAAAAAGAAGCTGCTTAATATTAAGATATTTTGCGCAAGATACTTTTCGCTACGCTTGATAAGAGCAAATTAGTTGTTTTGACATGAAAAATTGGTTTACTTATCATTCTTTGTGTCAAGCGGTAAAAAGTTTTAATAAAAAAGTTTAAATTTTATTTGGAGAAAAAAAATGGCCGATTTAGCCAAATTAGTTGAAGAATTATCAGCATTAACAGTTATGGAAGCTGCTGATTTATCTAAAATGTTAGAAGAAAAATGGGGCGTTTCTGCTGCTGTTGCTGTTGCAGCTGCTCCTGCTGCTGGTGCTGCTGCTGCTGCTGAAGAAAAAACAGAATTTGATGTAATTCTTGCAGAAGCTGGCGCTAACAAAATTAACGTAATTAAAGAAATCCGTGGTATCACAGGTTTAGGTTTGAAAGAAGCTAAAGACTTAGTTGATGGTGCTCCTAAAACTGTTAAAGAAGGTGCTCCTAAGGCTGAAGCTGAAGAAATTAAAGCTAAACTTGAAGCCGCTGGTGCTAAAGTTGAATTGAAGTAATTTTACTTTAATCTTAAAAAAGGAGACCTTTATTGGTCTCCATTTTTTTTGTTCTCTTTACGAATGATTGCAACCTTAGTCGCAATTCTAATGATTACTATTGTAATTAAAATAACTAGCATAACTAATAAAGATGTAGCCAAATATGGCATGTTATAATATAGTGCTAAACGCGATAAAAGTAAAAATAAATATCCTATGTAAAAAGATTTTATCTCCAGTGGCGCACCTATAAGAAAGATAGCCAACGAGGCATGTATAAGTATTACACCTTTTTCGCAATTTACAAACAATGATATAACAAGTATTATTACACTAATAATCAATGTAGCATTTGAAAACATCACCCAAAATAACTTTCTATTCATAATCTATATTTTTAATATAATAATAATTTTTTTGAAAAATTAGCAATACAAAAATAAAAATCAAGCCAAAAAGCACCTTAAAATATATCTCAAGGTGCTTTTTTGATAATTATTGTTTATTTATTTTGATTTTTTAATATATCTATAGCTTTTTGCAACTGCTCATCAGTGTTAGCATATAAAGGCATACCATTTAACACAAGTGTTGGTACACTTTTTATATTTATCTTATCAGCTGTTTGTCTTGTTTTATTTAATAACTCTAATGTTTCGCTTGCTTCAAAATCTTTTTTGAATATATCTATATTTAATTCAATACCACGAGCAATTTCAAATACTTTTTCTTGTTCTAAATGTGGTTCAACCATCAACTTTAGATACATCTCCATAAATTTACCTTGTTTTGATGCAGCTATTGCTCCCTTTGCTGCCACTTCAGAATTTTGTGATAAAAATGCAATAGGCTTAAATACTATCTTTAGCTCTGGGTTGTTTTCTAATAATCTATGCAAACGTGGTGCAAGCTGTTTACAATAACCGCATGAAAAGTCAAAAAACTCAACAAGTGTATATTTTCCGTCTTTTTTTCCTACATATATCTCATCGCTATTTATTTCATCTATATATTTATTATATTCTTCTGCTTGCTTTATTAGTTCTTCTTGATATTTTTTATCTTCATATATTTGTAAAGCACCTACAATTAGACTTGGATTATTTACTATAACATCTTTTATTTTTTCTTCTAACTCTGTTAATTTTTGTTCTTTCTTTTTCTCTATCTCGTCCTTTTGTTTTCTAAAATCCATAACAGCATTATAAGCAATTTCTGGATTTTTCTTTAATACAGATGCGATAGCTAAAGCCATTTCCTCCTCTGTTGCATTGTTAAGTACTTGATTACATTCTGCAACATTATAACTTATCATTGTTGATAATATAGTTGCGGCTAATAATTTTATTTTTTTCATAACTACCTCTCTTTAATATTGTATACAAGTATCCTTATTAAACTCGCAAGAGCTTAATTCTTTATCTTTTTTATCTGTATAAAGTATGCTTAAATTTATACCTTCATTAATAAACATAGGTTTAATTTTTGGACACATACTCTCATATGCCTTAACACATGAATCATTTTTTATACTATCTTGCAATAGCTTCATATCATCAGATGAAAAACTAGCAGAATCTATCTCTGCCTTATATACATATGTAACCATTTTGTTTTGATATTTTATATCAACCCATTTGGTTATTTCATCAATTTCTTTAGGAAGCGATTTTCTAATAATAGATATCATCTCTTGTATTTCTTTATCTTTTTCGTTCTCTTTTGTTGTTTGAGGAACGACCTTTAATTCTTCATTTACTTCCTCAAATTCTAATGACTCTAAAGCAGGAATATACTCTTTATCCTCACTTACTTCCTTAGATACCACTGCCATTTCTTGAGGCATAACATCTTCTTTACTAACCTCAACCTCATCTATTTCACCATCAATATTCATATAATCATCGTCTAATGTATAATTGGCCATTGATTGCATTATATCTACACTATCGCTAATACTAGATAATGAATTGTCTTTACTTACATTTTTATCTTTGACTGGGACTACTTCTATAATATCATTATTCACTGGAGCATCAAAACTATCTGCCCCCATTATATTAGCTCTAAACTTTTCAAATTGGTGTCTTAGATACTCTTTTTCATCTAATTTGCCATCTTTATTATCATCCATACTATTAAAAGATGCTATAAAAACATCTTTCATTGCTCGCATCTGTTCTTCTGGTGTTAATGCGTGCGCATTTGCCCATGATAAAACAACTATTGAGCATGTTAACATTAGTAAATTCTTTTTCATATCTTAAGAACCTTTCATCCATTTGTCCTTAAAGCATTTTATCATTCTTTTATTAAATTTCCTTTAATGGTGCAAAATTATTTCCCCCATCTAACAAATTAACTTTAGATGCAATTGATTTATATATTTGAATATAATTTTCGATACCTTTTGCTCTATCTAATATCAACTGTTCGGGAACATGACGATTAATTCTCAACGCTCTATCTTTAGCTCTTTTTATAGCAAGAGATGTATCACACATAATAAATTCAACAATTGTTTTGTATCCATTGTTTTTAATATTTTGGATTAATTCGACATGCGCTTTATTGGTACCACTATGCTCAAACATAATATTTACTTGTTTGGATATAGCTCTACTTAATAATTCATACCCTACTGTTCGCGCTATCATTTCATATTTTTCAAAAGCTTTTACACTTCCATTTAATAAAAGCTCTTCTTGATATCCTTGTAGTAAAAGCATTATAGCATCAAAGCTTAAATATAGATATTCTTTGGGCTTATGCAATTTACAATATGTACTTTTTCCTGCACCAGGAATACCTGATATTTGTATAAGTACAGGAGAGGCGCAAGTTTTAACGCCACTTAAAGCATCTTCAATTAACGCCTCTGTTTCTTCAGTCTTAATATCCTTGTAATCTATTTTTACAAGTTCATCTATTGATGGCATTAAATATTTTAACATATAATACCTATACTGCAAACTTTCTTTCTTCAAAGTTATTTAACAATTCAAAAGTATCTTTTGCTATCATAAGTTCTTCATCTGCAGGAATAACTAATACCTTAACCTTGCTATTCTCTGATGAAATTTCCAATGGAGCAGGACGAAGATTATTCTTATCATTGTTAATTGATATTCCTAAATACGCCAACTTTTCGCATAGTTTTTGGCGAACAACATTACTATTCTCGCCGATACCAGCTGTAAATATCAATGCATCTAAGCCGCCCAAAACTGCAATATAAGAACCTATTGTTTTTAGTATAGAATACACAAAAGCATTGATAGCGAAAGAACAATTCCCATCACCTTCATTTGCTCGAGATACAATATCCCTCATATCTGAATAACCACCAGATAATCCAAATAAACCACTTTGTTTATTCATCATCTGATTAACTTCATCTGGTGTTTTATTTTGTGTTTTCATGATATGAAGCGGAATATATGGATCCATATCACCTGCTCTTGTTGCCATTGGAATGCCAGCCGATGGTGTATATCCCATTGTTGTATCAACACTTATACCATCATTAATTGCAGTAATAGATGCTCCTCCTCCTAAGTGGCAACAAATAAACTTTCCTTTTTTACCTAAATATTCTTCTGCTACTTGAGAAGCATATTTGTGTGATGTTCCATGAAAGCCATAACGTCTAATACGATCATTCTTGTAATACTCTTGAGGTATAGCGTACATATATGCGCTTTTTTCCATACTTTGATGATATGCACTATCAAATGTAGCAACTTGAACAACATTTGGAAGTAATTCTGTTATAGCCTCTAATCCATGAACAAATGCAGGCCCATGAAGCGGTAATAATGGAACTGTATCGTATATTTTTTCCATAACATCTTTATCGATGATTACAGATTTATCAAAATACTCTCCACCATGCCCCATACGATGTCCAACAGCACTTATTTCAGATGCATTTTTTATAAATTTTTTAGATAAATAATCCAAAATTGTTTTTATTGCATCCTTATGATCTTTGATTGGTGTTTCTAGTGTAAAATCATGCTCTTTATCTGCCTTTACGACAATTTTGGAACCATCAAGACCTATTCTATCAACAACACCTTTTGTGATGACTTCGTGACTATTATTATCTTGCATCATAAAAAGTTGAAATTTTACAGTAGTTGAGCCAGAGTTTATAACTAAAATTTTATCCATTTGATTTACTTTCTTTGGTTAACGCTGGGAGTGTATGTATCATGTTTTTTATATTTTGGCAATAAAAAAATTATCTTCTTAAAAATTATACTTGAAAACATTAAATTTCATATATAAAGTTCTAAAATAATTTATTTTAAGGTGTTTTTAATGAAAGAATCAAGTAGAATACAAGCTATTATTGAAGTATTAGAAGAGGTTTTCAAAGATACGACCCCTGCTGACATTATATTAGATAATTATTTCAAGCAAAGACGTTATATCGGCTCTAAGGATAGACGTTTTATTGGAGATAATGTCTGGAAAATTATACGTAATAGAATGAAATATTCTCAAATGTTAGATAACAACGCCTCTCCTAGATTATTAGCTGCAATTAACTTTATTGATATGGATTTAGAACTATTATTTAATGGTGAAGAATATGCTCCTAATATATTGAATAAAAAAGAAAAAGAGTTAATTGATAGTGCGAGGAATTTTGAGAATTTTTCTGACTATGCACTTTTAGAATGCCCAAAATGGTTGTTTAATAAATTTGAAAATAAAGAACTACTTAACTCGTTAAATGATGTTCCTCCAGTTGATGTAAGGACTAATTTAACAAATAGAGACAGCACAAAAGATAGATTAAAGAAAGAAGGATTATTTTTTTCTAATACACCATTTAGCCCTATTGGACTTAGAAGTGCAGATAGAATAAATTTGAATAATTGCATGACTTATCAAGATGGACAAATTGAAGTTATGGATGAAGCTTCTCAACTTATAGCCTTATTATGCAATGTGAAGGCACATCACAAAACTATTGATTATTGTGCAGGAGCTGGTGGTAAATCTTTAGCTATTGGTTCTATCTTAAAAAATGAGGGGGTTATTTTTGCTCATGACATCAATCAAGAAAGAATATCAAGAATAAAAAAGCGTGCAGAGCGCCTTGATATTATTAATATTAAGACTGTAAACAGAGTTTCTGATACTGATTTTGATAGATTTATTATTGATGCCCCCTGCTCTGGTAGCGGAACTTGGCGCAGATGCCCAGATTCTAAATATAGATTAACCCAAGAAAAGCTTGATAATATCATTGCAACACAGAAAGAAATTCTTGAATTTGGCTCAAAACATACAAAGCTTGGTGGTAGATTGATTTATATTACATGTTCAGTTTTTAAAGAAGAAAATGAAAATCAAATAAATAACTTTATTAGTGAGCACCCAGAATTTTCCATTGTTGATCATGAAGAATTATGGAAGGACACTTTGGATATATCATTTTATCCTTTTGAAACGAATAAATATCTTAACTTCTCACCATTAAAAACCAAAACTGATGGCTTCTTTTTTTGTATGATGAAAAAAATAAGTTAAGTTGTTATTATATTTGTTTTTGTGCTTGATTTTATATGTTTTTATACTATCACTGTGATTAGAAAAAATAATAAACATTTTAATTGGGCTATTTTAATGATTTTATATCTGATGAGACATGGACAAACAGATTGGAACGTGAAGCATCGTTGCCAAGGGTGGAATGATATTGCTCTTAATGATAATGGAATTAATCAAGCCCGTGATGCTGCCCTTAAGATCAAAGATATTGAAATTGAAACTATTTATGCAAGTGATCTTAAAAGAGCTAAAAAGACTGCTGATATTATAAGTGCTCATTTAGATTTGCCTGTACACTACACCAAAAGACTTCGCGAGATGAACTTTGGCAAAGCTGAAGGCATTAAAAAGACTGACTTAGAAGCTAAATTTCCATACATCTACTCTGCTTTTAATGATGTTAAAAATCCTGAAAGGTATGATATTAGATATCCAAATGGAGAGACTATAGGTGAAGTTCAACAACGTTTTATGAAATTGGTAACTAAACTTTTTGAAGATGGTAGGCAAAATGTTTTGATTGTTACCCATGGAATGTTGATACGCATTTTTTGTGAGATTTGCTTAAAAAAATCTATAAAACTAGATAATTGTTCTGTATTAAAAGTTACTTTTGATGAAAAATCAAAAAAATTTAAATCCCCAAGAATCATTTTTTAGTAATTTTATTGTGATTTAAAGTTTGTTTTATATTGTAAAAGATATTCTTACTTATTAATATATAAGTGATTTATAATTTTTTTTGTGAGGACAATATGGTTAGTAAAAAATCATCTCTTAATGAAACTAATGTTGAAAAAAAGAAAAAAGCTCAAGAAGTAAAATCATCTACAGATTTAAACAGTAAAAAGAAAAAAGAAATAAAAACTGATAGCAATGTTAAAACAGTTAAATCTAAAGTTGTTAAGGCTGTTAGTGTTAAAAAAGAGACTGTTACTGACCATAACTATAACCCTGTAGATGAAGTTTTGACTATAAAAGCTAAAAACGATGAAAAGCGTGAGATTAGTGCTTCAAAAAAAGCTGAAAAAACTAAATCTAAATTAAAAACTCCAAGCAATGATGTTGAAAACATTGTTACAAAGCAAAGTAAAGTAGTTTCATCTACAAATAAACGCGATGAAGTAAAAGAAAATGCTAAAAAAGCTGGAGAAAAGAAATTTAAAGCCCTTAAAGAAGAGCGCTATAATAATGAATGCAAATCAACTTCTGCATTTAGAGCTTTTATAGATGGATACAAAAATATATTTAAATATAATGCTCGTACATCTCGTTATGAATATTGGGCATTTTTGCTTTTAAATGCAATTTTTGGATATTTATGCTCTTTTGTTATTGCATTATCTTCTGCTTTTATCTCTCCTGCTTTTGCGATAACTTTTACAGTTATTTTCAATCTTGTACAAATTCTTGTATATCTTTCTTTAGTTGTAAGACGTATTCATGATATTGGAGAAAAAGCTTGGAAAGACTTTTATGCTCCTTTAACATATTCTGCTGTTGCAATTTTATTTCTTGCATTTGGTGTAAATTATTTATCTCAAGTAGTGCCAACAAATAGCATTGGTTTGATTTTGATTGTTCTTTTACTATTGGTTGCTTTACTTATAAACGTATATTATTTAGTAAAAATATTTGTAGTTGCATCATTTATTGAGGAAGAAAAGAAAGAAAATATATATGGCTTACAAAAAGCTTATGATTTAAATAAAACTATCCGCTTTATGTGTTTATATTTTATTATCACAGTTGTTAGTTTTACAATTTCTAATGCCATAGTATTAAACAATATGCTTGGTATTAAATACTAACATTACCCTCCACAATAAACACCCCCAAGTACAAACTTGAGGGTGTTTTCTTTTGGAGAGAGTGAAAATTTATAATAATATTTAAAACAAAGTTATGCAAAAATTAATTTTAGAACATCATCCACCATGCGTGATGAACAGCTTGGTAAATTTTGCCAAAAATTATTATACTCATCAACTTGATTTTCTTTTCCGACAACATCGCTTATTATCCTCAAAGATAAATAAGGCTTATTGTTTATAAAACAAGTTTGAGCAATTGCTGCACTTTCCATATCAACTGCTAGAGCTTCTGGAAAAGTTGTTTTAATTTGTTTTAGACAATCAACATCTGTTAAAAACTGGTCTCCTGTTACGGTTAAACCAAATTTAAATCCTTTATCAACTGCCAGTGGTTGAAGATCCTTCTTTAGAGAAGCTTCTACCTCATAGTACAATGGTAAATCTTGTATTTGACCTTTATGATTGGGCTCGCCACACCACACATCATGATAACAAACTTTTTCAGCTAATACTATATCTGCTTGATTTAACCTACCATCTATTCCTCCAGCTAAACCTGTTGTAATAACTAAATCTGCTCCGTTTCTAATTGCAAAATCAGCCTTTAATGCAGCATTTACCTTACCTATTCCAGACTTTATCAGTAGTATCTTTTTATCATATACACGAGCGGTCATAATTCCGTCTTTAAGCTTAAATTCATAAAGAGACATCACGGAATTATACTCAATATCCATTGCTGTTATGATTGCTATAGTTTTCATGTGACCTCTTTAATTATATTTGCGAACTATTCCATATAATATACCTTGAATTTGAACTCTATCTGCAGTCAACTTAATAGGCTCATAATCTTTATTGCAAGGCAATAACCACACTTCATTATTAGATTTTTTATCTAACATTTTAAGTGTTGCCTCTTCATTATCAACTAGTGCTACAACTATTTGACCATTTTCTGCCCTATTTGCTCTTCTAATAATTGCAGTGTCCCCATCAAAAATACCTGCTTCTATCATTGATTCACCCTCAATTGTTAGAGCATATAATTCTGATTTTGTAGAAAAGCTTTTAGGTATATAAATATATTCAGATGGATTAGCTATAGCTTCAATTGGAGTACCAGCTGCTATTTTACCATATAATGGTACCATCAAAGAGAAATCACTCTCTGAGTTATCATTAGCAATTTCTTTTTCTATATCTTCATGCGCTTCTTTTTGAGGTAATTTTATAACCTCAAGAGCTCTTGCTTTATGCGCCAGCTTCCTAATAAAACCTCTTTCTTCCAATGAATTTAATAATGCATGAATACCTGACTTAGACTTTAAACCAACAGCATCCTTCATCTCCTCAAAAGATGGAGAGTGACCTGTTTGATTAATAAATGTATCTATATACATTAGAAGCTTGTGTTGTTTTGGTGTTAACATATTTCCTCCTAATATGATTAATTTTGTTCTACTTTAGTTCTGTGTTTTACCAATGTCAAGATATTTTTTATTATTTTTTCTCTTAAATATATAGTTTAACCATTTATCAACTATTTATATTCTATTAAGCATATATTAGGAGTAAAAAATGAGCGATTTTTTATACGAAAGTATTTTAATAGGCAAAAAGCCCAAAAGGCTTGTATTTTTCTTACATGGTTATAAAAGCTGTATTGACGACTTACGGCCTGCTGTTGAAATTTTAAAACAACAACTAAATGATACTTTAGTTATCATTCCCTCTTCCAGTGTTGATTGCGAAAGAAATCCTCAAAAAAAACAATGGTATGGAATTATAGATATTGATCCTCTGAAAAAAAGAAGAGACCCCAATACTTCTGTTAAGGATATTATTGCAATATATAACAAAATGGGAGACAGAATTAGTTTTGTTGCTAAAAAAATAAATCTATTTATTTCATCTATCCAAAGACAATTTGGGGTTGCAAATAAAAATACTTTTATCATGGGTTTTTCTCAAGGTGCCATGCTTGCAATATATACAGGACTTACTCGTTCATATAAGGTTGGCGGAGTTTTTTCCTTTGCTGGGGTTATTTGTGGTAAAGACATGCTTGAAAGAGAGTTAAGTTCTTATCCTAATGTGTATTTATTTCATGGAACAAATGACTTAGCCGTTCAATTCAAGACTCTTAAATACACTAAATCATGGCTAGACAAGCACAACATTGCTTGGGAAGCTATTGAATATAGCGGTATTGAACATAAGATTATAGATGATGAAATGATTGATGCAGCTACAATTATCAATAAATCTATTTAACCTTCAAACCAATTTAGTAATTCTATAAAACGTTTCACAGAAGAATCGGAACTTAGGTTATTGATTGTAATTTCTCTTGCTTTATTGATTTTATATTTAACATCATCATATTTAGCACTATAATATTTTATTAGCTCAGGTAACTCATTTAAATGATGATAATAGATAAGATTATCTTTATATATATTATATACTGCATCACTTTTTTGTAGCAAAACCAATGAGCCTGATGCAGCTGCATTTACTAATTCGTCTGGAATGGTTTTATTATAAATATTATTATCAACTATAACAAATTTAGCTTTAGATAAGGATATATTTTCCTTTTTTATTATATCTTTTAATGAAGCAAATTGATCAACATTATTACTCCAAAAACGACCTACAAATTGTATATTGGGAAAAATAGATAAATAATCCTTTAATATGGTTGATTGATTTTTATTTTCATAATAAACAATATCTTTTTTAGCCTCACCTGTTGGATAGTAATCTTTGGTATTAACACCCAAATAAAACCTAGCAGACTTTATATTATTACGCATATAATGTTCATACAGCTCTTGATATGGTGTTAAAATTATTGGTTTTTCTTTTAACTCTTGCCAATTTAGTGAATAATAGTCTTCATTATAAATAAAGTTATATTTAAATTGTGTTGTATCCATTATAGTTTTTACTGCGTTGGTTGACTTAAACCAAATAGCTACTTTTTGTGGGGTTTTAGTACTAGTATTAACAATTACACGATAACCTGATTTTTTTAATCCATCTATAAAACCATTCTCTTTACTTGTAGGATAATGGTTTTTCGTATATACAAAAATCACATCTTTTTTTACCAATAAAAACGGCAGAGCACAAAGTGCTACTGCCGTTATTGATAACAACACTATTAAATAAATTTTATGTGTTGCTTTTAGTTTCATTTATAGTTTTTTCTCATTAATAATAAATTCGATTAAACCATTTAAACGTTGAACTAGTGCATCAACATTGTATTCTGCAACTGCTATTTTATAAGCTTTTTCAGCCTTTTCAGCGCGTGCAGCTTCATCATTGATATATTGCTCATATAATGATTTTAACTCTTCTTTGTTTTTATACATTGGAATAGCATCACCAAATACTGCTTCAATTTCCTTATTGTAAGGAGCAATCATAAAGCCTTTTGATGCTGCGATATCATATACACGTGATGGAATAATAGCTATTTCTGACTCGTGTGTTGATACATTTACTAAGTTGATTTTAGCTGAAGTGAAGTATGAAGCTAAATCAGCATCGCTAATATATTCACCTTTAATATATTCATTATCAATATTACCACTCCAAAAACGACCATATATTTCAACTGGAAGTTCAGCCTCAAGTGCAGTAGAAATAGCTACACTATGTCTGTTGTTATCACCAACATAAAGCAAATCGCGTTCTAATTCTTTTTTATGAGATGGATAATATACTGATGGATCAGTTGCTTCTGGTAAATAAACTGCTGCATATCCAGCACCCATAACATAGTTATAAAAATCATGTGAAGAGGTTGCTATTGCATCATAAGAATTTAATTCCTCTGGGTATAATGCATCAAAATCACGAATATAAACAATATTTACTGCTTTAGAATTTGTTTTTAACTCAGAAAATGGAGTATAACCTCTCACATAAAAGTTTACACCTGCATCTTCTGTGCCAGATTGATATAAATTATCTTCTGTTGTTGTAACAACATCATAACCAACACGTGAAAATGCACGCTCCATCGCAGAGTTTATATCAGCTCTACTCATTGTTTTATACTGACGAAGCTCTCCAACACGAAGTGCTATTTTATTTAAATCAACTTTGCTTGAATTGCCCTTGAATGCTACCAAACAAACTATTAGCACTAACAAAATAAATGTGAGTACTGATAGAACTATTTTCATTGCTTTATCGCTCATAATTATCTCCATGATATTTAAACACAAAACCTCTTAAAAATAAAAAGCTTGTTTTGATTTTAAATCTTTAGTTATTTTTAACAAGATATTTTTTTTAATTTACACAATTTTTAATAAAATAAAGAATTACCTTTTTTTAGGTTTATTTGTTCACCTTAGGCTTAAACTCTTTCATTTTTTTATTGAATTGCTTTATTTGCTCTTCACCCCATCCCATAATATAATTATCTCCTAATACTATGAATGGTGTTCCAAGTGAATGTGTTGGAACTTTAAAACGTCTAGCATATCTCAACATATAATCCATATTTGAACCTTCACGAACATTTATTTCTTTGATATCATAATCTTTATAATATCTAGACATATAATCGTGTGCATTTATGCAATGACCACATCCTGGCTGTGAAAAAACATATACACGATTGGTGGTTGTTTCATCATTGCAACCCCAAAGAGCAAAAGTTGCAAAAGTTAAAAATAATGCTAACAAACGTTTCATACTATAAAATCCTTTTTTTAAATTCATCTTTACAACATATAAAGGCTCATTAAAAAAACTTAAAGCTAATATTTATTTTATACACTTATATTCTTGACAGTGCGTTTTTTTTGGTATTTACTTTATGAAGTTTAAACTATTTAATTAAAGGACATTAGGTTATGGCTCTTAAAAACATTAGAGAGGACAGTTATCCAGACTGGTACCAAAACGTTATTGCGAGCGCCGATATGGCAGAGGTTTCTTCATCTCCTGGGTGCATGGTTATTAAACCTTGGGGATATGGTATTTGGGAACGCTTACAACGACTCTTGGATGAAAAAATTAAAGAAACAAATCATGAGAACTGTTATTTCCCTTTATTTATCCCATTAAGCTATTTTCAGAAAGAAGCTGAGCATGTTGAAGGTTTTGCAAAAGAAATGGCTGTTGTTACTCATTCAAGATTAACATCTGTTGATGGTAAACTAGTTCCTGCAAGCCCACTTGATGAGCCTTTAATTGTACGCCCAACTTCAGAAACTATTATTGCAGATTCATTCTCTAAATGGGTACACTCATATCGTGATTTGCCTGTTATGATAAATCAATGGGCTAATGTTGTGCGTTGGGAAATGCGCCCTCGCCTATTTTTGAGAACTCGTGAATTTTTATGGCAAGAAGGTCATACTGCTCATGCCACTTATGAAGAAGCAGAAAAAGAAGCAGAGACAATGCTTTATGTGTATAAAGATTTATGTGAAAACGATATGGCTATGCCTGTATTGACTGGTAAAAAACCAGAATATGATAAATTCCCTGGTGCTGTTAATACTTATTGTATTGAAGCAATGATGCAAGATGGCAGAGCATTGCAAGCTGGCACATCCCACTTTTTAGGTCAAAACTTTGCCAAATCTGCTGATATAAAATTTGTTAACTCCAATAATGAGCAAGAATATGCTTATACTACTTCTTGGGGTGTTTCTACTCGTTTGATTGGTGGGCTTATTATGACACATGGTGACAATGAAGGAATGGTTGTACCACCTAAACTAGCTCCTTATCAAATTATTATCATCCCTCTTTTAAAGGATAAAACAAGAAGTGATGAAATCTTAAATTATGCTAAAAAGTTAAGAGATGAGCTAAAAAGCAAAGTCTTTGCAGGTGAAAAAATTAGAGTTAAACTAGACGATCGCTTAAAAGATGGTGTTGATAAAATGTGGGAGTGGACCAGAAAAGGAGCACCTCTTATTGTTGAAGTTGGACCTAAGGATCTTGATAAAAATGCGTTAATGTTTAGAAATCGCATTTATATCAATGAAAAAGATGGATGGAAAAATTTTGAAGATTTTGAAGATTTTGTAAATAGCGCTGCAAATAAGTTGGAACATATTCAATCTGAAATGTTAAGACGCGCATCTAAACGTTTGGAAAATAATATTATTACCGATATTAAAACTCCTGAAGAGTTTAATGAATATTTCCAAAAATCTAATATTTTCTTAGAAAATAGTGATAAAACTTCAACTGTTGCTTTTGTTAAAGGTAAGTGGTGTGGCGATGACGATAGCGTTGAAAAACTAAAAGAGTTGCGCATTACTATAAGAGCTATCCCCTTTGAACAAAGTGGAGAAGAAGGTGTTTGCCTTATAACAGGAAAAAAAGCAACTTTAGATGTTATTTATGCTCGCTCTTATTAGTACAAATACTCAAATACAAAAAAAGCACCAAGTTTTGGTGCTTTTTTTTGTTAGAAACCTCTAATAGGATAAGGGCTAAACTTCACATAAGTTTCCTTATCGTGCAACCCTCTCCTGTGATAGATTGCCTCTTTAGCTACACTTTCTAGTATATAACCAGAGCGTTTGGCCACATTTGATGATTTTATGTTATAAACATCACAACATATGGTTACACGATGTATTCCCTGCTCAAACAACTCTTTTTCAAGCGCTAAAACAGCCTCTTTCATATAGCCTTTTGATGTTTGAGATGTCCTAAGCCAATAACCCAACTCTGTACTCTGATTTAAAAAGTCTATGTTATGAGTTCCGATGCAACCTAGTAACTTGCGTGTATTAAGATCATAAATATCATAAGCCCACTCCTTATCTTCTTGCCAATGATTTGCAAATACATCTGTTGCTTTTATAACATCTTCGTATGATTTAGTTGAATCAACCCAGAATAAGTACTCACGTATAACATCTCGACTCTCTTCAATTGCTTCCCACATTTCCTCATCGTGGTCATGCTCTCTTTTTAAAAGTATTATACGATCGGCTATAATACTTTCTTTCAACTTAAATTTTTCCATAACAGCTCCTTTTTATTTATTGTACATTATATTTTTTTTATTTTACAATAAAAAACCCCAATATTGTGTAAAACATAAATTGGGGTTTTGTTGTTTAAGGAATTATCTCTGTTGGATGAAGCTCTTGAAGTTCTGCCTTTTTCTTGTCTCTAAAAGCAGACATTACCTTAGGGCGGAATCCATACTTCTCATAATGTAATTTTGCTAGCGCAAAATAGCGTTCAATTAACATTATTTGAGATTTATCATAATAAAGTTGCTTAAATGAGATATAATCATCAAGCTTCTCTTCTGAAAGAGTATTGATGAGATATAACTCTTGATCTTCATCAAAATAAGACTTTAAAAGAAGATATCTAGAAGCTATGCTATCATATTTTAGCGCTATCTTCAAGATATTGTCAGTTAGAATAGTTCTTTTGCTATTATCAACATAGGTTTTAAACAACTCAAGTCCTACTTGTTTCCGACTTGTTAACATTCTAACAACGTACTTTTCCTCTGCTTTAGGCGCTAACCTCTTCGATGGATCTAGATAACCTTGTGGCGAAAGGTATGTTTCCAAAAGAAGAATATTATTATCTAAGGAGAGAAGAAGCTCTTCTTGTTCTTCACTTAGTTCATAGTTTAGAACTATGCTTTTAACGAGTTCTTTAGAGTGTCTTCCTCTTAAAATGTTTGTTACTTGATATGGTTTTAACCTATATTTTGAAATATAGTCAAACAACATATCCTTTTTTCTTAAAAATCTTTTGAGGACAACTCCTGTGTTAACAATTTTGTCAGCTTCGATTAGATTATCAACAACTCTATCATCTAGAGGTGACTTTTTATATACCCAAGTACCTCTGAGCCATATAACAAGGCTTTGAAACAAAAACTTTACCATAATGATTATTTTTTTATTAGACATAAACATAGCATTTCGACATAAATTTACATCAAATAAAATATTTTGTCAATAAAAATTATTATATTTTCTATTATTTACTGCAATTTACAATATCTATCATTGATTTAATAAGATTATCTGCACCAACTGCAACTTCTTTTATTGATTTTGCCAACATATATGCTGGAGTTGTAACAATCTTATTTTCTCTGTCAATACAAACTTCGCTTGCCTCTTTATTTATGTGATGCGCTCCTGTTTTTTCTATATTTTCAGCAACTTTTTTATCATGTCCAACTGTTATATTTATATTATGCTTTCCTAATATTAGTGCCAAAACTACTGGAGCAATACACATTGCACCGATAACTAGTTTCTTTTTATATGCTAATTCTAATATGTTGCTAATAGAATAATTTACATCACAATTTATTCCTTTAGTATTAAAATCGCACCAGTTTGTTATAGCCCCTACCCCACCTGGTAATAATATGCAATCAAACTCATCAATATTTAACTCATCTATAGGTTTTATATTACCTCTTGCTATTCTTGCGGCCTCAACTAAAACATTGCGTTTTTCTGCCATTATTTCTGATGTAAGATTATTTATAACATTAGCTTGCATTATATCTGGTGCAAAACATTGATATGTACACCCATTATTATCTATTGCTAGAAGTGCTGTTACTGCTTCATGAATTTCTGAGCCATCTGCTCTTCCGCAACCTGAAAGTATAACAGCAAAGTGAGGCATTTTTTTCATTTATTATCTCCTGTTTAATAAAAAATAAAAGTATACATGCATATATATATCAAAAAAAAATTAAATCAATATAAGTTGTTTCTATTGATTTATTTTTTGATTTATTATATTAGTTTAGTATTGGATTAACTTTATTGTTAGGTTTGAGTTATAAAATGGAAATTAGGCAGTCAACACTAAAAAATGGACTACGAGTTATTACTGCTCCACGTCCTCAAATTGAAAGCGTTTCACTTGGAATTTGGGTAAATACTGGCTCTGCAGACGAAACTTTAGAGGACAATGGTATTTCTCACTTTATTGAACATATGGTTTTCAAAGGAACTAAAAAGAGAAACTCTTTGCAAATATCTGAAGACATTGAAAATGTTGGCGGGGGTATGAATGCCTATACATCAAGACATTTCACATGTTTTTATGCTAAAATGCTTAAAAATGATTTAGAGCTTGCTATTGATGTTATTGCTGATTTTGTGACATCTCCTTTGTTTGAGAATGCTGAAATGATAAAAGAAAAGGAAGTTGTGGTACAAGAAATCAAACAATCACTTGATACTCCTGACGATTTGGTTTTTGATTATTTTCAAGAATCTTGCTTTGCTAATCAAGCTACTGGACGCACTATTCTTGGGCCTATTGATACGGTTAGAGGTTTTACAGCTGATCGCATGCATGAATATATGAAAAATCATTATACTGCAAACAATATGGTTGCAGTTGCAGTTGGTAATCTTAATCATGATGAATTTGTAAAAATGGTTGAAGAAAGACTTTCTGAACTTCCAGCTACTAGATCTTTTATTGCAGACTCTCAAAAGTATATTGGTGGGGCAAAAATTGAATGTAAAGACATTGAACAAACACACTTAGTGCTTGGATTTGAAGGATCTTCTTATCTTAATGAGGATTATTATAAATATTCTGTATTATCAACAATTCTTGGCGGTGGGATGTCTTCTAGACTATTCCAAGAAATAAGAGAAAAACGTGGTCTTGTTTATACTATTAATAGCTTCAATCAATCACTTAAAAATACTGGTGTTTTTGGAATATATGCTGGAACAACCCCTAAAGAACTTAATGAGCTTATTCCTGTTGTTGCAGATGAAATTAAAAAACTTGTAAATGATAAAGTTAATGATATTGAATTACAAAGGGCTAAAACACAAATAAAAGCTAGTCTTTTAATGTCTTTAGAAAGCTCTTCTACTACAGCTGAGATATTAGCTAGACAATTTCTTTTATTTAATAGAGTAATCCCGATAAATGAAACAGTTCAAAAAATTGAAGCTATTACAAAAGATGATTTACAAACAGTTTCTCAAAAGATATTTGCTACAAATCCAACTTATACAATTCTTGGATGTAATGGCATAAAATATCCTGATTATGACTACATAAAAAGTTTGCTTAAATAGATTAAAAGCGCAAATTTTAAAATTTGCGCTTTTCTTGTTTTTAGATATTATATTTACGCTTTAGCTTTAACAATCCCTCATCTGTTAAAACAATAATTACTGCATCACCATCTATAAAAATAGAATCTTCTGATGGCCAAGGCTTTGCTTTGCTTCTAAGGTATTCTTTACCTTTTGCTGACAGATTTTCAAAAACAGCATTATCATAAAATATATCTTTGTGATAGTAGAAGTTATAAACTATTCTAGACATATATTGTGGAGTAAATGATGTTTCCAACAAATCTAATCCAGTTTCTTCATTTAGCTCTTTTTTATAATAGTTTTTACGTAATGATAAACTACCTACTTGGAACAATTTATACTTTCTATCAGGCGTGAACGCTTCTTTTTGCTCTAGTCTTGATACTATTCTTTCATGAGCTTTCATCTCAGCATCAAAACCTAGTTTCCAAGTCTTAAGAGCATAGCTATCACGAACAATTGACATAAATGTTATTATAATAGCAAGGGCTGTGCATACCTTTTTGAGTTTTATATTATCTATTGTTAAAATAAAACTTAAAAATAGTCCATATACATATACTAAGCCATAAAAATCTAGCCTTGGAACAAATGCAAAATTCTCCATCTCGGCTAATATTTCTCCGCGCTCATCTGCTATAAAATAAGCAAACTTGGAAGCAAATAAGGTTAATGCAAAAAGCCCTATTGTTGGGATGATTTTTTTCATACCAGCTCTATATAAAGCAACAATAAAACCTATTATACTCATTACCACTAATAACATTTTGTATTTATATTCCATAAATGGTAATATTGCTGTAAATTGTGTAAACATTACCTTGAAAGTTTCAATTAACTTTGAACCAATAAAATCTAATGGAATTATTTTTGTGTTATAACTAGATGTTAGTGATGATAAACTTATGATTATCTTAAAAATCAACAATGAAATAATAACATCAATAGCTATTGGAATATTCTTTTTTATGATAGATATAAAACGTTCTTTTTGAGATACATAATCAATGATTATTGCCCCTAAAACACAAATTCCAACCATATTTATTATAGCAACATAAGATGAAAATGCAAATATCAATAATATTATTGAAAGCGCATTATAAATAAGCTTTGTTTTTTTATTAGCTATTTTAGATAACCATAATGCTGACATTACAATAAAAGGAAGACTTAAATTAATTAAAGCATCTTTGGCATAATATAGCCATACTAATGTATAAGGCATAACAGCTATGAATGTTGCAAAGAGCGAATAATTAAATGTAGAGCCTTTTATTTTCCAATATTTTGCGAGCATAATTGAGCTAATTGCTAAAAAAGCAAATGAAAAAAGATTATTTAATAATGGCAATATTTGCCCTGAAAATAAAACTGATTGTAGCACAAAATGTAGTGGTCTTCCTTCAAAAGTTCCCTCTTTCCATAATGTTTGCCCTCTTACATATAACCAGTCATGATCTCCAAACATAAAGTTTGTTGTATGAAATAAAAAAGCTACATTGATAAGTATAAACGAAAATAAAAATGATTTTTTAATATACAATGGTATGCTTTTATACCAGTTTACTACTTTTTTTTCTATATCTATATAATTCATAACTTTTCCTTTCTTTAATATCTCTTATATAAAAAAAGATATATAGCTTTGATTATAATAAATCAAAGCTCTTGTTATATGTTAAAGATAAACCTATTGTACTTTGTGCTCTAGAACTTCTTGCACCTCTAGTCTCTGCTAATTGATAGTTATAAAAAGGAGCTAAATATAGATCGCCAGTTAATTTTGTTTGAATACGATTATTAAATGCTAGCTTATATTCAAAATCTGTTGACTCTTTTTCTGTGTAGCTAAAGAATTGACGATAATAACCATCTGAAATGAATGTTGTATATGGATTTAAGGCGTAATTAAATTCATAACCTATTTCAGCACCAGTTTTCATATTATTATTATCATATGTCATATCGTTTTCTTCTACAAGTGCCATATAAAATTGTTTAAAATATTTGCCCTCATATAATTTCATACCTGCTTTGGCACGCAAGATTTTTGTACGATAACTCTGTTCATTTAAATCAAATGAAGTAAATTCTGTTTCATATCCTAAATATGCAAAAGGACCAACAATACCTTGTTCTAATTGCCATACTTTGTGAGTATAGTCTGTATAGAGCAATATTTCATCTTTATCTTCGTTCTTTGTTGTAACCCCATCTTCTGTCGTTTCTGACTTACCGTATTCTGCAAAAATACCATTTGTCCATATCATATTTTCTTTTTCATATGAAATATTTGCCTCTAATGTACCACCGATATTACTTTTTTCATCAGAGTTATATGAATCAGGGTAATTTGGATCATTTTTATTAGAAACACTGTGTTCCATATATTCTAATGCTATTCTTTTAATGCTTGCTTTTAATGTGTATTCATCTACACCACTGTTATCAGCTGAGGCTGATAGTGCAAACAATGATAAACATAATGCTGATATACATAAATTTAATTTTCTCATAATATGCGTCCTGATTGCTTTGGTTGGTCCGAATTTCTGTTCTATGAGGTTAGTTCTATCTTGTTTGATTAGCAAAACTTTTTATATACTTATCAACGGCTAAATAAATATATTAGTTTTTAGAATGCAAGAGAGCTTTTATAATTAACCAAATACTATCTACAAATTTAATTTTTGGTTTAGGCGAAATTATTTCCCAACCTCTATTATCCATAAGTTCAAAATATCTATAATATAAATTTAACATGTAAACAATTGGTTTAGAATTCTTATTGTTATTTTCTTCTAACAACCTATATGCCTCGTTATATGATGCTCTTGCTAAATCGGCTAAACATTGGCGTGCTATATATAAATTTGGATGAGTTAATACCTCTTTAGGAGATAATGTTGAAGATATCTCTGCTTTTTGTAGATATTCTTCTGGAATATATATGTGTCCGCTTAGCATGTTTTCTTTAATATCTTTTAGCATATTTGTTATTTCTACAGCTTTACCTATGGCGCTAGCTAATGCCTTTGTTGTGTCTTCATCAAATTCAGCAATAATCTTTAATATCAAATAACTAGGGGTTTGTGCAATGCCATAACAATATTTTTCAAATTCTTCAATATTTGGCCTTGTTAAAGGTGTTGGACAATCCATTGAAAAACTATCAAGTATTGCACTTAAACTTTCTCGTTTTACCTTAAAACGCATACAGTTCTTATATATTTTGCGTCCGATATCTGTCTCAGGAACCTTTTTATCGTATATATTTGATATCTCTCTATTCCATGCTGCTAAAATTTCTTTTTTATCGTCCTTAGATAATGAGCTATAGCTTAGGTCATCAAAATGTTTTATTAAAGCATATAGTGTATATACTGCTTCACGTTTTGCTTTCGGATAATGTCTTGTACACCAAAAAACAGCTGAATGGTTTTTCCTAACTATGCGTCCAATAGAGCTCATTTTATTTCCTATATTATACCTTGTTTAATTTTAGTTTTTTAGTCTTTGTTGTTATTGTATAGTATAAACCATATAAAAATGAGTTAACATAATCATATTTTTTTATTTTTTCTGTCTTTTTTTGCATTATTATTTTTAATAACCCCACATAAAAGCCTAACTTTAATTTGAATAACAAATTACGTGAAGTTGTTATTGAATATTTTGCTTCATAAAATAATGTTGGTAATTGTTTATCCAATTCTTTAGTATTAAGAGATATTTTATTGGTTTTAAATATTTTTTGTATTTGAGTATCGTTTTTCACGTAAAGTGAAAAATATGCGATTAGGAGATTAGAAAATGGTTGATAAAATATTGGGGAATTATTGTTTAATACTGCAACTAGCCTAGACATAGAAGCAGCTATCCCCATTAGTAGCGGATAGGATTTTGTATACTCTAATTCATATTTATTTTTTAAAAACCATGAAAAACCATCTATTGGCTCTAACAATATTGATAAAGAAATATTTCTTCTAATAAACTCTTTTTGTAAAGAACCTAAAAGACTATTAGTACTCCAATTTCGTTGTACTGCTTTATATATAAAGACAAAGAACTTATTATTAGTTTTTTTTACCCCCATTCCTCTTTTAGCTAACAATTCTATCCATTTGGTATATAATAAAAAGAATCCCCTATCTTTTTTAGGAATAAGGTAAAGATAAATATCTAAAGGCGGCATTAGATTGTTATAATACGGCATTTTTCCATTCCTTGATTACTTCTAATGCTCTTTGTGATTGAGCCTGTTTTTTTAGACTTCCCTTTAGATAACGTTTTTTACAATTTGAAGTTATAACCGGTGGAACTTCAGGGAAAAGACCAAAATTTATATTCATTGGTTGAAAATTATCTATATCAGTATCGTTACTTAAATGTGCTAACTGACAACCAAATGCTGTTTCTCTTGGCGGAAGTATTGGCTCTTTATTATTTACTAAACAAGATGCAAAATAACCAGCTAACCAACCAACTGATGCACTTTCTACATATCCTTCTGTTCCTGTTATTTGACCTGCAAACATAATGTTTGGAAATGCTTTTAGGCGCAAATATTTATCTAACAATATAGGCGATTTTATAAATGTATTTTTATGAATCCCCCCTAGACGAGCGAACACTGCTTTTTCTAGTCCGGGGATTTTTTTAAATATTCGCACTTGCTCACTATGTTTTAGTTTTGTTTGAAAACCTACGATATTTCTTAATGTATCTTCTTTATTATCTTGACGAAGTTGAACTACTGCATAAGGCTTCATTGCGCTATGTGGATTTGTTAAGCCCACTGGTTTCATCGGACCAAACATTAACGTATCTGCTCCTCGTTCAGCCATAACCTCTATTGGTAAACAACCATCGAAATATGTTGGCTTTTCAAACTCATGAAACTCTATTTTTTCTCCTTTTAATAACTCATCAATAAAATCATAGTATTCTTCTTTGTTCATTGGGCAATTTATATAATCATATTTATCCCCTTTATCGTAGCGAGATTGATACCATGCCTTATTGAAATCTATACTATCTTTATAAACAACAGGTGCTATAGCATCATAAAATGATAATTTTTCTCCGCCTATTACATTTGATATGCTCTCTGCTAATGGCTTAGATGTTAAAGGACCGGTTGCTATAATTGTTATTTCTTCTTTGTTGGTTGGAAGTTCTGTTATTTCTTTTTCATATATTGTAATATTGGGATGTGATTTTAATTTATCAGTTATATATTGTGCGAATCTATCTCTATCAACAGCTAAAGCTCCACCTGCAGGAACTTTATTTACATCTGCACTTTCCATAATTAGAGATTTTACCAATCTCATCTCTTGGTGCAACAAACCTACGGCATTATTATAATCATCTGAACGAAATGAATTTGAGCAAACCAATTCTGCAAAAGAGGTATTTTTGTGTGCTTCTGACATTTTATTAGGTTTCATATCGTATAATGAAACATTTACCCCTCTATTTGCTAACTGCCATGCTGCTTCGGATCCAGCAAGCCCTGCACCGATTACATTTACTCTAAGTGTCATTTTACCCCCTTTTAGCTATTTAATGATGTTATAATTATATATCTTCGGTTTGTAAATACTAAAAATTTAATGATTTTTAAAAAATCTTTGTTATAATGTCTGCGATAGGATGAATAATATGATTAAATACAAACACTTAAGATTTACTTTTATTTTATGTACTATATTGACTTTCACTCCGCTTTACTCTTTTGCTCAGTCGGAGATGGATTTATTGTTGGAAGAAAATAAAAAAGATAGTATTGAGAGTAATGATTCTGATGCATATTTTTTAGATATGTTATCTGACACAATTACGGATGATAAGAATAGCTCTCAAAAAACAGAGGATAGTACTACTCATGAAGTAAATAATAACAATAATTCAGGTACTTGGCTTAATTTTTTATTAAAAAAAGTAGCATCTAAGAATAAGAATACTGTTAGTCAAGATGCTTCTGAAGAAGAAAATATTAATGATGAAGATGTTGAAGATATTGAAGATTTTAAGATTAAATCAAATGCTGCATATTTTGATATTTCTAGAGTTAGACTTAGAATGAAACCTAGTGAAGTTGAAAAAATATTAGAAGAACAAGGATATAGAAAGATATCTGAAAACTTTGAAATACCAAACTTTATTGAGTGGAGAGCTGAAGAGCTTTGCAGGCTTAGTGGTGTTATTGGCTTTGAAAGATTAGTGGCATGCAGTACTCGAATCGCTCAAAGTAAAGGACATCAGTTTATTGAGATGCAAACTTTTAATAGACATACAACGCGTGAAACGATTGAGGTGAATTATACATCTTCTTTTACTGATAATGTTTCTTATAGAATTTATTATAAAAGCAATTTACCTATGTCTGATAGTAAAAACTCTAAACATGTTTATATTAATAACGTCAAAATTTTTGATTTTTGGCGCAGAATTGATTTAAAATATGGTAAGCCTGATAATGCTTCTGAAGTTAAGTGGGGTTTTGGTGGAAAGAAGCCTTTTTTACAAGCTAAAACTGGTGAGCTAGTTTTGATGGATCCATTACTTGTTTCTCTTGATACCACAAGAATGTACAATGAAGACTCGCAAATGGCTAATGTTCAATATTATAATTTTTAATTTAATTGACGAGGTTAAATAAATGAGTAATGTTTTTTTATCTGAGGTTATTGCAACTAGACTTTCGCATGACTTGATTGGGAATATTGGAGCTGTTTCTAATGCTGTTGAGTTATTAAACGAAGGTGACGAACAAGATTTAGATGATGTAAAAAATATCTTAAATTTTAGTTCAAATGTATTAAGTAAACGATTGAAATTCTTTAGGCTTTGTTTTGGTTTATCAAACGCTAGTGTTAAGTCTCTTGATGAATTAAAAAGTATTAGTGAAGATTATTTATCTACTATTGGCAACCCAAACTTTGTAATAAGTTTGGAACTTGATATATCTACCCCTAAAATATTTAAGTTTGTTATGCCTTCAATTATGATGATGGCTGATGTTATTATTAAAGATGGAAATATTGTTGTTAAAGAAACAGAAACTGCTCTTAATATTAAAGTTTCATCTAATGCAAATCTCAATACTTCTAAATTAAAAAGTATTGAGGATATTTTAAATGGAATCGATGTTAATGATAATATTTCATCTTATGCTCCCTTATTTTACTTATTAGAATATACCAAATTAAGTAAAATAAATGTTTCCATTTGCGATAACACTCTTATAATTGGGGAATAATCTTTTATGGCGGTTTATGGCGTTCTCCTTCCTTTAATTTTTGATGATGTATTTGACTATTGCTATGATGAAGAGCTTAAAATTGGGCAATTAGTTTTAGTTTCTTTTGGAAGAGAAGAGCTCATTGGTGTTGTATATAAGATTGGAAAATCTGCAAATATTGATGATAAAAAAATAAAAAAAATAAAAGACATTATTAAACTTCCACTTATTTCTGTTAAAGTACTAAACTTTATTGAAAAGGTTGCTCAATATAATTTAGCACCTAAAGGTCTAGTATTAAAAATGGTTTTAGGGCAAAAGACAAATCAGTTGCCAAAACAGAAAATACAACTTCTTGGTTTGAATATAATAAATAAAAATTTAGAAGGAATCAGAATTACAGAAAACAGAAAGGCTGTTTTTACAATTTTAGATAATGGGATAGAATTGGATAGAGAAACTATTATTGAAAAAACAGGAGTTAGTGATAATGTTATAAATGCCATGATTAAAAGTGGTTTTTTATATAAAAAAGATGTCTTAATTAATGAGGAGGCACCTTTACAACAAGTTAATTTACAAAAACAAGTTGAATTAACAGATGAGCAACAAAAAGCTTCAGATATTTTGATAAGAAAAATAAATAATGGTTTTTCTGCCACTCTCCTTGATGGTATCACTGGAAGTGGTAAAACTGAAGTTTATTTTGAAGCCATTGCTGAAGCTCTAAAATTGAATAAACAAGTATTAGTTTTGGTTCCTGAAATATCACTGACAACACAATGGTTAAAAAGATTTGAGAAAAGATTTGGAGTTGTACCTTTTATTTGGCACTCAGAAGTTGGCGCAAGGGATAAAGCAAAAACATGGAAAGCTGTTAGTCAAAATAACGCTAAAGTTGTTGTTGGAGCAAGATCTTCTTTATTTTTACCTTATGCTGATTTAGGTATTATTGTTGTTGATGAAAGCCACGATCATTCTTTCAAACAAGAAAGTTTGGTTAATTATCAAGGAAGAGACATGGCCGTTCTTAGAGCGCATTTAGAAGAAATTCCAATTATTTTATCAACGGCTACTCCTGATTTAGAAACTTTGGTTAATGTTGAAGAGTTAAAATATGATATAGTAAAACTTAGAAAACGTTATGCTAAGGCAACGCTTCCTGAAATAAAAATAATTGATATAAAAAAAGATAAGCCTCAAAAAGGAACTTGGGGAGTTTCATTTATTGCGCCCTCTCTTGTTGATGAATTAAAGAAGAATTTAGAGCGTGGTGAACAATCTATGTTATTTCTTAATAGACGAGGTTATGCTCCTTTGCTTATTTGTAGAGATTGTGGGTATAGAATACAATGTCCACATTGTACTGCTTGGCTTGCAGAGCATCGAATTACAGGTGAACTAATATGTCATCACTGTGGATTTAAGATGCATACACCTAAAAGGTGTCCAGATTGTTCATCTGAAGATGGTTTGACTGCATGTGGCCCAGGCGTTGAGAGAATTGCAGAAGAAGTAAAAAATAGATTTCCGACAGCAAAGGTCGAAATTTTATCTAGCGATATAACCTCTAATTATAAAGAAATTTCTGAAGTTATTAGAAAAACATCGAATAAAGAGGTTGATATTCTTATTGGCACACAAATTTTGGCAAAAGGTCATAACTTCCCTGACCTTACACTTGTTGGTGTTATTGATGCTGACCTTGGTTTAATGGGAACTGATTTACGCTCAACAGAGCAAACTTTTCAACTATTATCACAAGTTGCTGGGCGTGCTGGACGTGGTGAAAAAAAAGGCTTTGTTTATTTACAAACACTTTATCCTGATAACCTTATTTTAGATGCTGTGATTAAACATAATAGAGACTCCTTTATTGATCTAGAAAAAAGTTCAAGACTCATGCTGAAGATGCCTCCTTATGGTAAATTAGCTGCAATTATAATTAGTTCTACTAATAATGAACTAGCAGAAACCACGGCTTATTTGCTTGGAAAATGTGCTCCTCGTACTGATTGTATTCAAACTTTTGGACCAGCTCCAGCTCCTTTGAGCTTGCTGAGAGGTAGATATAGATATAGATTATTAATTAAAACAGCAAAGAACATTAACATCCAAGAAGTTATAAAAAAATGGATGAACATGGTTAAAATAAAATCTAATGTTAGAGTTGATATAGATATTAACCCCTATTCTTTTATGTAAAATAGTTATTTGTGCTTTTGTTGTAATTTTTTATTTACCTCTTCTTGCTCATATAACTCTTTTAGCCACTTATAGAACGGATTATGAAACTCTTTATCTAATTCTATTGCTTTTTCTAAATCAATTTCTTGTTTATTAAAAGCTATTTCTGTTAAAATTGTACATGTATTATTTTTTATATCAGCCGCGCCACCAGCAACTAACCACTCATCTACTACTTTATTTTCTTCGTCTAATATTTGAATTTTGCCAATTTCTAGCCCTATCAATGTTGGTGCTCTGTCTTTTAGTACTGTTATTGTTTTATTATCAAAAGGTAATACCGCACGGTATACCTTTTGATTTAAAACTTGTCTTTCAGGCATATATATTTTTAATTCAATATCTTTAGCCATTTATGCTGCACCTTTCATGCTTTCTGCTTTTTCAAGAACTTCTTCGATTGTTCCAACCATATAGAATGCTTGTTCTGGTACTTCATCATATATACCATCGAGTATTCCTTTGAAACCTTTAATTGTATCTTCTAACTTTACAAATCTTCCTGGCTTACCTGTAAATACTTCTGCAACAAAAAATGGTTGAGATAAGAATTTTTGTATTTTTCTAGCTCGAGATACAATAATTCTATCTTCTTCTGAGAGCTCATCCATGCCAAGAATTGCTATAATATCTTGAAGTGAAGCATATTTTTGTAAAATTTCTTGAACTCCACGAGCAACTTTGTAGTGTTCTTCTCCTACAACTTCTGGATTTAGAATTCTACTTGTTGAATCTAGCGGGTCAACTGCAGGATATATACCTAAACCAGCAATTTTTCTTGATAATACGGTTGTTGCATCTAAGTGAGCAAATGTTGTTGCTGGAGCTGGGTCGGTTAAGTCATCGGCAGGAACATATACAGCTTGCACAGAAGTAATTGAACCATTTTTAGTTGATGTAATTCTTTCTTGCATTGCTCCCATATCTGTCCCTAGAGTTGGTTGATAACCAACGGCTGATGGAATGCGTCCAAGTAATGCCGAAATCTCTGAACCTGCTTGTGTGAAACGGAAAATATTATCTACAAAAAATAATACATCTTGATTTTCAACATCTCTAAAATATTCTGCCTCTGTTAAACCTGTTAAAGCGACACGTGCACGAGCTCCTGGTGGCTCATTCATTTGACCATAAACTAGAACTGTCTTAGATTTATCACCTTTTAAATCAATAACACCTGATTCTATCATTTCATTATATAAATCATTTCCTTCGCGCGTTCTTTCACCAACACCGGCAAATACAGAATATCCACCATGACCTTTAGCAATATTATTGATTAACTCCATAATAAGCACTGTTTTACCAACACCTGCACCACCGAACAAACCAATTTTACCACCTTTCAAATATGGCTCTAATAAGTCAATTACTTTAATACCTGTTACAAATATTTCTTGATCTGTTTTTTGATCAATAAAATCTGGAGCATCTCTATGAATGGGGAAATTTATAGATGTTTTTATTTCACCTCTTCCGTCAACTTCATCGCCTACTACATTGATTATACGTCCTAATAGCTCTTTGCCGACAGGGATAGTTATTGGTTTTTTAGTATTATATACAGTAATACCTCTACTTAAGCCATCTGTTGCATCCATTGCAATGGTTCTTACAACATTTTCTCCTAAGTGTTGTTCAACCTCTAGTACTAATCGATGGTTATTAACCTCACACTCTAATGATGTCAAGATAGCAGGAAGTGCTTCAGAACTGTTGAACTTTACGTCAACAACAGCTCCCATTACTTGGTGTATTTGACCAAGATTTTCTTTGGGTTCTTGGGCTATATTTTTTCGAAGCTCTTTTAATCTATCAGTTAATTCCTTTTTCAAATCATCTTCTGGGGATTGTTTTTTTGCTCTAGGTGCCATTTATATTCTCCTTTTCTACATAGCTTCTGCGCCAGCTACTATCTCAACCAACTCTGTGGTTATGGCGGATTGTCTTAAACTATTGTACTTAAATGTTAATGAGTTAATCATATCTTCTGCATTTCGTGTGGCATTATCCATCGAATTCATTCGTGCAGCATGTTCTGATGCTTGTGAATTAATTAAAACCTCAAACATCGCTGTGCGCATATATATGCTTGATAACTCTTTAAGCAAATCAAGCTTATTAGGTAAATAGTCATAATAAGCATTGCCTACTTTGTTTAAGTTTTCATCTTTTTCATCTAGTATTATATCAAATGGGATTACTTGTTTTGATAAATATGTTCGGCTTAATCCATTTAAAAAATCACTATAAACTATTTCGCATACATCTGCTTTGTAATGTAATTTTTTATTCCATACATCGCGTAAGAAATGTAATGCTTCTATATATGTTAAGTGCTTTTTTATTACAGCTGGATATGAGGCTTCTACATCAGTGTAACCAAAACGCTTTAGACCAGATAAAGCTTTTTTTCCATAGCAAAATACTTTAACCTCTTTTCCCTCATTTTTAAGCTCATCTATTCGTTGTTTAGCTGTTTTGGCTATCATAGAGTTATAACTACCGCATAACCCTCTATCTGATGCTAATACAAATAAAGCATAAACTTTAGGATTTTTTACAGGAACAAGCATTTTAGGTAAAACAAATGAAACTTTTTTCTCTTTTTCTATTGTTTTGAGTTCCCAAATAACTCTTTTGATATTTTCTACTATCATTTTTTGAAAAAGTTCACTTTTTTCAAGGGTTAATTGTGCACGACGATATTTAGATGCAGCAACCATTTTCATCGCTGATGTAATTTTTTTGGTTGATTTTACACTTTCTATTCGTGTTCGCAGTTCTTTTAAACCTGCCATAATTTAATATCCCCTTTTACTTTATACACTCTTTTCAATTAAGTTATTAGCTTTTATGATTTCCTTAAAATTACTCACGAGTGATGATAAAACATCTATAAGAGTTTTTTCTAGCTCTGATGAGATAACTTTGTTTTCTCTTATTTCTTTTAAGATGCTAGGATGTTTGTTTTTCATCTCTTCAAGAACATAAGCTTCAAACTCCTTAATATCTTTTATTTCTAGCTCATCTAAATAACCTTTAGAACCAGCAAACAATATTACAACTTCTTCTTCCAGTGTTAGTGGGTGATATACTGGTTGCTTTAACACTTCTGTTAATTTTGCACCACGATTTAATAACTTTTTAGTTGCTACATCCAAATCTGAAGAAAATTGAGAGAATGCAGCCATTTCGCTATATTGTGCAAGATCTAGCTTCATAGAACCGGATACTTGTTTCATAGCTTTTACTTGCGCTGCAGATCCCACACGACTTACGGATATACCAACATTTACTGCAGGTCTTATACCTTGGTAGAATAAAGATGTTTCTAAGAAGATTTGCCCGTCTGTAATTGAAATAACGTTTGTTGGAATATAAGCAGAAACGTCTCCTGCCTGTGTTTCAATAACTGGAATTGCAGTTAGTGAACCAGAACCATTTTTTTCATCTAACTTTGCGGCTCTTTCAAGTAATCTTGAATGAAGATAGAAAACATCGCCAGGATATGCTTCACGACCAGGTGGGCGACGAAGCAATAATGACATTTGACGATATGCAGTTGCTTGTTTGGTCAAGTCATCATAAAAGATAATGGCGTGCATACCTCTATCTCTAAAATACTCCCCCATCGCACAACCAGAATATGGTGCTAAATATTGCAATGGTGCTGCATCTGAAGCCGTTGCAGCAACTACGATTGTGTAATCCATTGCTCCTGCTTCTTTTAATGTTTTAACAACATGCGCAACTGTTGAGCGTTTTTGACCAATTGCAACATATATACAAAATAACTTTTCTTTATCTGATTTAGCTAAATCGTTTATTCTCTTTTGATTTATAATTGTATCAACTATAATTGATGTTTTTCCTGTTTGACGATCTCCAATAATTAGCTCTCTTTGCCCTCTTCCAATTGGAATTAAAGAGTCTATTACCTTGATACCTGTTTGAACAGGCTCATGAACACCTTTACGCTCAATAATACCCGGTGCTTTTCTTTCAACGTTTGAATATTCTTTTGCTTTTATTGCACCTAAGCCATCTATTGGTTCCCCCAATGCGTCAACAACTCGTCCTAGCAATTCAGGACCTACTGGAACACTCACAATTTTCTTAGTTCTCTTAACAAGATCGCCTTCTCTAATTTCTGCATCTGAACCAAAAATAACAACACCTACACTATCTTCACCTAAGTTTAGTGCCATACCTTTTGCACCAGAAGCAAACTCAACCATCTCGTTGTATTCAACACCATTTAAACCATATACTATTGCGATACCATCTCCGACAGATAGAACCCTACCATTTTCCTCTAGCTCTGCACCAAAATTGTAATTCTCAATCTTTTTTTGCAAAATTGCTGAGATTTCTTCTGCTTTAACTGACATTCAAATACCTTTCTCTTATATATCAAAAAATCAATAATAATATTTATGCCTTAAGCATTGTTTTGGTTATATTTTCTAGTTTATTTTTCAGTGTATCATCTATGATATAAGAACCATAGCTAATACGGAGACCACCTAATAAATCTTTATTTATTATGTAGTTTATTTTTACTTCCTTCTTTAATTTATCTTTTAGAACTTTATGAAGCTTTTTATTTTGAGTAGCACTAAGTTCAACAACTGTCTCTACATCAACTAACTCTATTGATTTTTTTTCATAATAAAGCTCTTGCCAGCATTTTAGCACTAAAGCAATACAATTAACCTTTTGATTTTTAGCCATTAGCATCAATGTATTTTGGGTTATATCTGTTAGCTTTGCTTTTTTAGATATCGATTGTATTATATCTGTTTTTAGATTATCATCATCAGATGGTGCCATAAATTGCTGCCACAACGCAGCATTTTTATTTAGACTTTCCTCCAATGCACTTACTTCATTAAATATTTTATCTTCAATGCCAAGTGAAAAAGCTACATCGACCCATGCTCTAGCATATGAATTTGCTATTTTATATTTTGATACCTTTTGCAACTTACTCACTCTCCATTTATAAATATATATTATATATTATTGCCTTTAAACTTAAAATTCTACTATTATTCACCTTTTTTCACAGCCATTTTATCACTTGTACATGTATAATAAATGACCATTTTCAACCAACCAATCTCTTCCCTTTATTGCATCCTTTTCTAGATATTCGACCAAAGCCCAAAAATATGCAGAATGATCATGATGTTTTAAATGAGAAACCTCATGCGCCACAATGTAGCGTATTACATACTCTGGCGCCAATGCCAACCTCCAACTGTAATTTATATTATTTAAGCTAGAACAACTTGCCCATCTTGATTTAGTATCTTTGATATATACATTATTTACTTTTTTATCTATTTTATCCGCAATTTCATGAGAGCGCTTAGTAAACTCTTCTAATGCTATCTTTTTAATAAAATCTTTAACCCGTCTATGCAGAAATTCTTTACCACCAGAGATATAAAGTATTTTATTTTTTTTATCCAAATAAGTATTTCCTCTAACATTACTATGAATAATTTGATAAGTTTTACCAAATATACTTATTTCATCTTTATCTTGAAAATGTTTTAGCTCTGGAATTTTCTTTAAATTATCCAAAATCCAGTCTTGATGACTTTCTACAAAAGAAACTGCCTTCTTTCTAGAACAATATTTAGGAATCGCAAGAACTGCTACTCTTTCTTTTTTATCAATCCGAAGGGTTAAACGCCTTGAACGACTAGGATGAATTACTTTTATATCAAATCCCATATCAGCATTTATTTCAAAGGTCTTCCCACTTAACAATGTGATTTTCATAATCGACTACCTCGGATTCATTTATTAATTCTCTGTTTTGTAGAGAAACACCTGCTTGATGAACACTTAAGGCGCGACCTGTTATTAGCGGATGCCATGAAGGTAAGCTTTTTCCTTCATCTAATAGAACATACGCACAAGTTTTAGGAAGCCAGCGAGGCTTTTCTCTAACTGCTTTGATATCTATATCACGGCAATCGTTAACTTTTTGCAAACGATGGTTATATATTTTACACAAACAACTTTTAGTATCAAGAAAACGACAATAAGTATTTGTAAAACATATCTTTCCCTTTATCTCTAATTTGTTTAGACAGCACTTACCACAGCCGTCACACAAAAGCTCCCATTCATCTTTAGATAACTCTTCTAAGTTCTTCTTTTCCCAGAATTTATCTTCATATTTATGTATATCATTAAAACGAGACTGAGGATCGTATTCATCTTCTATTATGTAATCTTCTTGCATTATAAATCATCCCATTCAACAATATAATCTTCAATATTATCTTGTTTTATATCTGTTTCTTTTACTACTCGACCTTTTATAGTTGTTTTTATAGAAGATGGATTTTTTTCGAATAATTCTCTATATGCACAAGTTTTAGGCATCCAACATATTTTATCTACATTATTAACATCAAGTTTTAAGCATTCAGGAACAAGTGTTGTTCTTTTATTATATACCGTACAACTCATTGTCTCTTCATCAAAATATTTACAAACTACATTAGTATAATATATATCCCCTGTATCTTCATCTTCTAACTTTAGCAAGCAACATTTACCACAATGTCTGCATATATTTTCCCATTCTGTATTAGTATATTTTTTCATTACTTCTACCCTCTTTGCTCAGGTAAATATTCTTCTCGACTTAAGTTACTGAAGCGTGCATATTCTCCATTCCAGAAGAGCTTTACTGTTCCTGTTGAACCATGACGGTGCTTACCAATAATAACCTCACCTAAGTTCGCGGTCTCTCTATCTCTTTGTTGCCATTCTTCTGTTCTTTTTAAGAAATGCTCTTCTGTTTCCCCTGTATTACGTTTGGGCTCTGCGTTATGAATATAATAATTCTCGCGGAATACAAACATAACAATATCAGCATCTTGCTCGATAGATCCTGACTCTCTTAAGTCTGACATTAAAGGTCTTTTATCATCACGTTGCTCTAAGCCACGGTTTAATTGCGATAATGCAATAACTGGAACTTTTAATTCTTTAGCCAAGATTTTTAGACCTCTTGATATTTCAGAAACCTCTTGTACACGATTACCCTCACCTTTTTTACCTTCTGAACCACTTATTAGTTGGATATAGTCTATTACAATCAAACCAAGACCGTGAGTTCTCTTAAGACGTCTTGCTCTTGTTCTTATAGTATTAATCGTAATACCTGGAGTGTCATCTATATATAAAGGTAGCTTTTGATATGATCTAACAGCTGCAACAATACGGTTAAATTCAGCTATATCCATATCTCCATTGCGAAGCTTATGACCAGAAGTATCTGTTATACTCGCTAAAATACGAGAAGCTAACTGATCAGCTGACATTTCGAGTGAGAATATGGCAACACCTTTATCGTGTCTATCAATAGTGTCAGTATTCATCATGTATTCTGCAACATTATATGCTATGTTCATTGCAAGTGCTGACTTACCCATAGCAGGACGACCTGCTAAGATAATTAAATCAGAATCATTAAGACCGCCCATTTTTTTATCAATATCATGCAATCCTGTTGGCAAGCCAGATACTTTACCTTCTTTTTGATATGCTTTTTCAATCATCTCTAAAGCTTGATTGAGAGATGTCCCAAAGTCTTGAAAACCTTTTTGACCATCTCCGTGCATAGCTAAATCAAACAAACGTTTTTCAGCCTTTTCCATTTGATGAGCTGTATTTTCTTCAAGATTTTCATTCATTGCTTGACTAGCGATGTCATAACCAATAGAAATTAATTCTCTTCTTAGAAATTTATCATAAACAAACTGAGCATAATATTCTATATTTACTGCAGGTGTTGATGATTCTGCCAATTTTATTAAATAAGCAATTCCGCCAACTTCATTTAATGTACCTTCTTGCTCAAAATAGTTCTTTAACGTTATTACATCTGCAACATGGCCTTTTTGAATAAGACGAGCCATTACATTAAACACTTTCGCATGCATTGGGTCTGAAAAGTGTTCTGGCTTTAGAAATTCTGAAACTTTTTCATAAGCTTTGTTATTGGCTAAAAGCGCTCCTATTAGCACTTGCTCTGCTTCAATATTATGTGGCAAACGTGTAACGTCTAGTTCTTCCATTTTTAGAATCCTTTTAGTAAAATATTTACTATGTTATTGCTTATTGTTTGTGTAGTTGTCACTAAAATAAGTTTTTAAATGTGGATTATGTGGATAATTAAATTTAATTTTGTAACTTTTTGTGTTAGGGAATGTGTTGTTTACTTGATGGGAGACTATAATGGCAGATAGAATTTTAGTTATTGGTGGTGCTGGATACATCGGAAGCCATGTTCAGAAACAACTTCTTGAAGATGGATTTGACGTGGTTGTTTTTGATAACCTTTCTAGCGGAGATATCGTTAATGTTTTTGAAAATTCGACTTTTGTTAAAGGTGATATTCTGGTTGAAGAAGAAATCGAAAAAGCAATGTCAATGAATATTAAGGGGGTTATTCATTTAGCAGCGAAAAAAGCTGTTGGCGAATCAATGAATTGTCCTGAGAAATATGCAAAAAATAATATCTCTGGTGCGATAAATGTATTAAATGCAATGATAAAATATGGTGTTAAGCACATTGTTTTTTCTTCTTCTGCAGCTGTTTATGGTACTCCTTTATATACACCTATTGATGAAAATCATCCTATTAACCCTATAAACTATTATGGTTATACTAAAAGAGCTATTGAAGAAAATATGGAATGGTTTTACAAACTAGGAAAATTAAACTATGTTTCTTTAAGATATTTTAATGCTGTTGGGTATGCAAAAGATAAATCAATTAAAAGTAAAGAAAGAAACCCTCAAAATCTTATGCCTATAATTATGGAAGCTGCTACAGGCAAAAGAGAGGGATTTAGTATTTATGGAAATGATTATGATACTCCAGATGGAACCTGTATTAGGGATTATGTACATGTTTCGGATTTAGCTGTAGCTCACACTCTTGCTTTGAAAAAGTTATTTGATACAGATAATTCGTATACTATTAACCTTGGAACAGGTATTGGTAGTAGTGTAAAAGATATTGTGGATGCAACAGAAAAAGTTATTGGAAAAAAACTTCAATATGCTTATGCTCCTCGTCGAGATGGTGATCCAGCTATTATTACAGCTAAATCAGATTTGGCTTATAAGATTTTGGGTTGGGAGCCTAAATATAAAGATATTGAAGATATTATTAGTACTGTTTGGAATTTAGAAATATAATTTTGAGGTAAAAATGTTAGAAAAATTACAATATATGTTTTCACATCACGCCGTAATGTCTGAAGAACTTATGTGGGTATTTTTTGGTATTGCTGTGATTGTTCTTTTGGCTTTGGATTTGTTTTGCTTTAACCGTAAAAATGAAATCCCTAGTTTTTCTCATACTTTGTGGGTTTGTGTTGCTTATATAGGTGCTGGACTTTTGTTCGGCCTGTTTGTTTGGTATGAAAAAGGTAGCAGCTCTGCTATGGACTATTATACAGGATTTTTGATCGAGAAAAGCTTATCTATGGACAATATCTTTGTTATGTCTATAATTTTTACTTCTGTTGGTGTACCAAGAATCTATCAACATCGTGTTTTATTCTGGGGTATTTTAGGTGCAGTTGTTATGCGTGCTCTTATGATTAGTGTTGGTGCTGCTATTATTCATGAATTTAAGTGGGTTTTATATATTTTCTCTGTATTCTTAATCTATACAGGTGCCAAAATGATGAAACATGGTGCTGATGAAGAAGATGAAGAAAACAATGAAGAACGTATTAAAAATAGCAAAATATATAAATTTGTGGAAAAGTATTTCCCTGTTACTCATGAAATTGATGGGGCTCATTTTATTACTGCTAAAAATGGTAAAAAGTATATTACACCATTATTGTTTGCTCTTATCATTATTGAGTTGATGGATATTGTTTTTGCTATAGATAGTATTCCTGCTATTTTTGGTATTACTCAAGATGTGTTTATTGTTTATACAAGTAATATTTTTGCAATTCTTGGTTTAAGAGCTTTATATTTCTTACTTGAAGCAGCTGTTCATCGCTTCCATTATTTGAAAGCAGCTTTAGCAATCGTATTAATTTTTATTGGTGTTAAGATTTTACTTCCTTTTGTTGGTATTCATTTAGAATCATGGCACTCTTTAATTGTTACATTTGGATTGTTGTTTGGTAGTATCTTCTTATCTATAAAAAAAGAAAAGCAAGAAAAAGCTTAAACAACCTTAAATAAAGGGGGATTAATTCCCCCTTATTGCTTTAATTTAGGATATTATTGATGAAAAATACCACACTATACAGACTTACATATATATATTTAGCACTTCCTTTATTTATTTTTATTCTATCTTGGCTTGATTTGGGTGTTGGAATAATTTTAGGGATATTATTTGGTGTGGCTTTTTATAAAGCATATCCTAAATTTGATGAAGGTGTTTTTTTTGTTCCCAACAAAGCGAAATTAATAATCATACTAATTGCTTTTATTTGGTGCTTTTTGGCAGGAATAGGATATTTTTATTACCAGTCATTTGATTATCATTTTAGAAATGCGGTGTTTCGTGATTTAATTAATTATGAATGGCCTGTTTTTTATGATAAAGCAAATACGCCCATGGTGTATTACATGGCTTTTTGGCTTATTCCATCATTGTTTGGTAAATTTTTTATAACTATTGGAATTAGTAAAATATATAGTTTTATATTAGCAAATATTATTTTGCTTATTTATGCAGTTTTGGGAACATCTCTTTTATTTTTACATATTATAAAAGGATGTGGTGCTAAAAATATTAAGCAAATATTAGTGGCGATCATTGGTTTTATATTCTTTTCGGGGCTTGATATTATTGGGCACACATATTTTCAGATAGTTAAACAACCTTTTGAATACCATTTGGATTGGTGGGCAACTTTTATCCAATATTCATCACATACTACATCAATGTTTTGGGTTTTTAATCAATTTATTCCTGTTGGGCTATTGATTTTGCTTGTATATAATGAAAGAAATATTAAGAACTTTGGCTTTTTAATTGCTCTATCATTATTTTTTGCCCCCTACCCTACTGCTAGTATTGGTCTATTTATGATTATATATGCTGCTTCTAAAATGTTTGAAAGTAAAAATAAAAAGGATTTTATATTAGAAGATATTTTCTCTGTTAGTAATATTATTGGTGTATTTTGGTTATTA
>JAZQZH010000021.1:0-121084 GCA_045633945.1 Alphaproteobacteria bacterium
ATATAAAAAAGAGAATTGATAGATAAAACATCTTGATATATATAATAAATGGTATATAAAAATAATAAACAAATATAAATACAACCCAAACAAGAAGGCGTGCAGTTAAATGAATGAAGAAAATTGTTTACTAAGAGGGGAACAGTTAAGGCGTATAAAAATATTATATCGTGATATATCTACAAGATGTTTAGAGCGTATCTTTTATAATAATGAACGCAAACAAGTTTTAGAAAAGATTTCAAATGCTTCTATTATCTTATTGCAAAATGCAATATTGATTAGTTTAGGTAAATCTAAAACTAGTGAACTAGAAAATGCAAATATTAATCAAGATAATATTGAAGATATTTTTAAAACAATTTTATTTGAGTTTTATTTATCTCCACCCCCTTCTGAAATGTATAATAACATTTGTAAATGTTTTAATAAATATGGAATTTCACTACATTTATTAATGAATGGTGATTAGTATTAAGGGGATAGTAAATGGATAAACAAGTAAAACTGATAGAATTAGAAAGATTATATCGCACAATATATAGTATATGTGAGATAAATTTATATAATTATAAATCTAATCAATTTGAGTTTTCTAGAAAAGTTGTAAATGCTTCTCTAACTCTATTTAATTATGGTCTAAAGCTTTCAAAACCTCATATGTTTACTAATTTACCTAATATAACAATGGAAAAAATTAAAGAAATTATGCTTTCTATATATGAAATTTTAACTGGAATATATTTTTACGAAGAGAAAGAACAAAAGATTGAAGAGTTGCTAAAACAAAATTATTTAGATCCTCAAGAACTACTATCTATCAAATAATTTGTTTAAAACAAAATAATAGAAATAGCTTTTATAACGCTATTTCTATTATTTTTGCAAGTTCCATAACTTTTGAAATTCTCCTTTTTTATTAAGAAGTTTAGAAGGAGCCCCTTCTTCTATAATTTTACCTTTATCTATAATGATTATTTTATCCATATTTTTTAATGTTGAAAGTCTATGTGCAATAGTAATAACGGTTTTATTTTGCATTAAATTATTTAATGCCTGCACAACATCTTTTTCTGTTTTATTATCAAGAGCGGAAGTAGCTTCATCTAAAATTAAAATAGGTGCATTTTTTAGAATAGCACGAGCAATAGCTATACGTTGTCTTTGGCCTCCAGAAAGTTTAACACCACGTTCTCCTGTAATTGTATTATAACCAAAAGGAGTTTCAGAAATAAAAGTATCAGCTTTTGCTAATTTTGAAGCAGCAATAATATCTTTTAATGAAGCGTCTGGTTTTGAATAGGAAATATTCTTTTTTATTGTTCGATGAAATAATACATTATCTTGAGAAATAACTGCAATATTTTGTCTTAAGCTACCAATATCCGCTTTAGATATATCTTTACCGTCTATTGTTATTTTTCCACTGTTTAATTCGTAATTTCGTTGAAGTAAAGCAATTAAGGTACTTTTACCTCCGCCAGATTTACCAACAATACCTATTTTTTCTTTGGGTTTAATTTTTAGATTAAGATTATCAAAAATTAATTTGTTATTTTCATAACCAAAACAAACATTTTTAAATTCTATTTCACCGTTCTTAATGCATAGTTTTCTTTTATTAATATGATCTACTGTTTTTAATGGCACCTGAAACACTTTGCAAGAGTCAGACAGTTTTGCTATATTATTTCTAATAAATGTTATATCAATCATAAGACGAGAAAATACTGGAATAACATCATCAATTAATAAAAGAAGAGCAATGGCATCTTCAATAGTTATCTTATTTTCTTTCCATGAATATAATCCAAGTATAACACAAGATATTCTAAAACAAGTCAAAAATGTTTCTTGTAGAGCATAAATTAGGTTTTCTGAAAAATTTTTTTTTGAGTGAAATAACTGTAAAATTTTTAGTTCTCTATCTAATTTTTTTATTTCACTTTTTTCTTCACCAAACATTTTTATAAGCAAAATATTTGTAAGGCTATCTGCTATATAACCATTATATTTTGAGTTTTTTTCTTCTGTGCGTTTATTTAATTGTGATGATTTTTTAGAAACAATAAATGATAATATTGCGGATATTATTCCAAAAACTATAACAACAATCATAAAGCTTACGTTTTTATTTCCAATAAAAATAAGTGGTAAAGCTAGTAACCAAAAACACGATATTATACGGTTAAAACTTAATCTCATTGCCCATATATTATCGCCAAGCGCTCTAATTCGTTGAGCAATTACTCCGGCTTTTTGTTCTTTTAAATATGTTAAAGGGTATTTGCTAGCATAATTAAAAGCAAATGCACGGGCTCTCCAACTTAACATTGAACGCCCTTTTTCAGATATTATTTCTCTAAAATAGCGATTAACATGAGTTAAACAAAAAATTCCAAGTAATGAAAAAACATAAAACAACGCTTTAAACCACTCAAATTCACTAGGCAAAATTGATGAAAAATAACCAATAAGTTTTGCAAATAATAGAACACTTAATATTTTTGTTAAGCCAAGCAAAAAAGAATAAACTATATCATAGATATATAGCCACCTAAATCCTTTAGAGCAGTTCCAATAAAATTTAATAGGAGATGAGGTATCTGCATTTTTTAATTCTTCATATTTTATATTAAACATTTTTACCTCCTTTCTTTTTTAGTTTTATTTGCCAAAGATTATAGAATTTTCCTTTTAATTTTAAGAGCTCATCAAAAGATCCTTCTTCAATAATTTGACCTTTCTCTAAAACAATAATTCTATCCATATTTTTTAAGGTGGATAATCTATGAGCAATAGCTATGACTGTTTGATTATCAATAATATTTTCAATCGCTTTATTGATTAGTTTTTCTGACATTGTATCAAGAGAAGAGGTCGCTTCATCAAGAATTAAAATAGGGGCATTTTTTAAGATAGCCCTAGCAATAGCAAGGCGCTGTCTTTCTCCTCCAGATAATTTACAACCTTTGTCTCCTGCATAACTATCATATCCTCCTTCTTTTTGCATGATAAAGTCATCTGCAAAAGCTTTTTTCGCTGCTATACGTACTTTTTTTAGATTTTTTATATCTGTTCCAAAAATAAGGTTTTGATAAATATTTCTATTAAACATAACAGTATCTTGCGGGATTAAACTAATATTGTGGTGCAAACTTTCTTGGGTAATATCTTTTATATTTTTTCCATCAATGAAAATATCGCCACTATTAAGCTCAAATGCTCTTTGCAAAAGATTTATTAATGTTGTTTTACCGCTGCCAGAAGCTCCAACAATACCAATTTTTTCTTTAGGATTAATTGTTAAACTAAAATCCTTAAACACTGGTTTTTTCTTATTTTTATAAGTAAAGGAAATATTCTTAAACTCTATTTTTCCTTTTGTAGCTTTTAGAATTTTTGCGTCTTCTTTATCAACAATTTCATGGGGATGAGAAAAAGCTTCTAATCCTTTTTCAACTTCAAAAATATTTTTAATAAATCGCTGGAAACCATCAAAAATCATACCCACCATATTAAGTCCACTTATTAAGGTAATAATGATAAATGTGACATCAGCTGTTGAAATTTGATTTTTTTGCCAATAGTAAATTGATATAAAAAGCAAAATAAAACTGGCAATAGATGTAGCTATTCCAACACATGCAAATTGAGAGAAAAATAATTTAAGAGATTTTATACTTAAATCAAATTCTTGTTTAAATAAAGGGTATATACATTTTTTTTCATATTCAATGTTATTAAAAGCATTAACGACTTCAATATTGTTTACAGTATCTAAAAGACGACCGTTTAATAGTGCTGAAGATTTTGATTTTAATGAGCCGGCTTTTTTGAGTTTTTGGGTAAATATTTTACCAGGAATAATCGTAAAAAAGCACAACAATAAATAAACAACTCCTATAGTTGGAGATACTATAACCAGCATAATAACTTTGACTAAAATATCAGAAATTCCTTTTAAATCCCAAATAAAATGTTCCAGCATTTCAGGCATTCTTTGTACCTGATTTTTATATGTTATAAGCATGCCTGATTGTTTATTTGTAATATATTCATAACTATGCCCCAAAAGATAAGAAAAAAGTTCTCTTTTCATTAAAATTTTGCAAGGAATGATAAAGTTATTTTGAAAAAAATATTTGGAGTAATTATTAAAAACTATAGTTCCGATACTAGATGCAACTAAGAGATATAAAAATTTAATTGCGGTATTATAATTATCGTCACCATTATCTTTTATTGAACCAATAATGTCTGAAAAAAAACGAATGTTTAAATTCCTAAATAAAGCATTCAAAACCATTAAAATAACAAACCAAATAACATGATATTTGAACTTACCTAAATAGAGCCATAAAAGCCCCCAAAAACGTCTAGGAAAAGGTTTCATTATTTACTCCATGCTATATTATATATAAATACTATAGCTAAATGGTTTATTTTAAATTAAGAATATTGACTTTTATATAAATTGCAGTAAAAGGAAATCAGAAACCTATTATTATATATTCAAACATCTAAAACATTATGTTATGAAAAAGAAAATTCTTCTTTTGAATTATTTGATTAAGAAGTGCGTTGAAAAAGAACAAAAACTTCTAGGTCTTAACGATTTCCGCTCAGGATTGTTGTCTATCGTACTATCTCATGCTAATATCGCACGACGCTATGCTCATGGTGTTAGTACAGAGGATATTTATTTTGCTCACATCTACCTTCCCGAAGAGTTGCTTCTTGCTGTGTGTTTAAACGCAGAGCGCCATGGAGACAAGTTGTTCCATTTGTTTGACTTTCACAAGGGGCGTGGAATTCAGGGTAAGTTCCATCGCGAGATATATATCAAGGACGATGAGCTTGATAGCTATCTTGAAACAATCTTCCCTGATGTTAAAACAGAAGATGAGGTTGAGTACAATCTTTATAAGACAGTAATCAATCTTCCTCAAAAAGAGCTAATCACAAAAGCTCATCGTATTGACAACTTGTGTCACATTCCAACTGAAGAGCTTGAGCTTCCTGAGAAATGTGAGGAGACCGAAATTATCGACCGCGCGTTTGAGCGTCTTGAAAAAGACGAGTTATTCAACTGTTTGTTCGGCAGAGGTTATAAGCACAACCCAACAGGACGTAGCTTGGCATTGTACTACTGCTTTAACAAAGAGAACATTGGTATCATTAAAGATATCTTTGGTGAGTAACAAAAAAGGCTGTCATTAAGACAGCCTTTTAACATTTTGAACACTTTGAATGAATGAAGTTAGTAAGTTTATCAATGTTCATACATGCAATTTTTTCCTCTTCCTCGTTTGTAATATTAAAATGAAATTCCTTTTCTATCCTTACCACTATTTCTAAAAAATCAATTTGATCAAGCATAAATCTTTTAATAAGACTGTGATGATAAAAATCATCTTTATCAAAAGGATTAAATCCTATTGCATCAATAAAAATTTCTTTCAGTTTTGTTTTTATGTTTTCAATAGTACGCATAATGATAAAAGTTTTATAATTTACAGAAAAATAAATAATTGCGGTAAATGTAATACAATTATTTATTTTTGCAATAAAAAAAGCAGTCTTACGACTGCTTATTCTAACTGGCGGGAGCGACGAGGCTCGAACTCGCGACCCCATGCGTGACAGGCATGTATTCTAACCAACTGAACTACGCCCCCATCAGAACAAAAATATTTATACATAACAAAAAATATAAATGCAAGTATTTTTTTTATTTTTTTTTATTTTTTTTCTTTTACCAAGGCTATTTTCAATTTGTTAGGAATTTTGATACCTCTAAATTCCGGATTTTCCTTGATAAATTTGTCCCATGCGGAATTGCTAATATTTTGATTTTTATCACGATATTCTTTAATGATAAATACTTTTAATTCATTTTTTATGATGATTGAGCCACCAAGAGTAGTACTTTCAAAATCATTATCAGACATATACTCAATGATAGACAATAAAGCATCAGCCTCTGGTGTATATGAAAGGCCATTTAATTCTTTAATTATTCTTCCCAAAACATGAAACTTTACTTCATCATGCCAAGATGAATATATTGAATAATCAAAAGAATAGGCAACATCTTTCCAGCATTTTGTTTGGTTTTGAATTGTATTATTAACCACATCATCTAAAAAAACTTTAGTTTTTTGTAGATTCTTAACAGTATCACATAATCTAACTGCAGAAATACCAATTTCTTTTTCTAAAATAGGTAAAAATTTACGCATTTTTACTCTTAAGAAATCATCACAATAGTTAGATTCGTCTTCAACCCATGAAATACCTTTGTTTTTTAAGTAATCTTTTAATACATTCGGGTGCACATCTAGCAATGGTCGTAAAATATTAATACCATCTTTTATTGTTATAGCATCCATAGATGATAGCCCAAAAACACCACTTCCTCTATGAATACGCATTAAAAAAGTTTCAGCTTGATCCCAAAGATGGTGTGCAATAGCCAAGTGTAAAATATTATTTTTTTTGCACCAATCTGTTAAGAGAGAGTATCTAGCAATTCTCGCCTGTTCCTCAATGGCAGTTACTGGTTTTTCTCCCTCCCAAGTTAGAATATGGTGCTCAATGTTATACATGTCCATGATTTTTTTTGTATATAGAGCCTCATCAAAAGAAGATGGACGAAGTCCATGATCAACAGTAAGTGCAACAATTTTAACCGAAGGTAGGTTCTCGCACAATAATAAAGCTAGAGCAAGTGAATCAGCACCACCAGAAACACCAACAGCAATTGCTGGCACTTTGATATTATTTTTATCAAAAAAATCCTTAATTACTTGCACTCTAATGCCTCAGCTTCTTTTTGAGCTCTAAGCAAAATTTCCGCACTAGCTTTGCTAAACACAACAGGGATATTTACAAAAGCAGTGCATGCTTCCTCTTTTTTGCCGAGAGCTTTCATTGAGAGACCTAGTTTTAACAAACAATCAGGTCCTTTCGAACCTTCAGGAAATTTGCTATAACCATCTTTAAACGCAACAGCAGCCTTAGCAAAATTTTGTTGTTTGTAATAAACTTCGCCTAGCCAATATTGAGCATTCCCTGCTAAAGTATCTGTTGGGAAATTAGAAATAAATTGTAAAAACTTTGTTTCAGCCTCTGTATTCTTATTATTTTTCAAATCATTTAAAGCAGATTCGTATAAATCTTTTGCTTTAGTTCCTTTGGGTAGTTCTTTTTGAACAAGTTTAACCGGTGCACTAGGAATGCTAGCTGTTGTATTCATACTATGTTTTTTCATTTGTTCGAATCTCAAATCAATATCTTTATCAAATGTTTCCATCTTTTTTTCAATAACACTCAATCTATATTCAATATTCTCAACTTTTCCATTCATATCACGAAGCAGTTGATCATATTCTCCCAATCTAACTTGAATATTCGATACAGATTCTTGAGGGGCAGATGTATTGTCATTTTTATCTCTGTATAATTGGCGTTGCACCATAATCATATCATCCTTTAATTTATCAATATCCTCTCTTAAAAAAGAATCTTCAGCATTGGATGAGAAAGCAGGTAAAGTTAATAGTCCCAAAAATAAAAAATAAATCTTTTTCATAAAACCCTCAATCTAAAAAAACAAAACTATGCTAAACTATAAGCTAAATATTTTATAACTCAACAAAAAAAACGTATTCTTTCGAATACGTTTTTAAACTTAAGCTGTATAAAATTATTTGCTTAATTCAACAACTGTTACACCACGACGGCTCTTAGCATATGCTTCTTCTGTGTCGCCAGGGAATGCATATTCTTTACCGTAAGAAACAGTAGCTACTCTTTTAGCGCAAACACCTTGAGAGAGTAAGTATTGTTTAACAGCTTCTGCACGGCGTTCACCCAATGCTAAGTTGTATTCAGCTGTACCTCTTTTATCGCAGTAACCTTGAATTACAACATTAACTTTTGGATTTTTCTTCAACCATGCGATTTGAGAATCAAGTGCAGCAACAGCTTCTGCAGATAATGCAGAGCTATCAAAAGCAAAATATACTGTTGTATCAGCATTTTCAGCAAACTCGCGAGCGAGTTTTGATTGGCAATCGCTACCACCAAACCAACTACTTGTTGTAGAACAGCCTGATAATAAAACAACTGCACAAAGTAAACTTAAAAGTTTTTTCATTTATTTTCTCCATATGGTTAAAAACTTGGTTGTTTATTGAGTGACTCTATAATCAACTAGACAGGTATAACTTAAGAAACAAAAGTAAATATTTCAATAACAAACTACACTATTTGTGTATAAACTTTTTATTTAAATCAAAAAAAATACAAAACTTTAGTTTTTGAGACCGTAATTTTCTAAAACATTCTCTCTTTGAGTTGAAATATCAAAGTTTGGTCTAACATTTAATTGTGGTGCAACTCTAGAAATTATCTTTCCACCAGTTGGGCATGCATTCCATCCAGATGTAACAAATCCATATGTTTCTTTTAGTGGTTTGGGGTCATCAATAATCACCATTAGCGAATATTTTGGATTACTAGCAGGAAAAGCTGCCACAAAAGATGTAACATTTTTTCCTTTTATATATTTTCCATCAACAATTTTATTTGCAGTACCTGTTTTACCAGCAACTTCATATCCAGGTATATTCGCATTTTTACCAGAACCCTCAATAACTACATTTCGAAGAAGTTTGCGCATATCTAAAGATGTTTGCTTTGAGATAATGCGTTTACTATCCCTTTCATTATTTTCATTAACAAGTGTGGGGGATGTATATATTCCACCATTCAAAATAGATGAAAATGCTGTAATTATATGCATCGGAGTTACAGAAATGCCATAGCCATATGCAGTTGTTGCAACAGTATGATCTTGCCAATATTTTTCACTGCGATATAAAGGTTTTCCTTTTTCAAAAACTTCTAGGTTTTTTATCCTTTCAAACATTCCTAGATTTTTAAAAAATTTAATTTGCAATTCTTTACCAACTTTTAGCGCCATTTGTGCTGATGCAATATTAGATGAGTGAACCAAGGTTTCGCCAACAGTTAACCACTTAGCTGGAACACGATAGTCAGTAATTCTATGTCTGCCCATCTTAAGTGGTTTTGTAGCATCAAAACTATCTGTGATTTTTATCTTACCACTATCTAGACCTAAAGCAGTATTAAATACTTTAAAAACAGACCCTGCCTCATAAACACCAAGGGTTGCAAAGTTAAACTTAATATCTTTATCTTTAAAGTCTCTTCTGTTCAAGTCATAGTCTGGCACAGATGAAAGCGCAATCACCTCAGATGTGTTTATATCCATCAAAATAGCGGTGGCTCTTTCTGCTTTATATTTTTCTTTAGCTTTAACTAGCTCATCTCTAACTGCATATTGTACACCTAAATCAATAGTTAAGCTTAAGTTTTTAGTAGAAGATGTTAGGCGTTCATTTAGTGTTTTTTCTAAGCCAGCAATACCATTGTTGTCAATATCTGTATTACCTAAAATATGTGCTAGAAGCTCTTTTTGCGGATAAATTCTCATTTCGCTTTCTTGGAATTCTAGTTCTGGATATCCAAGTGCGTTTGTTTTGGCTTGTTGTTGTGGAGATATATTACGTTTCAAATATACAAAGCTTGATTTTCTTGTTAGTTTAATTAAAAAATCCTCATAGCTGATGTCTGTAAAAATTTCTGATAATTTTCTAGCAATCTCAGGAGCATTGCTCACTTTTTTAGGATTTGCATATAGGTTAACTGTTGGTAGATTTGTTGCAACAACGACACCATTTCTATCAGTGATATTTGCTCTATGAACAGGGTAGCTTGTTCCACTTCTTGGACGATAATAAGTTACATATTCTTTATTTAGTTGAATGCCATCAACAAGACATACATTAAAAACTCTTACAATTATAATTGTATATAATAGAGCAAAAAGAAAAATTACTTTTATAATTCTGCTACGACAAATATTAACAGACTCATCGCCTGTTTCCCAACCAAAGCTACTAGTTGAAAAGTAAATCTCCTGCCCAGGAGTATAAGTAAAAGAGCTCTTTCTTTTTTTAGATAAACTTAATTTCACCACCGTAAACCATTCTAAATTATCTTACAGAGTTAGCAAGAATCCTCAAACCACGACTGTTTTTTGCGAACATTGTTGGATTCTCTAATAATTCTCCCTCTAATGGTAATGCAGAATAGTTAATAATTTGTTCAGGTTTCACAAAATCTAAAGAAATATATTTTCCTGCCAAATTTTTTAGACGTTCAGGGTTGTTTAATTCGCTCCAATCTGCCTCTAAGATATGAATATCTCTGATATTGCTTTCAATATCATTATTTATCTGCGCTAATTCTCTTTCGAGGTTTTGCACATCATTTGTTAAAACGAAATAATATGAGCCAATTACTAGTGTAAATATCACCCATAAAATAGATATAGCTGTTTTAACGTTACTCATTATTTACCCTTTCTTTTTATAGCATATCTTAATTTCGCAGAGCGAGCGCGTGGATTGTTCTCGCACTCATCTTGAGTTGGAATAATAGCTTTAGATGAAAAACTAAAAATTTCATCGCTTTCTGTGTCAATTGTTTCTTTATATTTAGAAACATGTGTTCTTTTAGAACTGTTGTCGCTAAAAAATTTCTTTGCAATTTTATCTTCTAAAGAATGGAATGTAACAACAACAACTCTCCCATCGCCTAAAACAACATTGCTTGCACCTCTTAAGCCATTCTCAAGTTGAGAAAGTTCATCGTTAACAGCAATTCTTAGCGCTTGGAATGTTCTTGTTGCTGGGTCAATTTGACCAAACTTTTTAGGGCTAACGCTATATATAATACTAGCAAGCTCAGTGGTTGTTGTTATTTCTTTTACTTCTCTTGCAAGGGAAATTTTGCGAGCAATTTGACGAGACTTCTTTTCTTCGCCATACATGTAAATCAAATCAGCAAGCTTTTCTTCTGGCATAGTGTTTACAATATCTTTTGCAGACAAGCCACTCATAGACATTCTCATATCAAGTTCAGCCTCTTTGCTAAAAGAGAACCCTCTAAAGCCATCATCAAGTTGCATAGAAGAAACACCAATATCAAACACAACACCATTAACTTTAGTTTTGATGAGCTCTTCAATATCGCCAAATGTGCCAGATACAAATTCAAATCTATTGCCATACTTTTCTTTAATTTCGTTAACTCTTTTTAGAACGCTTGGATCTCTATCAATAGCAATAACTTTGCAGTTTGCACTATTTAAGATAGCTTCGCTATATCCACCATTTCCAAAAGTTGCATCAACATAAACTTCGCCATCTTTAGGGCTTAAGTAGTTTATAACCTCATTCAACATAACAGGAATATGACGAGAATTATTAGTCATTAGTTCCCTCCATGCGTCTAAGGTTAGGGCGAGAGTTTTTAACTTTTTCTCTAATTCTAGCTTCTTCTTTAATCCAGTTCTCTTCACTCCAAATCTGGAATTTACGACCTTTACCAACAAAAACAGCAGTGTCTGTAATTTCTGCATGCTTTAAAAGCTTTTCTGTTAAAACAATGCGACCAGTGCTATCAAAAGAAAAACGTTTAGCATCACCAAAAATTAAATTAGTTAAGTCATCTTGGTCTTCTGAGAAAAAGTCTGTTGAATTTTCAATATCAGTTGCAAGTTTTTCAAGTAAGTCTTCTGTGCATCCCTCAATGCAAGGAGATGTAAGGCTTCTATAACAAACAATCTCTGTTGATAATTCTTTAACAATTGCGCGGTAATCTGAAGGTAGAGAAACGCGACCTTTTGCATCTACCTTGTTGATTATTGTATCTAAAAATAAAAAATTCTTGCGCATTGTTACTTTCCATATGACCATATATAATATGGTATAACATGGTATTTTATGGGAATCAATGGAAAAATGCAAAAAATATCAAAAAATTAACAGTTTTTTTACCGCTATGTTTTTTTTGTTTTAAAAACAGCAAGTTATTGAATAACAAGGGTGTTGATAATTTTTTATTCGTTTTGTACAAAAGAATTGACAAAAATGATTGTGTCATATATAAACAAAACAAATAAACAATTATTATGAATTTAAAAATTTAAGTATTATGGGAAGATTTATTTTTAAACTAGATGAAGCATCTCCAGCTTTGTTGGAGCTCGTAAAAGAATGTAACGCCACAGAAGAGGAGCTTCTTAGGTATAAAGCGTCCATAAAGGAAAGTATTTCAAAGCTAGAAAATTTTGTAAACACAAGAGTCCTTCAGCATGTTATAGGAGATAGATTATATCCAGAAATATGTGAAAGAAAGGTTTTAGCTCCAGAGTATCATAACTTTGGATGCATTGGATGGGAGAGTTTTTATGAAAATTTGGCAAAAAAAGTTTTACCTCACGATATTGAGGTTAAAATCTTGACAACATTGGAGCATTTTGATGGTTATCTAGGATGGGATACATATGGCGCTAGATGTGCTAGACCTCAAGATTACGCTCGTATTACACTAAGTGCAAAAGGTATAACAGAAGAGCTTGACTATGTAACTAAATACACTTCTAAACATTCTCTTCTTTATTGTTATGCTCATGGTTTAGATTTTAGCGTTAAAAGACTTCTTTCTGACGGTTGGGGTTTATGGCCTGAACACGCGTACTACGAATGTTTATATGATTTTGTTGAAAAGCTAATCAAAGACATTGATATCCCTGTTGAGACCGTGAAGTTCTTAGAAACAGAAGATGAGCGCCAAAATGTGTGGTTAGGTAAGTGCCCAAAGGCTTGTTTAGGTAAGTAATAAAAACAACAAAAAAGAGGGTTTAAAAACCCTCTTTTTTTTATTTTAAAACAGTTCTAGTTAGAACTATTAAATCATAGCCATACCGCCATTAACGTGTAATGTTTGGCCTGTGATATATTGAGCTTCATCAGATGCTAAGAATGCAACAGCGTTAGCGATGTCTTGTGCTTCGCCAAGTTTGCCTTCTGGAATCTTGCTGAGTAATTGTGCTTTAACATCATCAGGAAGAATGTCAGTCATAGGTGTTCTAATAAAGCCTGGGGCAATAGAGTTAACTGTAACACCACGAGAGCCAACTTCTTGTGCTAAACATTTGTTCATTGCAATCATACCAGCTTTAGATGCAGAGTAGTTTGCTTGACCTGGGTTACCCATAACACCAACAACAGAAGCAATACCAATTATACGACCATATCTTCTCTTCATCATGCCACGGATAGCAGCTTTAGCTAATTTGAAGCCAGCTGAAAGGTTTACATCTAACACTAATTGCCAATCTTCGTCGCTCATACGCATAAATAAGTTATCACGAGTTAAACCTGCGTTGTTAACCAAGATATCAATGCGACCCATTTTTTCTTCTACATTTTTAACAAGGTTGTTAACATCTTCTGAGTTTGTAAGGTTTGCTACAAAAAACTCAACTCTTTCGCCTAATTCTGCTTTTAATTTCTCCATTGGTTCTGCGCGCATGTCGGTTAATGCAAGAGTAGCACCCTGTGCATGTAATGTGCGAGCGATTTTATCACCCAAACCTCCGGCTGCACCAGTAATTAATGCAATTTTACCATCTAAATTAAACATGTTCGTTTCCTTTTCAAAAAAAAGTTATAAATTTTTAGCCAATTCTTCAATATCTTGTACAGAGTAAACAGAGAAAGAGTTTACATCTTTCAAGCTACGCTTAGCCATACCGGAGAGAACTTTTCCAGCACCGAGTTCAACAAAATCTGTAACGCCATTAGCGCCAAAATAAGACATTGTTTCTCTCCATCTTACGGTACCAGTAACCTGTTCGATTAAGTTTTTAATAATTTCTTGTTTATCAGTTTTAGGTTCTGCTAAAACATTTGCTACAATTGGAATAATAGCATCGTTAGCTTCTACTTCCATAAATGCTCTTGCCATGGTTTCTGCTGCAGGTTGCATAAGAGGGCTATGGAATGGGGCTGAAACGGGGAGCTTTAAGCATCTTTTGGCCCCAAATTCTGGGGCAATTTCAACAGCTTTTTCAATAGCCTGAATGTGTCCAGATAGAACAACTTGTCCATCAGAATTATCATTTGCAGGAACGCAAAAATAATTAGCTTCATTACAAGCATCAACAAGTGCGTCAACATCACTGAAAGATAAGCCTAAAACAGCAGCCATGCCACCAACCCCAACAGGAACAGCTTGTTGCATAGCGTTTCCACGGATACGTAATAATTTTGCAGTATCAGCAAGTGAAAATACGCCAGCAGCACAAGCTGCAGAATATTCACCTAACGAATGCCCTGCAACATAGCTCGCTTTATCTTTTAAGTTGATTCCAAATTCTTTTTCTAAAACTCTAACAACAGCCATAGAAACAGACATCAATGCTGGTTGAGTATTGGTTGTAAGAGTTAAATCACTGTCAGGACCTTCTGTCATTATTTTATATAAATTTTGACCCAAAGCATCATTAACTTCATCAAAAACATCTTTTGCAGAGCTAAAGTTTTCTGCCAATTCTTTCCCCATGCCGACAAATTGAGATCCTTGCCCGGGGAAAACAAAAGCGTATTTCATATATTACTCCAATAAAAAATTACGTTTCTTAAAAGCTAAATGAGTTGCCCTTAAAGTCAAGTTTTAAATCTAAGTTGTTAGTAATAGTCTAATATTTTGTATATTTTAACAGTTTATTTAAAATTTATTACTAAACTACTCAAAGAAGCGAATCTAACTAAAAGAGGGTCATATGGCTAAAAGAAAAAGTAAAAAAACAACATCAAATACAAATCAAAATAGTATAAAGAAAATTATAGCCATTTTTTGCGGTGGAGGATTAACAGTTTTTTGTTTAAGTTTAATTTTATCAATGATTGGATATACCCCAACAGACGAATCTTTTAATGTTTCAAACTCTGATGAAATCAGCAATTTTATGGGAAGATTTGGTTCTTATAGCTCAGATTTTATTGTTAATAGCTATGGATTTGCAATTTTTATTTATCTAATACCTGTGTTAGTTTGGGGCTATTTATTAATTAAAAACCAGAAAGTATTAGAATTTAAAATTCGTTTATTTGCCGTTATTTTAGGAATAGTGAGCCTTTCAGGTGTTTTTTATCAAACCATTGCACCATTGTTAGAAAAAATAAACTTAGTTGGTAAATTCAGCCATATGTTGCCTAATTATTTAGATAAGATATTTAAAAATTGGGGAATAATTGAATATGGAAATAGTTTGTCCTTAGCTATTTTAATTCTTATTTCTATAATGTCATTCAATCTTGCAACAGGGATAACATTCAAGCATTGGTATAGATGTATAAAAAATATAATCAAATTTATATATTCTACGTCTAAAGTTATGTGCAATATTATTAAAAAACTAGTTCATCCTAAGGCTTTGTATAATTCCAATAACAATTTAACAACTGAAAAACAGCGTAATGAACCATCTTTTAATAGTGAGAAAAAAGATACTAAAAAAACATTAGAAAAAACTACCCCAAAGAAGACGGCTGAAGTTGTTTCTATCTCTAAGGCGAAAAATAAAGAAAACAATGGGTATATATATCCAGATATTAATTTATTATCTAGACCTAAAGATAAAATAGGCCTAAGTGTGAGTGAAAAAGAACTAAATGAAACGGCTCGCACACTAGAAAGTGTATTAGAAGAGTTTAGTATCCATGGTAAAATAGTAAAAGTTCGCCCAGGACCTGTTGTAACATTGTTTGAGTTAGAGCCAGTGTCAGGTACAAGAACTACAAGAGTGATAGTTTTAGCAGATGATATTGCTCGTTCAATGGCTGTAAGTTCTGTTCGTATTGCAACTGTTAGCGGTTCTACAACAATTGGTATTGAGGTACCAAATGTTAAAAGGGAAACTGTTTGGGTTAGAGATTTGTTAGAAGATGTAAACTTTACAGATAGCAAAAATGCATTAAATATTGTTTTAGGTAAAGATATTGGTGGTAAAAATGTATATGCTGATTTAGCTAAAATGCCACACTTATTAATAGCCGGTACAACAGGTTCAGGTAAATCTGTTGGTGTAAATGCAATGATACTTTCATTGTTATTTAGAATGACACCAGATGAATGTAAATTTATGCTAATTGATCCTAAAATGTTAGAGTTTTCTATGTATAATGGTATTCCTCATTTACTGACACCTGTGATTACTGATCCTGCAAAGGCGGTGATAGGGTTGAAATGGGCAGTAAGAGAAATGGAAGAACGTTATCGCGCAATGGCATGTTTATCTGTTAGAAATATAAATGGTTATAACTTAAAATTAAAAGAACTAAAAGAAAAAGGAGAAAGTCCAAAACGAACCATTCAGGTTGGGTTTGATCCAGAAACAGGAAAACCTAAATATGAAGAGCAGCTTTTAGATACTAAACCTCTTCCATATATTGTTATTGTTGTTGATGAAGCTGCAGATCTTATGATGGTCGCAGGTAAAGAGGTTGAGGCTGCTATTCAACGTTTAGCGCAAATGGCCAGAGCGGCAGGTATTCACTTAATTATGTCAACACAACGTCCTTCGGCTGATGTTATTACAGGTACTATTAAATCCAACTTTCCAACAAGAATTAGTTACCAAGTTACATCAAAAATTAACAGTCGTACAATTCTTGATGAGCAAGGTGCTGAACAGTTATTAGGTAAAGGTGATATGTTGTATATGCCAGCAGGCTTAAAGCCTCAACGTATACATGGTGGTTTTGTTCCAGATGAAGAAGTTGAAGCAGTTATGAACTTTATTAAATCACAAGGAGAGCCTCAATATGTTGAAGGTGTTACAGAGGGTGATTTAGATACAAGTAAAAATAAAAGTGGTGGGGTTTTATTTGATCAAACATCAATGGGTGGCGAGACAAAAGATTCCCTTTATGAACAAGCTGTTGCAATTGTTAGAAACGATAAGAAGGCATCTATTAGCTATATCCAGCGTCGTTTGGGCGTAGGTTATAATAAAGCTGCAACAATTATTGAGCGAATGGAAGAAGAGGGAATAGTTACTCCAGCTGATCATGTGGGGCGTAGAGAAGTAATTTAAAAAAAATAAGTGAAGATGGATTATCCTCTTAAAGCTCTAAGAACTTTATCTATACTATTATTTACGATGGTAATTTCTTGATGCATATGTTTATTTTCATATATCTTTAAGGCTGATTGATAATAATCTATTGCAGCCTGAAAAGATGATTTATCATAAGAATTTTTTCCCATATTATAATATACATTTGCAATGTTTTCTTGAATTTTAGCCCACATGATAGGAAAAAGTTCTTTTCTATAAACAGTTTGCTTGTTTTTATAGCTTTTAATTGCAAGTTTAGAAATATCATTGCTTTTAGAAAATAAACCCAATAAAGAAAGATAAAAGCCTAAATATCCTTCAATTTTAGACCATAGTTCAGGGAAACTTATCTGATTGTATGTTTTTTCTGCTTCTCTCAAGAAAAATACTGCATCACGAAGTGCTTGGATATCATTAGTGAATTTCCAATATCTAAAATAAATCAATGATAATTTAAAAGATATTAAAGCAAAATCATATGGATAATTGTAGTGATCAATATATCGTTGAGCAGTTCTATAATTTGTAATGGCTTCTTTGAATAAAATCCATTGATTTCCGAGTTCTTGCTTGAGAGCTGTTTCATATAGTTGACCTAAGTTTTTATATATACATCCAATATGAACATTTTGCATAATATGTTCTTTTTGTGATAATCCTTTATTGAATAAATCTTTTGAAATTTCAAAATCTTTTGGAGTTAAATCTTTTTGGTTATAACCTAAATACGTAAGTCCTATAGCATTCATTGTATAGGGTAAAAGCATAGTATTATGCCCTTCTTCACTAGGACCACTAATATTAAATTTGGCGATAACTGACTTTAATAATTTTTGTTTTAGATGTCTTAAATCGATTCTTTGTTCGCTAATTGCTGTTGCAATAAAACCTGTAAGTAATTTTTCTAATATTGATGGAAAGAAGTTTATATGCTCAAAATGTTCTACTGGAATATAAAGGCTATCTAAAATAGAACAAGAAACATTATCCCAGTCAGAATAAGCATTTGCAGTTTGAAAGTTTAATCTAATATACTCATTTTCCTGATATCCCCAAATTACAATATCAGCATTCAATTTTTGCAAAATTTTATTACCAGCATCTGATAAATCAAAAAAATGCCGTCCTTGTAAGCTTAGGAAATTTTTATCAAAAGATTCTGTAAAATAAGAAACATTAAATATAGGATTTTTTTGTAAAAGTTTTACTAAAGCTTGTCCAAAATTATAGTTACCATATTCAACAAATTCAGCCACAACAATTCTTAAAGTTTCAACCTTAAACAATTGAGTACTAGATTTAATTTTTTTGCCAAATAAAACTTTAATAAAATTCATTATAAACAGCCTTTAGCTAGTTTTTTTTCTTCATTTTTGAGGTTTTAGTTGTGTTTTTAGCAACTTTTGATTTTGATACATTTGGGGTTGCTTTTTTGCTCTTAGTTTTTTTTGCAGGTTTTACATCAATATTATTAGTTTCCTCTTCTACATACTGAAATTCTTCAGTATTATCTAAAGGTGTAGATTTTTTATTTTTCTTTGAGATTACTTTTTTTACACCTCTAAAGCCCCATTTTGTAATAGAAAAAACATCATTTAGCTTCGATTCTCCGGATATAACAGATAACATCCATATATTAATAGCAATTGAAAAAATAAGCAAAGCAATTCGCTCCGATGCTGCAACTTGCATTAATGCAAAAACAGTATTAATTATCAAAATCTTAAAAACACCATAAACAACATGATTCTCGTGTTCGCCATCATTTGATATTTTATAATATGATGTATATAAGAAATTTTGTTCATATCTTTCATTAAGTATAAAACGATTATATAGCGCTATACCAACCTCTGTTAAAAGATAAGCAACAGCAATCATCATAGATATTTCCGAATATTCAATAGCCATATTAAGCATAAAGCAAGCCATAATAAAGCCAATCGCAGAAAAGCCCCCAATAGTTAGTATTAGTTTTTCAGGAGGACAACTAAAGAAAGTGAAGGCAAGCATCGTACCTAAATAAGCAACAGCAATCATTGCTAATAATTGAGGAGCTGCTCCTAAATGAGCTAAGACAATACTAACAATCATTACAGATATAAATTGCATAGAAGAAATTGCACCTAGGCCATTAAGAAGCCCCAATCCCCTAGATATAACAAACATGATAAGTGCAACAATTAAGCGGTCAGCCCAATATGGAATTCCTTCTATAACACAAAATGTTTCAGGTTGCATAAAACACATGCATATTGATAAAAGAAGTATAACTATTGATGTTATACCTTTAATTCCAAGTATGTAGGTGAAATAAATAATTGCAGAAAAGATAAAAGGTAATAAAATATCAAAAACACCATAGTTCTTTATCATATCCGATTGTTCAGGGAAAAATATGTAAACACCAATGGCTCCAAATAGCATCACAGACCATATATACCAAAAAGGATCAAGCTTGAATACATAGTCGTCAGAAAAAATACCCTGTGGAATACGGCTTAAGAAAAATGTGGCAACAGTAAAGCAAATAAATAGCGTACAAATACCAAAAGTAAGAAAAAAATTCATATATTCCCCCATAAACAAACTTGTCCTTATATCAATACTAACACTATATTATTAATTTTTTCTTTGCAAACAAGCAACAAAAAAACCATCTGTCCCCGAATATTTTTTTAAATGTTGAGGTAATATACGTAAAAAACCTTCTTTTGTTAGCATATCTTCTGTGCCACTAATATTTATAGGTATAATGCTAAAGAATGGATGTCTCTCCATAAAATTCATAATCTGTTTTTCGCCTTCATCTTTTGAAAGAGAACATGTGGCATAAATAATTATACCATCTTCCTTTAATAAACTAATTGCTTTATCCAATATAGATGCTTGTATATTTACCATTTTGTTTACATCATGAATTGTTTTTGTATGAATAATTTCAGGATGTCTTCTGAAAGTACCGCTGGCAGAACAAGGAGCATCAATTAAAATAACATCAAATAATTCATCTGTATTAAAATATAATGCATCAGAGCAAACAATATTTAGATTCTTTTCAAGTTTTAAGCGTTTAATATTTTCTTTTAATATTTCGAGTCTACTAGCAGATATATCAACAGCTGTAACTAAAGCACCGCTACTTAATAGTTGAGCGGTTTTACCGCCAGGAGCCGCACATAAATCAAGAACTTTTTTATCTTTCCAGTTTTTTATTGTTTTAACTGCAAGAGAAGATGAAGCATCTTGTGCCCAAAAATTACCATCTCCAAACCCTTCAAGTTCTGTGATTTTTACATTTGATGGCATTCTAAAAGTGTTAAATTCAAATAGAAAAACATTATCAAAAGAAGGTTTACAGCCTTGCTTAAAACTCAAATCTAACATAGGTTCAATATTGGCAAAAATTTCCATTTCTTCAATTTCTTTTTTTGTATAATCTTTTTTTAAAATTCTTATAAAATCATCACTAAATGTTCTAGTTTTTCTATTGTTAAGTAGAGTATCTTTTTGCCTAGAAATATTACGTAAAACGGCATTTACAAAATTTGCACTAAATTTATCAGATTTATTTTTTGCTATTTCCACATAAGAGTTTATTACAGCATAAGGTGCACTATCCATAAATAATAGCTCAACGGCTCCTAAATATAAAATATAGTTAAGAATATCATATTTTGCTGGGATTTTTTTTCTTACAAAGTAAGGTAGAATCTCTTTTCTTATAAAAGTTAGCTGTCTAAAAGTTGTCATAAAAAGCATGTTAAAAAATGGTTTATTTTTAATTCTAATATCATTTTTTAATGTACTAAATGCCTCATTTTTATTGAGGATATCTTTTAGCATATCTACATATAAAATTCTCTCATCGCTCATAAAAAACCTTTAAATTTAATGATTTATTAAACTAACATCACGTATTTTATCTTGAATATACGGTTATGTAAAGGATAAAAATATGTACATAGTTCGCTTGTTTACCATAATATTGGGAATTTTATCATTTTTTTCAATAAATGCAATAGCAAATGAAGAAAGTGCTAAAATAGAACTCAAATCAAAAGAAGGATGTATAGATGAAAATATTGTAACATCAAAAGAAGTATCATTGATAGATTTGATAAAGATTGGTATATGTAATAATCCAAGCTTAAACGCTGATTATATGATTTTGAAAGAAAGCCAAGAAAATTTAGATGCTTCAAAATCAGAATATTTTCCCAAAATTGATATCACATCTTCTTTATCTGTTCAATCTTCTAAAAATCAGGGCGTACCAAATCAAGAAAAAAATCCATATAACGTAAATTTAGGGTTATCAATGTTGTTATATGATTTTGGGGGTAGAAGTGCAAGAATTGATAATTTTAAATCATATTTAGCCAATTCTAGTTTTAATTATAATGTTGCTTTACAAGATTTAATCTTAACCATTCATACGGCATATTTTCAACTATTGGGAGCAAAGGAAGATCTAACTAGTGCTAAAGCCAATGAGAAAATGTATAAAAAGTCATATGATGAAGCTAGTAGAAAATATGATGTTGGATTAGTTGCACTTAATGATAAATTACAGACTCAAACAAGTTATGAGCAGTCAAAACTTAAAGTTATAGAAATGGAAAATGCTGTAAAGCAATATGAAGGCAATTTGGCGACAATATTAAATCTTCCTCCGCAAACAGTATTTATGCTTAAAGAACCTCCTAAAGATAGAGATTTAACAGTATTTGATAATCACAATACTTTAGATCAAATAATAGAAGCATCTATTAAAGAAAGAGCTGAAGTTAAAGCTCAAGAAGAAAATATAAATATAGCTAATAGTTCTTTAAAAGAGTTAAGATCTACTCGCTATGGAGCGTTTAATCTATCTGCTCAAAGTGGATATAATAATTCTTGGAATGATGATTATAACTACAAAAAGGATAATTCAATAGGTATAAATTATAGTGTTCCAATATTCACAGGATTTAATACAAGTCATAAAATAAGCGCAGCAAAATATAAAAGAGAGCAGGAACGCTATACTTTAGATGATATAAAAAATAAAATAAAAAAAGAGGTCTGGAGCGCTTATCATGATTATCAAACATCACTAAAATCATACGAGGTTAGTAAGAAGTTATTAAAAAGCGCCAAAGAAAATGAAAGAGTGGCCTTCAAGTCTTATGAAATTGGTCAAACTGATATTATAAACTTATTAACTGCCGAATCACAATTAGCAGATGCAAGAGACGCGGTTGTTAATGCTTTTTATGCTGTTTTAATAAATAAAGCCACACTATATCGTTCTATAGGGAGATTTTAAATGCTAAAGAAAAAATATATAATAGTGCTATGTTTAATATTAGTATTCATAATTGTTGGATATACAAAGGGTACTCATAATAATATAAATCCAGATAGTTTTGAAAAAAGTAAAGTTAAAAAAACAGATGTGGCATATGAGGTAACAGCAACAGGAACTATCAACCCTATCAATACCGTTATGGTTGGAACACAAGTTTCAGGTATTGTTGAGAAAGTTTTGGTTGACTACAATGATGATGTAAAAGTTGGTCAAGTTTTGGCTCTTTTAGATGCTTCAACCTTAAAAGAAAATATGGAAAAATCACATGCAAGTTATGAGTTGTCGCTAGCTAAAGAGAGTAAAGCAAAATTAAACTATGAACGTATAAAAAAGTTATATTCAGATAAATTAACCTCCAAAGCTTCTTTAGAAGATGCCGAAATATCATATAAAGAAGCATCCGCTAATGTATTAAATGCAAAAGCTGATTATAATATCTCAAAAAAGAATTTTGAATATGCTACAATAACCTCTCCTGTTTCAGGAACAGTTATTTCTAAAGAGATAGAGCAGGGACAAACTGTTGCTGCTAGTTTTTCTACACCAACATTGTTTGAAGTCGCAGAAGATTTATCAAAGATGCAAATAGAAGCTAGTATTTCAGAGGCAGATATTGGTTATATAAAACCTGATATGAAGGCAACTTTTACAGTTGATGCGTATCCAAATGATAAATTTTATGGTCAAATTAGACAGGTACGTCTTTCTCCGACGGAGGAATCAAACGTTGTTATGTATACTGTAATCATAGAAATAGATAATACATCCAGAAAACTTCTTCCAGGTATGACCGCGTCAGTTATTATAAGAGCTCAAGAAGCGATAGATGTTTTAACAATCCCAGCCATGGCTCTTCAATATAAACCATCTATGAATATCAAAAAACTTATAGACGTTAAAAAAATAGAAAATATAGAAGAAAATCAGGATATTGTATATCTATTCGAGAAAGGGAAAATTGTTCCACGAGTGATAACAAAAGGTTTATCAGATATGACTAATGTTGAGATAAAAGAAGGTTTATCACTAGGAGAGGAAGTTATTATTGATGCAATAGAGCCAAGGAGAAGATAATGGCAAAGCATCCTGTTATTGATGTAAATAAGCTATATAAAACATACTTTATGGAAGGCGGTAACTGTCAGCTTGTTCTAAAGAATATAAATTTTAAAATTTATGAAGGAGAGTTTGTTGCCATAATGGGGCCGTCTGGCTCTGGAAAATCAACATTGATGAATATATTAGGGTGTTTAGATAAACCAACACAAGGACATTATTTTTTAGATGGATTTGAAATAGAAAATAAAGATGATAATGAATTAGCTCAAATACGCGGGCAAAAAATTGGTTTTGTATTTCAAAATTTTAATCTAATGATGAAACGATCAATAGCAGACAATGTATCACTTCCTTTAATTTATCAAAAAATAGATGAGAAAGAGCGATATAAAAGAGCATTAGAGATGTTAAAAAAAGTAGGGCTAATTGGTTATCAAAAGCGTCCGCCATCACAAATTTCAGGAGGTATGCAACAACGAGTTGCTATTGCTAGAGCTCTTATTAATAATCCATCTATTATTTTTGCGGATGAGCCTACAGGTAATTTAGATAGCAAGACATCAGGCGAAATTATGGATTTGTTTACAGAGCTAAATAAACAAGGAATAACAATCGTATTAGTAACCCATGAAGATGATGTGGCAGATTATGCAAAACGTATGATAAAAATAAGTGATGGATCAGTTGTTTATGATGGGTTAAGAAAAGAATATAGCAAAGAAAAGGAGACAAGATGTTAAAGTCCATACTAAAAGAGGCTTGGATATCAATCGCCTCCTATAAATTAAGAACCTTTTTAACAATGCTAGGTATTATGATCGGCGTTGCTGCGGTGGTGATGATGGTTTCCGCCGGTCAAGCTGTTCAATTACATATAACTAAATCTTTTTCTTCAATGGGTAGTAATCGTATATTTATAAGCCCAGCAGAGCTAGTAACAGGAGGCGTAAGAGGCGCAAGAGGCTTACCTAGTGTTACAATTGATGATGTAAAAGCTTTAAAAGAATTAAAAGGGGTAAAAACAGCATCATATGAAGGAAGAACACCAGTTCAAGTTGTATATGGTTCAAACAATTATGGTACAACAGTATATGGAACTAATCCTGATATTTTAATTGTAAATAATTCTGAAATAGAAGAAGGAGTTATGTTTACAGAAAAAGATGTAAAAGGCGCGCGCCCGTATGCTGTAATTGGTCAAACAATGGTAAACGAGTTATTTGGTTTGCAAAATCCAATAGGTAAAACCATTCGCCTAAAAGGTCAACCTTTTAAAGTAATAGGGACAGTAAAAGAACAGGGTGATGGATTGTTTGGTAATGATATGGATAATTTTATTTATATTCCTTATACAACACTTCGTCAACGTTTAGCAGGTTCAGAGCGCCCTAAATACGTTGATATGGCTTATGTTGTAGCCGAAACAGAGCAAGAAATAGAAGCAGTATCAAAAAAAATAGAATATTTGCTTCGTTCTAGACATCGCTTAAAAGATGGCGTTAAAAATGATTTTCAAATTCGACCTATGACAGATTTTATTAACAAAGTAAGAAGTGTTGGTTTTGTGTTATCGTTATTATTAGCTGTTATAGCCTCCATTTCGCTTATTGTTGGTAGTATTGGTATTATGAATATGATGCTTGTATCAGTTACAGAAAGAACAAGAGAGATTGGGACAAGAAAAGCACTTGGCGCTCCTAATAATTGGATTATGTTTCAATTTTTAGCTGAGTCTATTTTAATTTCTTTTATTGGTAGTTTTATAGGCATGATTTTTGGTGTGGTATTATCGCAACTGGGGGGGTATATAATTGGCTATGAAGTTCCAATATCCGTTTGGTCAGTGGTTGTCTCTGTATCTGTTGCTATAGTTGTTGGAGTTATATCAGGACTTATGCCAGCCTTAAAGGCAATGCGCCTAAATCCTATAGATGCGCTTCGTTATCAGTAATAAAAAAAGCCCTATAATTAGGGCTTTAATTAAAAAAATAGTACTTAAGCTTTTTCGCCTTTCAAACGTTTAGCAGCTTTCTCATAACCAATTAATGGCAATAATGTTTTAAGCTCTGGTCCATTTGCTTCAGCTGTTAAAGCCATGCGAATAGGGTGGAATAAATCTTTACCTTTTCTACCTGTTTTAGCTTTAACATCATTCATCCACACGCCAAATGTATCAACATTAAATTCGCATTTTGGTAGCAAATTAGATGCTTCAGTTGTAAAGTCTAAATCTTCAATTTTAGGTTCAATTTCTTTATTGCAGATACAATCCCAGATGAGAATGTCACTAGCTTTTTCTAAGTTTCCTTTAACGTCTTCCCAAAACTTTTCAGATACACCAAAATTATCTTTTAATGAGCAATAAGGCATTCCATGCAAAAGTTTTGTGCTGAATTTTCTTAATTCTTCATCATCAAACTTAGGTTGAGAACGACCAATTTTGTTAAAGTCTAAAGTTTCAGCTAATTCATCTAAACTATAAAAAGGTCTAATATCTTCAGAAGTGCCAAGTTTAGCCAAGAAAGAAGAAATAGCCATGGCTTCAACACCTTCTTCTCTTAATTCTCTTATACCAAGAGAACCTAAACGTTTAGATAGTTTGCCTTCTTTACCTGTTAAAAGAGGTAAATGAGCAAAAGTTGGCACTTTGCCACCGATAGCTTCAAACATTTGAATTTGAGAAGCAGTATTTGTAACATGATCTTCCCCGCGAACAATGTGAGTGATACCAAAATCCACATCATCAATAACTGAAGGCAAATGATATAAATAACTACCATCTTCTCTGATGATAATAGGGTCAGAAAGTTTAGTTGCATCATATTTGCAAAGACCTCTTACTTCATCGTTCCAAGCAATTTCAGTATTTGTAAGCATGAAACGGTAGTGAGGTTTTCTACCTTCATCTTCAAAACGTTTAATATCTTCAGGAGTATATTTTAATGCTTGTCTATCATAAATTGGAGGAAGGCCTCTAGCCATTAAACGTTTGCGTTTAAATTCTAATTCTTCTTGAGTGTCATAACATGCATAGATTCTACCTTCTGCTTTTAATTTTTCAACAACCTCATCATAACGCTTAACACGTGCGGATTGTTTTGCTTCTTCATTCCATTTAATTCCAAGCCATTGTAGAGCATCATAAATACCATCTTCATATTCTTTTTTAGAACGAGCAACGTCAGTATCATCGATTCTAAGTAGCATTGTTCCGCCCATCTTCTTGGTCCAAAGATAGTTAAACAATGCAGTTCTAATATTACCAATATGTATCCACCCTGTTGGGCTTGGTGCAAACCTTACTTTAATATTTGTCATTATTTTTTACCTCTAAAAAAATCATTGAGGCACATAATAGCGTTTTTTTTTATTATTTCAATCATAAAATAAATATGCATTAATATTTTGTTTAAGTTATGTGGCTCGCTTCTTGTATTAAATTAATTCTTTGTTAACTTTTCTTTTATGGATTTTGAAATGAAAGGCGTAGGAATAATTTTTTTATAATAAAATATAAAGGGGTAAAGCTTTGGGGGTCAATTGGTTGAGGAGGTGTTTCTGAGTTTTTTCTTTTAAATTGAAGTATTTAATATTGACTCTTACAAGTTCTTTAAATAGACTTTGCCCATCATCAAAATGTGGTGTAAGGTTTTAGTGAATCTAAAATTTTTGGACTATATTATTTAATATAATATTTTATTAACTAATTAGGAGATTTTTCATGAAAAAAAGCCTTTTATTGACAACAGCCTTAGTTGCATTTAGTGGGATATCTGTAGCCAATGCAAATGAAACAGTCGGCACACAGTTATATGTAACAGGTACAGAAAAAGTGGAAGCAAATACCGTTTTTAGTGGTCTTAGCCGTGATATTGGTGGCGCTATTACTGTAGCAAAAAAAGTAGGTCACTTAACAATAGGAAATGGTACATCTTTCACAAATAATCAAGCAAACTTTGATGGTGGTGCTATTGGTAACTATAGCGGCACAATTATTGCAGAAAATGTTAGCTTTATAAAAAATAAAGCTCAGTTAAAAGCTGAACAAGATCGAGAACAAATTGGCGGTGGTGCAATTTCATTAGGTATAGATGCTACATTAAAAGTTGCTAAGGGATATTTTGAAGAAAATTCTTCTGGTTTTAATGGTGGAGCTATCGCTACACGTAGAACTCTTCAACTGGATGAAATAAACACTTCTGCTAAAACACATTATATGGAAATAAGTGATTCAATATTTATTAAAAATAGTGCAACAGGTAGCGTTACTGATACCGCATATGCAAAAGAGACAGGTGGAAATGGTGGAGCAATATCAAATTACTTCAAAACAGCTACCATAACAAATTCTACTTTTAAAAACAACAGCGCCGAGAATAATGGTGGTGCTATTTATAATGCACCTTTATACGATGTTATCGAAAATAAAGTTCAAAATACAACAGGTAATATAGTTATTAATGATTCAACCTTTATGAATAATGCTGCTGGAGTTGCAGGAGGAGCTATTTATAATGTAGGTACAGTTACTCTTGCTGGTACTAATGTATTCTCTGGTAATACAGTAAACGGTACAGCCAATGATATTCACACAGCCAATGATATTCACAATGATGGGACATTAACAATATCAGGTAACTTAACACTTGATGGCGGTATTACTGGTAATGGTACGGTTAATTTCTTGGATGGTTCTAAATTAACTATCAATTTAGGTAAAACAACAATTGCTGCAAACACAGTTAGTATCACAAATTCTAAATTGATTTTTGCTAATGATGTAACAGAAAAAACATATGATTTTATCACAGCAAGCCAAACAGGCAACTTTATTATTGATGTTGAAAATAGCTTATACAACATTGAGCATAGAGGTGATGGTAAAATTTATGTTGAAGCAAAATCAACAGATGAGTTGGCTTCTAGTTTAGGTGCTACATCAAATGAGGCAAATGCACTTCTTGCTGTTTCATCTAATACAAATTCTGGCAATGAAGCTTTCAATAATGTTGCTAAAAAATTGAGTTTATTAGCTCAATCTGGTGATGCATCAGTAGCTAGTGAAGCTAAAAAACTTGGTGCAACAGATACACCTGTTGTTTCTGGTCAAGAAGCATCTATGCAAGGTGCATTGTTTGGTGTTGTTTCAAGTGAATTGAGTGGTGCTGCAGGGGCTATGGCTCGTGGTCGCTCTTCTGGTGATTATATTAGAAAAGCAACAGCATGGGTTCGTGGTTTATACAATAAAGCTGATCTTGAAAAAACACGTAAAGCTGATGGATTTAGCTCTGATACATACGGAGTTACAATGGGTGTTGATGCAGAAATTAGCAAAGGTACTCGTTTAGGTATTGGTTATGCAAATGCTCAAACAGATATTGAAACAGCTGGAAGTAAAACAGACGTTGATACAGATACATTATTTGTATATTCAAAATATAAACCAAGTAACTGGTACATTAACTCAATGTTAGCATATAGCTGGTCTAAATATGATGATAAAAAATCAGTTTTAGGTGTAGATGCAGGTGCTAAATATGATGTTGATACAATTGCTCTTCAAGCTATGTATGGATATGAAGCAATGTATAGAGGTTATGAGGTAACTCCAGAAGCAGGTTTACGCTATATGCATATCAACCAAGATGCGTATACAAACAAACTTGGTTCAAAAGTTGCTGAAAATTCAGATGATGTGTTAACTGCTGTTTTAGGTGTTAAAGCTGCAAAGAGAATTCGTTTGAACAATTGTTACTCTATTAAGCCAGAACTTAGTGCTGCTGTAACATACGATTTGTTTGAAGCTGATAATTCTGCAAATGTGTTGTTGGCAAATGGCGCAGCATACAATGTTAAGGGTGAGTCTTTAGATCGTTTAGGATTTGAATTAGGTGCTAAGGTTAAGACTAAAGCAAACCCAAGGCTTGAATTGTCTGGTGGCTATATGGCAAGATTGCGTAAAGATTATCAAGATCACACAATCATGTTTGATGCAAAATATAGCTTATAATCTTAAATAAAAAACAGATAACAGGAGGCCTCTTTGGCCTCTTGTTTTTTTTTATTATTAAAACTATATAGAAAAAATTAAGACTAAAAGTTTTTTGTGCTTTAATAATTTTTCACTTGCAATTAGTCTTTATTGATATTAAAAACATAAAACGAAAAAGAATTTTTTATTAGGAGATAATAATATGCCTTCAGTAGTAAATGGTGATTTGTGCATTAAATGTGGAACATGCGCAGGCGTATGTCCTGTAGAAGCTTTCAGAGTAGCTGATGATCAATATGTTGTTGATCCAGATGTTTGCATTGATTGCGGTGTATGCATTTCAGAGTGCCCACAATCTGCAATAACATCAGATAGCGAAGCAGAAGAAAAATGGGTTTCTGTTAATGCTGAATTAGCTAAAAGCAGCCCAAACGCTTAAGAGATATAAGTAAAAAGTGATAAAAGGCTTAAAAGAAAAATCTTTTAAGCCTTTTTAGTTGAGGCTAAAGATGGTACCATATACAAACGACTATTTGTTAGATAAAAAAGTAAAAATATTCCAACCTGTTGATGGATATAGAGCTTCAACAGATGCTGTTTTTTTATCATCAATACTTGATCAAAATTGCGTTAAAAAAGATGATAAAATTCTTGATGTCGGTTCTGGAACTGGAGCAATATCATTATGCTTGGCGTCTAGATTAAAAGATAAGAATGTTGAAATTTTAGGAATTGATATTCAAAAAGAATTAGTGGAATTATCAAACTTTAGCGCTAAAGAAAATGGATTTGATTATTTCTTGAAATATCAAAATATAGATATTAGAGAAAAGGGTAAGATTAATGGTGGAAATTTTGATTTTGTGATAACTAATCCTCCATATAGCGATCATGATATGCCATCCCCAAATCAAAGTAAAAAATTAGCGCATAATCATCAAAATTTTGATTTGACAAGTTGGATTGCATTTTGCCTAAGAATGTTAAAACCTAAAGGAAGTATATTGCTAATTAATCGTGCAGAAGCTCTTAATGAAATTATGGTTAGTTTGCAAAATAAAGCTGGAAATATGCAGATTATACCAATATATTCAAAGAATAATCAAGTAGCAAAGAGAGTGGTAGTAGTAGCGCAAAAAGGAGCTAAAGGAATAACGAAAATATTACCGCCGTTTTATATACATAATGAAGATAGTTCATATACACCAAAAGCAGAGCTGATATTGCGTGGCGGGGTTGGTTATTTTGATGATTAAGTATAAAAAAAAGCCCATCTAAGACGGGCTTTTTTATAATTTAAATATACACTATGCATTAAGAACAGCATAAAGTTCTTCAACACTGCGAGATTTACGTAAATTCTCACAACTTCCAGCTGTTTTCAATACACGAGAAAGCGTAGCTAATGCTGTTAAATGATCTGCACCACTATTCTCTGGGCTGATAAGTAAAAATACTAAATCAACTGGTTTGCCATCAAGTGAATCAAAATCAACAGGCTCATCTAGACGCACAAACATTGCAGAAACTTTTTTTAGTCCTTCAATTCTTGCATGAGGAAAGGCAACTCCGTCGCCATAACCTGTAGAACCTAAATTTTCGCGCTCCCAAACAGCTTCAAAAACAACGCGTTCATCTACACCAGATAGGCTAGCTATTTTGTTAGATAAAACTTGAATTAATTCGCGCTTTGTTGTTGCTTGAACATTATCAAGAACAGCTTCTTTAGAAATGATATCTGCAATATTCATGGTGTATATCCTTAAACTTAATTATTCAGATTTAGGTTCAACCCAGCCAATGTTACCATCTTTACGACGGTAAACCATGCTGATGTGGTTGTTTGCACTATTTCTAAACATGATAGCGCATTCATTACTTAAATCCATAAACATAACTGCTTCACTAACGGTACATACAGGAATGTTTGCATCTGTTTCTGCTATAGTTAAAGGTGCATTTTCATCTATATTTACTTCTTCATTTTCTTCAACTAATGGTAAAACAGCCTCATAAGCAAGCTCAGCTAAGCCAACTTTGCTCTTGTGAGCATTTAATTTTGTTTTGTGACGGCGTAAACGTGTTGCAATATGAGCATTTGCATTATCAAAAGCAGAATAAGGATCAGAAGCTGAACCACTACCTTTTAATACAATGTTTTTAGTTGGATGTACAGTAATTTCAGCCCCAAAATCTTCTCCTTCTTTAGAAAAAGCAACAGAGCAGCTAAGTGGCGCGCTAAAATATTTCTCTACAGAAACACTAACCCCTTCTTCAACATGTTTACGTAATTTGTCGCTAACATCTACTTGTTTTCCTGAAAATGTAACTTTCATCTCTTATCCCTTCATATATTTAAAACTATTTACTGACCAAATTTTATCCTCAAATTCTCTAAAAAGTCAAACAAAAAAGCCTGTTATATTGAAAAATTATCTCCCAAATAAACTTTTCTAACATCTTCGCTTGCAACGATTTCCTCAGGAGTTCCCTCCATAAGAACTGTTCCACCATGTAATATATAAGCTCTATCAATAATATCCAATGTTTCACGAACATTATGATCGGTAATTAGTACGCCAAGACCTCTATTTTTTAATTTAGAAACAAGCTCTCTGATTTCTCCAACCGCAATAGGGTCAATACCAGCAAGTGGCTCATCTAAAAGAATATAATTAGGTTGTCCAGCTAATGCTCTTGCAATTTCTAAACGTCTTCTTTCTCCGCCAGACAATGCAATAGATGGAGATTTTCTTAAGTGAGATATAGAAAATTCATCTAACAAATCCTCGAGCATTTGCTCTCTTTTATTTTTATCATCAATCACTATTTCTAATACAGCGCTAATATTATCTTCAACGCTAAGGTTTCTAAAAATTGATGCCTCTTGAGGTAGATATCCGATTCCCATGCGTGCACGTTTATACATTGGCATATATGTGATATCTTGGCCATCAATATGTACATCGCCATAATCTGGAGTAATTAAGCCAGTTATACAATAAAAACAAGTTGTTTTACCGGCGCCGTTAGGACCTAATAGACCAACAGCTTCGCCGCGCTTAACATTCAAAGACACATTTCTTAATACACTTCGATTCTTATAACGCTTGCCGATATTAAAAACTTCTAAAACAGAATCTTGAATATTTGAGCATGAAAGCATGTTTTTTAGTCCTCTTTTTTATCTGGCTTACTTTGGGTGAGCTTGCCGGAAATTCTACCACCATTTATTGCAATAAGTCTGCTTTTAGATGTATTAAAATCAGATATCGCTTTATCTCCTTTTACCATATTACCATCTTTGCTAATGACAACATTTTTTTCTAATTCAGCAACATTTTTCTTTATAAAATAAACCCCTTTATCTGCAATGGCGATAGCCCCAGATTGTTGAATTTTTACATTATTATACAAATGAAATTCTTCTTTATTTTGGAAGTAGATGGCTCTATCAGAGGTCGCAATGTTTGTTCCTTTTACTATTCTAACATTACCATTTAGTTTAATAATAGAGGAGTTTGGTAGGTATTCAATATTGTCAGCATAAGCCTTTTCGCCTTTAGAGTAAAGCTCTGCATTTCCTTTGCAATATGCGCTATCTATATCAAAGCTTTTAGCATTCTTGAAAAAAACGGTTAAAACATTTCCTTTTAATGTTTCGTTGCCTTTTTTTACAGTAGCATCTTCTGCTATAAATTTATTATCGTTTGCATATAGCGTAGCATCTTTAGGAGTTGACACTTCTATATCATTGCTCGATAAAAATACATTGTTAATTAATGTTATAGTATTATGATTTTTATTAAAAGAAAAACGATTAGCGCTAAAACTTCCTTTAGTGCCTATGCCAGAGATTTTACTATTACCAAAACCTTCCATGCTTTTAAAATTGTATGATATATTATCTGTTTTTATAGTCATTTCATTGTTGTAATTTGCAACTATATCATCGGATAAATTTAACACATGTGTATTTTGGTTATATATACCAACTTTAGAAACTATGGTGATATTAGTTTCATTATTTGTAGATTGTGCATCAGGATTCGTTAAGTTATATATTTTGCTACCAGCAATAGTTTCTTCAACCGTATTTGCTTTAATTGTACTAATTTGATTATCTTTTTCTGTCACTTCAAAGACTATATTTTTCATTCTAAATTTTTCAAAATATACTTTCTTTTCTTTATCAATAGAAAAATTAGAATTTGTAGAATTATCAAAATCAAATAAAGCAACACCAATGGCAAAAAGCATAGCCGTCAAACAAGGTAGAAATAGCTCCAAAAAACGCACTACCTTTGTTCTACGGCTAATAAAACTTTTCTCTTCTTCGTCAAAAAGATTTTTTTCACCACTAAAAAAACTATCAATTTTACGAGTGTCGAACAAAACTATGCCACTCCTGCTTTTAGGCAGTCATGAATGTGTATAACACCTAAAGGTTTTTTGTCTTCAATAACAAATAAATTTGTAATGCCTCTACCTGTGTTGTTCATTAAATTAACAGCATCAACAATCAAAGCATCAGGGCCAATAACTTTAGGATTTTTAGTCATAACTGTTGATACTTTTTCAGTAATCAAATTTGGAGACATCCAACGCCTTAAGTCTCCATCTGTAATAATGCCTAATAATTCGTTATTGTCATTCACTATGCCCACGCAACCAAGCATTTTTTCACTCATAACAATTAAAGCTTCTTGCATGATAGCATTTTCTTTAAGTAGTGGAATTTCATTTTCTTTATGCATTATGTCAGAAACTTTACACAATATAGCCCCAAGTTTGCCGCCTGGATGACGTTGTTTATAATCAGAGGATGTAAAGTTTCTTCTGTACATCAAGCTAACAGCTAAAGCATCTCCCAAAGCAAGAGTCGCAGTAGTTGAAGATGTTGGCGCTAGTCCTAAAGGGCAAGCTTCTCCACTATCAGGAAGCTTTAGAACTAAAGTTGAATTTTTTCCAAGAGAACTTTCTGGATTGCGTGTTATAGCAATTATAGGTATATTATGTCTTTTAGCATACATTAATACATCTGATAATTCTTTAGATTCACCACTATTAGATATAGCAATTACAACATCATCATCAGAAATCATTCCTAAGTCACCGTGGCTAGCTTCTGCAGGGTGAACAAAGAATGAAACAGTACCAGTAGAAGCCATCGTTGCAGCAATTTTGTGTCCGATATGACCAGATTTACCCATACCAGTTACAATAACTCTACCTTTAGTATTTTGTAATAAATCAACAGCTTTAGAAAAGGTTGCATCAAGATTATTCTTCATAATTTCAAGAGCTTCAATTTCTTTGTCTATTGTTGCTCTTGCGTGTTTAATGTCTTCAAAATCTAATATTTCAGCAACATTGCTTTGCATGTTTTCTACTCCTATTATAAAATCATGTTGAACATGTAAATATCATACATTTAGAAAAAATCAAGATATTTTTGTCATATTTTCTGTAAACATAATAAATAAAACTTATCTATACTTTTTGCTCAAAAGATCCATTATCTTTTTGTTGCCAATAATGTAATTCGTAATTTAAATTTTTTATTTGTTTCCAATAAACTCTAGCATTATATAGTGCAACATCATCGCACCCGTCAAAAATATTCAAAACTCTTTCAAATTCTTTTATAAAACTTAAGTCTGGATATGCATTGTCAGCTAAAATCAAAATGCTAGCATTGTTTTCATTTTTATTATCTGAAGAAATAAATATTGGTTGTTCTTCAATAAATCCATCTTTTTTACTTCCATGCGGTAAGAACGATTCTTCATTATAAGTCCACAATAATGTATTAACAAACTCAATTCTTTCTTCATTACCTAATAAAACTTTTATTTTTTTACCAGATAAGAAAGCCTTTTCACAAAGTTTAGGAAGTACGCTTTCAAGTGGTGTTTTTTGTAAGTGATAAAAGTCAATTCTAGTCATTTTCTACCGCCAGTTCAATAGATGTTTGAAAAACATCTTCAGTTCCTTGTACTAAAAGGGATATTGTTCTAAAATCTTCAACTATAGCATTTCTTATACTATCAAGCATATTATCTACACTATATATATCTCCTCTATCTGCTTCCAGTATAATGTCGCCATTATTAACTCCTTTATTTTTTAGTGGCGATGTTTTATCTAGTTTTAAAATTAGAAGACCTCTAGGGGATGCTTCTTTTACTGTTATACCTAATTCTGAAATATAAAAAGCATCTTTATCTACGGATTTAATAGTATTTAGATTGCTTTCTTTTAGGGCTGCATTAGTTATATTTTTTAGTTCATCACTAGGCATTTCTTGGATACGAACCACATGGCGTATTTCTTCGCCAAAGCTAACAGTTTTTAGGCGTAATGCTTGGTCTATATCCATTTTTTCTACATAAGACAAAAAAGAAGCAATGTCGCCAGCTGGTGTGTCATTATATGCAGTAATTATATCACCTACTCTAACACCCTCTTTATATGCATTTGAGTTTTCATTTATTTCTGTAACAACAAACCCTTCTTTGCCGGTATATTTATCAGCACCATAAGATACTGACATGCCTATCCAACCACGTTTTACTTTGCCATTATCTATAATTTGATTAGCTATCCAGTTTGCAATATTAGATGGTAGAGAAAAACCAACACCTGTTGCACCTTGTTGTTTAAAGATTGCTGAGTTGACACCTATTACTTCGCCATCTGTATTAAACATAGGGCCTCCTGAATTGCCTTCGTTTATTGCTGCATCTGTTTGTAAGTATTGCTGTTCGCCAAGACCAATATTTCTTGATTTAGCAGAGATTATTCCTTGAGATACACTTACCCCTAATCCATAAGGGTTCCCAAAGGTTAAAACAATATCTCCGACTCTTGCATTATCTGCATTGCCAAAAACAACAGGCGTAAAAGTTTTATTTTTATCAATATTCGAAATTTTTAAAACAGCCAAATCACTTGGTTTATCCACTCCAAGAAGTGTTGCACCATAAGAGTGATTATCGGATGTTATAACTGTTATTTTTTTTGCTCCTTTTATTACATGCGCATTTGTTAAAATAGTGCCATCTTTTCTAATAAAAAATCCAGATCCAAGATTATCTCTTGCGTTTAAAGATGGATTTATCATAACATTATTAAATTGTTCCTCGCTATCTAAAGCCATATTTTCTGTAGATATATTTACAACAGACGGCATGAGTACATCAACCAAGTCAGCATAAGATTGAAAGGCAGCAGCTTTAAAAGAGAAAAACAAACACAAAGTAATATAAAAAAGAAAGTGCATGGTGTTCCTTATTTTAATGATTTTACAAAATAGTTAAAGAATTCTCCCTCTGGAGCTAAAACAACAGAAGTATCCTCGTCAAAAGAATTTTTATATGCCTCTAATGAACGATAAAAAGCATAAAATTCTGGGTCAACACTAGTTGCTTTATTCCAAATTTCTGTTGCGATTCTATCACCTTCTCCTTTTATCGTTTGAGCGTCTTTTTCTGCTTCTGCAACAGTTATGGTTGCTTCTTTGTCTGCAGTAGCTCTAATTTCCTGAGCTCTTTTTTCTCCATCAGCCCTATATCCTTTAGCCTCACGAATGCGCTCTGTTTTCATGCGTTCATTAATAGCTTGAGATACTTGAATTGGTAAATCTGCTCTTCTTATTCTAACGTCTGCAACTTCCACACCTATTTGTGCTGCATCAGACTTTACTGCTAAACTAATCCTTTTCATTATATCATTTCTTTTTTCAGATAAAAGCTCAAGCAAGGTGACCGTTGCAAGTACATTTCTAGCAGAAGAGTTCACAATTTCTTGTAATCTATTTTGCGCTTGATATTCATTGCGAACAGTTTTGTAGAATGTTAAAGGATCTGTAACTCTGTAGCGTGAAAATGTATCAACATCTAAGCGTTTCTTGTCTTTTAAAACAACTTCTTGTGCAGGAGGTTCAAGATTAAGTAAGCGTTTGTCATAAAACACAACATTCTGAATGAAAGGTAATTTAAACTTAAGACCAGGTTCTTGTACTAACCTTACAGGACTACCAAATTGTAGTACAATAGCTTGTTCCGGTTGCATTACAATATATAACGATTGTGATAAGATTAAAACTATAACGGCAATGCCTACCAATATAATATGCAAATTTTTCTTCATCATACTCTCCTAACTATTATTTTAGTGGTAAAATAGGCATCATATTATTGCTTTTTTGCCCTGGTTCCATAATAACTTTTTTAGTTTTTTTCAAAACATTTTCCATTGTCTCAAGATATAATCTTTTGGATGTAACTATTTTACCTGTTTTATACGCATTATATATAGAAGAAAAACGTTTTGCTTCACCTTCAGCTTTGCTTATAGCCGCTTCTTTGTATGCTTCTGCATCCTGTCTTCTTTTTATGGCTTCACCTTGAGCTTTAGGTAGTACTTCATTTGCGTATGCTTCTGCTTCATTCTTAAATCTTTCAGCATCTGTTTTTGCTCTTTGTACCTCATTAAAAGCATCTACAACTTGTTTTGGAGGGTCTGCTTTTTGAAGCTTAACACGCACAACGTTTACACCTGTTTGGAAACCATCTAATAAGTTTTGTAATTCTATCTTTGTGTCGTTTTCTATTTTATCGCGATCGCCTGTGATAATTGCCTCCATTTTGGATTGGCCAATAATTTCACGTAATACTGACTGCGCAGCAACTCTAACAGTTGATTCTGGAGTTCTAGTTTTAAATAGGAAATCTTTTGCATCTTTTATATTCCATACAACGGTAAGATTTATATCTACAATATTTTCATCTCCTGTTAGCATATGGCTTTCGGTTAATTCATTTACACTATTTCTAGTTCCGTATTCAGATTCGCTTGCGCCAAGATTTATGCTGCGCTCTTTACTGATATCGACAATATAAACTTGCTCAATAGGATACGGTAAATGATAGTGTAAGCCGGCACTTGTTGTTTCAACATATTTACCTAAACGCAAAATCACGCCTTCTTCACTCGGTTGAACCTGATAAAACCCAGATACAATCCATAAAAATAACAAAATGCCAATGATAATTTTATAATACCCGCCAAAATTATCTTTAGAGTTTTGCATTTTTGCAATTTTAGCAGAAAAATCAATAACCTTATTCGGGGACGAAGTATCACTTGATGTGTCCCAGGGATTAATATTGTATGTGACTGTTCTTTTTAACATGAAAACTAACCTCAAAAGTACTTGAATAAAAAATATATAAATCTATTATAGAGAAATAATACAAAGCTCGTATAAAAACAATATTGAATAAATAATATCCACATTAGGGAATTAAGATATGATAAATATAAGTGATATAAAAAATATAGTGTTGAAATATTTTAGAGATGATGAAGTAGATGCAATTAAAGAAATTGGTAGCCGCTTAATTGTAACATTAAGGGGTAGAGAGGATAGTGAAAATAAGCAAAAATTATATGAAGAACTAGCCTTGGTTGCTCCTACTCTAAAAGTGACTATAGCATTTATTCAAGAAAAAAAAGAAGATGATAAAGGTAGTGATAAGTGGCAAATAAAAGGTGTTAAAAATATTATAGCCGTTTCTTCTGGTAAGGGAGGTGTTGGTAAGTCAACGACATCCGTAAATATAGCTTTAGCATTGGCAAATAAAAATATGAAAGTGGCTCTTTTGGATGCAGATATATATGGGCCATCTATCCCAACAATGCTAGGATATGCTAATATTCCACCTACAACTTTGGATGGTGTTAGATTTGAACCTTTTATGGAATGTGGAATAAAGTCTATGTCAATTGGTAGTATGATTGATAAAGATACAGCTCTTATTTGGCGAGGGGCAAAAGCTTGTGGTGCAATTGAACAACTTCTTGCATGCACAAATTGGGGGGATGTTGATGTTATGGTGATAGATATGCCCCCTGGTACTGGTGATATTCAAATAACATTGTCGCAAAAAATAGATTTTAGTGGAGCAGTGATTGTGTCTACCCCTCAAGATATAGCTCTAATTGATGCTATTAAAGGGATAAATCTATTTAACAAAATAGGAGTGCCTATTTTGGGTGTTGTTGAAAATATGAGTTACTATATTTGCGAAAAATGTGGTCATAGAGCTAATATTTTTGGGCAAGATGGAGCAAGGATAACAGCGAAGAATTGCGGGGTGGATTTTTTAGGAGATATACCTCTTCACTATGATATTCGTTTAAATTCAGATTCTGGTACACCAATAGTTCTATCAATGCCAGATAGTGAACATGCAAAATCTTATGAAAAAATTGCTGAAAAGATAATAGAAAAGTTAAATAAATAGCGGCTATTTATTCACTTTGAAAAACTCTTTTCTATTTTTTCTTCCCATACCCCAAAGATTGCCTAAGCCATTTATTGGTTGGACAATATATTGCGATTTAAAGTTGAAATTCCTTGATAAAAACAAAGAAGTTGTTTTAGTATAATTGTTCATTGGGCAAAAACCATAAAAGTCAACTTGGATGAGGTTGCCTTTTTTTAATTCGTTAACTGCATTAATGTATTCCTTGCTTGTGTTTATGCGATCGCTGTCATCAAGTATTATCATTCCACCGTTATTAAGGCAAGATAGGGCAGTCTTAGCACAATCTGCTCTGCGTTTTCCGTCAACTACAATGATATCATATTTTTTGTTATCTTCATAAATTGCATTAAAATAACCTTCGCCTTCATCTCGCCAACGAATATCTAGTCTATCGTGTTTAAACTCTTTTTGCCATTTGCTAAACCAAGTTAAATTATCTTCTATGCTGGTAACTTTTTTAGCTCTATTAGCCCAAAACATTGAAGAGTAACCACATCCAAATTCAAAAACTTCTTTATCGCTATAATCGAATTGTGATAAGTATTCAATAGCGGGATATGTATACCAAGGAATAGGGTTTCCATCTTTGTCGATGCAAACTTTTTCATCGATTGTTCTTTCAATGGCAAAATCTCTTTGCCACATCTCTATAAATTTTAAAAATTTTTCACTATACATTGGGTGATTGTTTCAAAAAATTAGGTGCGAAGTCGATTCGCACCTGTTTGTTCTGCGATTCTTGTTATATTTTCTTTCCAGCCTTTACGTAAGCAACAGCGGCATGTTCTTCACAGTATGTTTGACCTGTTTTTATACGTTTGCCACAAAAGCAAAAATCTTCATCTTTAGGGTCGCCAATTGGCCAGCGGCAAGTGTGATTGTCTAGTTTAACAAGCGGTATATTTGTTTCCTCAATGATAGGGGCTACAGGTTTTTGAGGCTCTTCAATAGGAGACTTTTTAACGCATTTAGCCGGTTTAGAGGGAGTTTCTTTTGTTTTGTTTTTTTCTACTTTAGCTGGTTTGGAAGTTTTTTTCTTATCTTCGCTGTTTTCTGATTTTTTGATAGGAGATGGTCTTGCAGTTAGGCAAAGACGATGGACTTTTCCTATTATAGAGTTTTTAGTAACATTCAAGACTTTTGCAATTTGGCCTGTTGTCATGCCTTTATCCCACATTCTTTTTAGTTCTTCAACAGCTTCATCAGTCCATACCATTTTTTATACTCCATTAAAAGTGAAACCAATTTTAACCAACCATAACTTAAAAGGTTTTAAAAAGCAAGCATAACGTTTTTTTAATTTTTTCATATTAGAATGTCTTTATAAGTAAGGGATAGAAGCATTATGATAAGAAAAATTAAGTATTTAATTTTAAGTTTGTTGTTTTCAACAAGCGTTTATGCTAGTGTTATGGATTATAACCAGTATTTTGATGTTGATATGTATATGGAAATTCCAGATATAAAAGCTTTTTTTAAAAAGATAATGAAAGATAATGTTTTATACGATAAAGGGTATCGTTCTCGTTTTAGTATGGGTAATAGGTTTAAAAAAGAGTTTAGTAAAACAATAAAGTTCTATGGATTAAGTGAGGGTAGGATAAAAAAAGATTATGAAGATGATCTTTTAGAGATGATTAGTTGGCTACCTAAAGAAGCGTATCAATATGTTGGTCCTATGTTGCATGAAGTTCCAGGAATGTCTGAGAAGATATTGAATCTTCCTGGTATTAAAGAAACAAAAAATAAATTTCCAGAAAGGGTGGCGGATAAAATGAAAGATATAGAAGGCATAGAATATATGTCTCCTGCACTGTATTTTTTATTGATGCCTGAAATATGGGGGGAAGTAGCAGATGAGGAAACTCAAGTAGAACAAGAAGAGGTTGTCAAAAAGAAAAAAACCAAAGTTGAGTTGCCTGATTTTTTGAAAAAGAAGATAGGGTTGTCAACAGTTGAACCTGAAGCACCTAAGGTGCTAGTAAAAGAAAATAAGCGCCAGGGATTAAATTTAAGGACATTATCGCCTACATTAATATCTCCTTTAACAACAAAAGATGCAGAGGCTTTTATTGGTACTTTGGATGAAATTATAAAATGGGGTGATGATAATAATATGGATATATATTCCAAAATAATAACAGGTGATTATCTTTTAAATATGTGGGAAATTGAACAAAATACTGCATTATCTCAAAATGCATTAAAGGATATTGTAAATCCGTGTCAAAGATTAGTTCTAAAAATGCGTTTTGCAGGTGTTTATAATGGGTTTAAGTGGATTATGGCAAAACATGGTTATACTCCAGAACAATGGGCTTATGTAGGGGACAAAACAATAAAGGCATATAGGGCTGCAACGGCAACTCCAGGTATGGCGTATGCAGTAAGGTATCATAGAAAAGGTTATTACAACAGTTATATTGAGCGCCTTCCTAAAAAGTGGAGAGAGGAAATGTATGTTAATGAAGCTGCTATCATTAGAATGTTTGCGGTTTTAAAAGAAGATGTAGAGGCTGTTCGTCCTATACAAAAAGAAATAAAGGAAGAGTTTCTTAAAACTAATGGTGTTTTGTTAGGTGTGCCAATATTTTATTAAAAAATATCAAAAAAAAGGTTGCATTTACAATATGTTTTGTGTATAAACTCTCTCAAAGTGTAAATTTTGTTTAAAAAGGTGGAATATAATGGCTCGCGTAACAGTTGAAGACTGCATTGAAAAAATACCAAACCGCTATGAACTTCTTTTAGTTGCTTCTCAACGTGCAAAAGATATTGCTTCTGGTTCTCCAATCAAAGTAGAACGCGATAACGATAAGAATTCAGTTGTAGCATTAAGAGAAATTGCTGAAAGTAAGGCTGATATTGAAGAGTTGCAACGTTCTCTGGTAATGGGTTTGCAAAAATATGTAGAAGTTGAAGAGCCCGAAGAAGAAGAATTGGAAATTAAAGCGGCAGAAAGAGAGTTAGCTGAATTAGATGCTCAATTTGATGGTGAAACAATTTTGGATGTTGCTCTTGCTGAGAGTATGCAAATTGAAGATAGTCAAGGGAATACTTTGGATGTTGATTCCGATTCTATTGGATTAGATGATGCTGATCTAGATGATGATTTACTTGATATGAGAGATGATTTTTCTGACGATTTAGATGATTTTGAAGAATAATCATTATTTTAGTCGTAATAAAGCAAGATGCATATAAAGTATCTTGCTTTTTTTTATTTTACATACTATAATCAACCGATAGCAAGAAACGAGGTTACATGTTAAGACAGTATGAATTAGTTGATTTAGTTAAATCTTATGATCCAAATGCTAATGAAGAAGCATTAAATAGAGCATATGTGTTTGCTATGAAAAAACATGGTGCACAATTACGTACATCAGGTGATCCATACTACTCACACCCAATAGAAGTTGCCGGAATTTTAACGAAGTTTCGTTTAGATTGCAATTCAATCATAGCAGGATTATTGCATGATACGGTAGAAGATACAGATACAACAGTTGAAGAAATAAAAGATTTGTTTGGCCCTTCTGTTGCGGCCATTGTTGATGGTGTTACAAAATTAGCAATTATTGAACAAAAGTCAGGTGCTAGCAAGCAAGCAGAAAACTTCCGCAAATTATTACTAGCAATGTCTGAGGATATTCGTGTTCTTTTGATAAAGTTAGCAGATAGGCTTCATAATGTTAGAACACTTCATTTTTGTTCTGAAGAAAAACGTAGAAGAATAGCAAAAGAAACATTAGATATTTATGCACCTCTTGCAGAAAGAATAGGTATGCAAGAGATTAAAACTGAATTAGAAGAAATTGCTTTTAGAGAACTCCATAAAGAAGCTCATGATTCTATTGTTGCGAGACTTAATTTTTTAAGGGAACAAGGAAGTAATCTTGTTCCAAAAATTATCAATCAATTACAACAAGATATGAAAGATGGCGGGGTGAAAGCTTTAATAACTGGAAGAGAAAAGGCTCCATATTCTATATGGCGCAAAATGCAGTTAAAAAATGCTTCCTTTGAGCAGCTGTCTGATATTATGGCTTTCCGTATTTGTGTTGATGATATTGGGGCTTGTTATCAAGCCTTAGGTGTTATTCATAGTAAATATCATATGGTTCCACGCCGATTTAAGGATTATATTTCAACGCCAAAACCTAATGGATACCAATCTATACATACCGGGATTATCGGCCCAGAAAATACTCGTATTGAAATTCAGATTAGAACCAATGAAATGCACGAAATAAATGAAAAAGGCGTTGCTGCTCATTGGGCTTATAAGCAAGGGCAAAAGGTTGCAGGTCGTAGCTTTAGATGGATACGTGAGTTATTAGAAATTTTAGAGCAAGCGCAAAATCCTGATGAATTTTTAGAAAATACAAAACTAGAAATGTATAATGACCAAGTATTTTGCTTTACTCCCAAAGGGGATTTAATAGGTCTTCCATTTGGCTCTACACCTGTTGACTTTGCATATGCTATTCATTCAAGTGTTGGTGATAAATGTGTTGGCGCCAAGATAAATGGAGAAATAAAACCACTAAGAAGCGTTTTGCAAAATGGTGACCAAGTAGAGGTGCTAACTTCTAAAGCACAGCATCCTTCAACTGAATGGGAGAGGTTTGTTGTTACAGGTAAAGCTAAAGCGGCAATTAGAAGATATGTTAGGGCATGCAAACGTGAACAATTTTTATCATTGGGTAAAGATATATTAGAAAAGTTATTTAAACAGGAAAGTCTAGAGTTCAATGAAAAGTCTATATATGGCACATTATCACAGTTTGAATGCGAAAGCTTAGATGATTTATATGCAAAAGTTGGTGAAGGTCTTGTTACTGGGTGGGATGTTTTACGTACAGTATATCCAGCATACAAGCAATCTAAAATAACTAAAGTTGTTAATTCTATAAAATTATCTAAACCACATAAAAAGAAGAATACTGCTCTCAAAATAGAGGGATTAATAACGGGTATGGCGGTGCATTTTGCAGGATGTTGTCATCCTGTTCCAGGTGATAGAATTGTTGGTATTGTGACAACAGGTAAAGGTGTTGCAATACACTCCTTGTCTTGTAAAGGATTAGAGAAATATGCAAATGAACCAGAAAGATGGCTAGATATATCTTGGGGGGAAGACGCTAAAGTAGATAATCATACAGCACGTATCAAAGTTATGATTAGTAATGAGCCAGGGGCTCTAGGGGAGTTATCAAACCTTATTGCTAGATTTAATGCTAATATTATAAACTTGAATATTGTATACAGAACGATTAGTTATTTTGAACTACTGGTAGATGTTGAAGTTAAAGACGTTGATCACTTAAATAATATAATAACAGGATTAAAAGCATCAAAAGTTATAAGTTTTGTATCAAGAGCATAAGGAGGGGGTATGTCCCTAATGAGAAAATTAGGACTAGAACTTCGTGCAAAATATAATATAATATTAAAAAAACTTTCGAATATTAAAGGAACGTCATCAAGTATATCTAAAGGATTTGCAACAGGAGTTGCAATGTCTTTTACACCGTTTGTAGGGTTTCATATATTGCTATCATTAATAATGGTAAAGTTAACTAAACAAAATGGCATTGCAGCCGTATTAGGAACAATGGCCGGTAATCCTTGGACATTTCCAATTATTTGGTATCTAACTCTTAATATCGGATATTTATTGTTGCCAAGTAAAAGTAGATATATTCCAAATGATTTTAAAATATTTTTTTCTAAATTATTTCACGCTATTATAAGTCTTGACTTTAATCTATTTATCTATGATATTTGGCCTATATTTTTACCAATGCTTGTTGGGTGTATTCCGTGCTATATTGTAGTATGGATTATAACAGCTAAATTAGTAGAAAAAGCGTTAAATACAGCCTCTAAAAAAGGAGATAAAAATGATACTAGGTCTAGGGTGTGATATTGTCCAAGTTTTACGTTTTGCAAAAGGAGAGGCTTTTTTACTTCGTTTTATCAAAAAATATTTTACAGAGCGTGAGTTTAAAGAACTTGAGCGAAAAATAAAATTACAAGATATTGCAATATTAACTCTAGCGGTGGCTACTCGTTTTGCAGCAAAAGAAGCGGTGTCAAAAGCCTTAGGTTCAGGTTTTCAAAAAGGAATAACCTTAAAAGATGTTGAAATTATGCATGATGCTTCAGGAAAGCCAATAGTTAATCTTTATAATAAAGCTTTGGTTCAAGCATATTATATTTCAAACAATCAGGAGTTTAAGATACATTTAACGCTATCAAACGAGAGAGAATATGTAAATGCAGTTGCAGTGCTGGAGTGTTAATCAATTATAGAAAAAGATTATTGAGAAAATCAAATATAAAAAAATCGGGCCAAATGAGCCCGAAAATTTTTTTACTAGTCTAATTAACCTTGACGGCACTTATATTTAGGTTCTTTTTTGTTAATCACATAAAGACGTCCTTTGCGGCGAACGAGTTTACAACCTCTAACACGTGCCTTTTTAGACTTCAAAGAGCTATATAATTTCATTTTTCTATTCCTTACATAAAAGTTTAACGCAAACTTACGATAATAGTTTTAATTTGTCAAATAATTTTTTTACTTGAAATAGATTTATTTGTCGTTATAATTACCAAAGCCTGTTTATAGTGAGTGTTAAGAGTAATGAAAATAACTAAAATAATAGCATTTTTATTGGCTTTTATCCCCTTTAGTGCATATTCTAACAGCAAATATATAGATGATGTTAAAAGCTTTGGATATGTTTCAGGGGAGGGGTTAGCATGTGGAGCGATTCGTTATCCAACATATGAACTTATTGTTAGAGCATATTTAGTTAGTGCAGCAAAAACGGATGAGGAGCAAGCTGAAGGTATGTATGCATATAATTCAGCTAAAGCAAAATCATACATCAGCATTAGAAGTCTTAATTATTCAGGATGTTCGGAAATAAATGAGCGTTTTAATAACCAAAAAATTTTTAATTCTAAATTATATAAAAATGGTACATTAAAGTTACCAGATGGCAAGGTGATAAAGCCACGAAAAAAATACAATCCTAACTATCTTTATGATAGAAATAAGGATGAACGCACCTCTTTGAATACTTATTACAATAAAGTTGTGGAGAAAAAACAAAAAAAGGCTAAAAAACAAGGTATATACCAAAAGATATTGCAAGAAGAAAGTAAAAAACGTTAAATCAAATCATAGAAAAGGAATAAAGATATGGCATCCTATCAATACATTTATGTTATGCAAAATTTAAGTAAAGTTTTTCCTGGAGGAAAAGAGCTATTTAAAAATATTAGCTTATCTTTTTTTCCTGGTGCCAAAATTGGTGTTTTAGGTGTAAATGGCGCAGGTAAATCAACATTATTAAAAATTATGGCCGGAATCGATAAAGAATTTAACGGTGAAGCATGGGCTCAAGAAGGTGTTAAAGTTGGATATTTAGAGCAAGAGCCTAAACTTGATGCATCAAAAAATGTTATGGAAAATGTAATGGATGGTTTAGGAGAAACTGTATCTTTACTCAAACGTTTTGAAGAAGTATCAATGAAGTTTGCAGAGCCAATGAGTGATGATGAAATGAATGCATTGATAGAAGAGCAAGCAACACTTCAAGAAAAAATAGATGCAGTTAATGGATGGGATATTGAGCGAGCTGTTCAAATTGCTATGGATGCTTTGCGCTGTCCTCCTGCTGATGCTGATGTTACTAAATTATCTGGTGGTGAAAAAAGAAGAGTAGCTTTATGTAGATTATTGCTGTCAAAGCCCGATATGTTATTACTTGATGAGCCAACAAACCATTTGGATGCAGAATCTGTTGCATGGCTAGAACATCATCTTAGAGATTATAAAGGAACTGTAGTTATGGTAACACATGACCGCTATTTCTTAGATAATGTTACAGGATGGATACTTGAATTAGACCGTGGTCAGGGTATTCCTTATGAAGGTAACTATACTTCTTGGCTTGAGCAAAAGCAAAAACGTATAGAACAAGAGCAACGTGAAGAGAATGCAAGACAAAAAACTTTAGCAAACGAATTAGAGTGGATTAGAAAAAATCCTAAAGCACGTCAGGCAAAATCAAAAGCTCGTATTAATGCTTATGAAGAATTATTAAGAGAGAGTACAAAGGAGCAAATAACCCAAGCATATATTAATATTCCTATGACAGAAAGACTTGGTGATATGGTTATTGAAGCCAAAAATATTTCTAAAGCATATGGTGATAAAGTATTAATAGATGACTTATCATTTAAGATTCCAAAGGGGGCTATTGTTGGCATTATTGGTCCTAATGGTGCAGGAAAAACAACTTTATTTAGAATGATTACAGGACAAGAAAAGCCTGATTCTGGTGAGATTATTATAGGAGAAACCGTAGATTTAGGTTATGTTGATCAAAGTCGTGATGAATTGAGAGCTGATAAAAATATATGGGAAGAGATTTCTGATGGCTTAGATATTATTGAACTGGGTAAAAAACAGATGCCATCTCGAGCATATGTTGGTCAATTTAACTTTAAAGGAACAGATCAACAAAAGAAAATAGGTCAGCTATCTGGCGGAGAAAGAAATAGGGTTCATTTAGCAAAAATGTTAAAAAAGGGAGCAAACGTTATTTTGCTTGACGAACCAACAAATGATCTAGACGTTGATACACTTCGTTCATTAGAAGAAGGAATTATGAATTATCCTGGATGCGTGTTGGTTACATCTCACGATAGATGGTTTTTGGATAGACTAGCAACACACATTCTTGCGTATGAAGATGAGGGACATGTAGAGTGGTTTGAAGGTAATTTTGAAGATTATGAAAAAGATAAGATTCGCCGTCTTGGAGAAGATGCATGTAATCCACATCGTATTAAATATAAGAAATTAGAAAGGTAAAAAAAAGCCAGCAAAAGCTGGCTTTTTTTATGCATTAAATTTAGAAATTAGATTACCTTTTTCTCTAGGTATTTTAAAAAACCATCCATCAAAAAGAATATTATTTTCATCTAACCATTTTCTTCCTTCATTAGACATTAACTTATTTTTATCAAGTTTAATATGAAGCCAGTAATCCCCGACATCATTTGTATAGATTGATAGTTTGTATATAATACCGTTGAACAAAAAGATTTCATAAAATTTCACTTTTTTAAATTCATTTAATTTAAAGTTAGCTGAATGCTTTACATCAATAGCAGATAAAAACCAAATATATTCTACAAAATTGGAAACTAAAGGTACATTATTATCTGTTATAGATACAAAAACATCATCTTTAAATTTTCGAGAAATATGGAAGTTATCTGTTTTAATTTCTTTTATTTCATTTTCTCTTATTTTTAATAAAGGCATTTGAAGCCAGTCAATAACATTAGAATTAAGATTATAGTTCTCGCTAATCTGATATAAAAAACCATCGTTATTTAATAATGCATAATGATGCTTATTTTTTTTACCTTTCAATGCAATTGTCGCATTATCAATAATTTCTCCGTTTTCATTTATTGACTGTATTATAATGCTATTTTTCATATCAAAAGGTAAATTGTTATTTTTTAATTTATCTGTTCTATAAATAATGGTGTCTCTAATTAAGTGAATGAGAGTATTTATTTTGGCAAAAGAAACAAGATAATCATCAGCTTCAGCGGCTCTCCACAATTGCTCATGCTTTTTTAGTGTTATATTTTTATTATTAGGAAAATTTATAACAATAGTAGAAATATAAGGGTGTTCTCTGGTTGTTTCAAAAAAGTAATTTCCTTTTGATAATGCGTGTATTCTACTATTATTCAGATAGATACCATAAATAAATAGTGGTATCAAAATAAGTAAAATAAGAATTCCAATTTTAAGATGCTTTAGCATTATTTATTAATCTCCCAATTTTTTTGAACTTGAATGTTTTTAGCACTAATAAAACAATAAACATTATGCCAAGAAAGATAAAAGGAAAGACAAGGATTAAGATAATGGTTAATCCTAAAATAATGTTTTTATAGTCATTTCCGATCATAGCTTTTGTTCTATTTAATTCATCGGTTGTTTCTTCTATTTTCTGCTCAATTTTACTCATGTCTCCAATATTTTTAACTGAAGCAAATTTTTTAGTATGTAAAACACCATAAAAATCATCTCTTTTCTTTTGATTTTCATCAATAATATTTTGTAATTTTTGTAAAGTATCTTTATAGCGCTCATTTATATGATTTATAATAGCTTTTCCAATGCTTAAAAAGTTAAGATTGTAGTGATGATATCTAATCATATCTTCAGATTTACTGTTTGTTATATAACTCATCAGTCTTTGCATAAATAAAATATTATCAGTAACTGGAATTATATCATAAAAATAATCTGATTTGCTTTCCTTTGATGTAGTTAGATAATCTTTTATAAAATCTGTATCATTAAAAAACACAACTCTTCCACTTTTTTTCGAAAAAGGAATAATTGCTTCATAATCTTTTGCAATGGATGTATGGTTTGAAGCAAAATATCCTTCTGATATTGCAGAGATACTATTGTTTTCATAGTTGAGAATTGATTGTATTTTATAATTTTTATCTTCTAATAAATCAATTTTTCCAGGATTATGAATAACCACAGATCTTATGTCTTTAGATGTGTGCTCAAAATTGGAAATTGCAGGAATCAAAGGAAAGTCGTTCGTATTAATATATTCATCGACAATATATATACCAAAAGTGCTTAAAAACTTAACAATTTGTTCTCCAGAATATGACATTAAATCATTGTGTTCAGCTAAGAATAGTAAAGAACCACCATTTAGAACATATTGTTCAATAGTAAGTAAAGATTCTGTAGAAAAATATTTAGGTTTAATTATGATAAGCGCATCAAAGCTATCATCAACAAAGTATGGAATAGTATCAAAATAAACAACATTATAAAACTCTTTGAGCATTCCTTCAAAACTAGAATATAAAGTTTTTTCTGTTGGATGAACAAATAATCCAATCTTTTTCTTTTCATTACCAAAATTTTTTATAATTCTTACTATATCAGCCTCTAACAAATTCTGTCTCATGCTATGTAGTGATTTTATGAAATTATAGTTTCCTTCATTATCTAAGAACTCCATAGCTATATATCTCTTGTAACCTAAATTGTCTTCATCAAAAACAATACCATCATTTATAAGGCGCCTTTCTAAACTGCTAAAAGGCTCAACAAGTGTTACATTAACACGAATAATACCATTTGATTGTTTTTCAAAGGCTCGTAAAATTTTTTCAACAAAGGTTGCATAAACAGCATAGTTAGAATTAGCATTACTACGTGAATTTTTAGATTCGTACAAAGTTATATCAATTCTTTTATCTATAGACTTTAAAATATTATCTGTTTCTTTTGATAAAGTTAATCGCTTCTCATCTGTGATATCAAACTGTTTATCAAAACAAGTTGATACGCCAACAATAGTAAATATAAATATTAGAGAAAAAGTCAAAACTAAGTAACAGAAAATAAATTTATCTTTATTTGATGTTGCTTTTCTTAAATGAATGCCTATAACGTTCAACCAAATAAATAAAATTGTAGCAATTATAAAATAAACAAAGTTATTCAAAGACAATACACCACTTAAAAATGCAATAAAATTATCTTCAAAGCTAAGATGATTTATTGGCAGGTTGCCAATAAGATTAAATCTAATCTGTGTTATAAAAAATAACATAAAAATAGTGGCAATATAGCTTAATATATTATTTTTACAAAATACAGATATTGAACATCCAATAGAAGTAAATAGAGCACCGCAAAGAAGCAGACCAATATAGCCTGATACAACAACACCAATATCAAGCATTGAAACCAAATTAGAGAAAATAAATAATAATATAGAAGACAATATTAGTAATACAAAAAAACAATATGAAGCAAAAAATTTAGCTAACACTATTGTTAAATAACTAATAGGCTGAGTAAGCAGTATTTCAATAGTTCCAGTTTTTATTTCCTCAGCCCATGATCGCATGGTTATTGCTGGAATTATAAATAATAAAATAATTGGTTGCATAACAAAAAATGAGTTCATTATATCCGATTCTCTTAAAAAATAATCGCCTAGATATATAGTCGTAAAAAGAGATAATATATAATAAGCACCCAAAATAACATACGCATTTAGGTTGGTGAAATTAGCACGAAAATCTTTATTAAATTGAGTTAAAAATATCTTCATTTTTTCCCCTTTTCATTTGTGCTTAAAATGCGAAATGCATCGCTCAAATTATCAGTTCCTGATACTTTTTTAAATTCTTTAATTGTAGTATCCATGATTATTTTACCATGGGACATCATAACCACTTTATCAGCAATATCTGCATCTTCAAGCACATGTGTCGAAACCAAAACACAATGTTCTTTGGCATAATTTTGCATGAATTTTCTTATGTCATATTTTTGGTTGGGATCTAAACCATCGGTGGGTTCATCTAAAATTAGAAACATTGGTTTGTGTAGTATAGCAGAAGCTATTTCAACACGTTTTTTATATCCTTTAGATAAGTTTTCGATTCTTTCTGTTAAAACATCAATGATATTCATTTGTTTAGCTGCATCAATAATTGCTTCAGCTATGTTTTTTATATTCCAAACCTTAGCAATCCATTCTAAAAAATCAAAAACAGTCATGTCAGCATAAAGTACAGATAGTTCTGGTACGTATCCTATATGTGATAAGGCTTTAATTCTATTTTTTTCAATATCATCATCAAATATAGTAACATTTCCATGTGATGGAGCTAAATATCCCGTCATAACTCTCATTAAAGTAGATTTTCCTGCGCCATTTTCTCCAATTAGAGCAATGATTTCTCCAATATTAAAGGATAAATTAATGTCAGATAATGCTATTTTTTTTCCAAAATTCTTAGATATATTGCTGATTTTTATCATCATAAACTCAAAATGCTGTTGTCTAATAACTATTATCTAACAGAAAATGTTTAAAATTTTCACAATTTTATTGGAATTATTACAAAACAATGATGACAATAAATTATTTATAAGCTATAAGATAAAAAAAATATAGTAAGGAGTAATAAATTGGAGGAAAAATATTCCAAAGAAGAGATGAAGTCAATTCGAATTGGTTTAATGTCTCTATTAGTAATTTTAGTTGTTGTATTTATTACAATTTCACATAACACATCTATAAAAAATGATGGGTTAGGTGAAACATATAATATTTATGCTGATTTTGGACGAACCGATGGTCTAAATTTGGGGGACGCGGTTCGTATGTCTGGAGTAACAATTGGTAGAGTGGTAGCTAATAAATTAGATGAAAATTATACAACAAGATTAACTCTAGAAATATCATCTAATATTAAAATTCCAGATGATAGTAGCGCATCAATAGTTAGTTTCGGTTTAATTGGCGGGAAATATGTTGAGATAGATGTTGGTGGTTCTGAAGAATATATGGCCAAAGAAAGTACCATTGGATACACACAAGATGCTATGGTTTTAGAAGAATTGTTAGAGCGCATAATATCTTTGGGAAAGATGAAAAAAGATGCAATAAAAGATGAAAACATTGAAGTAATAGAAGAAGTAGCAGAAGGAGAAGGTAATGAATAAAAAACCAGTTGAGACAATTATGGGCATGGTAGTACTCGTTGTGGCTGTACTGTTTATGATGTTTGCATATAGAGTATCCGATTTGCATGTAGTCAAAGGATATGATATAAATGCTAAATTTTTAAAAGTTGGAGGCCTAAACACAGGAGCAGATGTTCGTATCAATGGCGTAAAAGTTGGTACAGTTATTGCTCAACAAATAAATAAAGAAGATTATATGGTTGATGTAAAAATGAGTATACTTCCTGAAATAGTGTTACCTAAAGACAGTGTATTGACTGTTGCAGGAGATGGTTTAATGGGGGATAAGTTTATAAAAATAGAGCCAGGAAAATCATCCGAAAAAGTTATGCCAGGAGAGGTTGTTAAAAATACTAAAGATGCAAAATCTCTAGAAGATATGGTCGGTGAAATCATTTTTATGGTGACAGGAAATGAAGATAAATAAAAGTATTATATTGAGCTCAGTACTCGGCGTGTGTATTTCTCAGGTAGCAATGTCTGCTGAAATTAATACCAATGCTGCTCTTATGCAAGCAATGGACAAACTAACAGGACGTGTAAATAAAATTACAATTCCTGTTAATTCTAAAATTGCATTCGGTGATTTTTCTTTGGTTTTACGCGCTTGTAAAAAACATCCTCCAGAAGAAACTCCGGAAAACTTTGCATTTGTTGATGTTACGGATAAAAGTTTTGGAACAGAAGAATATAATATATTTAGAGGTTGGATGCTTTCATCTGCTCCTGGTATAAATTCTATTGAACACCCGATATATGATGTGTGGTTGCTTGAATGTATTGATAGTGAAAATAAGTCTGCAGAAATTTTAACTAAAGAAGAGCTCGATAGAAGAGATAGTCTTCCTACTAAAGATTTTATGCAAGGACAAAATATTGCTCAAAATTTAACATCTAAAGATAATGAGATAAAAAGTAAAGAAGTTAAAAAAGCAATACATATTAAAGAATTTATGAATGAAGATAGAGATATCGAAAAAGAAATTTTTCAAAAAGGCGTTATAGAGGTTGATAATGACGTAATGCGAGATGACGATAGCCCCGAAAATTTGCTTAATTTTACTAAGCAAGGTAATAAAGATGTAAAAGAAAATACCGATGCAGATTCTCACTTAATGAGTGATGATATCACAAAAGCTATTGATGAAGAAATAAAACAGCTACAAGATTTCTAAGATATAGTAATATATATATAAGAAGACATAGCCGCATAAATTATAGAAACAGCCAATATTATATATTGTGCTGTTTTATTTTTGGGTATTAAGCTACCAATAATAAAACTTTCAGCAAGCATTATTAAAGTAAATAATCTATAATCTGATGAGCAGATATATGGTAATTCCATTGTATATTTTATTATATATCCCCATGTGATTATCCATATAGATATAAATAAAATTGCGTAAGCATTGTTGTAAGTGCTTTTATTTGTAGTTAATATAATAAATCCTAATAAAGAGACCAATTTAATCACTATATTTATCAAATAAATGATTGTCGCAGCTGCCTCTATATTTTTACTAAATATTCTTAAGTCCCATTCTCCAAAAAGCTCTGTTTTTATAATGGCCAAAATCATATTCGCATCATTTACATAAGGAACATTCATAAAAGGAGAGGATAGCATTGAGAAGTCTGTTAATCTATCAAATAAAGAAAGATTATAAAAATTTTGCCCACCTGGAGAGGTGCTAGGTATATTATAAAATTGCATGTCAAATAAAATATGATTGCGTACAATCCATAATAATGACAATGGAACAGCAATAATTACAAACAAAGAAATTGCTCTTATTGTTTTTTCTTTGTGATTGCTTTTCAATAATTTAAATAAGAAAAATAACGATATGCAAGGAGCATATAGTAACATAGATAGTTTTGATAATACTCCAAAACCAAATCCAATAGCTGAAAGTAATATGTGTTTTATCGAGTCTTTTTTATACCACATTAGTATATAATAAATAACAAAAACACTCCAAAATAAAACAGCTACATCATTTGATATATATCCTGAAAATAAAAATAAAGTAGGGTTAAAAGATATTAAAATTAGCAAGGCTAAATATGTCTTTTTTGAAAATCTAAATAAACACAATATGCGAGCTATAAATATAGTTGTTGCTGTTACATAAAATAAAGATAAATACTGTAACCCTTCATAAGCAACAGAATAAGCATCCCACAATGTATTGCCAATAGTATATACTAGTTTTTGTAATATGAAATTTAAAGGTTGATGGAAAGTATAGTACATATACCAAGGATTAAAATATTTCCAGTTTAGGCCATTTTCTGATATTTTTGATATATATGTAATAATACCTGTTAAATCATGTTGAAGAAAATCAACTTTTGTATTTTGAATATAATATAAATGAAAAATGAAAGATAAAGAAATGATTATTGATGAAATATGATATAAAGAGTTTTTATTTTTTATGGCATACCAAGAAATAAGCAGTGTTTCAATAAGTAATAAAAAAATATCTTTTTCATAGAGGAAAAAATAAAACACCAGAGATAATAAAGTTACCCAAATAACAATAATACGATCTATAAATTCTTTTTGTATAAATAAAAATATTGTTGATACCAATATGAAGTTAGAACATTGCGCATTAATATAATGTCCACCAAAAAACATGCCTGCTGATATAAAAAACAACAGACATGTTAATGTAAGAAAGCAAAAAGGATTATTTCTAATAAAGTTTATCACAATTATTCTCTATTATAGGTCTCCAGAAGCGCAAGGGCTACCAACTTGACATTTGTGATACACCTTAGCGCGTCTATATCCATTTAAGCCCTTATATTCCATTGTATGAACATACACATTATTTACGGTAATTGTAAAACTCAAAACAGCAGAGTTTCCAGTCTTGTCTATTGCGTAAACTTTAATTCTGTATGATCCAACATCGTCTAAAGAAGGGGTTCCTGTAAAGGTGCGAGTTTCATCACTATATGTTAACCAGCTAGGTAGACCCGCATCATCTAAAGAACCTGCAACCGTTTTATATTCACCATTCCAATTTACTTGTTCGAAAACCTCATCTGGTAATCTTATACTAATTTCTGATCCTGCGCCAACAACAGTATCAGGAACAAGAACTCTAGAAGAAATATCAAGAGGAGGTTTCTTGTTCGAAAGAGGAGTATTGAGGGATTGAGATGCACTAAAAATTCCCTCATTCCATTCATCCAACTTCTTTCTAATACTGATTGCAATAGCAGAAGGTGTTTCATAAAGTACATCAGCATCTACTACATCCATGCCGATACTTGCATATAGGCGGCTGATAGCTTCTTGTAATTCAATATAAGATAAAAATGCATTTGCTTCATCAACAATGGCTCTTGCCGATTCTAAGTGACTTATAGCCTTGTTAGCTCCTTCTTTGTTCGTGATATCTTCAGCAATACCCTCTGATGTTGTAGCAACCCCCATGTTTAGGTAATAGTCCTCAATAGCAGATTGATATAGAGCCCATGAAAGATATACTTGGTTTAGAACAATGTTTGTCAATCTCTGGCGCGCTAAAGAGTTATATGTTTCATTATTTAAAAGTCTAATATCTTCAAATAATGTCATTGATAAATCTCTAGATTCTTTAGACCATTTTCTATTGTAGTAGTTAGGGTCTTGATTATAATCGCTATTATCAATTGTATCCATATCCTTGATAACTAATTTTAGTTCTTCTTCAGAAGTAATTGCATCAAATACTCTTAATTCTGGGCGATTCGTTAAGGCTAGCCACTCAAGTTGTTGTAATTTTGCTCTCATAGAAGGAACGGGGAAGTTACCATATTCTGAACCAGCTAACTTTATTTCAGTTGATGGGTAGAAGCCAAGTAGACCAGCAAATTGAGCTTGAGCTGTTTCGAATTTTCTGCGTAAATCTGCAAGTTGTTTGATGCTTTCTAAATATTTACGTTTCTTTACAAGTAAGTTTGTTGAGGGTTTCTTGCCATTCTTGATCAATTCATTAGAGCGAGCACTTAATTCATCTACAACTCTAACAAGATATTCATTCATATCATCAATAACAGGTATCATTCTTTGAGCGCTAAGTGCTTTCCAATAAAGAGAACGAGCTTCTAGCATAATATTATTGATAACTTTTCTACTTTGTTCACCTGTTAAAATATCCTGATTGGGATTCTCGCTTTGGTAATACATAGAAGAAACATCAAGTAAATTCCATGAAACTTTTAAGTCTGCAGGAACAGCATCGCTTTCAGATGTTGTGGCATACCCTAAGTTTTCAGCAATAGTAGAAATATTTGCTGGGGATATATTGTTTTTAACTAGATTCTCTTTATAAGAAGCAAGTCTTCTAGAGTAGTTGTATTTGATAGCTAGAGCCATTGCCATATACATATCAATAGGCTTCGTAATACTAGACGGTGTGCCTATATACATATTTTGCATATCGACATCTGCTCTAACAGCTCTATCCCAATCCGAATAGTATGCTGACATAACAGGAGCATCTATAGATGTATTATTGTTTGTGTAAGTAGAGCATGCTGATAAAAAACTAACAGCTACTCCGATAAAATATATACATTTTTTCATCAAAGTTTCCCTCAAACATTGTTGTTTAACTAAATATCTACACTAAATATTTTTTAATTGGTAGTATTTTATTTGATTTTATACAACTTTCATGTAGAATGATATAAAAGTAGAAAATATTTTTGGTGATGACGGCTATGTTTGATTTATTATATACATTATTTAAATATAAAGAAAAAGATCTGAAAGATGAGCTAGGGTATTATCCTGAAAAGGTAAGTGTGTCAGCTTTTCCTGAGAGAAGATATTTGTGGACATCTAGATTCTTAGTTGTGTTTTCTTGTATTAGCATGTGTGTTACCATGATTTTAGGATGTGTATTGTGTTTGATGATACCGCAAAAAAAATCAGAAGTTATGCCACTACAGATTGATTATAAAAAGCATGAGGTTACACGTATGCAGTACGCTGAATATAATGCTTTTGCAAGTAATCTTGTTACAGATAGTGTTATGGCTGATTATATCATAAACAGATACACTATTGGTGAAGAATTTGAAGAGTTGGCTAATCGTTATAGTGAAAATGAATTTTTCTATTTGGCTTCAAGTGAAGAGGTGTGGGGGGAGTTTGAGAGAACAGAGAAGCCATATTTTGAGATGCTACAAAAGACTGGTGTGCGAAGAAAAGTGATAATTGAACAGAGTTATCCTGTCTCATTTAACTTTTGGCAAGTTCGTTTTCAGACAGTAGATACATATCCTAATAGTGATGAAAAATTAGTTAGTAGCTGGTTGGCATCTATTAGAATGACATTTAGTTTTACAAAATATGACAATAAAAAACAGGGACTAAAAAATCCATACGGTACAAGTGTTGTTGTATATAATTTATCATATTTAGGTCGTAAAACAGTAAAAAAAGAGGAATAAATATAAAATATTTTTACTTTTGTTTACCATTTATTGAAGAAATTGTTTTATCCTAATCTGAGTTAATATAATTTAATTGAGGATTTTAGATAAATGAACAAAAGTGCAATAGAAGTTTTTGATAACACATTAGTACCAATGGTTGTTGAGCAAACATCTCGAGGAGAACGTTCTTTTGATATTTTTTCAAGATTACTAAAAGAGCGAATAATATTTTTAACAGGAGAAGTTAATGACGCGGTGTCATCGCTAGTTTGTGCTCAGCTTTTATTTTTAGAGTCTGAAAATCCTAAAAAAGATATATACTTGTATATTAATTCACCTGGAGGGGTAGTGACATCTGGAATGGCAATGTATGATACAATGAAGTATATTTCATGTGATGTTGCAACTTTGTGTATTGGTCAAGCTTGTTCTATGGGATCATTCTTATTGGCAGGAGGAACAAAAGGTAAACGTTTTTCGTTGCCAAATTCGCGTATAATGATACATCAACCATCAGGCGGGGCAAGAGGTATGGCATCAGATATTGAAATTCAAGCACGCGAAATTCTAGAGTTGAAAAAACGTTTAAATAAAATTTACGCAGAAAATACCGGCAATAAATTATCTGTTATAGAAAAAGCAATGGATAGAGATAATTTTATGAATCCAGAAGAAGCTAAAGAGTTTGGTTTAATTGATCATATTGTTAAAAATCGTTTAGATGTAATTAAGTAGGAATTAGTCATGAGTGATACAGAAGATAAAGTGTTACATTGTTCTTTTTGCGGAAAAAGTCAAAATGAGGTAAAAAAACTAATTGCTGGTCGTGGAGTATATATTTGCGATGAGTGTATAGATGTTTGTATCAATATTGTGTCTCAAGAAGTAAAAGAAGAACGTAAGGAAGAAGATAAAAAATTTCAAGAACATTTACCGACACCATCTAAAATTAAAGAATTTTTAGATCAATATGTGATTGGGCAAGATCATGCTAAAAGAGTTCTATCTGTTGCCGTTTATAATCACTATAAAAGATTAAACAATAAACTAAAAAATACAGATGTAGAAATATCAAAATCTAATGTGATATTGATTGGTTCAACAGGGTGTGGTAAGACACTTTTAGCTCAAACTCTAGCAAAAGTTTTAGATGTTCCATTTGCAATAGCAGATGCTACAACTTTAACTGAAGCAGGATACGTTGGTGAAGATGTTGAAAATATTGTATTAAAACTGGTTCAAGCCGCTAATTATGATATAGAAAAGGCAGAGCGTGGTATTGTGTATATCGATGAGATAGATAAAATAACGCGCAAAACAGATGGTCCATCAATAACACGTGACGTGTCTGGAGAAGGTGTTCAGCAGGCTCTTCTTAAAATCATAGAAGGTACAGTTGCTAATATTCCTCCTCAAGGTGGTAGAAAACATCCTCAACAAGAATTTTTGCATGTTGACACAACAAATATATTATTTATTTGCGGTGGTGCATTTGCTGGGATTGAAAAGATTATTGGTAGAAGAGGTGAAGAAACATCTATTGGTTTTGGTGCTCAAATTAAAGATAGCCAAGAAAAAACTTTAGGAGAAATTTATAAGCAAGTTCAACCAGAAGATTTATTAAAATATGGATTAATTCCAGAATTTGTTGGTAGGTTGCCAGTTATAACTGCTCTTGAAGATTTAAATGAAGAGGCTTTAATTAAAGTATTAACAGAGCCCAAGAATGCATTAATTAAGCAATATGAAACTTTATTTGGTATGGAAGATGTGAAGTTAACCATAACTAATGAGGCATTAATTGCTATTGCAAAAAAAGCAATTGAACGTAAAACAGGAGCTAGAGGCTTAAGAGCGATAATGGAAGAAAATTTACTGGATATAATGTATGATATTCCAGATAAAAAAGATATTGTAGAAATTGTAGTAGATGAAAAAGTAATAAAAGAAGGAAAAACTCCAACTTATGTGCGTAAACGCAATAAAAAATCTGCTTAAGGATTACAATAAAAAAGACATCTAAAAGATGTCTTTTTTTATCTAAACTTTTTAACTCCATTTGCTATTTTTAATATAGCAAAACTTGCAACTTGTTCTGCAGGTAAATCTGTTGTTTTGCAATCCTTTTCAGTTTGATACAAAAACGTAATTGCACTAAGAATACGACTTCTATTCCATATTTTTAATTGATTGATAAAAGATGTTTTGCGAAAAAACATTAGAGGAGGTTTTAAGCTAGATACAACTCTATCAGCAGTATCGCCTTTCTCTACCTTAATGGCACAATCTAACAATTTCATAAAGTGATAACTAATCGCTCTTATAATGCTAACAGGATTCTCGCCTTCAAAAACTAATCTATTATATGATGCGAGCGCTTTATCAACTAGCCCAAGCGCTATAAAATAACATAAATCTTCTTGTGATGATGCAGATGTATCACTAATAACTGTTATAATATCATTTATGTTGATATTTTTATTACTTCCCATATAGGTTATTAGCTTCTCAATTTCATTATTGCTAATCTTTCTATCATTAGACAACCTTGAGCATAAAATTTGAAAGGCTGAATTATCTATATTAAAACCATTTTTAGCGATTATTTTATTGGCAAACAGAGATATATCTTCATCTCTGTCATCATAACAACCAATTCCATATAAACAATCTTCATCTTTGGCCATAATAGCTAAAGAATCTTTTGTTTTTAAGCTTGATGATGTAATAACAAGCAAACTATCAGAAGATGAACTATCCAGGAGTTCACGTAATTGTTTGGTTAGTTGATTTGTTGCTTCTTTTATAACAACAACTCTTCTCCCGCTCATCAAAGATTGTGCGTTAAATTCCGCATATAATGCACCAATGTCAGAAGTTAAATCCCCCATATCCAAGTAGCTTACATGGAATGCATCGTATAAATCTTTTGATATTGCCCCAATGAACTGCTGTGAAATTGTTGAAACCATTCCTTCGTTGCTACCATAAATAACAACGCCTCTAATATTTTGAGGTATAGATTTAACAATACTTTCAACTTGCTCCGGTTTAATATTCATCCGGATTTCCTCGTTTAGTTTGTAAAGAGTGGAAGTAAGCCCCCAATCTCAAAGATATATCGTTTGCAATAATCTTCGCTGCATTCTTCTCATTTTTCTTTTGAGCAAATGTTGTAGAATAAGGGTCTCTTAAAATATCATACCCTAAATATGCAACACTATTTCCTGAGATGAGTGTTTGAAGATCTGTATTTTTAAGAGTATAGCTTACAGTGTATATAACCTTCTTTCGTGTAGCTGTAATATCATTTCTGAGTGCTTGGTCTATCTCCTCTTTGTTAATTTTGGTTACACTAAAAATATATTTAGGATTTTTAGGTTCACCTTTAGGCGTAAGCTTATCAAGTAGATCGTTTCTGATTAATTGTCCGATTCTATCTTGTATAAGTTCAATTTTTACACTAGCCATTTCGTCTTTAATACCTGTATCAAATTCACTATTATAATACCAGTCACTAGACGATTTTTTTTCAACATAAAGCGGCTCAAATCCACATCCAGATATTAAGCTAAAAAACACTAAAAGTGCTATATTTTTTACACTACAAGACAATGTTAACAATCCTATTTGGTACAACAATAATTTTCTTTGGTTCAATACTAGATAATTGCTTTGATACATTCTCAAGAGAAGTTGCAATCTCAATAACTTTATCTTTATCTAAATCACGCTCTACTTCTATTGTGCCACGCATCTTGCCATTAATTTGTACTGCAATTGTAACTGTATTTTCAATTGCAAGTTTTGCATCGCCAATAGGCCATGTTTCTTTAACAATAAGAGTTTCATGTCCTAGTCTTGCCCACATTTCTTCAGCTAAGTGAGGCGCAAATGGTGATAATAATTTCAAAAATGTTTCATACAAATTAATAGAAATTTTATCTAAGTTTGCAAGATAGTTTGCAAGTGTCATTAAGGATGAAATCGCAGTATTAAATTTCATCTGGTCAATACGTTCACCGACATCCAAAATGGCCTTATGCATAACTTGAATATCTTTAGCAGTCATACCTACATTTGCAACTTTTCCAAATAGTGTATAAATTTTATTAACAAAACGATATACACCATTCAAGCTATCATCTGACCACATTGCAACTTGATCAAACGGACCTATAAACATTTCATACATTCTAAAGGCATCAGCACCATAAGAATCAATAACTTCATCCGGGTTAATAACGTTACCTCTAGATTTTGACATCTTTTCACCATTTTCAGCTAAAATCATACCGTGAGAAGTACGCTTATTAAACGGTTCAGATGATGGAACGCATCCGCAATCATATAAGAATTTATGCCAAAAACGTGAATACAATAAGTGAAGAGTAACATGTTCCATACCACCATTATACCAGTCAACATTCATCCAATAATCAAGAGCCTCTTTCGATGCAAATTCTTTATCATTATGAGGATCACAATATCTTAAGAAATACCAAGAAGAGCCTGCCCAGTTTGGCATAACATCTGTTTCTCTGCGAGCTTCTTTTCCACATTTAGGACAAGTAGTTTTAACCCAATCAGTTGCCTTTGCAAGAGGGGATTCTCCTTCATCATTTGGTAAAAAGTCTGTTACATCAGGTAAGGTTAAAGGTAATTCAGACACTGGTAATGGTTGCCATCCACAATGTTGGCAGTAAACCATAGGTATAGGCTCTCCCCAATAACGTTGACGAGAAAATACCCAGTCACGAAGCTTAAAGTTTATTTTAGCCTCACCAAACTTCTTTTCTTTAGCATATTCAATTGCTTTTTTTATACCTTCATCTTTTCCAAGACCATCTAAGAAATCTGAATTTATATGGAGCCCATCTTCTTCAAAAGCTTTTTCAGAAATATCACCACCATCAAGCACTTGAATGATAGGTAAATTAAATACTTTTGCGAAATCGTAGTCTCTTTGATCATGAGCTGGAACAGCCATAATTGCACCAGTACCATAACCAGTTAAAACATAATCAGATATAAATATTGGTATAAGATTTCCATTGAATGGATTCTTAGCCTTAATGCCTTTCAATTCAACTCCTGATTTAGAATCATTTGCTGTTCTTTGTAAGTCAGATTTTTTTGATGTTTCCAATACATATGCATCAATATCATCAACGTTTTCAAAATTATTTTTAAGTTCAGATACATATTTATGCTCAGGAGCCATAACCATATACGTAACACCAAATGCAGTATCTGGACGAGTTGTAAATACTTTTAACTTTTTGCCTAAATAATTACCGTAATTATCAGTGATCTCAAAATCCAACTCAGCACCTTCAGAGCGACCAATCCAATTTATTTGTTGAGCTTTAACTCTGTCAATAAAATCGATGTCTTTAAGATCATCAATTAATCTGTCTGCATACTTAGTAATAGCAATCATCCATTGTTCTTTGTTTTTGCGAACAACATCTGCTCCACAACGTTCACAATGCCCATCGACAACTTCTTCATTTGCAAGACCAACTTTACAACTTGGACACCAGTTAATAGCAATTTTGTCTTTATATGCTAGACCTTTTTCATAAAATTTTAAAAACATCCATTGTGTCCATTTATAATATTCTGGATCGCAAGTATTAAAGCATCTATCCCAATCAAATGAAAGACCGATAGACTTTAATTGTTTTGTAAAGTTTTTAATATTTTCTTTGGTAGAAATAGCAGGATGAATACCTGTTTTAACCGCATAGTTTTCAGCCGGTAAGCCAAAAGCATCAAAGCCCATAGGGTACAAAACATTATATCCTTCCATTCTTTTTTTACGAGAGATAACATCAAGAGCAGTATATGAACGAGGATGGCCAACATGAAGACCTGCACCCGATGGATAAGGGAATTCCACTAAAGCATAAAATTTTTCTTTATTCTTATCAATTTCCACTTTGTATGCTTTTTCATCATCCCAAATATTTTGCCATTTATTCTCAACAGTTTTAAAGTTGTATCTATCTTCTAAAGCCCAATCTTTTTTCCATTCTTCAAAAGTTTCTTTTCCGTTATATCTGGCATTATTACCCATTTCGAAAATCCTTATTATATAAATTTTAATCAATATTTAGCGTTAATCTATCATAATGAAAAAAAAATACAATGCTTTTAAATAAAAAAATATATTTATTCATATTTAATAATTAGCTATATAAAACAAAAAGGTTTCATACATTATGTATGAAGCCTTTTTGATAAGGTAGTTTAGACGTAACCAAATCTTTCTTTTAATAGGTTGTTCCACTCTGCCTTCTTAAATTGCTTAATAGCCTTTTTGGCATCATCGCTCATTCGTTTGCTATATTTCAATAGATAACCAATGGCTTTAAAGTTTTTGCTATTTATTAATTCAAGTTCAGCAGAATATCCTATCCACTTGTTTGAGAGTATAAGTTCAATCATGCGACCACTGCAATATTTAAAAATTGCGATGGAAACCTCATGTGGTAGAGATGAATGATGCATGTTATCTAACATCAATCTTAAAATAATTTCGTTGTTAGATTTTACAGCATACATTTGCGTTTCTGTATTCTCCCAAACGCAACAAGCTTTGAGTGATAGGCAATTAATTGCAAAAGCGTGCTCGTAGTCAATATAAGCAAACTTTCTCAACCTTAAAAGATGTAATAAGTTAAAGTCGCCATTTTCTAAAGCCAACTGAAGGAGGTGTACATCATTAGAAAATCCGATTTTTCTGATAAGGTGTTTTACTTCAGTTAGATCTTCGCCATGAAGATCGGCTACACAAACATTTTTTAATACTGCGTTAGCATCTCTTAATACGCTTTGGAGGTATTCGGGAGATATCAGGCTGATTGCATTAAAATGTGTGATACATCCCTTTGAATGCGTTTTTATAGTGTCTATACAGTTTATCGCTATTAAGGGGTAAAGCTCATCTTGAATACCGCCTCTATTTATAAGTTGCAAGCAATTAAAAGGGGTGCCGTATTCGCAGATAGCTCTTTTAGCTTCAATGGGTAAAAAACGCTTTTTTGCAAGTCTCTCTAAATAAATAGGGTTTCTTGTTTTGGCTATTTCTAACATTTCTTCAATGCTCATTTCATAGCTATAAGCTAGATGATCAAGTATTTTCACATGAGATGCACTTGAAGTGGGAGTGTCATTTGTTTTCATAATTTCAATTTTATTATTAAATTCATAAAAAGTAATTACATGTTAAATACATTTACTAACCAAGGTATAAATAATGTTATAGTGTTTAATAATACAATACGAAAATATTAACATAATTATCAAATTTGTTAGAAAGTATAGTTTTTTTGTTTTTTTGTCAATAGTAATCGTTAAAATCAAAATAAAATGTTTTTTATTTTAACCATTATAGTTATAATCTGTTTGAGATTCTTTTTAGTGCATCTTCATTGGCTAGTACTTTGTCGTAGAACTTTTCTAAGAACCAATCAATATTTTCACCTTCTTCAATAATCATTTGATAAAAGCGTTTTCTATACTCAATAACCATACTTACATTTGATATAGATACATCTACAGCTTGAATGCGATTTTGTTTGCCTCTAATTAGTTTGAATTCAACAGGAATTTTTTCGACAGGAACCTCACCGGCGAATTCTCCCAACATAACAGAACAGGTAACGGTTGTAAATTTTGGATATTCTACTACATCGTCAATACTAAAAGATATGTTGGATGAAGTAAACTTTATATTAAATTGTTTATATAAACTCAATATGTATCTTTGAAATAAATTATTATATCTAGTTTTCTGAGAGTTATTCATTTTTCTTGCATATTTTCCAATTACAAACTTGGAGACATACTCAATATTTATGTCTTCTAAAATCATTTGATCGAGTTTTGCGTATTTTTCTACAGTGTTCTCCATCCCTAATGTCTGTAGTAACTCCTGTCCTTTATCGTTAGCCCAAACTCTAGCTTCTTCAGCATTAATAGAGACCTCTGAAGCTTTAACCATGCCTCCCCAAAAAATAAATGTTATATATAATAAAAAATGCAAGAATTTAATCATAGAAACACCTGTCTATACAATAACTATGATACAAGCTTATAGCTAAAATATTAAAAAAATATAAATTATTTTAATGTTGCCAAATATTCAAACTCTGTTTGTTTGTATAATGTGTTAATAATGTCAGGGGCGTATACTTGAGAGTATTTTTGTTCACCATACATTCTAAAGGCTCTTAAATCAAAGTGATTCTTTGTATAAATAAATTTAGGACGATTATTTAATATAATATTATTTATATCAACAATCTTTTTTAGGCCAAATTCTTGTTCCATTACAGGTATCAGCATATCAAGGCCAAACCAATAATAACTAGCATCTAATCTGTATATGTTAAAATTTTTATCATATCCATTCATTACAATATCATCTTTATCAGAATTTTTATGAACATATTGTGATAATTTATAGTTATTATAGCTATTATGAATTTCAGAAGTTTGTATTATTTTGTTAAAAAGAAATCCTTGATATAAAAATAGGATTATCGCAATCAGTACATTTGTGCCCCAATATTTGCCTAGATACTTCGTGATGAATAAAGATAAAATTAAAGCATTTAAAAATACTAAAGTTGTATAATAATTAGGGTGTGGCGAAAAATAAAAAGCTCGCATTACAAATTCTGTGCAATAAAGAATAGATATAATTTTAAAATATAGATTTTCTTTTTTGAATAAATACAAGGCTATAATAAATGTTATACCATAAATACTTGTAATTAAATTGCTATACCAAAAAGAGCCTCTATCAAAATAATATACAAGAGCTTGATTAAAACGATAATTTAGAGCAAAAAACTCAATTCCTGCGCCTTTTAGGATGAAAAACATAATGCTAAACGAGATTAATAAAACACATGGCACAGATGCAAGTATAATATTTTTAAAAGTAATTTTTTTAATAAATAATAAGCCAAACAGAATTGTTATAATGTTTGCTAAAAGAAATGCAATTTTTTGTAAAAATAAAAAAGATATTCCAAAGCAAATAAAACTTATAACCAAATTTTTTAATTGTTTGTTATTTAAATAGCAAAACCAATAATATATGCCCATAATAAAAAATAAATTCATGAAATTATCTGGGCGAAATTGGTAAAAGTTATATAGCGAAATAATGTTGCATAAAGATAAAGCAACAACTATCCATCCGCATTTTTTATTTGAAAAAAACTGCGATATTTTATAGATGTATAAGAGTGTTAGGCTCGATGCCCCCAAACTAATTAAGCGCATCACGTAAAATACTATTGCTTCATCATAAAAAGCTCTAACAATTGGTGCTGATAAAAACCAAAGTAAAGGGTGATGATGTTCAAAAAAATCTCTATATGGAATCTTGCCTTGACTCACCAGCCACGAAGCGTGCAAATGCTCAAACTCATCAACAACCTGAAAGCCTGAAAAAATAAATCCATATCCAATTATAAATAAGGACACTATAATAAAAAGCTTTATTGCATGTATAAGCGACGCATCATCAAAATCATTCAGTTGTTTTTTTATTAGCCTTAACATAAGTAATATCTAAGCTGTTTTTTTTTCTTCATGATAGTCTGATTCTGTATTGACCGCCCATATTTCTTCACGGTCATTTATGTCTCCCAATATTAAATCGACCGTTTTCATGGCAGCTAGAGTAGAGTGATCCATATTATTGTATCTGTGCATACCATTTCTTCCAACTAAATATAGATTCTCAATGTTATTAACATATTGTTTAACGTCATCAAATTTATCATATGTTCCAAAGTATGCTGGATATGCTTTTTTCACTTTATGTGTGTATGCATCTAACACATCGTTCTTATCAAAAATACCTATTTTATCTGCTTCATTTATTGCAAATTCAATAAATTTGTCATTCTCATCATTCCAAATATGATCATTTTCGTTGCAGAAATATTCAAGGCCAATCCACACTGTATCTTTAAAATTATCAACCAAATATGGACTCCAATTGTTAAACACCTGAAGTCGTCCAAGTTTAACATCGCGCTCTTGTATATAAATCCATGTATCAGGAACAATGTTATTTATTGTTTTTATTTGTGTAGTATTTTTTAGCTTTAATTTATTTAATAATACACCGACAACTCTAAAGTCTCTATACATTAAGCCGCTTGCAATATCTTTAATATTATTAGGAACATCATTCATAGCTTCTACTAAATCTTTAACAGGCATTGTAGATATGAATAAGTCTCCTTCATAAACTTTTTTGTTGCCATTTTTATCTATCGCCTCAATTGCTACAATTTTATTTTCGTATTTTATTACACGCGTAACAGTTTCATTGAAAATAATTTTTCCACCTTTTTCTATTATGTCATTTGCAACATTTTGCCACATATGCCCCGGTCCAAATTTAGGGTAAAAAAAGCTCTCAATAAAACTTGTTTCGACAGCTTTTCCTTTTTTGCCACTTAAATTATTGATGATTTGCTTTAATACTTTAAGTATAGATATGCCTTTAATTCTTTGAGCCCCCCATTCAGCAGATATTTTATTACAATCTATACCCCATAACTTTTCTGTATAGTCCTTGAAGAAGGTTAAATAAAGTTCTTTGCCAAAGCGATTTATCATGAAATCTTCAAGGGATTTTTCCTCTTTTATAGGAAAAGCCAATGCTTTCATATAAGAACAGCCAATTTTAAACATTCTCCATAAACCAAGTCCTTTTATAGTATCCATATTTAAACTTACAGGATAATTAAAGAATGTTTTCAAGTAATATATACGAGAAAGCCTATTTCTTTTTAACATTACTCTATCTGTTTTTTCTGGGTCTGGCGCTCCTTTAATGTCTGATAATTCAACATTGCGCTCTAATATTGTATCATCTTTAGAGGGAGTGCCTTGTAGAGGTAGAATATCAAGCCACCATTTCATAACTCTTTCGGATTTAGAGAAAAATCGATGCCCCCCCATATCTATCTTATTATTTTTATAATCAAGTGTTGCGCTTATGCCACCAACGAAATCATTTTCTTCAATAATAATAGGAGAATAATCTGAACGTTGTAATAGCTCATATGCTGCAGTTAATCCAGCTGGCCCAGCACCGATTATAATAGCTTTTTTACTCATAAGATCTCCTCCTTCACGTTACAATATGTAGCAATATATTAATTTTTTTTCTATTTTGCAATATAATAAATAAATAGTGTTAATATATTAATCTTTGTATAAAAAAGGGAGCTTTCGCTCCCAATGTTTGATTACTTCTTCATAACTTGAACACCTGGAAGTTCTTTTCCTTCCATCCATTCAAGAAATGCGCCACCTGCGGTTGAAATGTATGTAAAGTCATTTGCAACTCCTGCATTTTCTAATGCAGAAACAGTGTCGCCGCCGCCTGCAACAGAAGTTAAAATGCCTTCTTTAGTTAATTTTGCAGCATGTTGAGCGACTGCATTTGTAGCTGTGTCAAATGGCTTCATTTCAAATACGCCAAGAGGACCATTCCAAACTAGTGTTTTGCATTCATTAAGTTTTTCGTTGATGGTTGCGATAGTTTTAGCGCCAACATCAAGTAAGCTCCAACCCTCTTGAGGAATTTCGCTTAACTCAACTGTTTTGTGTTCAGCCATTGGTTTGAATTCTTTAGATACAACAACATCTTTAGGTAAAATAATTTCGCAATTATTAGCTTTTGCAGTTGCCATAATTTCTTTTGCTGTATCAAGCATATCCATTTGAACTAAAGAGTTTGCTTCGTTAATAGTATCTACACCACTTGCTTTTAAAAATGTATGAGCCATGCCACCAGAAATAACAAGCTTGTCAACTTTTTTAACTAAGTTGTTAAGCAGGTCTAATTTTGTAGAAACTTTAGATCCGCCAACAACAGCAAGTAAAGGTCTAACTGGGTTGTTTAAGCCGGTAGATAGAGCGTTAACTTCTTCGGCCATTAAAAGTCCCATGGAAGATGGTAACAATTTTGCAGCAGGAACCATAGAAGCATGAGCTCTGTGTGCTGTAGAGAAGGCATCAGAGATATACACGTCAGCAACTTTAACTAGTTCTTTTGCAAACTCTTCATTGCCTTTCTTTTCTTCATTATAAAAGCGAAGATTTTCCAATAATAAAACTTCATCATTAGACATGTTTTTTACAGCCTCTTCAACTTTGAGACCAATGCAATCTTCAACAAATACTACTCTTTTACCTAAAGACTTTTCTAAATCTTTTACGATATGAGATAAAGAATTTTTCATATCACCTTTACCTTCAGGTCTACCAAAGTGAGAAATAACAACAACTTTAGCACCTTTATTCATTAAGTATTTAATTGTTGGAACAGTTCTATCGATTCTAGCTGTATTTGTTACATTAAAATTTTCATCCATAGGAACATTTAGGTCTGCTCTTAGCATGGAAACTTTGCCATTTAAATTACCTAAATCTTCAATAGTTTTATATTCTGTCATTTGTTTTATCCTAAAATAAAAAAATCCCCGCGTTTAAGTTTAGCAAAATTTGCTAAACTAAGCGCAGGGAATGTTAAATTAACCGTTTACTTTAGCCATGTGTGCAACTAAGTCTAATACTTTATTAGAGTACCCCCATTCATTGTCGTACCAGCTAACAACTTTAACGAATGTGTCAGTTAATTGAATGCCTGCTTTAGCATCAAAAATAGATGTGCGAGCATCACCTAAAAAGTCAGAGGAAACAACCTCATCTTCTGTGTATCCTAAAATCCCCTTTAAGCTACCTTCTGAAGCTTTTTTCATTTCAGCACAGATTTCTGCATAAGTAGCAGGTTTTGCAAGATTAACAGTTAAGTCAACAACAGAAACATCCAATGTTGGAACACGGAAAGCCATGCCTGTTAATTTGCCATTTAACTCAGGAATAACTTTGCCAACAGCTTTTGCGGCACCAGTAGAAGAAGGAATGATGTTACCAGCAGCAGCACGACCACCTCTCCAGTCTTTAACAGATGGGCCATCAACAGTTTTTTGAGTTGCAGTTGTTGCGTGAACAGTTGTCATTAAGCCATCTTTAATTCCAAAAGCATCATTTAATACTTTAGCAATAGGAGCTAAGCAGTTTGTTGTGCAAGATGCATTAGAAACAAATTGAGTTCCTTTTGTGTAAGAATCAGTATTTACACCGCAAACAAACATAGGTGTATCGTCTTTTGAAGGTGCAGACATTACAACATATTTTGCGCCAGCATCAATGTGACCTTGAGCTTTTTCTTTTGTTAGGAATAAACCAGTTGATTCAACAACATATTCAGCGTCAATTTCATTCCATTTCAAGTCTGCAGGGTTCTTTTCAGCTGTAACACGGATAGCTTTGCCATTAACAACAAGTTTGCCATCTTTTACTTCAACAGTGCCATCAAATTTGCCATGCATTGTATCATATTTTAGCATATATGCCATATATTCTACATCAATTAAGTCATTGATACCAACAATTTCAATATCATTTCTTTTTTGAGCTGCACGAAATACCAAACGACCGATACGGCCAAATCCGTTAATACCGACGCGAATAGTCATATTATTATCCTTCCTAAATGTTATGTGCGGACAGCCCCGCACGGCATTTTTATTAAAAATCGAACACAAAATATCACTTTTTCATCAATTTTCAAGATAAATTTAAATATGGTATCTTGTTTTGGGGAAGTTATCCACAGAATGGTGCTTTATATGTAAACAAAAAAAGTACCAAATTATGGTACTTTTTCGTTTTAGTGCGGTATTTGATTATCGTTGGTTTTGATTTGGATTAAAAGGAGCCTGTGTTCCCTTTCTATCAATAACAATGCTTCTAGTCTCTACATTGGCGTCTATATCATTAGGGCTAACATTCTCAGAAATAACTGTACCATCATTCAAATTATTTGATTTTATAATATCAACAGTAAACTCTCTTTCCTCTGTAATTTCATATTCATTACCATCGACAATGTCAAAACCAATTTGAACAGGCTTCTCAGAAACAACTGGTAAAGGACGAAGATATAGGCGATCAAAACTATCTGTGCTAGGAACAGTTACTCCAGATGTGGTTCTTTCAATGCTATATGTTCCTGCTTCTCCGCAGTCTCCGGCTTGGAAGTATCTTACAACTACATTTTTCGTTCCTGTAACACCATCAATTGTACCATTCTCATTTACTCTATCTATAACTTCTTTTACATGAGGAGCCATTTCTGGAGAAATATCTTCGCTACAACCTTTTAAGTAGTTTATTGTTGCGGTAATTTCTTTAGAAAATTCACCGTGTTGATCATTTGACCATGCAACCATTTGCTTCACAGAGAACATTGATTGTTCAACACTCAATCCTTCAAAAATACCTCCTTTAGCTCTCATTTCATCAGTAATCATTGATGAGAAGAAGTCATATGCATTATCGCCGTAACGGTCTTTGAAGAATGTTTGCATTGCATCAAATTGTCTTTGAGTAATACCCGAATTGTTATATCCGCCACGTTCTTCTACGTTTCCTGCTGCAGGTGTTCCTATTTCAACATCTTTAGAGTCAGGAACTACTTCTGCATTATCCCAATCAAGCGCAACATCGCTTGCATAAGATGTAACATGTGTTTCAGTATATGTGGCTTCTTCTAAAGTGTTAGACACGTTATTTAACTGAGTACTAGAATATACATTATCTTCTATATTGGAGCTATTATTAATAAAATTATTTGATGCAACATCTGATTGAGTTACTGCATTGTCTAAGTTTTCAGTCATAGATGTATTAACTACAGAACCACTATTATCATAAATAGAAGCAGAGCTATCATGAGCCTCAACATTGCCGCTATGGGATAAATTTTCTGCATTGGTATTTATTACAATTTCTCTATTTTCAGTATTTAGAGTTATGTCATCGCTACCCCAAGAGCCAACTAATTTTCCATCATCAAGATTATTTGATTGATAGATATCTACATTATATTGTTTTACATCTTCAATAGTAATTGTTTGTCCTGCGGTAGTATCAAAACCTACTTGTACCTCAGAATAAGGAGTGGGGACAACATCTTCAGGTTCTGAAACTATTTTGGCTACAGGTTCGAATACTGTTTTGTTTTCTACAGTTACTGTAGATAATGTATTTTCTCCTCCGCAATTGATTTCGCGAGAAGTAACAATAGTATTCATTTTTCCTTCAACACCTAAAATGCTACCATCATCCATTACACTATCTAATACTAAGCCGTCTTGATAGGTTAGAGTAGATAATGTTTTACATTCAAAGAAACTGTCAAACTTTTTAATATCATCATGATGTTGCCATAAATTCCAAGAAGACATTCTCTCATATTTAAAGAGTACTTCATCTCTTGTCATTCCTTCGAAGGCACCGCCTGATTGTAGCATATCATCAGTGATTCTAGAATAATATTCTTGATATTTTTCAGGTCCACCCCAAAAAGTTTGTAGTCGATTCCATTGATTTCTTGTTATGCCAGATTCTTTTGACCAGTCACTAGGAGCTTGAACTGTTTTTGGAACAACATCTTCAGTCACTGTTTCCACAGTAGTTTCATTATTTTCTGTTAATGATGTTGTTTCATGGGCTTCAACAGGTTCAGGAGTGCTAGTTGCAGGCATATTAGCTTGAGTATTAGTTTCTGTATCAGTATCAAGGGCTGCATAAGCAATAAAAGCAGAAGCTGCGCCAAAACCTACAACAGCAAGAGCTTTGTCCCAGAAATCTTTGTTTTTATTTTTAAGAGTAGCAATAGTATTTGTTGCTCCATGAACAGAGGAAACAGCTAGGCTAGCAAGTCTTTGTGCTCCACGTGCTGCAATAGCACCTGTAGCACCAAAAGTTCCGCTTACAACAGCTCCTGCAGCACCTAATCCTATAAGTCCTGCTGCACTCCCCCATCCAGCTTCTTTAAAGTATTCTTTTCTTGATTCTTTATTGCTGAATATAGAATTAGATGCTTTTTTAAGTCTTTCCATAAAGGTTGTTTTTTTGTCTTTAGGATTATTTTTTGATAAACGAGCATCGCGTCTAGCTTTTGTGATAATTGGCCATACCCAAGATGATGCAACTTTGTACGCACCATATGCTACAACTGCAGTTCCTAGCCATGGAGCGCCAATGGCGGTTGCGCCGATTAACCCACTAACAGCTGCAATATCTGTAATTGTTTTTGGAGCTCTATCGCGCATGTTGTTGGCAAATTCATATCGTTGCCCCCAAATTTGTTTGGCTTTCTGAGAAAAAGATTCCTTTGCTCTAGAGATAAAATTGCTTGCTTTATTTAGAAAAGATTTTGCATTCTCAGATTTTGCAGCTGCTGATAATACTGAGAGTTTGTGTGCGTATTTGCCCGCATTATATTCAGTTTCAGCACATGATGCTATAACAATATCAGCATGAACTTTAACTTTTTGATTAAAATCTGCAGCTTTATCTTGAAGTTCCATGTTGCCTAAAGCAAGTTGTTGATTTTGGAAAAACTCTTCATTATCTTCAGTTAGAGCTTTTTCAGCATTAGGAACATTATCTGCAATTTGAGCAGCGGTCCGTAGATGCATTAAAGAGCCTAAGAATGATGTTTTTATTTCTTTTTTTAGATATTCTATTTTTTTATCATCAGTCAGTTCGGAAAATTCAGAGCTTTTAGATTGCTCGCACATAACATCCAGTTTAGTTTTTTCAACGAGCATACTGATATATTTTTCTTTTTCTTCTTGCGATAGCTCATAAACGTTATCTCCATTATTATCTATAACTGGAGTGTTATTAATAGCTAGTGATACTTCTTCATCTTCAAGTAGGCTTTTTTCAAAATCATTATTATCTAGTTTATTATATAAAAACTCAGTATTTTTAGCTAAAACCTCAGCAGATACACTAAGTCGTTCATTATCAGCATGTTTTTGTTTAGATAATTTTTCATAGTTACGAGCCTCTATTAATATCTGAGCAATTTCTTTATCATGCTCTTCAATGAGTTTGATGGCTTTTTCAAAAGTTGCTTGATCGGATTCTACAAATCCACCTGCAATATTATATGCCTCATCAATGGTCATTAAATTCATCTTATTTTTACTCCTAAAATCGCTATTCTGCTGCACTATACCCTATTTAATGAATAAATTCAATATTTTTTTTGTCAATTTTAAATATTTTTTAAAAAATTGTCAAATTTTTGTGTTTTTTACGATGCTGAAAAAAATGTTGCTAAATATAATCAATAATATTATAAGACAAAAAAACAACAAAGAGGAACTTATGCGCGTAGATTTATTTGACTTTGAGCTTGATAGAGATTTAATAGCTAGTAAGCCTGTTTTTCCAAGAGATACATCTAAATTGCTAGATGTAACAAGTGATGATATTGTTGCAGATAGACATTTTTATGATTTGCCAGAAATTTTAAAGAAGGGAGATGTACTTGTTTTCAATAATACCAAGGTCATACCTGCAAGATTATATGGAAAAAGAAATAATGCAGAAGTAGAGGTTACTCTATATCATCCTGAAAATGGCTTAAGTTGGTGGGCATTTATAAAAAACTCAAAAAGATTGCATAAAGAAGACATTATTTCTTTTTATACAGATGTTATAAATGTTGAAGATTCTTTATTTAAGGCAAAGGTGCTAGAAAAGCATGGTGAAGAAGGTGTTTTAATAGAATTCATCTGTAGAGAAGAGGAACTATCAAAAAAATTAGAAGAATATGGTCATATGCCTCTTCCTCCTTATATAAAAAGAGATAAACCAACAACTGGTATATGGAATAAATATAACGATAAGGAAGATTATCAAACTATATATGCGCGCCATGAAGGGGCTGTTGCAGCTCCAACAGCAGGGCTTCATTTTACAGATGAGATATTGCAAAAACTTGAAGAAAAAGGTGTAGAAAAAGTGTTTTTGACATTACATGTAGGAGCGGGAACTTTTTTACCTGTAAAAACAGATAACACTCAAGATCATAAAATGCATGCAGAGTTTGGTATTATTACTCAAGAAACGTGTGATGTAATCAATAAAGCTAAAAAAGAAAACAGACGAATAATTGCAGTAGGAACAACATCTGTAAGGTTATTAGAGGCAGCATCTGATGATAAAGGGATATTAAATCCTTTTTATGGTGAGACATCTATTTTTATTACGCCTGGTTATAAATTTAAAATTATAGACTATATTATAACAAACTTTCATTTGCCTAAATCTACATTATTTATGCTTATTTGTGCAATAGCCGGTACAGATAGAATGAAAGAGGCTTATAAACATGCAATTAAAGAAAGATATCGTTTTTATTCATATGGCGATAGTTCTATATTAAAATGTGTAAATAAAATTTAACTTTTTTGCTTTAAAATGTCCCAAAATTTAAAAACACATAATGGAGATTTTCGTGTTAAAAGGGGTTGATGCTCAAAAGGTAATATCTTACAGTAAAAATGCAATATTTCCAATTGCAGTATTATCTGTATTTTTAATGTATTTTTTTTCGGTAAAGCAAAAAAGTGATGGATTGTACCAATCATTGCATAATGTGTTTTTAGTAGTTTCTGTATTGACATTATTTATTGGTGTGTATTTTAAGGTGATTGGCTCAGTTATGAGTTCATTAGCTATATATATAGCGTATATAGTTATAAATAACACAAGATATATGTATGGTGAAGACTATATTTTTTCACCATCATATAATATATGGATAATACTAATTGTTCCAACAATATATTTAATAAGCTATTTTTCAAAGTTTAGATTTGCGAAAAGGCATTGGAGCTTATTTTTAATTTTTTTATTTTTGGAAACATCTTTAGTTGAAGGGTTACAGTCTCAGGCTATTGAGATAGATTATGTTTTTTTCTATAAACATATAGGGGCAATGAACGTGCCTTCGTTTTATGTTTCAATTTTTTGTATATTCCTATTGTTGTTAAAATATATCTCTAAAGGATATATTTTAACAATAAAAACTCTGTTTAGCTCTTTATCTGTTATACTTGGAGTATATTTTTCCAATAATTTAGAGGCATACAGTTTATTCTTTTTATCTTCAGCTATTATTGAATGCGTAGTTACTATTTATTATGTTATTTTTACAAGATATAAAAATGAAATATTAAATATTGCAAATATAAATATGTTTTATAAAGATGCAGAAAAAAAGTATCCACCCAAATTTAGTATAATACTTTTATATCTTGATGATTATGAACGTGTTTTAAAAAGATTTGGCGAGCCAAAAATGACTGTTTTAAAGAAAATGTTTTTTAAACGTATAAATAAGGTTGCACCTGATGTTAAAATATATAATTACCAAGATGATGCTTTGATACTTTCTTGCATGAATTTAAAAGCCAACGATTGTTTTGAAAAAGCAGAAGAGATAAGAAGAGCTATAGCTACATCTATTTTTATATTTAATGAGAATAATCATCTACAATTAACAGTCTCTCAATGTGTTAGCGAGAAAAAACGTAGCGATATAAATACGGAGGTTGTATTACAAAGAGCAGAAGTTGCTCTGAAAAAGGCTTGTAAATTTACACGCAATATAACTGTTAAGGCTTAGATATAGTTGCTTTATTTAATATATATATGCCAATAACTAAGAATGGAATAGATAGTAACTGTCCCATAGTTATTGTATTCCATAAAAAGCCAATATGTGCATCTGGCTCGCGGAAAAATTCCATCCCTATTCTAGATAATGAGTAAATTATTAAAAACATTGCAGATATAATACCGTTGTTTTTGCGTACAAATTCCTTTTTCCATAATATGTTCAATATAATTAACATCAATAGTCCTTCTGTAAGCGCTTCGTATAATTGAGATGGGTGTCTTGGTAAATAGCCACCGGTTGGAAATTTGACAGCCCAAGGAACAGTAGTAACTCTTCCCCAGAGTTCTCCATTTATGAAATTGGCGATTCTTCCTAAGAAAATACCTATAGGGACATATAGAGCAACGATGTCTGTGATTTTTAAGAATTTAAATTTTTCTTTATGTGAAAAATAAAATAAGCCCAATATTACGCCAACTATCCCCCCATGGAATGACATTCCTCCATTCCAAATAGCAAATATTTGTAAGGGGTTATTAAAAAAGTAATCTTTACCATAGCAACAAATATATCCGATTCTACCGCCTAATATTATGCCTAATGTAGAGTAAAATGCTAAATCATCAAGTTGTTGATTGGAAATTCCTAAATCATATTTATCAATATTTTTCTTTATTAATATCCAAGCTATTATGATTCCAAACAAATATGCGAGAGCATACCATCGTAAATCAAATGGTCCAATAGACAAAGCTATTGGTGATATATTAGGGAAATCGATATACATAAATTCAACTCCAGACAGTGATGTATTTACTTAAATTTATCTTAATAAAAAAATATAATCCACATAAAAACATTAAAAAAAATATAATATTTTATAAGTGTTTGAAAGTAAACGGTTTGTTAAATGGGTAAAAGTTACTATTTACTTAAAAAAGTGGAAAACTGAATATATTTATTGTCTCAAATAAGGAATTGTTGCAAAAAATAAAACATCACGAACAAAAAGGCGTAAGATGATGAATTTGGCAATAAAGCAAGAAATGTATAATCCACTTGATACAATAGAAAACATCTTTGTAAGAGATGATGTTTCTTTTGATAGAAGGGGAGATAATGAACTCGTTGCTGAAGTTTTAGGCAAATGGGATAATATGTTAGTATTTTTTGCATATGAAGAGCATATGCGATGCTTGCATATATCTTGTTTGTTAAACATAGAGACGTCTTCTGTTGATAGAACAAAAATGTTTGAGTTACTCGCTATGTTAAATGAGAATTTGTGGTTGGGGCATTTTTCTTATTGGAGTGAGCAAAAAATGCCAATATTCAAACATTCACTCATATTGCAAGATGAAGAAGAGTTGTTTAGTGATAAAATAAGTAAAATAATTGAGCTGTCAATTATGGAGTGTGAGAGAGTTTTTCCAATTTTTAATGCGGTAATGCGCCAAAATGTATCACCTATTCAAGCTCTTCATTCCGATATTATGATAATGTAAAATTACCAAATATTTACATATTTAAGTAAGAAAATTATAACCCCAATTTGAATAGCTATAGAGGCAAAAAATGTTGCCATATACGCTTTCTTTTTATATTTATGGCGAAAAAACTTTTGTCCGCAAAAAGCACCTATCACACCGCCTAATAATTCAAGGGTGTGTAGTTGTATTTCAGGTATACGCCATTGTCCTTTTTGTGCTAAACGTTTATCTTTGCCGTAGGCTAAAAAAGTAAAAAAATTAATCAATATAAGGTGAAATATGATAAAAAGAGAAAGGGCTTTTTTAGAAAATAAAAAAACTTTAATTTGCCAATAGTTTTCTAGAAAATATGCAACTGCAATCATAGAAATAGCATATAAAATATAAAAAATATTTTTTCTAATGCCTTGAAAAATAGCTAGTAAACTCAAAACAATGCTCGCAAATGTAATAACCATGATATCTCCTTAGTTGCTAATTATTAACATAAAAAAAAGAAAAGTAAATTCAAAACTTAATATTTTTTTAATTGCTTTGCTTTAAAAATAATACAAAAGATAATAAATTTAGCTAGGAGATGCTCTATGAAAAAAATATTGAGTGTAGTTACTTGTTCTGTTTTAGCAGCCTGCGCATGCAATGACGCTAGTTGGGAAGATGTAGATAACGTTACTTTTGAAGAAGTTGTATATGAAGATAATGCGCCAATTGTTGTTGAGCCTGCGCCAGTATATGTACAAGTTCCTCAAGCTGTTCAAGACTGTGCATGTAGCGAAGTTGCAAAGCCATGCTATCAACCATGCGCTTGTCAAACAATGCCAAAGGTTGAACCCAAAATAATAAAGACAAGAAAAATAATTACAACAACTACAACATATGAAGAGCCTTGCGGTAAGCCTGTATGTGAACCAGTGGTTACAGTAAATGAAGAAGTTGTTCCTGTTGAGGAAGAAGGTGAAGTTGTGATTTTTGAGCCAGAAGTTGTAGCAGAGCCAGTAGTTAAAGTGGAAAAAGAAGTTGTTGTTCCTGTAGTTAACATAACTAAAAAAGAGGTTGCACCATCTGCTCCAGTTGAAGATGCTGTAAAAATTACAGTAGAAAAGAGCCCATATCATTCAAATGTTGTTGATATTCGTAAATCAGATGCAAAAGTGGCGTTAGGAACAGTTGTTAAATATTCTCCAGAAGCTTATATTGTAGTAGCAACCCGCGCAACCAATCGTATGCTTCAAGATACATCTGCAATATACGATAGTGCTTCAAAGAAGATTTATATCAAAGATATTAATCTTTTAAGTTCAGATCTTCCATATGGTGGACATCGCTTAAAAGGGGCTACAAAAGAAATTATTAGTGGCTCTAATACTTTTGAAGTTGTAAACAATATCAAAGATGCAGATTTTGTTGTTGAACCAAATGCAGATTGGTATGTTTCAGCAAATAGCGATATTCCAGCATTACAATATACAATGAGATTACTAGATAAAAATGGTAATAAGATTGATGAATGGATTGAGGTAATAAGACAAGTTAAAGAATAGAGATAATAATGTCTAAAGCCTTACTTAAGCTATCTGTTTTTTTTGTATTGTTAATTTTTAATACAATGTCAAAAGCAGATAGCTTTTTTTTACCAATTAGCTCAACATATTGTACTCCTAAGCAAAGTGATGCGGAAGATTCTGATGTTTATCTTAAAGCATACGATAAAACAGCATATTTAGCTGTGAAGTCATCTCAATATATAAAAGAGAAAATACTTAATTTTGATGACTATAATGCTAGTATATTTATTTATAAGGTGATAGATAGCGCCATAAAAGATGTTATAACAAGCACTACTAAAGATAATGACAAAGAAATATGTTTAAATTTTAGCGCCTTCATAGATAGTTCTAAAATAGATGAGCTTCTAAACAACTACAATGATAAAAATATAGAAAAAGAAGACATTAAAAAGCTCACAAAAGAAATAAATGAGATGCTTCCAAAATCAATTTATGAAACAAAAGATAGCATCCCTTTAATATATATAGAAGATCTAGAATATTATAATAAAAAAACAACAAAAGTATATACTCGAGATATATCTGAAGAACTCTCATTTGAACCTCGTATTTTAATTACTGAAAATAGAGAGCTTGCAGATTATTATATCATTCCTAAATTAGTAAAATCAGCGGTTGATTTTATTGATGATGAAAAGAGTAGATATAGTATGTCGCTAGTAATTGAGGTGCATAATTTAGAAAATATCACTATAATTAAAGAAGAAAAAAGTCGATATATAATAATCAGTAACAATGATGATATACAAGAAATAGCCCACAAAATGATAAACAAACTTATAAAAGATGCTTTAAATTCTTTAAAAGAAAAAATAAGTATTTTATTAAAAGAATAACAAAATCATTTTTCTAATTCAAAAGTTGCAGGGCCATCATTAATTAACTTTACTTTCATATCGCTTTGAAATATGCCATTTTCTACTTTAAAACCCTTCTCGTGCAATAAATTATTGAAATAGTTATACATATCTTTTGCTTTAACAGGATTCTCAGCATTTATAAAACTCGGGCGATTCCCTTTTGATGTATCTGCAGTAAGGGTGAATTGAGAGATAACTAGTATTTCCCCCTTAATGTCGTTAACGCTAAGATTCATTTTTCCATTTTCATCTTCAAAAATTCGTAAATTAACAAGTTTTGTTGCTAATGCGTTTGCTTTGTTCTTATCATCACCTTTTTCAATACCCATGAATACAAGTAAACCTTTTCCAATCTTGCCAACAGTATTGCCATCAACATCAACACTAGCTTCAATAACTCTTTGTATTAAAAGCTTCATTATAACCTCCTTTAATTGGAATAAAACATATAAGAAAGCAATATTGCTGCTAATATTCCAGCAAAATCTGCCCACAAAGCATATTTCAATGCGTATCTTATTTTAGATATATTTATGGCGCCAAAATAAACTGTTAATACGTAAAATGTTGTTTCCGTAGATCCTTGTATAACTGATGAGCAAAATGCAATAAAGCTATCCGCACCATGTGTTTGCATGCTTTCTATCATCATTGCTCTAGCTCCGCTTCCAGATAGAGGTTTCATAAATGCAGTTGGTAGAGCACCAACAAAAGAGCTGTCTAATCCAGTAAAATCTACGATATTTCTAATCACATTAATTAAGATATCAAGAATGCCTGACGCTCTAAATACGCCGATTATCACAAGCATAGCCACTAAATATGGTATAATTTTAATAGCAATGCTAAATCCTTCTTTTGCGCCTTCAATAAATGCTTCATAACCATTTATTTTATTTCTTAATGCCAAAATCAGCGTATATGAAATTAGCAAAATGATAATTAAATTGCCAATATTATATGATATAAGAAGCCTTTTTTCATAGCTAATAGAGAAAAATAAAGTACAAATGCAAAAAGTTATGCCAATCAAAAACAATAGTAGCTTCAAAATAAAATTATTTTTCAAATCTATTTTTTGTTTAATGGCAACACTAATAAAACCAAATAGGGTAGATATAGTGGTTGCAAGTAGAATAGGTATAAAAACATCCGTAGGATATTTTGCTCCCATTTCAGATCGATACATAAATATTGTGATGGGTATGAGAGTAACAGATGAAGAATTAAGAATCATAAACAATATTTGAGCATCACTTGCTTCATCTTTCTTCTTATTATGTTTTTGTAATTCTTCCATGGCTTTTAATCCCATTGGTGTGGCTGCATTATCAAGGCCTAAAAAATTTGCAGCCATATTCAAAACTATACACGAAATTGCAGGACTGTTATCCGGAATATCTTTCATGATAATCTTAAATAAAGGGGTTAGTTTATTGGATATTGTTTCAGCAAAGCCTGTTCTTTCTACTATTTTAAGCATCCCCAACCAAAAGCTTAAAATACCAATTAACCCGATAGAAATTTCAACAGCTGCACCAGCATTTAAAAAAATAGCTTTTGTTAATTTTGAAAAAATATCATAATTGTTATAAAAAAATAATTGAGCCAAGGCTGAAGCCACAGCAAGCAAGAACATAAATATCCATATAAAATTTATCATTTACGCCTCTTGTTCAAAAACAATCTTATTATAATTTATTGTCCAGCTCTTTTATCGTTTTTAATGCTTCATTGTACAAAACCTTATTTTTGCGTATAGATAAGCGGATGTCTGATTTTGCTAATTCTTCATTTGTTCCGCAATCATAACGTTCAGAAGTGGTTATAACTCCCCTCAATTCGCATCCGTTGCTTGCAGCCAAATTAATAGCATCAGTTAGATTTATTTCACCATTACTTCCTTTTGTAACCATTGGTAAAATGTCTAAAACAAGATTAGGTAAAATATATGGTCCCATACTTGCATATTCAGACTCTATTTCTTCAATTTTAGGCTTTTCAACAACTCCAGATGCTTTAATTATGTTTTCGGATTCTTTTTCAATCCCTTTAAGTACACCATATCTTGAAAGCTGTTCTTTAGGATAGGATATAATATTTTCAACTATTCCACCAACTCTTTCATATACATCTAGTAATTGTAATAAGATACCTTTTCCTCTGCATACATAAACATCATCTACCCACATTACCATAAAATCTCTATCTCCAATAATATCTTTAGCACACAATATTGCATGTCCATTTCCTTTAGGTTCATCTTGTTTTGCAAAAGAAAATTTTACACCACTTGGTGTTGTGCGTTTTAGAGCTTCCCATAATTCTAATTTGTCATTTCGAAGTAAACACTCTTCCAAAGACGGATTTGGTGAGAAATATCTATTATACATAGATTTACTAACTTCGTCACTATATATGAAAATAATTTCTTCAACACCTGCTTCTATACACGCATCAACAGCATATTGAATAATAGGAAGGTTATTTAAGCATAAAAAACCTTTATGCATAGCTTTAGTAGCAGGTAAATTTCTTGTAGATAATCCTGCAACAGGTAATACAGCAACAGTGGGTCTATTAAACATACGAATCTCCTTATAAATATATTCAGTATTATAAGATAGAACAAACTGTTAAGTAAACTAGAAAAAGGATTATTTAACAGATAAAGCTATTTTTTTACCAACACTTCCTGATAAGGTGATTTTATCTACATTATTTGCAGCAAATATATATTTATTGTGATTTTTTATTGGTTTATATTCATTTTTACTACGTAGGATATATTTACCAACTTCGCCGCTACCAGAGATTGTTGATGTATTTGTAAAAACATAATGTTTATGTTGAAGCTCTTTTTTATATTCAGCAACAATATCAGATGTTTTTACATCAATATTTCTTGTGAAATTATCATTTGAATTCGCAAAAAACTTTAGGAACTGCTTTTCTTTTTGGGGTTCAAGTTTCTCTTTTATTTTATCCTCATTGATAGTATTTTCATCAATAGATACTTTTATACCTTCTTCTTTTGTAGCATCTTTCTTGAAATAAAATCCCTTTCTTTTATGTGATGTTAATGATGATTTTATATCAATATCTACTAAATCTGTTTTTCCAATATTCATAGCAATAACAGGATTTATTTTTAATGTATTTGAATTATTCTCTGTTTCTATTGCTACTTCTTGCTGCTTGATATTTTTTAAAACCATTTCCTCTTTTTGAGAAATATTATATATTATATCTGATAACGCTAGTTTAGTTTTATCTACAATAGAATTATCAATAGCAACAACTGGCTTCTGAGCAATATCAATATCTTCAGCTACAACAACTGGTTCTAGGTTAGTCTTAGTATCTTCAGCTATAACAACTGGTTCTAGGTTAGTCTTAATATCTTCAGCTACAACAACTGGTTCTAGGTTAGTCTTAATATCTTCAGCTACAATAACTGGTTCTAGGTTAGTCTTAATATCTTCAGCTATAACAACTGGTTCTAGGTTAGTCTTAATATCTTCAGCTACAACAACTGGTTCTAGGTTAGTCTTAGTATCTTCAGCTATAACAACTGGTTCTAGGTTAGTATCAATATCTTCAGCTACAACAACTGGTTCTAGGTTAGTATCAATATCTTCAGCTACAACAACTGGTTCTAGGTTAGTCTTAATATCTTCAGCTACAACAACTGGTTCTAGGTTAGTCTTAATATCTTCAGCTATAACAACTGGTTCTAGGTTAGTATCAATATCTTCAGCTACAACAACTGGTTCTAGGTTAGTATCAATATCTTCAGCTATAACAATTGGTTCTAGATTAGTCTTAATATCTTCAGCTATAACAACTGGTTCTAGGTTAGACTCAATAGTTTTTTCTGCAACTACAAAGGTATTCATTTCTGGAATATTATTAACTATACTCTTTATTCCTGTTTCACTAGCAGGTTGAATGTCGTGCTTGTTTTTAGCTTTGAGTGTATTAAATAAAGAGGCTACACTATTTGCAAAAGTATTAAAAGATATTTTTAACTCATCTTTGTTTTTTAAAATACTACTTTCTGTAGTATTATTATTTTTAATTTCATTATCTTTTATAATGTTGTCATTTTTTTTTTCTAATTCAGGTGCATTATTTTTTGTCTGATTAGTATTTTTAACAACAGGTGAACTAATATCTATTTCATCCACTGTTTCTGGTGGATAGAGTAAATATGTATCATAATCTCTAGCTTCAATATCTAAAACAGATCTAAATTCATCAATACTACTTACAATGTTATCGTTTAATTGTTTGATATAAGATAACATTGTATATAGAGCTTGAACAGCCATATCATTATTTCTCTTCATATCAATAAGACTGCTACTATCGATAATATTTAGATAACTATCTCTAATTCTGTTATATAATACGCTAATTTTATCACTATTATCAGATATTTTATCAGTATCTTCTTTTAATTTTGCAACTGTTTCTTCAGCAATAGGTTCATCTGTTGTTTTTAACAGTTCAATCTGTTTCATGTAAACCTCAACTAAACTATTGTAGTAAGAAGAGTTGTTTTGTGCCAAATTAAATAACCATGTAAGTTTACTAAAACTGTTGTCGAATATATATTTACTTTCAGCGATGAAGTTTTCTTCAAGAGATTTAGGTAAATATATTATTTTAGATGACTCTTTTGCAATTTTAGCCTCTATATCCATCAAATCTTTTTCACTATTTTGCCCTTTTAGTGCAGTGCCAAGATTATTAATATTATTTTCAACTTCTTTTAATTTCGCTTGTAGTTGATTATATGCTTTTACAATATCTTTATTGTTAGTTGTAGGCTTAAATTTAATGAAATCCAAAGACATGCGCTCTATGTTTTGCTTAGTTTCATCAATACTTTTTTGTAAAATATCGATTCTACTTTGTAAAATACCATCTTTTTGCTTTTTTATGCCTTCATTTTCAATTAAAATTCGATTCTCAACCTCTTTAATACGCTCTATACTTTCGTTAATATTAATTTTTAACTCAGGATTCGATACATCTCCAGATAGGTTAAATTTAACCACGTCAGAAAATGAAGCATTATTATAAAATATATTAAAGTCAGACGTTATTAACCAACTACCTAAATTTACATTTATTTTCATGTCTAAATTTTCAACAGGTGAGCTTAAAACAGAATTATCTGATACAAATACACCTTTTGAAAACTCAAATTTACCACTTCCTTTATTAAACAATGTCTTGCCCATTCTTAGGTTGCTTGCAATAACTTCTTCCAAATCTTTAATAGATTTGCGTTGTTCTAATTCAAATTTGATAACATCCAAATCCCAACCATTCATAACAAGATTTGTGAGACTATAATTACCCTTGGCGCTTAAATTATCATAAAATGCTTTTTCTGAAAGTAGATTAGAAGCAAAACTACCTTTTGAGTTTAAGATGGCTTTTTCAATCTTATATATACTACCTCCAAATGATGGTGCATTATATTTAGATATATTATAATTACCTGTAATCTTTGCTAAATTTTTACTATCAAGAATGAAGTTAACATCAAATACACTGTCATCTTTTTTTATGTTAAATTTTTCGACATTAATTACACCATCATTGAGCATGACTCTTGTCTTTAAGTCTGCATATTTTTGATTATTCCAAATAGGTTGTTTTATATTAGCTGTAATATCAAAATCAACATTATTAAGATAAGATAAATCAATCTTTTCATCAGATAGATTTAATTTATCAATAAATGTGTTTGTTGTGCTTATTAATGGTTTTTCTTGTTTTTTACTAATATTAAACATATTATTTATGTTAAAGTTATCAAAGTTTAAATCAGCAAGAATCTTCGCTTTAGATGTTGTATTATCTACTTTAACAATGCCTTGAATATGATTTGTTCCTAAGTGTGCGTTTATATTATTTAATTCAAATAAGTTAAATGATCCAACAATCTGTGCGTTCAGAGTAAATGTTGTAACAGGAAGATCTGGTTTATAATTACTAAAACCAATAGCTTGGGCAAATTTTGTAAAGTTATTAGCTTTTAATTCAATATCTCCATTTAAAGATAGATCCCCATCTTTAGCATTTGCAGCTATACCCGTATATGAAATTTCTGTGTCGCCAAATTTTTGGATAGAGCTTATATTTAATTGGCTCATAGAACCATTTATAATACCTTGTGATGCAAAAGTTTTCCTTTTAAATATATCTTTCGAACCAGTATCTAAACCAATATTTGTCGCAAAACCAGGGAAGTTTGCTGTTTTAATATCATATGTTAGCTCTTCAAAATAAGGATTTGAATAAGGATTTTTAATATCTGCTTTAAGATTTATTTGAGAGCCAGCGAAGTTTTCAATAGAGAGAGATTCTATATTTAAATTGTTTTCATCCGCAACAAAATCAAATTGTAAGTTTTCTAAAGCAATATTATTGTAAACAGCATTTTTTATATTGATGGCTGCATCAGTTGTAAATTTACCTTTCCAAGGAGATAAATTTAGTTGATATAATAACTTATCTTCAAATGATTGCTTTTTATCATTTACATATGCTAAATCAACATATTTATCAAATAATATTTTTTCTAAATCTGTTTGCAATATTACATGCGTTTCACCTTCATTAAATACAAAACCCAAATTTCCAGAAAAATTAGTGTTGTCTATCAAAGCTTTTGATAAAGCTACTTTAATAGCGTCTTTTCCGCCACTAATCATAAATTCAGCCTGAGCTCTACCAAATATAGATTTTTTATTTTCTTTAGACGCCTTTGCTGTAAGATTGATATTAAATAGTGAAGCAAAAGTTTTTATATCTTTACTTTCTAGAGTGTTTTCAAATATATACTCTAATTTTGGGGTTGTTGTTAATTTCCCTAAAGATTTAATGGTTGTTTCGCCTGGCATAGTAACGGCAAATCTATTAAGATTAATAACACCATCATTATATGTAACTCCCATGTTTAGCTTGTGAGCAGCTGCTCCTTTATATGTAGCATTATCAGATTTTACACTAATATCCATATCAACATTAGGAAGTTTTGTTTCTTCATTTATGTTATTTGAGTAGTTTACAATATCTATACCTATGTTTTCTAATAAACTAAGGTCAAATTTTGACATATCAATATCAGAAGAAATATTCCACTTTTCTCCCTTGCTAAGATTCACAAAACCATTACCAATAGTGTTGTTTCCATATTTCACATTAAAGTTATTTAATTTTAAAATTTCATTATCTTTACCATATGTAAAAGATACATACATAGATTCGTTATATTTATTAGATATACTATCTTCTCCAAATACAGTTGTAAGTGTTTCATATAAGCTTTTACCCTCTAATATAACAGTTCCCTTAGGTTTATCTCCTAAAACACCATCAATAGAAAATTTAGAACCTATTACTCCACAATTTATATTCATTTTAACTTTAAGGTCTTTATTATTTTCGATGCTACCACTAAAATTAACTTCTTTTTTGTTATGAGTGAATTTACCGCTAGTTTTGTATGGACCTTTTAATGAAGGAGCACTTATGCTAGCAGATACTTTAGGTAAAGTAAATTTATTTTTATTTTGTTTATTTTCAAAAGTTATAGAGGATTCTACTATCTTTACATCATTGAAAGAAACTTCAATATTTCCTGATTTATTTTTCCCTGCTTTAGTAGAGCTACCCCAATTGCGAGTACCTTTTTCATCAGTTACTAAGCTAATTTCAGCACCAGTTAAAGTCATACCACTTAAGATAAACTGATTACTCAAAAGAGGCAAAAAATCGACATTAGCAGAAATATTATTAACCTCTGCTAATGGTGTGCGAGAGTTACCATGAGTGAATTTAACGAGTCCTGCTGAAAATTTAGGCTTTGGAAAAAGCTCAATACTTAAATTTCCATCGATTGCTGCTTTAAGTCCAGTGATTTGAGATAATCTATGCGCAACAATTGATTTATGTTTGTTCCAGTCAAGCGTATAAATATATATTCCTAAACCTGTAATGGCTAGAATTAAAAAACAAAGAATACCTATAATAACCTTTTTTAGCACGTTTTTCTCCTAATATAAAAATAAGCTTTGCTAAATTTTTTTGTTATTGTATAATACAAAAAATTAACGAAACGATAATATTGTTAAAAAAAACGCAAATTATTTAAAAAAAAGGAGTATTTATGGAGATAAGAGAAAAACTTTTGCAAAAAGCAATTGTGGCGCGTGACAATGCATATGCACCATATTCAAAGTTTTATGTTGGTGCTTCAATCTTTACAGAAAATCAAAATATTTTTTCATCTTGTAATGTTGAAAATGTATCATATCCATGTGGAACATGTGCTGAGGCAGGGGCAATAGCCACAATGATTGCTGGGGGAGATAAAAAAATTATTGAAATTCTGATAACTTCAAGTGGTAAAGGATTAGTATATCCATGCGGAGCATGTTTGCAAAGAATAGGGGAGTTTTCAACCCCAGATACATTAGTTCATTTGGCGGACAATCAAAAAATTTGCAAAACATATAAATTAAAAGATTTAATTCCTTATCAATTTAATGCTATGGAGTTGCGTAATGATTAGTAAAACCATTAATTTTATTAAAAAGAATTTGTGTATAGAGAGCCCTAAAACTGCTATCATTTTAGGTTCCGGATTAAGTGGATTTGCTAGCGAATTAAAAGAAGCAAAAATATTAAAATATAAAGATATAGAAGGTTTTCCTAAAAGTACTGTTGCAGGACACAAAGGAGAATTAATAAAAGGCTATATAGGTGATAATGAAATACTTTGCTTAAATGGTCGATTCCATTTATATGAAGGACATGATCCAAAAGTCATTGCAGATGTGATGTATATATTAAAAAAATTAGGGGTAAAGCGCTTATTAGTAACAAATGCAGCTGGTTCTTTGCGTAAAGATTTAGCTCCAGGAAGTTTGATGTTAATTAATGATCACATTAATTTTAGTGGTAAAAATCCATTAATTGGTCCAAATGATGATGATAGAGGCCCAAGATTCCCGTCAATGAACAATGCATATACATTAAAACTACGTCAAAAAATAAAAGAAGTTGCAGAGGGAATTGATGTAGAGTTAAAAGAAGGTGTATATTTAATGGTTGTAGGACCTAATTTTGAAACATCAGCTGAAGTTAAAGCTTTTGGAATACTAGGCGCGGATGCTGTTGGAATGTCAACAGTTCCAGAAGTTATTTCTGCGGTATATTTTGGAATGGATGTGCTAGGTATTTCTGTTATAACAAATTATGCAGCGGGACTAGTAAATAATACTCCATCACATCAAGAAACATTATCTGAAGCTGCCAAAGCCTCGGATAAATTAGTTAAGTTAGTTACTACATTTCTCACTAAAGGAGAGTAAAATGTTACCACAAGAGATTATCCGTAAAAAAAGAAATAAAGAAATCTTGAACAAAGATGAGATAGAATTTTTAATAAAAGGCATAAGTGATGGTAGCCTTGCTGATGTGCAAGCAGCATCATTTACAATGGCTGCATTTTTAAATGGATTAAATAAAGAGGAAACATTAAATCTGACTTTAGCTATGCGCGATTCTGGGGAAAAGATTTGCTTTGAAGATATAGATGCCCCAATTGTTGATAAGCATTCAACCGGAGGAGTGGGGGATAAGGTAAGTCTTATGCTCGCGCCAATGCTGGCCTCTTGTGGTGTTTATGTTCCAATGATTGCGGGGCGTGGTTTAGGTCACACAGGAGGAACTCTAGATAAATTAGATTCAATTGAAGGATATAACACCAAAGCAGATGTGGAAACATTTAAAAAGACAGTGAAAAATGTTGGTTGTGCAATTATAGGTCAAACAGCATCACTAGCACCTGCAGATAAAAAGTTATATGCAATAAGAGATGTTTGTGCTACAGTTGAATCAATTCCATTGATTACTGCATCAATCTTATCTAAAAAGTTATCAGCTGGTCTTAAATATCTTGTTATGGATATAAAGTGTGGTAATGGTGCTTTTATGGAAAATAAGAAGAGAGCAAGAGAGTTAGCTCGTTCTATAGTAAATGTTGCTAATAGCGCAAACACAAAAACAACAGCTCTTTTAACAGATATGGATAGTGTTTTAGGCTCTGCTGTTGGTAATGTTTTAGAGTTAAGAGAGGCATTGGATTATTTAAAAGGTAAAACAGTAGATAGACGACTTCATGAAGTAACAATGTCTTTATGCCAAGAGTTGCTTATAAATAGTGGTGTAGCAAGAGATATCACAATAGCCAAAGAGTTATTGCAAAAAAGCATTGATAAAGGATATGCTTTTGAGCGTTTTATTAAAATGGCAGCATCTCTAGGCGCAAATAAAAACATATTAGAAGATTATGAAAATAAGCTTCCTCAAGCAAAATATATTGAGCCGATATATGCTAATACAAGTGGATATATTTCTAAAATAGATACTAGAAGTATTGGGCTTGGTGTTATTATGTTAGGTGGTGGAAGAACCCACCCAGACCAAAACATAAATTATACAACAGGTTTTACTTCTTTTTGTCAGGTTGGTGATAAGGTGGATGCAAGAACACCTCTTTGTTGCATACATGCTGAGGATAAAGATAAAATAAAAGAGGTTGGTAAATTAGTAAAAGATGCTATAACTATATCAGATAAAAAAGTTAGAAATAAATCTGCAATTATTGAGCGCATATCTTAAATTAATAGAGTTTTTTAGGTTTTCGCGGTTGTTTGGGAGCTCTAAAATCTGCCCAAGATTTAAAGTTTTTTACTCTATATAATAGCTGATAATCAGGATACCCATCCTGAGGTATCTTCCATTTCTTTTGCAATTTTTTAATTGCGAGTTTTGTTTTTGTACCCAATTTGCCATCCTCTTTTAAGCTTAGCTTAAAGATACGATTTGCAAAACGTTGTATGGTTAAAACATCTTCATCAGTTGGTTTGTAGTTTATTTTATCACCTAAAGGGGTAACATTTTTTTCATTTTTTATGTAGTCTGCCATTTTAACAATAGCTAGAGCATAGTTTGTTGAGCGATTCCATATCATAATACGTCTAAAATTGCTAAGAGTAATATAGGCTCTACCGCGCCTTCCATCTGGAAGAGTAATTACAGCATTAGCATCCAAAGGAAGCTGAAGCGCTTTACCATTACTACCGATAATGCCCATCTTTTTCCACTCGTATACTTTTTTATATTTTTTAGCGCCAACTAAGTTGTAGTCAAAATTCCAAGGTAAAATCACTTCTTGTCCCCAAGGTTCATCTGATTTCCAACCAAGTTTAGATAAATAATTTGCTGCACTTGCGATTGCATCATCAAAATCATCCCAAATATCAGCAACACCATCATTATTATAATCAACTGCATAGGCATTATAGGTAGAGGGCATAAACTGAAAGTGTCCCATAGCTCCAGCCCAGGAACCCATCATTTTATGAGGTTTTAAATCTTGGGTTTCCATAATTTTAAGAGCATTATATAATTCATTCTTAAAAAATTTGGATCTTCTATTTTTATAACTTAAATTTGTTAATCCATCAATTAGATGATATTTTCCTTTATTGTATCCAAAGTGTGTTTCAATTGCCCAAAAAGAGATAAGATAATTAAGAGGAACACCATATTTGTCAGAAATCTCATTATATTTTGGTTCAAGTTGTTTGTAATGCTCTCTAGCTAAGCTAACTTTATGTTTATTTACTAGCTTATTTATATAATCATCAGAAGTTAACAAAAACTCAGCTTGTTTTTTATCTTGTAAAACAACTTCTTTTCTTTCATGAAAAAAGTCTGCATTATATGCTTTTTTTATTGTTTTTTTTGAAATTCCTTTTTCAATCATTTCAAGTTTAAGATTAGAAAGCCAAGTATCCCATTCTTGTCGTTGTTGTTCAATAGGTTTAACCTTTGCAAAAGCATTGCAAGTAATTAAAATAAAAAATAATGCAAAATATAATGTTATTTTTTTCATAAAATTATCCTAATTCGTATATAATTACAAAATAAAACAAAATATCTTTACTTTTTCCTAACAATCAACTATTTACATAAAAAAATGTTGTAATAATTTTATTAGAGGTAAAAATGAATATCAAAGAGTTCAAATCAATCCTTCCTCCATATAAGGCTATACTAGGGATAGATTATGGCTCAAAACGCATGGGGATTGCTGTGTCTGATTTGTTAAGAACCATCGCTACATCATATAAAATTTTATATCGTAAAGATGATAAAACAGATATTGAAGAATTAAAAAAGATTATAAAAGAAAAAGAGATTGGTGCTATTGTAATGGGACTTCCTTTGCAAATGAACGGAATGGAAGGAGAAATAGCCCAAGAAGTGAAAAAATTTGCTTTATTTTTAGAAGAAAATCTTAATCTACCAGTTTTTTTGTGGGATGAAAGATTATCATCATCAGCGATGGAAAATTTTTTAATAAAAGAAGTTGATTTATCTCGTAAAAAAAGAGCAAAAATTCTTGATGCATCCGCTGCTGCATATATTCTACAAGGCGCTTTAGATGCATTATCATATGCTTAAAAGGCTTGCTTTTTGTCTAAAAATGTGATATACTCTCTCTATTGTGGTAGAAAAAAGAGGAGAGATTGCATGGGGAAATTAGATTTTAATACTTTTAAAGAGTTTGTTGCTTTTTGTGAGAGTGCAAAAACAGAGAATTGGTCCAAGGCTGATATTGCAAGGTTTAATAAGCGAGTATATTTTTTGATTAGTTCAGATGAAGAGTTTAGTCAAAACTATCAAAAGATTAAAGCAATGGTAGCTAAAAGAAGCGTAAGGAATAATCTAAAGCAAAAACGAAAGGTTATAGATTTACAGCAAAAACGAAGACAGCACCAAATGTGCAGTATGAATAAAAAATTATCGACATTGCATAATGGTATGTGTAGTTAATAATAAAAAAGGAGGGTAAATCCCTCCTTTTTTAATATACAATATTATCGCCAATTTCTGTTCCACCCCATTCAACCGCAACAAATCCGCTGCGTTCTGGTTTGGATGGTAAAATTTGTTCTTTAACCTCAATTTTTTTGTTTAATCCTTTGTATCCCATAAGTACTCTAATGGTTGTATTAGGTTTAGGAGATATGCTCAAAGGCATATATTCATTTTGAGCTTCAATGCTTGCAAACTTAATAAAGTTATAAGCATTACTTTCTAACTTTGGTAGCCAATAGATGATAAACTCATTTGCTTCTCTTTCACTTAAGCCTAAAAGAGCAAGCTTTTCTTCTAAAAATTTAGCGCTATCACTACCTTTTACCACAAAGCCATCATTCATATCAAAATCAACGCTACCTTTTCCTTCCCAGTAAAGTCCGTAATAATTTCTTCCATCATATAAAATGTTACTACTGCTATCAGCCACAACATTCCACACTTTTTCATATTTAGGGTATGAATGAGAAATTTTATAAGCATTACCTAGTTCAACAGATACTTCTGTTTTGTTTTCAGGATAGAGATAAATTATCGGCTTCATTACAGCGCCAAACGCATAATCAACCATTCTAAGGGCTATCATATTATAAAAAAGAATAATTATTAATGCCGCTAAAGATCGCGCAATTTCATTATTTGTAAAAAGGGGTACGCCGAGTATTATAAGAGCAATAATATATATTATTAAGTATCTATCCATATATAAACTCATCAAGAGCGGTAAACAAAATAAAAGGAGTAATATAAAATATGGGATAAATCTCACTATTTTATTATCATGAAGCGACATGCGCCATAATAAAGCGAGCATTAAGGATATACACAAACCTGGAATGACATCTTGTAAACAAGATACATAAGGAAGCATATAAAGTGTGGGTATAAAAAATGCTGCCGTTATCAAATTTTTTATTTTATGAAAAATGTTTTTTGTTTTTTCTTCTGTGGTGTTGGTTTCAATACTATCATCAACAGGGGATGTTTCTATATCAATTTTCATGATAAACTCCGTTTATTTAAACTGTCATAATAAACATATATGAGATATGTGTTTAAAAATAATTAACGAGAGGATAACGGCATCATCCTCTCGTCAATTAAAAGCTTTAAATTAAAGCACTTAAGCTGCTTTTATGATGTCAAACTTAACTTTATCACCGCCAAGTTCTTCAATGCTAGCTTCAGTAATATCAGTCTTTTCAATAACCTCTAAAGCCAAAACTTGTTCTTTGATATATTCTGCATATTCGCTAATTGCAGTTTTCACCATAGTATTTTCAGAGCTATAAGCTAATTTAATTCTATCAGTAATATCAAAATCTTTAGTTTTACGAAGAGCTTGAATCATTCTAACAAAGTCACGAGCAATGCCTTCTTTTTCAAGGTTTTCATCAATTTCTGTATCCAAAATAACAACAGCTGTATTATCAGGAAGTGAAGAACCGTTCATGCCTTCATTAATCACTAAACGAAGCTCGTATTCTTCAGCCATCAATGTTTGACCAGCAATGGATAATGTGCCATCTTCATTTTGAGACCATTCATTTGTTTTAGATTTAGCCATAATATCCTTCATAAATGCGCCAAGTCTTTTACCAATCAAAGGAGTCTTCAAATATAAGAAACGACTAGCAACATCGCTAATTTCAGACTTGAGAATAACTTCTTTAACGTTGACTTCATCTTTTAAGCTTTCAGCAAAGTCTTTTAAGCTTTCAGCGTTATCACCTGCAACAATCATAGATTTGAGAGGTAATCTGTTTCTAAGCTTGTGCTCTTCTCTGATAGATTTTGCAACAGAAGAAATAGCTCTAGTCATATCCATTTGTTTTATGAGTTCATCATTATCTGCAATAGCACTTAAATCTGGTGTGTCTGTAAGATGAACAGATTCGCCGTTAACAAGACCTCTATATACAAACTCACTGATAAATGGCATTAAAGGAGCAGATATTTTAGCAACATTAATAAGTACTGTGTAAAGTGTATTAAATGCACTTACATCATCACCACTCCAAAAACGTGCACGAGAACGACGAATATACCAGTTATTAAGTATTTCTAAGAAGTCTTCAACCTCTGTGCATGCGCGAGCAATTTCATAAGTTTCCATATTAGATTTTACATTATTAACTAATGTTTTTAACTTAGCTAGAATATAGCTATCTAATACATCATCTGAATGTGAAATCTCTGTTGCTTTTATTCCTTCTGCATTTGCATACAAAGTAAAGAAGTAATATGCGTTCCAGAATGGAATTAATGCTTTACGAGTTGCTTTTGCAATCTCTTTACCTTCTTTATCAACTGCAAGGTTGCCACCTTTTAATACCGGAGAAGAGATCAAGAACCAACGTAATGCATCAGAACCAATTGTGTTTAATATATCATTAGGATCTGGGTAGTTCTTTAGGCGTTTTGATAATTTTTGTCCACCTTCTGCCATCAATAAACCAGTACAAATGCAGTTCTTAAATGCTGGTTTATTATGAAGAGCGGTGGATAAAACTGTTAAAGTATAGAACCATCCGCGAGTTTGATCTATTGCTTCAACAATAAAATCTGCAGGGAAGTGATTTTCAAACCATTCTTTATTATCAAAAGGATAATGCACTTGAGCATAAGGCATAGACCCACTTTCAAACCAGCAGTCAAACACGTCTGATACTCTTCTCATCATGGTTTTACCAGATGGGTCATCTGGGTTTGGATATACTACATCATCAATATATGGTTTATGAAGATCTGTAACCTCTATCCCTGTTTTTTCTTTAATCTCTTGAATAGATCCAAATACATCGATTCTTGGGAATTTTGAATTGTCAGATTTCCAAACAGGAATAGGAGTACCCCAGAAGCGATTACGAGAAATAGACCAATCTCTAGCTCCCTCTAACCATTTACCAAAACGACCATCTTTAATGTGAGAAGGCATCCAAGTGATTTGTTGGTTATTTGCAACCATATTATCTCTAAAATCTGTAACCTTAACAAACCACGAACTCATAGCCTTATACATAAGAGGAGTATCTGTTCTCCAGCAGAAAGGATAAGAGTGTGTGTATTGTTCTTTTTTCACTAATAGACCATTTTCTTTAAGTCTTTGCATAATTGGTTCGTTGGTCTCAAATACCTGCATGCCAACATAATCTTTAACTTCTGCGGTAAATTTACCAGCTTCGTCAACAGGACATATAACAGGGAAATTTTCATCGTATAATCTGCATACATCAAAGTCATCTTGACCAAAGCCTGGTGCGATATGAACAATACCAGTACCATCTTCTGTTGATACAAACTCGCCACTCAAAATCTTGAATGCACCTTTTGATTTTAAATCTGCAAAATAGTTAAACATTGGTTCGTAGCTCATGCCAAGCAAATCAGAGCCTTTTATTTTTTTAACTAATGTTGCATTTTCTAATTGTTTTTTATAGCTACCAAGACGAGCTTCTGCAATAATATAATCTTGACCATTTTCGTTCATAACAACATAGTCTATATCACTACCAACCGCGAGCATTAAGTTTGAAGGGAGTGTCCAAGGAGTAGTTGTCCAAACCAAGATTTTTTGACCGTTTTCAAGCTTAAACATCACTGTAATTGCGCTGTCAGTTTTGTCTTGATATCCTTGGTTTACTTCAAAATTTGATAAAGGAGTTTCTGCTGCCCAAGAATATGGAAGAACTCTATAATCTTCATAAACTAAACCTTTGTCGTATAAGTCTTTGAAGTTTTTGATAACGCTTTCCATGAATGATAAATTCATAGTTTTATAGTCATTATTAAAATCAACCCATCGACCAATACGTTTAAACATATCAACCCAAATATTAGAATATTTTAAAACGTCTGTTCTGCAAAAATTATTAAAATTCTCAACACCAAACTCTTCAATTTGTTTACGTCCAGAAACTTGGAGTTGTTTTTCGGCAGACATTTCAGCGGGTAAACCATGGCAGTCCCATCCGAGGCGGCGTTCAACTTTTTTGCCGTTCATAGTCTGGAAGCGAGCAACAGTGTCTTTTACATAAGACACCATGATATGCCCATAGTGAGGTGTGCCATTAGCAAATGGAGGGCCATCATAAAAAACAAATTCTTCTGCGTTGTCTCGATTTTTAACTGATTTTTCAAAAGTATTGTCTTCATTCCAAAAATTTATGATATCTTCTTCCATTTTTGGAAAGCTTATTTTTGCATTTAATTCTGGGTAATATTTTTTCTTCTCAATCATATCAATTTCTTCCTAAAACAAACAAACTTCACTTACTCTACTTAAAAAAACTTACAAAATCAAGTCTATTTTAAAAAAAGCGCTTAATTCTTAACTTATTTTTTAAACATTTTGGGTTAAAATTACTACAAATGAGTGTATCTATCTATTTAAGAGGGCTTTGTTTGTGTTTAAGTATTTGAAAATAAGAAGGAAAATAATTCTTTGTGCTATTTGTGCTTTTTGTTGTGTGTTGTTCTTTTCTGCAACATCTAGTGCCTCAATGAGTGTTGCTAGGGCATTTTATGAGCTGGCACGTCAAGGTAATGCACGAAAAATTGAAAGTTTATTATATAGAGGATATTCTCTAGAAAGTGTTGATGAAAATGGTTATAACCCTGTGTGTATAGCTGTTTCAATGCAAGATAAGAAGTCATATGTTGTGTTGACATCTTATGGAGCAACTAAAAAGCCGTCTTGTTTGAAAAATATTTCCGATAGTTCTTATCGTCGTTTTTTTGGAAATAGTCCTGCGCCGAAGGAAAAGGTGGAAAATAAGTCAGATAGTCCGTATATAATAACTACTGCATTGTTGGGAGCGGGTGCGACAGCGGCTGCTTTTGCTTTGGCAGGTGGTTCTAGTAGTGGCGGAGGTGGTGCCTCAGAAGATGATCCCGAATATCCTAAAATTGCTAACTGTACAATCCAAAATAAGGATAGATGTGACAAATGTGAAGAGAATTATACGGTGTCAAATAATGGTAAAAAATGTATATTATCAATAACTTGTCCAAGTAATAGTTCTTATAGTTCTGCAACAAAAAAATGTGAATGTAATAGTGGTTATGAGCATTTTGGAGATGCTGAAAAATGCTATAAAAAAATCGAAGGGTGTACACAGCAGCAAAAGGGAGAGTGTAAGTCTTGCAACGATAGTGAGTACTTTCTTTATGATAGCAAATGTCATAAAAAGATTGAAAATTGTGAAAAATATAACAAGGATAAGTGTTCTGAGTGCGCAGAAGGCTTTTTACTAACAAATAATAAGTGTATAAAAGACTGTCCTGAAAACACCGAATATGATACACAAAAAAAAGAGTGTATTTGTAAAAATGGATATGGAAAATATGGTCAAGCAGGTGATGATAAGTGTTATAGAAAAATAGATAATTGTAATAAGCAAAATAAAGATATTTGCAATGAGTGCAATAGTGGATATAATTTAGAAGACGGTATTTGTTACAAGAGAATAGAGAATTGTGAAGAGCAAAATAGAGATACTTGTAATAAATGTAAAGACGAATATAATTTAGAAGAGAATGTTTGTTATAGAAAAATAGATAATTGTGAAGAACAAAATAAAAATAAGTGTGATAGATGTATTGATGGTTACGGAACACACGGCGATGTAGGTAAAGATTATTGTTATTCAGATATAGAACATTGTGAAGTTTATCTATCAGGTAACTGGGAATATTGTAGCAAGTGTGATGATGGTTATATCCAAACTCAAGGCATTTGTTATAAGAAAATAGAATGTGATAGAAGTCAAGGGTTGACACAAAGGGCAAATGAGTGCGTTTGTGATGAAAGACGAGGTTATTACGAAATAGAAGGTAAATGTGTACAGTCATCTGGTGAAGAATATGAAGAGGGTGATGGCTATTATGAAGAGTGGAGTGATCTCAATTCTATACATTGTAATTCGCGCGGTATATATGATCAAGATACAGGGGTGTGCATTTGTAATGAAGGATATGGTGGAGAAAGTTGTGATATCTGTAAAAATGATAATTATATAAACTTCGATGGAACATGTTTCGAAAAGATTTCTTGTGATGACGAAAATAAAATACAATATTACAATGCATGTATATGTGTAACAGGATATAACGAAATAAATGGCAAATGTATTCAAGAAAAAAATTGTGGTAAAGGTAAAGAGCAAAATGCAGAAGGGGAATGTGTTTGTAAGCAAAACTTTATAATAGATCCTGAAGATGAAAATAAATGTATATGTCCTGAAGAATATGAGGGAAAAAAATATGAATATGAGCCAACTATGGACATGTGTATAACAGAGCAACCCTCATGTGATGAAAAAAATAAAAATGGTAAATATAAATGGACTGGAGAAAACTGTGATATATGTCCATCAAATTTTGAAGTAAGCTTTGATGAAGAAACCCAATCAGACCAATGTGGTATAAAGTGTGCTGAAAATTATACAAATCCAGAGACTGGATGCGTAGATTGTAATGCTTCCTACAGAAAAGATGAACTTACAGGTGTTTGCGTATATAGCAACTGTACCGAAGCTGATGGTTCAATTAAAAAGGGATATAAATTTGAGAATAATGTATGTATATGCGATACAGATCAAAGGTACTATCTTGGCCCAACAGGTGTATGTGAACAAAAGAAAGAAGATTATATTGGAACACAATTTAATATAAATAATGATAAAATAAATATGCAAAACGAAGAGTTGAGAGATGTATATGGTATGAAGCCTTCATATAAAGATCAAGAAGGTAATGATGTTTTCTATGAAGCAGTTTATAATTCATATAATTACGGTCAAAATGCTGAAATCAATATAGAAAATAAAAAATCAGGTTTTAATAATATTTATGGTATATATTCTCAATCAAAGATATACAATGCAGCAGCAATATTAACCGATAATAAAAGTGTGACAGCAAATGGTAGCATTAATATAAAAGATATAGATTCACAGGCAATAATTTATGGTATTCACGGTGCTGGAGAGGGAAATGATATATATAATGGATTTGCATATAATAATCATGAAATAGCTGAAGATGAAGAAAGAGGTGTTACAAGTGAAGCCAACGCAACAATAACAATTAATAAAAAAAATAACGCATCAGTTATAGTCAAAGGTGGTAATATTACAGGAATAATTGGAGATAGTAATATTTATAATGCTTATGCCAAAACACAAGGTGTTGCATCTGGAGCTAAAGCAACTGGAAAAATAGAAATTTCAAATGAAGTTGCAGGTTCTATTGTGGGTATAGAAGGAACATCAACAAGCGGTAGAATAAGTAACGCTTATGCCTATTTAGGAGGTGCAGCATCGGACACAATAGCTAACGGCATAATTGATATTTCAGGTAATAGTGATATTTATGGAATTGTAGGAAAAGGTATTGTTGTAAATAGCGAAACAAAATTTAAAGATAAATTTTATATATTGCCAGAGTTTGGTTCAATAGGCCAAATAACAGTGAAGGGTTCCTCTATGAATAATGGAGAAGGGGCATATGGTATATATATAGGGCAGGAAAATGGTCATAATGATATATATAATGCATCTGGATATAATGCTAAAGGCTTTATAAATGTTACAAATATAGGAGGTGGAAGAGCATATGGTATTTTTTCAAATAGCATGAAATATATGGTTGTTGACGGTGGTGGCGAAAAGAGCATATACAATAATACCTATAATGCATTTAGATCATCAGCAATATATGATGGTGGTGATGGAACACAAGGTAATATAAATATAGTGATTAAAAATGAGGGAGATGATGGAAAAAAAATTAATCCTTCTGATTCTATAAACCCTATTGGTATTGGTATATATGCTCAAGGCAATGTATTTAATTCCTATGTTAAATCAGGCTCAGAAGTAGCATTAACTTCACAAGGAAATATAAAAGTGACAGATGAAAGCTCAGCGACCAAAGGATCGACTCTTATAGGAATTAAAGGGGCTGGTGGTGTGGTTGCAAATGCGTATGCAGAAGGTGATAAGGCAAACACTGGTAGTATATCTACAGGTAAAATAGAAATAGAAAAAAAATCTGGGCAAGGAGGAACACTTGTAGGTATTGATGCGTCTTTAGAAAATACAGCAGGAACAACAGTATACAATGCGGCACTAATTAATGCAAAGTCAACAGTTAATGGTACGATAACTATTAATGCAAAAGCCGATTACAACAATATATATGGTATACATGCCCTTACAGATACTAGTAAGGATATCAGAAAAATAGTATACAATGCTTATTATAGTGGTGATGAAGCAGATATTGATGATGTAACAGGTACAATATCAATTAATGCAGGTAGTTCTCTGAATGCATCTAATATATATGGTATGTATGTTGAGAATAGTATTGGATATAATTCTTATAGTAATGTTGAAAATGCAAATGTTGAAGGCAAAATTTATATAACAACAGAAGGAAGTGACGGAGTAGCTGGTAATGTTATAGGGATGTATGCAAAAGGTTCTCAAGCTCAAATCTATAATAATTATAATTCAGAAATAAATATTATAATTAATAATACAAATGGTACATCTGCGTATGGATATGGCATGAAGGCAGACGAAGGAGCAACTGCATACAATAATGGTAAAATAAGCATAGTCTCAAAGAATTCTAATAATCAATATGGTATGTATGCAAATAATGGTTCTCTAATTAATGATACTCAAGGAGAAATAACAGTAGAAGGCAAAGGTACAAACTATGGTATGTATCTTGATGTAAATAATGGAGGTGATTATAATTTAATCAATAATGGCGCTATAAAAATTGAAAAAGGAACAAACAAATATGGTATTTATGCGATAAATAAAAGCGAAGAAGGAGGTTCAATAAAAGTTGAAAATAATGGTACAATAGACATTGTATCAGGTAATGGTATATATGCTTCAGGTGAAGATGTAGTGGTTAGTAATCAAGGAACAATAAAGATTGGTGAATCAGATTGCACAGGCAAAGACTGTAAACCAAATGAAGGAACATATATTGTTCTAGAAAATAACGCAGAACTTTTAAACGAAGGTGATATTGAAAGCCAAAGCAGTATAGATTTGAATAGTTACGGCGGTAACGTTATAATTAGTAATGGTGGAAGTTTTAAAACACAAGAAGAAATAAGCGGAAAATTATTAGTATCATCAGCAGATGTTATAGATAATTTTGAAGAAAAAACTACTTTAAGTAATGCGATAGAGGCAAAAGATGTTTCCAATCTTGAGTTGTCATCTAAATCATATATGTATGATGTATCATTAAAAGAAACAACAAGTGGAACTCATGATATCGAGTTATCATTAAAAGATTTCAACAAGATAACAACACAAGATAAAGCTATATATTATGATTTAAACTACAATAAGAATAATAGCGAATTATTTAATATTCTTAAAAAACAAGAAACAGCCAAAGCATACTCTAAAGCAGAAAGACAAATCTTGGGTGAGTATATGTTGCCCAACATGGTAGAAGAAGAGTTAAGAGTGTCAAGAAGTCTTGATGATATGCTTGTGGCTGATTTATTTAATAATACAAGAGATAGTGTGAGAGTTATAGCAGGTACTGATGCAGTATTTCTTGGCAGGGATGATACAGATGTACAAACAGGATATGAGTTAGATTCTCAAAGTATGTATACAATGTATGATAAGAAGATTAATAACAAATATCGTTTAGGCTTGGGTTTAAGCTTTACTCATACAAACACAGATTATAACGATAATTCAAGTCGCAAAAACTTTATGGTTCAAGGATATGTTCCAGTTACATATAGTTTATCCAATGCACTCAAATTTGTATCATTAGCAAAATTAGGTTATCAGAATGGAGAATATACACGTTATGGAGTAAATAATGATGTGTATGATGCCAATACATCTGCAATAACATATGGTCTTTCTAATCAGTTACGCTATATAGTAAAAGCTGATAATGTAACTTTAACACCATTTGTCGGAATAAATGCGTCGGGAATATATAATAAATCTATCAAAGAAAGGGGAGGAGAACTTGCGCTAGATATAGATGCAACTCATATATTCTCACTTGAAAGTGCGCTTGGTTTATATGCAGACATCGTATCAGAGATTAACGATAAATCAAAAATCACAACAACACTTGGTCTCGCTTATTATCACGAGTTTGCAAATCCATATAATTCAATGAATGCAAAAATCATAAATACACTAGGTTCTTATAAGTTGAGAAATAATAGTGTGGATTCGCGTGATAGGGGTGTTTTATCGGCTAAAATTAATTACGATTATAAAGATTTTAGTATCTATGGAGAAATATTGCAATATCTTGAAAAAGAATATCCTGTTAAGCTAGATCTTGGGTTGAAGTATAAATTTTAGTAAAAACTGATGGTTGATAAAAAAAAGTTAGAAAAAAGTGTAAAAAAAAGCTTTATTTTAAAAAAAAATGTGTTATAGATAAAACATAACCTTTCATAAAAACTTGAAAGTGGGGTCAAAAGCCCCGCTTTTTTGTTACCAAAATCGAGGAGTAAATGAATGCAAAAGCATTACTTGTCAGACATAATAGAGCCAATTGTTGATGAAGCTGGTTTTGAAACTGTGCGAATTTTAACAGTCGGCGAATCAAATCCTGTAATTCAAATTATGATTGAGCATAAAGATTACAGCAAAGAAATTACTGTGGATGACTGCGCAAAAGTTAGCCGTGCTATATCTGCTGTTTTTGATGAAAAAGATCCAATAGAGGGTAAATATGTACTTGAAGTTAGTTCTCCCGGTATAGATAGACCTTTAACCAAAATAGAGCACTTTAGTCGCTTTAAAGGATATCTTATTAAGTTAGAAACAATAGAGGTAGTTGAAAAACGTAAACGCTTTAAGGGTGTGATAGAATGTGTTTCATCAAGTGATGAGATTTTACTCAAAATGGATGAAGCAATTTACAATATTGCCTTTGATAATGTATCAAAAGCAAAAATTATTCTAACAGATGAATTGTGGGCAGAGTATCTCAAAGCTCATAAAAATAATAAAGATTAACTTTAATTTAAAAGAGGAAGTAATGGAAAATATCGTTAATATGCCAAGACCAGAAATTTTGATGGTGGCAGATACTGTTGCTAGAGAAAAAAATATTGATAGAGAAGATGTTTTTGATGCAATGGAGCAAGCTATTCAAAAAGCTGGTCGTTCAAAGTATGGATTTGAACATGATATTCGTGTCAATATTAACCGCAAAACTGGTGCAATCACTCTTGCTCGCTATCGTGCAGTTGTTGATGTTATTGAAAATGAAACAACAGAGTTAACTTTAAAAGAAGCTCAAAGAATTAATCCAAATATAAAAGTTGGTGAGTTTATTGTTGATCAATTACCACCAATTGATTTTGGTCGCATTGCAGCACAAACAGCTAAGCAAGTTATTACTCAAAAAGTTCGTGATGCTGAACGCAATAAACAATATGAAGAATATAAAGAAAGAATTGGTACAATTATTAATGGTACAGTAAAAAGAATAGAATTTGGTAATGTTATTGTAGATATTGGTAAAACAGAAGCTATTCTTCGTCGTGATGAAATCATTCCAAGAGAAAACTTTAAAAATGGTGATAGAGTTCGTGCATATGTTCTAGATGTTAGGCGTGAAACAAGAGGACCTCAAATTTTCTTATCTCGTACATGTCCTGAATTTATGGCTAAATTATTTACATCAGAAGTACCAGAAATATATGATGGTATCGTTGAAATTATGAATGTATCTCGTGATCCTGGTTCAAAGGCTAAAATTGCAGTAAGGGCAAGAGATGCATCAATCGATCCAGTTGGTGCATGCGTTGGATTGCGTGGTATTCGTGTACAAGCAGTTGTGACAGAATTACAAGGTGAAAAGATTGATATTGTTCCTTACTCATCTGATAGGGCTCAATATATTGTTAGCGCTTTAGCTCCAGCAGAAGTTAGTAAAGTTGTTATTGATGAAGAAAGTAATCGTATTGAAGTTGTAGTGACAGAAGATCAATATTCTCTAGCTATTGGTCGTAGAGGTCAAAATGTTAAATTGGCTTCTCAACTTGTAAATGCTGATATTGATATCTTAACAGAAGCTCAAGAGAGTGAACGTAGAGCTACAGAAAATAGAATTCGTTCAGAGCGCTTTGTTTCTGCTCTTGATGTTGATGAAATGATTGCTCATGTACTTATTTCTGAAGGTTTTTCAACAGTTGATGAAATCGCAATGGTTGCTGTTGAAGATTTGGCTTCAATCGATGGATTTGATGAAGATTTAGCTCAAGAATTACAAAATCGTGCAAAATCATTTATTGAAAAACGTAATAAAGAATTTGTTGAAAAAACGAAGAATTTAGGCGTTGATGATAGCTTGAAGACAGTGTCAGGACTTGATCAAGAAATGATATTAAACTTGGCTGAAAAAGGTGTTAAAAACCTAGATGATTTAGCAGATTTAGCCTCTGATGAACTTATTGAAATATTAGGTGTTGGAGTTGTTACAGAAGCTGAGGCTAATCGTATCATTATGGCTGCTCGTGAGCATTGGTTTGAAGACGAAAATAACTAATCGGAGCTCAATATGACACAGAAACCGGTTGTTCGTAAATGTATCGTTGAAGGAATTGTTAAGCCAACTGAAGAGTTGTTGCGCTTTGTTATGATAGATAATATGCTATTGCCTGATTTTCACAAAAGGCTTCCTGCAAAAGGGATATATGTTACAAACAACCGGTTTATATTAAAAGTAGCTATAGAGAAAAAAATATTTAACAAAGTTACACGTCACAATCTAAAAATTGGTGAAGATTTAATAAGTATAGTCGATAATCTTATCAAAACCAAAGCTTTAAATAGTATTAATATGGCTAAAAAGGCAGGAGTATTGGTTGCTGGTTTTGAAAAAGTAAAAGAGGAAATCAAAAAAAATAACGTAGAATTTATAATAGAAGCATCAAATGCTGGTAAAGATGGTAAAGAAAAAATAGCATTTCTTGCTAAAACTATTGAAATATTTAATTTATTTAGTATAGATGAATTAGATATAACCCTTAACAAGGAAAATACGGTACATATTGCAATCTTAAAAAGTGATATGTCTCGTATGGTTTATAATAATCTAAAAAAGTATCAAAACTTTTTATCGTTAAACGGAGATGAAAATCAATGACACAAGATAATGGCAACAAACTAACATTATCAGGAAAATCCACCCTAACATTAAAAAAGACTAATTTGGGACCTAAATCTGAGGGCAAAAAAGTAGTGCAGGTTGAAGTTAGAAAGAAAAGATTTGTTCCTCAAACACAGGAAACTACAAAACCTGTGGCAATAGATCAAGCTACTGCACAAAAGTTAGAATTAATTGCAAAAGCTAAAGAACATGATGCTAAAAGAAAGCAAGAAGAAGAAGAAAAAGAGTTGTTGCGTCAAAAGCAAAAGCAAGAAAAAGAGGCTGAACTTTTAAAAAGAAAAGAAGAAGAAAGATTAAAAGAAGAAGCTAAAAAACAGCAGGTTATAAAAGAAGCAGAAAATAAATCAGCTCCAATGATTGAGCCTGTTGTTGAAAGTGATAATAGAAATCACTCATCTAAACATAAAGATAAAAAAGATGATTTTGATGATGAAGATGAATATTATTCTAAAAAAGGTAAAAAAGTATCTTCAACTGAAAATTCAAAACCATTAACAAAAGAAGAAACTTTTGAGCAAGAACGCAAAAAGATTCAAAAACGTAGTTTTGAAACTCCTAAGCGTAATGCTAAAATAAATGTAAACTCATACATGTTCAATGACGATGATGAAGATGATGATTATGGATACGGTGCCCCACGTCGTAGATTTAAGAAAAAGGCGCCAAAACCTCAAATTCAACAAGCAGCTCCGCAAGAAAAAATAATCAAAGAAGTCATCATTCCTGAGATTATTACTGTGCAAGAACTAGCAAATCGTATGGCAGAAAAAAGCTCTGAAGTTATAAAAAAATTAATGTCATTAGGTGTAATGGCGACAATTAACCAAGCAATTGATGCAGATACTGCACAAATTATTGTTGAAGAGATGGGGCACAAATATAAACGTGTTGCTGAAAGTGATGTGGAAGAAGGATTAACAGGTCCAGAGGATACAACTGATGATTTACTTCCAAGAGCTCCAGTTGTTACAGTAATGGGACACGTTGACCACGGTAAAACATCTCTTCTTGATGCTTTACGAGAAACAAACGTTGTTGCTCGTGAAGCTGGTGGTATTACACAACATATCGGTGCGTATCAAATTACTTTACAAGATGGTCAAAAAATTACTTTCATTGATACACCAGGTCACGAAGCGTTCTCTGAAATGCGCGCTCGTGGAGCAAAAGTAACAGATATTGTGGTATTAGTTGTTGCGGCTAATGATGGTATTAAACCACAAACAGTAGAAGCTATTCGTCACGCTCAAGCAGCAAATGTGCCAATAGTTGTTGCTATTAATAAGATTGATTTACCTGCAGCTGATGTAATGAAGGTAAAAACAGAATTATTACAGCATGGTATTGCTGTTGAAGAAATGGGTGGTGAATGCTTATGTGCAGAAGTTTCTGCTAAAAAACGTATCAATATTGATAAATTAGTTGAAGCAATTTTATTGCAAGCAGAAATTTTAGACCTAAAAGCAAATCCTAATAGAGCAGCTGAAGGTGTTGTTATTGAAGCTAAAATGGAAAAAGGTAGAGGTAACGTTGCAACAGTTCTTGTTCAAAAAGGTACATTAAGAGTTGGTGAGATTACAATTGCTGGTAAGGAATGGGGACACGTTAGAGCCATGTTTAATGAACATGGTAAGAAAGTGTTTGAAGCAGGTCCAGCAACTCCAGTTGAAGTTCTTGGTTTACAAGGTACACCATCTGCTGGTGATGACTTTATCATTGTAAAAGATGAAAACCAAGCAAGAGAAGTAACTAACTATCGTATCAGAAAAGAACGTGAAGCTAAGCTTGTTAAAAGTGCTAAATCAGCTATGGAACAAATGCTTGACAAGATTAAATCAGGTGAATCTAAGCACTTATCTGTTATCATTAAAGCAGACGTTCAAGGTTCAATTGAAGCAATAGAAGGTACAATCACAAAATTATCAAATCAAGAAGTTTCTGTACAGATATTACACTCAGCAGTTGGTCCAATTTCTGAATCAGATGTAACATTAGCTAAAGCATCAAATGCATTCATTATTGGTTTTAACGTTCGTGCAATTCCTCAAGCAAGGGATATGGCTCGTCGTGATGGTATCGATATTCGTTATTACTCAATTATTTATGATGTAGCAGACGATGTTAAGAAAGGTCTTGAAGGTTTACTATCTCCAGAATTACGCGAAAAATTCCTTGGTTATGCTGAAATACGTAATGTATTCAACATTACAGGAGTTGGTAAAGTTGGTGGATGTATGATTACAGAAGGTATGGTTAAACGTGGTGCCAAAGTTCGTTTATTAAGAGACAACGTTGTTATACATGATGGAAACCTATCTCAACTTAAACGTTTCAAAGAAGATGTTAAAGAAGTTAAAGAAGGTTATGAGTGTGGTATGAGTTTTGAAAATTATAATGATATTCAAGTAGGAGACTACATTGAATGTTATGAAATAGAAACAATTGCTGCTAAATTATAGGAGAAGTTTCATGAGTAATATGAATTCTAGAGAGCCTTCACAACGTCAATTAAGAATAGCAAGAGAGATAAAGAAAATCATTGCTAGCACAATTGAGCGAGGTGAAGTTCGCAATCCCCTTATTTTAGATAGTTTTATTACTATTACAGACGTTGATATCTCTCCAGATTTGAAGTATTGCACGGTCTATTTCATGACATTAAATGGGCAAAATTTAGGTCAAATAGAAGATGACTTAAATGCAGAAACATGGGGAATGAAAAAAGCCATAGCTTCTAAATTGAAGCTACGCTATACTCCAGATATTAATTTCCGTATGGATGAAAGCTTCGCAGAAGTTGACCGTATAGAAAAACTATTACGCGATCCAAAGGTTGCAAAAGACCTTGAGCACAAAGATGATTAACCCCAATTAGGAGACTGATATGTTTAAAAACTTTATTTCAGAATTTAAGAAATTTGCAATGCGTGGTAATGTAATCGATATGGCTGTTGGTATCATTATCGGTGCTGCATTTGGTAAAATTGTTGATTCTCTTGTAAAAGATGTTTTAATGCCACCAATTGGTTTGTTGCTTGGAAAAGTTGACTTTTCAGATTTGAAAATTGTTTTAACAGAAGGTGATAATCCAGTTTCTATAAATTATGGTTTATTTATAAATGCATTAATTAGTTTTCTTATTGTGGCATTTGCAGTATTTATTTTGATAAAAGCAATTAATAAAATTCAAGAAAAAGCTTGTAAAGAGGAAGAAGTTGTCTCTGTTGAACCGACAACAAAGGCTTGTCCACACTGTTGTTCTGAAATATCAATCAAGGCAACTCGCTGTCCTCATTGTACATCAGAATTAAAATAAATTTAAGTTAAAATTTTAATAAAAGGGGCTTTAGGCCCCTTTTATTTATTGTATTTGTAAATATTGACAAAGATCTGAAAATAAGATAATATAAACTATTATCTTATTATATTGATGGGAGGATATAAAGATGGAGAATAAACAAGATCTTGTTGAAGAGATAAAAAGAGGAGAAATTTCATCTGAAATCCCTAATGAAGATTTATCATCAGATTCCAAAAAACGAGAAGATAAATTTAATAAAAAGCTTTATGTTGCTAATAAATTAAGACAATTGGGAGCAGCTGTTGCTATGACTGCTGCTACAATCGGAGGTGCAAATGCACAAGAAAATAATAGTGCAGAGGGATTACCAAGAGACGTAAATGCAAATACGATTGAACTACAAATCAATAAAGAGGCAACAGAATCACATTTATCAGAGATGAAAGATTATAGTTATTATGAATACTTGCATGATGAAGCTAGTACGGAAGAATTTATTGAACACAGTCAACAAATAGAAAAATCAATAGACTTAAAGAGAAAATTAGAAAAAGGTGAAATGGGGTATACGGAAGCTAAGGCAGCAGCAAAGCATATCTGTGCACATTTAACAATTGACCCGTATATACGCGCTAGAAACTATAAAGCAGAAGATTTAGAAAATAGTATATGGCGTGGCAAATCAGGATCACGTATTGTCGGTCAACCAGAATTGACACGTGGTAAAGATTATGAAATTTTGAACACAGGGACATATATAGAGGTAATACCTCTAACAGAGGAATATGCCGCAAGACAAAAGGTACTTGAAAACAAAGCTGTTATAAGTGCTTGTTTGACTACAGAAGGTGATGTTACAAGAGGATTACTGAAATGTATTTCAAATGATTCTACTTTAACAGATGAAGCAAAAGATAGTTTAATGCGTAAAGAAATAAGTGATTACTTTTCTGCTATTGATTCTGGTCGTTATGATGCAATAATAGAAGGTTTTTCTATCTATGGAACAGAAGTAAACGAAGATTTATTTATCCGTAACAGAACAAATTGGAAAAAAGGTATACTTCATGATTTATCTGAAATAAATCCATCTTTAGCAGAAGAGCTACGTACACAGTATTCAATGTCTGTAAAAACGATAAAAAATCAAACTGTACCTCGAAGAAATGATTTCGAAAGGTAAGTCATAGCAATATGAAATATAAGAAAGCAATGCAACACTAATGATAGATATCTTGTTAAAAAAAGATATTTAAATAAGTAAAATTGGTTAACAATACAGATGTTATGCTTCTTCTAATTTTTCATCAGCTTTTGCATATTCATAAATAAATAATACAATACCAGATAAAACAAGTGGTAATAAATAATATATTATGCGATATGCAATTAATGCTCCAAATAAAATTGCTTGGTTATTATCACCTGGCAGAATATTTGAAAAAACAAGCTCAAAAACACCAAGCCCACCAGGTACTTGACTGTACACACCAAGAACTTGAGCTATAATAAAAGCCCCCATAAACGTCATAAAATCAATTTCAACAAAACAAACTAAAACAGAATATAGAACCAGAGATGCCATAACAATATCAATACTACCAATAAGCATTTGCTCTACGGCTAATTTAAATTTAGGCATTCTAAACTTTACACCTTTAATTAAAACACTTTTCTTATAAAAAATACTAGCCCAAAAATAAACACTTATGCCAATAACAGATAAAATCATTGTAATAAATGTTGAAAATTGGGTAGATTCACTTCCTCCAAAAGCATGTTTTGGAGTCATTACATACCCAACAATAATTAAAAAGAAACAGGCAATAAGATATGTAAAACCTGAAAATGTTATCATTTTTACAATATTTGCAGGGCTAAATCCCCATCTTGAATAAAATCTATATCTAACAGCTCCTCCTGAAACAATAGCATGGCCAGCATTATTACTAACAGAAAAACCAATAAATCCAGTCAAAACCCATTTCCATGTTTCTATTTTTTTATTTATATATTTTAATGCCAAATAATCATAAGTCGAGAGAGCAATGTAACCTAAAAATGAAGCTACAAGAGCATAACATAAATTTGTCATTGGAATATTAAAAATAGCTTCTTTTAGTTCTGCTATGGTATATTTAGATAATTGGCGATATATCATATATGCAGCCAAAACAAAAAAGAATAACCCAAGCCAAGATATAATTTTATTTAATATTTCAGATTTTTTCACTTTTATCTCCCATAAATATTAATCTATTCAACAACAAATCCACTAGCTTTTTCAATATTTGTATCTATATATGCTTTTAAACTGCTTCCGAAAGTTTTTCTAACAAAAATAGTTTGATTTGTTGGTTTTACTTCAAAATTTTCAGCAGTTGCTTGTACGGCGAGAAGTTCGTCAATTTTTAGCATTTTTTCAATGTTATCACGCTTTTGAGCAGCATTCTCGCTTCCCATAACAGATGCGATATTATATAAAATATATGCTTTTTCAGTATCTTTTTTATAAATTTTACCATCTGCATAGATGTCAGCCAAATCAACCATAGCATCAACGTATCCTTGTTCTGCAGAAAATGTAAGATATTTAACAGCATTATTATAGTTTCTAGTTGTTCCAAGTCCGTTTAAATAAAATTTAGAAAGAATATATAGAGCTTCATCATACCCATCTGCAGCAGCTTGTTTTATTAATCCAAAAGCTTTTTTATAATCTTTCTCAACTAAAAATCCTTTGTAGTAAGAATATCCCAATAAAAACTTTGCGTTAGAGTTTGATTTTTCAGCTTGTTGTAATAGAGAATATATTTTAGACCAGATTTCATCATTTTTATTTTTAAGATCTGCTCCTAAATAAATAATTGCAAGGTTAATTGCAGCATCATTACTGCCATACTTGGCGGCAATTTCAAAGTATTTTATAGCTTTTTCATAATTTATTTCTGTGCCTATACCATTAAAATAAAGACTTCCCATATTATTAAGAGCAATAGGATTTTTATTTCGAGCAGCTAGCTCATAATAATGTATTGCTTGTTTATAATCGATATTAGCTCCATCTTTTCCGTATAAAAACATGTAGCCTAAATCTAATTGTGCTTGAATATCCCCCTTCGATGCTTTATTTTTTAGTTCATCAATATCTATAATTGGTTCTTTTTTTATAGCTTTTTCATCCTCTGTAGAGCCCAATAAATTAAAAGCTTTACCAAAGCCAGAAAAAATACTACCAGAATTATCTTTTGTTTCATCAGAAGATGTTTTCAGCTCAAGTGCGCTATCTTCAATATCATCAAAGGTTAAATCAATTTGAGCATTGGTCACACTTGAATAGCAAAGTAAAAAAGTACAAATAAAAAATAAAGAACGCTTCATCAAATAACACTCCCTAAACAGTTGAAAAGTAACTGATAGATATTAAAAAAATATTGCTTTCATCGAAAATACATTATAAAAAACAAAAAGTAAATCAAAACACAAAAATATCCTATAAGAAAATGGCACATCAAGCTCCTATATATACATTAAGAAACATAAGTTTAACATTTGGTGTAAGACCTCTTTTTACATCTGTTAGTGTAAATATTAACAGAGGTGATAAAATTTGTTTAGTTGGGCGTAATGGTAGCGGTAAATCTACTTTATTAAAAATTATATCAGGAAATATTATACCAGATAGTGGTGAAATATTTATTCAGCCAGGTACTAGAGTTTCATATATGGAGCAAATTGCAGATTTTAATCAATATGAAACCTTAAAAGATGTGATTTTATCAGGAATAGTCGACGAAACTCCACAAGGTAAAGAATATTTAGCAGATATTCTAATGGAGTGTCTTAATATAGATGGCTCTATCACCGTTAGTACTGCATCAGGAGGAGAAATAAAAAAAGCATCCCTAGCAAGAGCTCTAATATCAGAACCAGATATTTTGTTGTTAGATGAGCCAACAAACCATTTAGATATAACAACGATTGAAAAATTAGAAGATATTGTAAATGATTTCTCCGGTGCAGTGGTTGTTATTAGTCATGATCGTTCATTTTTAAATAAAATATCAAATAAGACATTATGGCTTGATAGAGGGATTGTTCATGCAAATAATAAGGGGTTTAGTTGTTATGACGAATGGCAGGAAAATATTATAAATGAAGAAATTATAAAAGAAAGAAATCTAAATAAAAAAATAGAAGAAGAAATGGAGTGGTTACATAAGGGGGTAACAGCGCGTCGTAAGCGTAATCAGGGAAGATTAAGACGTTTGTATCAACTAAGACAAGAGCGTAGAGATATAATAAAAAGAATAGGCTCTGTTGATATGGAAATAAAAGAATCCTCAATTCGGTCTAAATTAGTTTTAGAGGCAAAACATATTTCAAAACAATATAATGATAGAAGCATTGTAAAAGATTTTTCAATAAGGGTGATGGAAAAAAATAGAATAGGAGTTGTGGGGGCAAACGGTGCTGGAAAAACAACATTAATCAAAATGCTTACTCGAAATCTATCTCCTGATACAGGTTTTGTTCGTCTGGCTAAAAATCTTGAAATGGTCTATTTTGATCAAAATAGAGAGATATTAGATCCTGAAAAAACGCTTTGGCGTACATTATGTGGAGAAGGGGATCATATATATGTAAGAGGGCATTATAGGCATGTTGTTGCATATTTGAAAGATTTTTTGTTTACTCCAGATCAAGCGCAAAGCCCCGTATCGTGTCTTTCTGGTGGAGAAAAGAATCGTTTAATGTTAGCGTTGTCTTTAGCTAGAGAATCAAATTTTTTAGTTTTAGATGAGCCTACTAATGATTTAGATATGGATACACTTGATTTGCTACAAGAAGTATTAGATGAATATCAAGGAACAATTTTGCTTATAAGCCATGATAGAGATTTCTTAAATAAGACAACAACATCAATGCTTTATATGAAGGGGGATGGCTCAATTATAGAACATGTTGGGGATTATGATGAATTGTATCAAAAATATATACAAAAAACATCTAAACCAAATACTGAAGAAAAGGTAAAAAAACAAAATATAAAAGAGGTTGTTGTAAATAAATCAAATAATAGATTGAGTTATAAAGACCAAAGACTATATGAGATTTTGCCTTATGAAATTGAAGATATAGAGAAAAATATAGCAAAAATTGAAGAAGAGTTATCAGATTCTGAATTATTTTATAAGGATGAAAAAAAGTTCTATTCTTTAACTAGTAAATTAGAAGAGCTACAAGCTCAAAAAGATGAGAAAGAAACTAAATGGCTAGAAATTGAATTGCTAAAAAGTTCAATGTAGTTATTTATTTACCATGAAAAATAATAAGCAAAGCAATAATATACTAGCAAATATGCCTGCAAAAATATCATCAAGCATAACACCATAAGCATTTTTTATTTTTGTATCAGCATATTTTACAGGACCCATTTTTAAAATATCAAAAAAGCGAAATAGCGCAAATCCTGCAATATAATAAATCCAAGAGTTACTTCCAAGCAATACCTCCGGAGCCAAAAATGTGACAAGAGAAAAAGTGGTAAGCATTCCAGCTGTTTCATCAATAACAACTTTAGAAGGGTCGTCATTTCCTGATTGTAATGCAACAACTTTTGTGGCTTTTGCGCCGATAAAGAAAATCACAGGAATGCTAATAAATAAAGCCCAGAAACCTCCAAAATATATTAAAATATAAACAAGAGGGATTGTGCCCAATGAACCAACAGTACCTGGTGCAAATTTAGATAGTCCTAATCCAAAATATGTAGCTATAATATTTGCAATTTTTGTATTCATGATAAACCTCCTCAATGTTTTGATAAGAAAATAGCTAAAATAAAAGATTTTTACAAATACAAAAAAAATTATCCACGAATAATTAATAAATTTATGATAGACGAGAATAAATAGATTAGGAGCAAGATATGTCAAAAAAAATATTTTTATCTGTTTTATTTATTTTATTAGTGGCAATTACTAGTGTTATCATGGTAATATTGAACTCTATAAAAATAACAGAAGTAGCTGAGAAAAAAACGTCTAAACAAGATATAATCGAGAGAAAAATAGTAATAGAAAAGCAAAAGTGTTCAAAAAATACAAAAGAAGTAAATATAGCATTGATTACGGATTCGCGTTATACGCAGCCAACAGGTACAGTTATATACTCAGCAATAAAAAATAAATGCCATAGTTCTATATATAATTTTTATATCATAACTGAAAATACAACACCATTTGATAATGCGTATCTAAAAAGAATGGAAAAATTAGCTCCAGATAGTGTTAAAGTTCATTTAATACCAAAACAAGAACCTGATTTGCCTTATGAAAATATGCAAAGATTTTTACAGTATAAAGTAGGAATGCATAAAATTTATTTGCCAGAGATATTAAAAGAAATAGATAAAGTAATTTATATGGATGGAGATGTCATTGTATTAAAAGATCTAAGTAATTTATTCGATATAGATATAGAAAATGAATATGCATCTGTTGCAAAGGATGGAATATATTATCGTTTTCCAAAAGAAATGAAGGAAATGGGACTAGATAAGCGAGGTTTTTATTTTAACAGTGGAGTTATGTTATATAACTTAAAAAAGCAGCGCGAGGATAATATTGTCGATAAGTTAGTAGAATATGTAAAAACTCATAATGATTTTTATGGAGATCAAGATGTTCTAAATGTAGTATTTGGCGATAAACTAAAATTAATGTCATATAAAAATAATTGTATTAGTACATTTTTTGAAAGTGATGACCTAAATTTTTTGAGTTCTTATTATGGAGAGAAACTACCAAATGATACATTTTATATATATCAAGGGGCTACAATTATTCACTATGCTGGCGATAAACCTTGGTATGATAAATATTCTCCCCATTATTTAAAAGAATTATGGTTTAGATATTACAATCTTGCAAAGGATATATAATGAAAAAAAAGATAATATATACGTTATTGATAGCATTTTTTGGGGGATTTATTGCTTGGTTTTATATCTGTAAAGCAACTATAAATGTTATATATTATTCAGATGTAAAATATATACCTTACATGGCAACATCTATATACTCTATCCAAAAAAATAAAAATTTTTATACCAGATATAATGTTTATGTTATCGCGGAAAATTTTAACCACATAGACAAACAAAAAATAAAAGCGTTAGAAAGTCGTGATTTAAAAATTCATATAATATCCGCTAAAGAACAAAATTTAGAATATAGTCATTTGGGGCGTTTTCTAGCATTTAAGCCTGCTATGCAAAAAGTATTTATCCCTGAATATATAAAAGATATAAATAAAGCTATCTATTTGGATGCAGACACCATAATTCAAAAAGATTTATTTGAATTATACAATAAAAATATAAGAGGAGCATATATCGCAGCTTCCAAAGATGGTCTTATGTTTATGTATCCTGAGCATATCAGAGAAATAAATATAGATTGGCGTAATTTTTATTTTAATAGTGGGGTTATGTTATTAAATTTAAACGAAATGCGCAAAGATGATTTAGTAAAAAAAGGCGTTATGTATTTTCATACGCATGAGGAGGTTTTTGGAGATCAAGACGTATTAAATGTCATATCAAAAGATAAAGTAAAAGAAATATCATACATATATAACTGTAATAGTACTTTTTTTGAAGAAAATAGCGCGCAATTTTTAACAGAGTTTTTTAAAGAGCCAGTGCCTGACAGTCCCACCAAAGTATATGAAAATGCAGTAGTTTTACATTTTGCAGGTCATAAACCATGGACAGAATGGTTTGTTCAACCATATCTGAAGTCATTATGGTGGAATTATGCAAATGAAGTAAGTGCAAAATATAATATAGCTTATTAAATATGCTTGCATAAATATATTTTTATCATTAAAATCCCAAGCACTGCAATAAAGGATAATATAAATGGTAAAAGTTGTTTCGTTTGGCTGTAGAATTAACAGTTATGAAAGTGAAATATTCAAAGAAAAGCTAAAAAATTACGATAATCTAATTGTCGTTAATACTTGTGCTGTGACCAAAGAGGCAGAGCGTCAATGTTGTCAAGCTATTCGCAAGCTTAAAAAAGAAAATAAAGATGCCAAAATTGTGGTTACAGGTTGTGCGGCTCAAGTGAGTACCGCTAGATTTAGTACCATGGAAGAGGTTGATCTAGTTTTAGGTAATAAAGAAAAAACAGAAATAGAAAAATATCTCATATCTAAAGAAAAAACAGTTGTTGGTGATATTTTTTCATTTTCAGGCTATGATGCGTATATGATAACAGCTTTTGAAGGACGTGAGCGAGCTTTTGTTGAAATTCAACAAGGTTGCAATCATCGTTGTACATATTGCATAATACCTTATGCGAGAGGCAAAAATCGCTCTGTAAAAAAAGAAAAAATTATTGAGCAGATAAAAGTTTTATTGGAAGAAGGGTTTAAAGAAATATGCCTAACAGGTGTAGATGCATGTTCTTATGAACCTAGCTTTAGTAAATTGGTTGCAGAAATATTAGAAACATTTCCAGAGCTTCCTTCATTACAATTTGGTTCACTTGATCCTGCGGCTATTGATGATGAATTTATCGGTCTAATTAAAAATTATAAAAATATACATCCTCATTTTCATTTTTCAATTCAGTCAGGCGACAATTTAATCTTAAAAAGAATGGCAAGAAGGCACTCAAGAGAAACGGTGATAAATTTAACACAAAAAATAAGAAGTATAAGAAAAGATGCTACATTTGGAGCTGATTTTATTTGTGGTTTTCCAACAGAAACAGATGAAAACTTTGAAAATACACTTAAATTAGTAGAAGAGGCAGGAATCGATAAATTGCATGTATTTCCATATTCAGAGCGCCCAGGAACACCTGCAGCATTAATGCCACAAGTGCCAGTTATAGTTCGCAAACAAAGAGCAGAGAAATTAAGAAATTTAAGAAAGGAATAAAATGAGCGGTTTTTTTCAAAAACTAGGTTTAGGACTAAAAAAATCATCAGAAAATTTAAGTAAAGGTATCGTCGATATCTTTACAAAAGAAAATATAAGCAAAGATTTTATTTCAGATTTAGAAGAAGTTTTATATATGGCTGATGTTGGAGTTAGAGCTTCAACAGAAATAATTGATAAATTTTCTAATCAAAAAATTGATAAAGGTAGTGATATAACAAAAATAAAAAAA
>JAZQZH010000022.1:0-43570 GCA_045633945.1 Alphaproteobacteria bacterium
TATATATAAAAATAAAATAACAAAGAAGAGTTTTTTTATTTCTATAATTTTGCCTGCAATGTTGTTATTAACTTATTTTGTTTATTTATATACACGCGATTCTCTAGGGATATTCTGGCAGTCAAATTATTCTTTTAACACTCAAATACCAATAATTTTTAGTAACAGACGTGTAGTACTTCCCCCATTAAATTATTATGATTTTTACTTGTTTGTACCCATGGGGTTTGTTGCATCAATATATCTTTTAATAAAGGGAAAAGCTTTAGAAAAATTTTTAAGTATATTGTATGTAGAAGAATTAATTTTGCGATTATTTTATTTTTCTGTTTTTTTACATTATAACTTTTTACTTTTATTGCTCTCCATAATGCTAACATCAATAATGTTATCTAAAGTGAAGATTAAAGAAAATATATACATAGCTGCAGGAATTTTATATATAATTTTTGCAGTATATTATAATTATAAAAACACATATCTTGTAGAAAAAAATGTGGGTTTAGTTAATTATGAATATGTTTTTCAAAATACAACACATTGTGATTACGTCATAAATGGATATTATTCGGTGTATAATCTAAAATCCAAAGATCCTGGGTTTTATTCTATACTATTAGGACAGATAGATCTTTTAGCTGAAAAACAAAATATTAAAAATAGAGATAACTTAAATGAACTTATTATAAGATATAAGCCCAAAATTGTTTTTGGAGGGATATATTGGGATACATATTGGGATCAAAGAAATGTTGCGGTGATAGCGCATATGGTTGATAAAAATATACTTGAAACATATTATGAAAAAAGTTATGCAGGTAATATATATATACTAAAAGAGAAATATCAAAAGAAAAATTGTCAATATCGCGGAAATCAATGGGAGTATGTTGATTAGATGTTTGATATAAAAAGAGGGATTGAGATTTTACGTCATTATGTTAAAAATGCCCCAGATTCGCCAGGGGTTTATCGTATGTTGAATCAAAATGATGAAGTTTTATACGTTGGAAAAGCAAAAAGTATAAAAAAAAGAATAGTCTCATATACTCAAATTGAAAAATTAACCACTAGACTACAAAAAATGGTGGCAGAAGTATATAAGATGGAGTTTATTATTGTAGAAAATGAAAATCGAGCTTTAATTGTTGAAAATGAACTAATAAAAAAGCTTCATCCAAAATATAATATATTACTAAAAGATGATAAATCATACCCATATCTAACAATTAATACCAAAGAAGATTATCCTGTTTTGCGTAAATATAGAGGTGCTAAAAATAAGAATAATAAATATTTTGGACCATATGCAAGTATATCCGCTGTAAATGAAGTTATGGAAGTTATTCAAAAAATATTTATGTTAAGGAATTGTCGAGATGCTGTTTTTAAAAATAGGCGTCGTCCATGTTTGCAGTGGCAGATAAAGAGATGTTGTGCACCTTGTGTAAATAAGGTAAGTAAAGAAGAATATCATAACATTGTTAAGAATGTAGTAAATTTTTTAGAGGGAAAAAGTAGTCATATTCAGGAAGAATTATCCCAAAAAATGATACAAGCAAGTAATGAGGAAAATTTTGAGCAAGCAATAATTTTGCGTGAAAAAATTAAAGCATTAACAGGAATCCAAGCTTGCGCAAACTTAGAGTATGCAAAAATAAAATCAGCAGATATTTTTGCTGTATATCAAAGGGATAATAATTTTTGTATTGAAGTTTTTTTCATCAGAAACGGTCAAAATTGTGGAAATTCGCCATATATTTTTACTAAAAGAAACGATGTTACAGAAAAAGAAATATTGGAGGCATTTTTGAGTAATTTTTATACAAAAAATGTTCCTCCAAGAGAGATATATCTATCTGAAGAATTAGATAATGTTAGTTTTCTTGAGAGTGCAATTAATGCTAAAATAAAAACTTGTAAAAAAGGTGATAAATTAAAAATAGTTGAAGGTGTTAAGAAAAATGCGAAAGCCACATTAGAAAGAAAGCTTGCTGAAAGTAAGAGTATAAAAGAAAACTTAGAGGAAATGGTGCATTATTTTAAGTTAGATAAAATACCGCAAAGAATAGAGGTTTATGATAACTCTCATAATCAAGGATCATTTGCTGTTAGTGCGATGATAGTCGCTACCCCTGAAGGATTTGATAAAAAATCATATCGGACATTTAATATCAAAAATCAATCAATTACAAATGATGATTTTGCTATGATGAAAGAGGTATTAAAACGTCGTTTTGATAAGATGTCGCTAGATAACAAGCCAGATGTCATATTAATTGATGGTGGTTTAGGGCAGTTGCATGCGGTACATGAAGCACTAAGGGAATATGACCTTGCAGGAATAAATATTATTGCAATATCAAAAGGGGTGGATAGAAATGCAGGTAAAGAAATATATCATCAAGAAAATAAAGAAAGCTTTTCTTTGCCATATAGATCTTCAATAGCATTTTATCTGCAAAAAATAAGAGATGAAGCGCACCGTTTTGCAATAGGAACACATCGTAAGAAGCGCGCAAAATCTATTGTTAAGTCCCGAATAGATGAAATAGAAGGAGTTGGGGCAAAAAGGAAAAAGGATTTGCTAAATTATTTTGGTTCAATAGATGCGATAATGAATGCCAAAATAGAAGATATAGCAAAAGTAGCTGGTATAAATAAAAAAACGGCTGAAAACATTTATAATTACTTCCATAAATAAAAAAAATAATTATAATGAGCAGAAAGTTTAGTGTTATTTGAAAGGAAAGAGACGTGTATAATTTGCCAAATCTTCTTACAATTTCAAGAATTGTTGTAATACCTTTAATCTTTGTATCTGTTTATATTGATTGCAAATTTTATAATTATTTTGCAGGTGTTCTTTTTGTTATAGCATCTATAACAGATTATTTTGATGGTAAAATAGCAAGAGATCGTGGATTGGTTTCTGCGTTTGGTCGTTTGTTAGATCCAATTGCTGATAAATTATTAGTGGCAACTGCTCTTATTGTTTTTGCCGTTAAGCCTGATATTTTATATCCAGCAAGTATTATCCCTGTTTTTGTTATTTTATGTAGAGAACTTCTTGTTTCTGGTTTAAGAGAATTTTTACGCGAGGTAAATGTAGGCTTGCCTGTAACAAGGTTGGCTAAATGGAAGACAGGTTTTCAGATGGCTGCTCTTGGAATGATATTCTTTAATGGATGGTGGATATGGGGTGGTCTTGGTGAGTTGTTATTATGGGTTGCAGGATGTTTGACATTTGTAACAGGATATCAATATTTCCAAAAGAGTATGGAATATATAAATGCTGAAAATGAAGCCAAAAAAGTAGCTAAAGCAGAAGATAAAGTTGTAGTTGATGCATCAAAAAAAGCGCCAAGTAAAAAAGCAGCTTCTAAAAAAGCAACATCAAAAACGAGCAAATAATAGGTAGCATATGGCAGAGGCTAAAAAACATATATTAGTCATTGATGATGATACACGTTTGCGTAGCCTCTTGCAGCGTTATTTAAAAGAGCAAGGTTTTCAGGTTAGTGCCGTAAAAGGCGCTAAAGATGCTGAAAATCTTTTAGGTTATTATAAATTAGATCTATTAGTTGTAGATATTATGATGCCTGAAGTAACAGGTACAGAGTTTCTTAAAAAAATAAGAGCAGAAAATAATCTCATTCCTGTTATTCTATTAACAGCTATGGGAGATGCTTCTGATAGGATTAATGGTTTGGAAATTGGAGCAGATGATTATGTTTCAAAACCATTTGAACCAAAAGAGCTTGTTTTAAGAATAAATAATATTTTGAAAAGAACTATAAACGCCAAAGAGCAACTGTCAAGACTTGTTTTTAATGACATTTATTACGATATAAATAAAGGCGAATTAACAACATCTTCTGGAGATATTATACATATTACACCTGTTGAGAGATCTTTGCTTAGTTTCTTAGGGCGAAAACCGGGTAATGTATATACTCGAGATGAGCTAGCTGAAATGTTAGGTGTTAGAGAGAACTTGAGGACTGTAGATGTTCAGATAACAAGACTTAGGAAAAAAATAGAAAAAGATACTAAAAATCCTCGTTATTTACAAACAATAAGAGGAAAAGGTTACATGTTAATTTCAGAATAAGGAGTAGGTTATGCATATAAATTTTCCAGATAAAGTAGATAAGATTTTACAGTATATAAAAATTAAAGTTTTTCCTAATACATTGTTTTTTAGAACAATGTTATTGATATTCATTCCTTTAATGTTTGCGCAAGTTGTTTCTATTGTAGCCTTCTTTGATGGAAGCTGGGAAAAAGTTGGAAAAAGGTTATCAGATAATTTATCAAATAATATAGCTGTAGCGGTTGAAGTTGCGACAGCAAATCCTGAAATGATAGATGAAATTATAAAGCTATATGAAAATAATTATAAAATAAAAATGGAATTAATCACTAAAGAGGAAGAGCTTTTAGTTAAAACAAACACACATTATGGTCCAGAATATAAAATTGTAACAGGATTTTTGGAGAAGTCTTTACATAATAAATTTCCAAATGCAATGACTAATGTTTATCTTACAAATGGAAGAGATACCGTTATAGTGCTTGTTGAAAATAATGAAGGTTTATATCGTTTTACAGTTTCAACAAAAAATATCTTTAGTTCATCTATATTTGGTTTTGTGGCATGGATGGTTGGAACATCTTTATTATTATTTATTGTTGCGACATTATTTTTGCGCATTCAAGTTCGATCAATTGCAACACTTGCTCAAGTTGCAGAAGATTTTGGTAAAGGTATAAATACACCATTTAAACCATATGGTTCATCTGAAGTTAGAAAAGCAGGTATTGCTTTTATAAAGATGAAAGAAAGAATTCAAAAGCAGATATCAGAAAGAACCCAAATGTTAGCCGGTGTATCACACGACTTACGTACGCCATTAACTCGTATGAAGCTACAATTAGCAATGTTGCCCGATTCTCCAGATAATAAAGAATTTATAGAAGATATAAATGAGATGGAGAAAATGCTAGATGGATATTTAGCATTTGTATCAGGAGAGGGTGGAGAGAAAAATACATTTGTTGATGTGAATGAACTTATTTTGAGCATTATAAATAAGTTTAGAAATACAAAAGCAATGATACGTTATTCTACCAATGATCAAGTTAGTGCGATACAAGGAAGAGAACAGGCTCTAAAACGTGCTATTACTAATATTATTTCTAATGCATTTAGTTATGGAAAAACAATAGCTGTTGCTCTTGAAAGTAATAATAAAAAGTTAGAAATATCTGTTGATGACGATGGCCCAGGGATTCCTGAAGATAAAAGAGAAGACGTATTTAAGGCATTTTATAGGATTGATGAATCTAGAAACAAAGAAACAGGAGGGGTTGGCCTTGGATTGTCAATTGCAAGAGATATCATAGTATCTCATGGTGGTAAAATAGAACTACAAGATAGTGAGTTAGGAGGCTTGAGGGTTCTCATTTCTATTCCCTTATAATTCGCATATACGAAAATATGTTTTTAGAGCAAAAATATAAACAAAAAAGGAGAACAATAAGTTCTCCTTTTTTATAATCGTAAAATGCTATTAGATATAAGACTTTAACCAATCTTCAATAGAAGCTTGAGAATTGAAACCAACTTTAGTATCAATCTTTTCACCATCTTTAAATAAGAACATTGTAGGAATACTTCTAATTTCATAAGAAGCAGCAGTATTAGGAGCTTCATCCACATTCATTTTGCAGATTTTTACTTTATCACCCATTTCTTTATTAACTTCTTCTAAAATAGGAGTAAGTTGACGACATGGACCACACCATTCTGCCCAAAAATCAACTAAAACTAAACCTTTTGAATTTAAAACTTCTGTTTCAAATTGACAATCATTAACTGCAATCATTTTATACCTCTCTTATTATTACACTGGTTATCATAATATAATTGTATATTTCAATTATTAAAGATTTAATTAATTTCTAAATGTAAACTTTTATACTTTCATCATATTACAAGTATTAGTCCACAGCAAGAATGCTTCTATTTGTTTATCTGGATAAATGCGATTAACTATTTCTTTATATGTATTTAATTGATTTATATACTTAAGAGGAACATCTTCAATATTTTTAGCTGCAGGTCTATTGGTTTTATAATCAACAATAATAACTTTATCCTCTTTTATAACTAACCTATCAATTTTAGATGAAATAATTTTACCATTTACTTCGCCAATAATTGGAACTTCCGCATATGAGTTTTTAGTGAAAATATCACTATATTTTTTACATAAAGTTAAAACCTCTTTTGATATATCAATGTGCTCTTTGTCAGAAAGTTCAGGAAGCTCTTTTTGCAAGAATGAAGTAATAGCATTTTGTTTATTTGAGCTATCAACTTTAGATATATATTGAAGTAATTTATGTATAACTATTCCACGTTTATAAAGTTTTCCATTATCCTCTAGTGGAGATAAAACTAGTTCATCATCTGTTTCATCTCTTGATGGAGCATATGGTTTTGATAAAGGGCTCTCGTGAGGTGCAGGCAAAAGAGATGGAGTATAAGCATAAGTTGAATTTTGTAAAACATCATGCATTTTTACTTCATCAGTAAAGAGATTCTCTTGTTCGATTTGATATAATGTACGCTCATCATTTTTATCAATTTCAACATTAGAGGGAATATTGTTTTTTAAGAGGCTGTACCAAGATTCTTCTTTAATGTTTTTATCTTTTGTATATCCAGCAATGTAAAGCCTATCTTCTGCCCGAGTTAGTGCAACATATAAAAGCCGTCTATATTCATCAAAATCTGCATCAAGATTTCTCTCTTTAATTAAATTACATTTTTCATTATAATCAGATGATGATAGAGGGAAATAAAATAAATCATTATCCCATAGAAATTCAGATCTATGAGATTTATTTTTTATTTTTGTTGTATCCGCTAATATAACAATAGGAGCCTGAAGACCTTTAGATCCGTGTACTGTCATTATTTTAACAGTATTTGCATCACCTTGTTCCATCTGTTTTTGAACAATTACCTCATCTTGAATAATCCAATTAATAAAACCAGATAATGTTGGAGTATGTTTTTGTTCAAAAATAAGAGTCAAATTTAAAAATTCATCAATAACATCTTCAACCTCATTTCCTAATCTGGAAATAAAGTTTTTACGTCCATCCATTTTTATTAAAATATAACTAAATAACTCAAGAGGTCTAGTATATCCAACTAAATTAAGTAAGATTTGTAAGTTATTTGTTATATTTTTAAACTTAATATTTTGGGATAAACTATCAAATAAACAAGACTTTCTTTGATAGCATAGTTCAAATAAATCATCATCATCTAAACCAAATAAAGGAGATTTTAAAACTTCAGCTAATGACAAGTCATCGCTTGGTAAAAGTAAAAATTTTCCTAGAGAAATAAGATCTTGCACAGCAATTTGTTCTAAAAGCTTTAGCTTATCAATACCACCAATATTAACTCCAATTTCTTTACAAGCTCGTACAAACTCCTCAACAAAACTATTACGTTGTTGAACAAGAAACATAAAATCACCATATTGAATAGGTCTATTTTTTGATAAAAGTATATCTTTATTTTCAACCATTTGTTTGATGTTTTGAGCAATTTTTTTTGCAAGCAAATTTGATGGAGATACTTTTTGTGAGCGCTCAAGTGGAATATGCCAATTATAATTATCTTTTATCTCTTCATTTATACTAAAAATAGGAAGTATTTCGACCAGCCCTCCATCACCTAATCTAAAGGGAGAGTGGTTCATTTTTTCTCCTTCTGGTAAAACACCTTTTTTAGCACAAGGGCTATCAAATAAAACGTTTACACAATCCATAATAGCTTTAGTTGAGCGGAATGATACATCAAGATGTATCTTTGAAAATTTTAATGCTTTTTTCTCGAAATATCTATACATTTTATCAAATTCATTAGGGTCAGCTCCTTGAAAGCTATAAATTGATTGTTTTCTATCTCCAACTACAAAAACTGTTCTTGGTAATATACTTTCTTTCGCGCCAATCCCTGCAAAAAACTCTTGAGTTAGAGCTCGTATAATCGACCATTGACTAGGAGATGTATCTTGAGCTTCATCTATAAGAATATGATCGATTCCACCATCTAGCTTAAATAAAACCCAGTCTGTAGTGGCGCTATTTTCCAAAAGTTGAAAAGTTTTAATAATAAGATCCTCATAATCAAGAACAGAGTATATTGTTTTGTATTCGTTATATGCATCAATAATGTTTTTTGAAATAAAAAGAACAGCAATGGTTGATTGTAATACACTCAAATTTTTTAACATATTTTCAGTTAATAAAATACGATTTGCTTCATCAAGCATTTTTTCTACAATATTAGCATTATGTTCTATTGCACTTTTAGATGCTAGTTTTTTACGAATTTCACCATTTTGAGTGAGAAAAGCCTTTTTATATTCATCATAATAAGCTATGTTAAAATTATTATAAGAGGCGCTAACAAGAATATCCGCAGTTTTATTGTCATCTTTGCCGCCATATCTTAAGGCATCAATTATTTCATCTATAGCTTCTAAACGAATTTTTGCAAAAAAAATTGTTTTTATATTTTCAGGAGTTTCAATAGATGAAATATCTAATTTTTTCTCTAAAACGTTAATGATTTCATCAATGGTTTTATATTTTTTTAGTAAAGCATCAATTTTATTCCTGTTTTCTGTAATCATATTCATTACTTCAGGAAATTTAAATTCACTAATGTTGTTTACTAAGTAATTAACATATTTATTTAATTGGGACTGACTATCTAATTGGGAGTTTTTCAATAAGTCAGATTTTATATTTTGAAGTATTTCTTTACTATTTCTGTCATCCAAAACTTCAAAATACGGAGAAACACCTGCCTCTATAGGAAATCTTTTTAAAATATCTTGGCAAAAACTATGAATTGTCTGTATTTTCATACCTCCAGGAGCATCAAGCTGATGAGCAAAAAGAGTTCTTGCTAATTTTATTATTTCATCTTGTGATGATATATTAAACTCATCTCCTAGCAATTTTGCTAAATCATCTTTTAAACTTTCATCATCATCAACAGCCCAAGAGCTTAAACGTTTTGCGATTCGTTCATTCATTTCTACAGCTGCAGCTTTGGTATATGTTAAACATAAAATTTTATTTGGATTAACATTTTTTAGTAAAAGCCTTAAAACTCTATCAGATAAAACTTTAGTTTTTCCTGTTCCCGCTGATGCTTCAACCCATACAGATGAAGAAGGAGATGCCGCAGCTGTTTGTTGAGCATTAGCTAGAGAAATTAATTTTTTTTTATCGTTAGCATATTTATTCATCGCTAGCATCTCCATCTTCTTGAACAGACCACTCTCTAATTCGGGCTAAATGTTCATAGTCTTTATTTTTAGGTATAAATTTAGGTGTTGGACGAGAATGATATGGAGTAGTTTCAAAATCAAAAGTATTTATAAGTTTTAATAAATATTCTTCTGCTTGATCTAAAAGATCATTTATATTATTAGATATATCTAATCTGTCTTTACCTAATTGCCAATATATTAAATTTGAAACAGTGTTATTTTCTATTAAAGCAAAAGCACTTTTTCTAGCAATAATTCCTTCAATTAAAAGTTGCAAAGCGTGTCCAGTTTCTACTTGCTTTTTGGTCGGAATATTACCGGTTTTATAATCAATAATATTAACTTTACCATCTTTAAGCACATCAATTCTATCCGCCTTAGCATTAAATGAAAAATCACCGCCAGGAAGATTGTATACAACTTCCCCTTTTATTTCATTATAAACAGTTTTTACACAATATCGATAATCTGATTCTTGCTTGATTATCCATTTAGCTGTATTTAGAAATTTAGGAAACCAAAAAGATTCTATATCTTTGCTTATATTATATTTACTAAAATGTTTATGTCCTAAATCAACTAAAATTTCTAGAGCATTGTCAGGAAGATTTGTAGGATATAAATTGTTAAATTCTTCAATAATTGCATGAACTAAATTTCCATAATCTCGCTGATCTAATGGTCTATCTAACTCATCTAAGGGATATAGCTTTAAAATATATTTAGCAAAAACACTATATGGGTCACTAACTAATAAATCTATACCACTAGCAGAGAGTTTTCTAGGTCTAGCTGCAAGCGGTGGGCATGGAGCAGGAGCTTTTATTGATCTAAAAAAACTAGGTTTATCGAGGTTGTTTGCGAGTGTAAATATATCATAATTTGTTATTTCAGCAACCTTTGTTCCTAAAGCCTTTAAAACTGTTTCAAATCTTAAAAGCCATCGAGATTTTTGAGTTGGGCTACCATCAATTCGTTCCGCTCTTGTAAGAATAACATTTGGTGCCATCATAAAATGGCAAAAAGAACTCCCCAAGATACCTATATTTTTTTCAGGTGTAGCAAATCCAAAATCTATCATCATTGGTCTTGACATCCACATGTCAGCCTTAGGTGTTTTAGGCCATATACCTTCATTTAATTCTCCAATGATGACAAAGTCAAAGTTTTGTAGAAGTGCTTCAATAGGACCTAAAATACTAAGTCTTGGATGTGTACCATAATTTGTTCTAACAGTTTCTATATTCATTAGTTCACATAATAAGAACAGGTAATCTTTTCCAGAAATTTTGCCGAGATGTTGGCTTGTTTTAAGCATTTTTGTGATGAAATTAACCGCAACTTTTCCAGCCTCTCCTCGCCATAAGAAATTTTTTCCTTCTAAATTATTGGAGTTAGCAATAGTTTCTGCTATACTAATATGCATATTCAAGATATCAGTAAATAAGGTATCATCAGATGAAAGTAATAAATTTAATTCTGATAACTGATGTTTTAATTTTTCTAATATTAAAAGGATTTCATCTTTGTCTGTAAAATTTTGTTTGGATTCTCTTAATAAAAGTTCTAATTTATAAACTTTTTTTCTAAACTCTAGAGGTGAATGATCTAAAAGAGTTAGTGGATTCTTTAACAAATCAATAAGGTAAATATTTTTATCAATGTTAAGAGCGGCTTCTGCAACTAATCTCAAATAAATGCCAATAGGAGTTAATCCTAAAGGAATACCAGCCGAGTCATCTATTTCAATATCAAATCGCTTTAATTCAGAAGATACACGTCTGGCAAGATTTCTATCAGAGGTAATGAGTACAGCCGTTTTTTCAGGAATATCCAAAACTTCACGCATCTTAAGGGCAATAGCAAGAGCTTCGTCGCGTTGAGTGTTTGTATTTATAATTTCAATACCTAAAAGAGCTTTATCTTTATCTATTATATTTTTTATATCAAGCCATTTATCAGAAACTGAGGCAGGTCTCATAATTTCAGAGATGAGTCTTTCTCTATTAAAGTTTAGAGGCTTTTTTAAGTTTTTTATATCATATCTATTTATGTTTAGCTTTTTTAATAAGTCTTTTATTTCAAATTGAGGATGACTTTCATCAATAGCATTCCAGTAATTATCATCAACAAAGTTATCTATTCCTGTAAAAAATATTTTACCATTTTTAAGATTACTAATAACTTTGATTAATTCCACAATAGAAGGAAATCCGGCAGTAATACCTGCAACAATAATATGTTTTTCGGTTTGATTATTTTTCCATATTTCAGCCTGCTTTAATAATAAAATATTTTTAAATTCAGACATATCTATGGCATTTCTTTCTTTTAATATTTGTGGCCAATATTCTGTAATTATTTTTAATAACTTTAATATTTCTTGCCAGTGTGATGCATATTTTTCTGGTACTAAATCATGTAGCTTGTCAAAAGATAAATTTTGATTGTGAGAAGTATCTATAAGTAAAGCAAGATTTAATGCAAGGCACAAAGCTTGTGCCGGTGTTAGCTTCGGTATACCAAAACTATCCGGTTTTGACATTATTAATCTTGTAAATAAAAATAATCGCTCTTCTTTACTTATTGGAGTATCTATTTCATTCCAAATACTTTCTAAATCGAAAGAGCTAAAGAATACCTCATCATCTTCAATTTCTGTGATTGGAATAATTTGTGGAAGAACCGTAGGGATAGGCCCTTGAAGCTTTACAAAGGCATTAGTTAATGCATTACAAGCTCTGCGATTAGGAAGTAAAAACAGCGCATCTGCTAAACTAAACCGATCGTGCTGAAACTTATCTAAATATATTTCAGCCAAACTATCCCAAAAAGGACAAGAACTAGGAATATTGTGTATATTATTAAACAACTTCATTATTAAATATTACTATCATCCATTAAATATTGAATAAACTTTTGGAGCGCACGTCCTCTATGTGATATTTTGTTTTTTTCGTCACTATTAAACTCAGCAAAAGAGCGAGTAAATCCTGTTGGTATAAAAATAGGGTCATAACCAAAACCAGATTTTCCAGTTTTTTGTGTTGCAATAGAGCCATCAACCCTGCCTTCAAAAGATTTATAATTTCCGTTTGGATAAGCTAAAACAATAACGCATGAAAAGTGTGCTGAACGATTATTAGATTTTGTTTCTGCAAGTTCTGCCAACAATTTATCCATTCCTTTATCAAAATCTCGATTTGGCGCATATCTTGCAGTATAAACTCCTGGTTTTCCACCAATTGCATCTACACATAAGCCGGAATCATCAGCAATACATGGTATATTTTTTTCTCTCGCAGCTGCTAATGCTTTAATATAAGCATTTTCTTCAAAAGTTTTACCAGTTTCTTCAACATCTGGTAAATTTAAGTCCTCGCCAGACAATACTTTAATGCCAAGAGGAAATAATATTTCTTTAATTTCAGCAATTTTACCTTTATTGTTGCTGGCAAATATAATTTCATTAAATTTTTGCATTCTTTATGGCCTCTTTTTGAATGTTTATTAACTCATTTATTCCGTTTTGAGCTAAAGTCATTAAAGAAAAATACTCATCTTTACTAAACGGATTTTCTTCTGCGGTACCTTGTATTTCAACAATTTTTCCGCTTTCTGTCAACACAAAATTTGCATCAACTTGTGCGTTAGAATCTTCTTCGTATTCTAAATCTAAAAGGATTGTACCATTACAAATACCTGCAGAAATAGCGGCAACTGATTCTTTTATTGGGTTATAAGGTATTTGCTGCTGTTTTACCATTTTTTCAAGAGCAATATACAAAGCAACATAGCTGCCTGTAATAGATGCAGTTCTTGTTCCGCCATCTGCTTGCAAAACATCACAATCAAGATGAATTACATATCCATTTAATATTGATAAATCTGTCACAGCACGAAGTGATCTTCCTATTAATCTTTGTATTTCGTGAGTTCTTCCACCAACACCTTTAGTTTCACGTGATACTCTTGTTTGAGTAGCCCTTGGTAGTAAAGAATATTCTGCTGTTATCCATCCTTTTTCTTCACCTTTTAGCCAAGATGGAATTTTATCATCAACTGAGGCGGTGCATATAACATGAGTGTTACCGCACTTGATTAGGCAAGAACCCTCTGCGTACAAGTTCACATCTGGAATAATTTCAATATTGCGTAATTCATTAAATTTTCGATTCGATGTTCTCATTTTGTGATTCTCCATTATTTGAATGTATCTTTATTATGTGATTTTCAAGAAGAGTTAAAACTCGGGAAACTGTTTTTTCAACGGCCTCATTTTTTGTTTCGACAACAATATCCGCTTCTTTGTAGAAAGGGTATTCATTGTTAATGTATTCTTGTAGTTTGTCTTTTACTTTGGAATCGCTGCACTGCAAAAACGGGCGTCTTTTTCTGCCAGATGTCCTGCTATATAAAACATCAATATCAGCTTTTAGCCAAATTGTTATAGCATTTTGTTTTGCAAGTAATCTTGTTTGTTCGGCAACAAAAGCTCCTCCTCCAGATGCTACAACAGAAGAGGGAAGCGAGAGCAATCTTTTCATGATTCGTGTTTCACCAGCTCTATATTCTTCTTCGCCAAAGCATTTGAATACATCTATAATAGATAAACCGGATGCTTTTTCTATTTCTTGATCGCCATCAATAAATGGTAAATTGAGTTTTTTTGCAAGTCGCTTTCCAACACTAGTTTTTCCACTTCCAATTAATCCAACTAAAAGTATTATTTTATCAATTTTCATAATTCTTCATTCATTAAAACGTTATTCATACTTTACAACAAAGGATATAGTGATAATAATAATAATCAATAGGAATTTATTAAAAACAAAAGAGGTGTTTATGAAAAATAAGAGTAATAAAGTTGCTGTATGTTTATTTTTAATTCTTGTGATTGCAGGTGTTATATATACCGCTTGTAAAGATATAACCCCAAAGCAAGAAGTTGTTGAAAAAGCTATTGAGTTTAAGCTTGCTAGATGAGAGACTATATTAGCGAATTTATAGACGTTAAAAGTGTAGAAAATGGATTGTCGCCTAATACTTTAAGTGCGTATAAGGCGGATATGGAGCAATTTGCTGGTTTGGTAAAGGCAAGAAGTTTGATAGATGTAAATCATGATGATATAGAGTTTTATTTAAGTTTTTTGCATGATGAGAATTACTCGCCAAAAACTATATCCAGAAAACTATCTTGCGTTAGAGAATTTTTTAAATTTTTGCAGAGTGAAGATATTGTTGATGATAACCCTTTAAGTAAAATAAGAAGCCCTAAAAAAGGGAGGGATTTGCCAGTGTTTTTAACAAGAGATGAGATGGAATTGTTATGTCAAACAGCAAAAAGCGATGATAGGATATCTTTTAAGCGAGTAGGCGTTATGATAAAGCTTATGAGTTCATGTGGGCTTAGGGTTTCTGAAGTTGTTTGTCTTAAAAATAATTCTATAAATTATGATTTAAAACAAATTTTAATTTATGGAAAAGGGAGTAAAGAGCGTGTTGTGCCTATATCAAAGGATGCAATAAAAGATGTTATGGAATATTTAAAGTATAGAAATAATTTTGTAGGATCTCGCTCTAACGAATGGATGTTTCCTTCGTTGAAATCATTGTCTGGTCATATTACTAGAGATGCATTTTTTAAACAATTAAAGGCTCTGGCTATAATGTGTGGAATGCCGCCAAGTAAGGTTTATCCGCATGTGTTACGTCATTCATTTGCAACACATTTGGTTAATAGTGAGGTTGATTTAAGGTCTATACAAAAGATGTTGGGGCATGAAAGTATTACAACAACAGAAATATATACACATATTACAGCTCAAAAATTAGCTCAAGAAGTTAAAGAAAAGCATCCGTTAATGAGAAAATATAAATAATGTGAGGTGTTGCTTTGAAGAAAAACATGAAAATAAACATATCAGAAGAGCCAAGATGTAAAGATTTAGAAAGTATTGGTAGTGTTTTTGCACCATTGATGAAAGGTGTGCTGTCTACAGATGATCTGGTTGAAGTTGATATTATACTTAGGTGGGATGATATCATTGGAGATGAGATATCTAAGTTTTCAACTCCGGTTAAAGTTAAATATAATCATAAAACAGATATTCGAACAATAAATATCGAGGTTCCTGTTGGTGGTTTTGCTCTAGAACTACAGCATAGAGAGCAATATATTATAAACAAAATAAATGCATATTTTGGCTATAATGCTATCCATAAAATATCTATAAATCAAAATGCAAATATGATAATAAAAAGACCTGCATCCAACAGCAATATGAAGAAAAAGATTACAGAAGAAGAAAAAAAATATTTGCTAGAGATTTCTGATGGAATAAATGATGAAAAGTTAAAGGAAATTTTAATAAAATTAGGAGAGAATGTTATATCATCAAATAAGGAGAATGCATAAAAATGAAAATCGTTAAAAGAATAAGTAGAGGATTGGCTATGATAGTTGTGTATGCAATGTTTGCGTATGCATATCTTATTGGTAAAGGTTTTGTTTTTGATGGAGATATTCCTGTTTTATCAAATAAAGTTGAAGCAAAGGAAGAGTTTTCAAAAAAACTTGAAGGCGAATTGACTATTAGTCAAGATATTTTACGTACCAACGGAAATGAGAGTGCTCCTATTTCAATATATGTTTATTCATCAATGAGTTGTTCTCATTGTGGTAAATTTCATAAAAATATTTTACCCAAAATAGAAGCTGACTTTGTGTCAAAAGGAAGTGTTAGGATTGCTTTTGTGCATCTTCCTATTGATGTTTTATCTATGCAAGCTGCAAAATTATCATATTGCATGCCAAAGGATAATTTCGATGGATTTATTGAGAGGTTATATGATAAAAAAGACTGGTTGTTTGCCAAAGATGAGGCAAGGCTAAATTATCACGCTAAAAGTTTTGGAATGACTGATGAAAAAATAAAAGAATGTAAAGATAATAAAAAATTGACTAGTGATATTTTGCTTGCGAGAGATAATGCTATAGAAAAATTCGGCATAAGATCAACCCCATCAATTTTGGTTGTTACTCCAAAAGGCAAAGAATTAATAGCAGGTGTTCCACAATATGATGAGCTTGCGCAGTATCTTAATGAGAAGCTAAGTGAGTTATAATGGAAAATAATAAAATAGATGAGATTGATAAAAGAATATCAGAGCTAAAGAACAAAGGAGAAAAATTTAGCTCTAAAGTTGAGTTGAGTTTAGTATCTATAGGAACTCAAATTTGTATAGAGCTTATATCAGGAATTATTGTTGGTGGTGGTATAGGGTATATATTAAAGGAAGTATTTGACTTTAGTGAGGTTTTTCTGATATGTATGATTGTATTAGGAGGCTTTGCGGGCTTTTTAAATATATCACGTTATTTAAAAGGTCTAGAAAAGGATAGAAACAAATAGTGAGGCAATATGGCAGATGTAATGCATCAGTTTGAAATAAAGAGAGTGGCGCCATTAGAGCTTGGTGGTTATGATGTTAGTTTTACCAACTCATCTTTGTGTATGGTTATTGCAGCATTGAGTATAATTGTTGTTTTTTCATTATGTTTGCGTAAAAGAAGTTTAATTCCAGGGGTTGCACAAAATATTCCCGAAAGCGCATATGAATTTGTATATGATATGCTAAAAAATAGCGTTGGGAAAGATGCTGTTAAATATATATCTTTTATTTTTACAATATTTTTATTTATTCTAATTGGAAATATACTAGGTCTGTTTCCGTATAGTTTTACATTTACATCACATTTTGCAACAGTTGGCACATTATCTTTGTTTGGTTTGTTATTCAATATAATATGCGGAATAAAAAAGAGAAAATTAGGGTATCTAAGAACTTTTTTACCTAAAGGAGTGCCTTTATGGTTATCCCCGCTAATAATACCTATTGAAACACTGTCTTTATTATCAAAGTCATTTAGCTTAACGGTTCGTTTAGTTATGAATATGATTATTGGGCATATAGTTTTGAAGGTGTTTGCTGGTTTTATTATTATGATGAGTTTGCTCGGATTTGTACCATTGTTTTTTAGTGGGGCAATAATAATCTTTGAGTTATTTATAGCATGTTTACAAGCGTATATCTATACAATCTTGTCATGTATATATTTGGGTGACGCTCTTCATGAGCACTAAATTTTATTGAAAGGAAGAAATATGGAAAATTTAACAGCTGAAGCAACAAAGTATATCAGTGTGGCTTTATGTACTATTCCTATGGCTGTTGTAGCATGGGGTATTACTAAATTTTGGACAACATTGTTTGATAACGTAGGTCGCAATCCTCAAGCTAATAGCGAGTTAAAAGGTTATGCAATGGTTGGTTTTGCAACGATTGAGGCTATTGCATTGTACTGTTTAGCTATTGCAATTATGATGTTGCTCTAATTTTTTGAGAAGTTTAAAATGCCGCAGTTTGATATATCTACATATGTGCCACAAATTTTTTGGTTACTATCTACTTTTTTGCTTTTATGGCTGGTGATGGATAGGTTTATTGTTCCTAAAATACGTGATAGTATAGAGGAGCGAAAACGTAAATATGATGAAATTATTCTTAAAGCTGAACAATTTAATCAAAAAGCTAAAAAAACATTAGTTAAATATGAAGAGAAAATCGCTGCGGCAAAAATAAATATGTCTGAACAAATAAAGGCACATGAAGAAGAATTAAAAAATATAATAAAAGAAAAAGAGTTAGAAATAGATATAAAATTAAAAGAAAAAATTAAGACCAGCGAAGAAAACTTAAAAAGAGAAAAGCAAGAAACATTAAATAGAATTGAAGAAATTTCAGAGCAAGTGGCTATGACAATAATTAATCATCTAGAGTTAACAAATATATCTATTGATGATATAAAAAATGCATCGATTAAAGGAGGTGCTAATGAATAGTGCATCTGAAAATATTATGGCAGCAGTATCTCAAGAGGTTGCTCATGAATTGCATGAAGAGGTGTTTTACCTTACAGCGGAATTTTGGGTTGGTGTTTCATTTATTTTAGTTATGATTGTCATATATAAGCCTGTACTAAAAAGAGTCAAAACATTAATTGCAAATAGAATATCAAGAATAAAAAAAGAATTTCAAGATGCTGAAGAATTAAAACTAGATGCGCAGAAAGTATATGCTGAATATGAGCGAAAATTATTAAATGTGGAAAGCGAAATAGATAATATTATAAAAGAAGAAAACATAGTTATTGAAGAAACAAAAGAAAGAAAAATAAAAGAGTTAAATTCAATATTAAATCAAAAACAAAAAGAAGTAGATGGAAGAATAGAGTTAGCTTTAGAAAAGGTGAAAAAAGAAATAAATACATTAATAATAACTAAAAGTACATCAATAATACATAGAATATTCAAATCAAAGCTAACAACCAAAGAATATAGATCGCTCATAGATAAATCAATTTCAAATTTAAGCAAAATAGATATTAAACAATAAGGAGTAACAATGAAAGAATTATTACAATATAGCTTCTCAGATCTTTATATAGATGAAAAAAAAGATTTTTATATATCTGATGAACATTATAAAAATAGCTTAAAAAAAGTTACTCCACTAGACAAAGAAGATTTTTGTAAAGATCTTTTTGCAATTGAGCATAAAGATAGCTCTTATTCTATAATATATAAGGGAACATATTTTCGTGTAGAATATTCACATAGTATTAATGGTGGATTGTGGTGCTTACGTAGAATGCCAGATAAGGTACAAAGTATTCACAATCTTGGATATAATAATAAACAGATTCAACAGCTTTTATCACTATCAGATAAAAGCGGATTAATTTTATGGAGTGGTGCAACAGGGCAAGGTAAAACAACAGCAATAGCATCATTATTAGCTGAATATCTTAATATTAATGGTGGTTTTGCTTATACTATTGAAGATCCTGTAGAAATGCCACTTGAAGGTGAGTATAATGCGCTTAATGGTTCATTGGGGTTTTGCCGCCAAATAAAGGTAAATGATGATGATTGGAAGTCTCCACTAAAAAGCGCATTAAGATCGCATCCACGATATATATTTATCGGAGAAATAAGAACAACGGATGCTGCAGTTGAGTGTCTTCGTGCAGCAATTTCAGGCCACCTTGTACTTGCAACAATTCACGCAGGTACACTTACAGATGCTATTTTGTCTTTAGTTAAATATGCATCATCTAATATAAACGAGGCTTCTGCATATGATATATTATCAAGAGGAATTTTAGCAGTTATAAATCAAGAATTGGTTGGTGTTGATAATAACAGGCATCCTGTTATAGAAGCTTTATTTGCTAATCCAGAATTAAATAAAGCAGATGCAGTACGCTCAATTATACGTTCGGGAAATCTAAATCTTGCAACTATTATTGAAAGACAAGCTATAAGACTAGCACAATCACAGCCACTATTTGAATAATTAAAACATTGACCAAATAATGGTATTATTAACATCATTGCAGATATCTTTGCCTATATATTTACTTATAGGTAAAGGATAAGTTTTATCTCCCCAACTAAAAGTATATTCTTTTGTATTAATTAAGCTTATATTAGATAGATTAACTTGGTTATCTGCTGTAATATTAGCTTCAATATAAGAAATACATTCAGCTTTGTTCAATCCTTTTAAAACGATGTCAAAAGACTTTTGTTGAGGCAAAAGAGGGGAGGCATTAATACCTGATCCAATAAATATCTCTTTAGCAGGATTCAAAAGTATCTTATTGTCTACCAAAAATTTACTATTTATAATCTTATTCTTTATAATATATTCTGTAGATAACCCCCAATAATCTGGTTTGTCAGAATAACTAAGGCGTACATCATTAGCTATGCTGAATATATTTATAATATTTAAGTTTATTTTTCTTTGATTATAAGTACAGCTAAAGTAGCCTATTAAAATAATAAAAAGAGGAATAAATATCTTTACAACTAATTCATAATTACTTTTTAGATAGCTAAAAAGAGCTTTTAAGTGTTTTAATTTTATATCCTCTTTTTTCATTTTTACCCCATTGCACTCGTAATTTGGTCTTGCATTTCAAATACGCCAAACACCGCCCAAGCAATAATGCCAGAAATCGCAAACATAGCCCCCATATTTAACATAGAAGCTTTTGCTTCAACAGCCTCAGCAGATGCATCAAGCCAGTCATTGGCCAACTTATCTAAAGCCTCTTCAAAGTTATCCAACTCGGCATACACTTTAAGGTCAGCAACGATTTCTTTATCTGGAAAATTTAATTTTGACTTATACAAGGCTTGCCCTAAGTTATCACCATTTTTAATAAAATCCATTGCTTTATCAATTCTTTCGCATAAATACCTATTAGAATCTTTTCTTAAAGCTGCAAGAGCAACAGAAATAGGCACTCCACCTTTAATTAAAGCTGATAAAGAAAGTAGCCATGTAATACCCATAAACATCTTATATAAAGACCAAGGAGGAACATCATCAATCGCTTTTCTTGTAGGCCCTGTCCATACACCAATAGTTAAAAATATAGTAAGGAAAACTGCTGGAAAAAATGAAAAAGCCAATAGCCAGTTTTCTTGAATCCAGTGAGATACTGCAACCAAATCTTTTGCCGATCCAGACCATCTAGCATTTGGAGCTGCTTCTTCCATAGGAGGAACCATGTATGCACCAATAGCATAAATAACCAAAACAGACATCAATAATAGAAATGATGGATATGAAATAGCGCCGATAATCGGCTTTAACATTTTTTCAGTACCTTCAGCAACTTTAATTAAGTTCAATAAGGCGCTTTCGAGGTCTGACATATCACCAACAGATAACATTAAACGCTCTCTACTTGGGGCCCATCCCTTTAATGCATCTGAAAATGACAAACCATTTTGTAAAGCTTTACCCCAAGAAGCAATCGCAATAGCCATAGGTTCATTAGGATTTTTTCCCTCGCCTGTAACACTATCATACATAACATCTAATGCATTCATCAAAGAGAAACGGTTGCGCAATAAAGAAGCAAGCTTTTTATATACCTTTAATCTATCTTTTGATGCCATATTTACACGAAACTTAGCAAAAGCAACCTCTACAACACCAAGAGACTTTATCGCTTTATTTAGTGATCCAGAATTCGTGCTTTTTTCATCTTTTGCCATATTGTATCTCCTAATAAACTGGTCGTTGGTCAATCAAACCACACCAGCGCTCAACCTCATCTAAGTCAATTTGACCTTTTATCATTCTTTCAACAGCCGCATCTTTGAGAGGACGTCCATTGAGTTCGCTAACCCAATAGTCAATACCTTTCGCTGTTTCATTATCAATTATCATTTTTAAGAAGTGAGAATCAGGCATAATTATCTCATCAACAGCCATTCTTCCTTTAAACCCTTTATAGCCGCAAGCTTTACAACCGGGTCCACTAACAAAAACATTTTCAACCCCATATTCACCTAACGCATTATTTAGACGTTCAAATTCTGGAGAGCCTTCTTTAGTTTTAATAGATTGTCTGCAGACAGGACAAAGTTTTCTAAACAAACGTTGAGAAACAAGTCCTTTAACTAATTCAGGATCATTAAGCATGTATGATTGAACGCCCATGTCTCTTAAACGAGTGATTATCGCTGGTGCAGAGTTAGCATGCAGTGTAGTCCACACACCGTGACCAGATAGAGCACCTTTAAATACCAAGTTTGCAGTAGCCAAAGAACGCGTTTCACCCACAAGCAAAACATCGGGGTCTGAACGAAGAGCGGCTGATAACGCTTTAGTAAATTGTTCTGTTTTTTCTTCTTCAGTATTTGCGTTAGTAACAGGCATTTGACGTGCCCCTGGAATTGGATACTCAGGCGGATCTTCCACAGTAAGCAAGTTTATTTGATAATTCTTTTCTTGTAATAACTTAATCATATTACGCTGTAATGTAGTAGATTTTCCTGAACCGGTTGGTCCAGCTACCACGTTAAGTCCTACAGCCATACTACGCATCTTGAAGAATAAATCCTCTTCGAATTTACCAAGTCCAAGAGATTGTAAATCTGAGCTTCCTTCTGGGTTGTCATCAGCGTAAAGCATACGCATAACTAGGTATTGTGAGCCGAAAGCAATAGGGTTAAATTGTAAACGAATAGCTAACACGTTGTGTGGTAACATTAATTTACCGTTAGAACCACGAAGAGGGGTTGAACCTAGTTTTTGTGCGCCCTGAAATTCATTTTGGTTATAGTTAGAGTCAGAAATATCTGCCGCAGCAAATACTGAACGAACAAAGGCTTCACCCCATTCTCCTCCATATTCATTTTGTTTAACCATGATGCCATTTTCACGGAATAAAATTGTAGATGAAGAACCAACAATAATATGAATATCTGATACTTTTTTTTGTGATGCACGCTGAATGATGTTGATGAAGTCAATCATCATTTGCATATCTTCTGCTTCTTCCGCAGAAACATCAACAGTACCAGTACCACGCTCAGCATACGCATATAACGCAGCTATCTCATTAAGAGTAACATAAGTGGCTGGTTTTATAGGTATTTTTCTTCTTTTAACATTTGATTCGAAGTTATAAACCGCACCATCAAATCTATTATCTTTAGATACAAGATACGTTCCATCAGAAAAAAGAGCAAGCAAACGTCTTGTCTCATTTGATATAGCTAAATCAGAACCGCTAACTGTTATTAACTTATTATCATTAGCAAATAATCGCTCAAATAAGTTTTGTTTTTTTACTGGAGCCGCAGCATTCTCTTCCTCTTCAAAATTTGATTGCTGCTGAGTTTTTTTTTCTTCAAGCTCTTCTTTTTTCTCTTCTTCTGCCATTCTTAACACTCTAAGGAACTAATTGTTAGCATTTGCAGACGCACGATTTATTAATGGAGAATATCCATCAATAGTCCTACCTATATATAAATAATCATCAATACCATCTTTACTAAATTTTGCATAATCAGTACCAATTTCTTCAACAATATGACCAGTTGGTAATGTCGAGCCTATTTTTAATGTTAAAGGTTGAGCATTTTCATCAATAACTTCAACAGACAATGCTCCGGCTCTACCAGAAATTTTTAATAAAGCATATTTAGTGCTAATTTTTTCTATTTCTTTTACCTCTTCAACTACAGGTTCTTCAGCTGCTTCTAAAGCTGCCAATGCAAGAGATGCAGCATTGGCATCATCAATATTTTTATTTTTAGCATTTTTAGTTTGTAGTTCTGCTAAAGATTGTGATTGAATATACATGTTTTTCACACTTTTAATGATTTTGGCATCAGCCTCAACACGCTTACGTAATTGTTCATTGCGTGATTTCAGATTTTTTACTACACGCTCAAAATTGGCCTTTGCCGCTTCCGCTACTTGAATATTTTTTGAAGATACTTCTAAAACTTTATCAATGCGCTTCTTAAACAATTTTATAAGATCTTTCTTTTCTTGTTCAGCCGCCGCTAATTGTGTATATAAAGCTTCTTTTTCTTTTAACCACTCCTGCTTATTTAATAGCATTTGATTCATATAGGCATTCAAAAGCTTTCTTTGTTTTAATAATTCAAACATTTTTTCTCTGTCTAACAAATTCTGTTTCGCAACCAAAACCTCAGCCTCTATCTGTTTCTTTCTTTCAAACTCTTTTATACGTTGTTCAGATTTTTGTTTCTCTAAATCGTCTTTATTCTTTTGACGTATAGCCTTCTGAGCCTCAATTTCATTGCGTATCTTTTCTCTTTTCAACTCTAAAGTTAAAAGAGTTGTACTTTTTTCTATTTCCGACATTTGCTTAAATAAATCATCATCCATTTGTGATAAAATATTATTACCAAGACTATCTAATGGACTGGATTTATATTGTATATCTTTTGGTAAATCTACCAAATCTTCTTCAACTTTTTTGGTGGGAGTATCATTTTTTACCTCCGGAGCAATCTGAGGAGCAACCTTAGGAGGTGTTATTTTTTTCATCTTTAAATCAAAATCGAATTCCCCCTTGGCTACGGACACGTCCTTGTCAGCATCTTTTTTAACCACTTCCTCAGTATTTTGCACGGAAGATGCTTGTGGTTTTGACGGAGATACAAGCGATTTATTCGGATTCGAAACATCTCTAGATTTGTCATTATTAGCCGAAGCATTAATTGGCAAATTTTCAACATTAATAGGAGCTATTTTTGCCTCTTGAGCAAAAGCACCGCCTGTGTTTAGTAATGCAGTTAAAACAACTAAACTAAATATATGTGTTTTTCTTCTACTGAGCATAAATTGTCCCCTCATAATTCCAAACGCCTTTATTATAACGTATATTATTAATCTTAAGTCCTGAAAATTTTGTTAACATTTCTTTCCAAACATTCGGATCATATGTCGAATTAATCACAAAGTTTAGAGATTGATAAACCTTTCCGCCAGATGAAACCTTGCTATCTGTTAAACGAATTGATAAGTTTAGTGCCTGAAATAAATCGTTAACCATATTTCTAAGTTCATTTATTGTATTTGTTGGTAACGACGTTTTTCTTTTTACATCTTGAAAAGGCATAGAAACAGTAACCTGCTTGGCTAGAGGGTCAACAGTTTTTGTTGCAAAGGTTAACCCAGAATATGCTAAAGAAAGCTCAATCCAAGAAAGCCTACCAAAATTTCTTCCCCATGAAGTCATAGCGCCTGAAGGCATACATGTCACACCATTATTAGTCCATCCAGGAGTAGATATAGATGTTAAATCAAGAATTGATTGTCTGCATTTATCAAGCATCCATATAGGATCAATCATCGATTCCCACGGTGCTGGAACTACTTTTTCTACTTTTTTTACAACTTTCTTCTTCGCTCTTCTCGTGACTATTTTTGTTGCTTGTGTTTTTGTTTGAAAAAAAGTGCTGGAAATATACATGATTAGCCAAGCACCAGCTGCCAATGATAATACAATAACAATAAGAAGCTCTGGTCCTCTGAGTGCATTAATTTTTTCTAATTTAGCATCAAGTCCACTAGAAAACACTTCTTCAATAGTTTTTTGCTCTGTTTCTTCGATTCCCCATTCCTCTGGAGCAATTTTTCTTCCCCAATCAGGAACCGATAACATTGACATGAATTGTTCCTTAGCATCATCTTCTTTTACAAAGAGAACATCGCCATCAGATAAAATTACGTCGTTTCTTACACATAAATACCAATAACCAGCATCTACTTTAAATACGGCTAAAAGTGAAGATGCATCACTCATAGAAGTTACAGCTGTTACAGCTGCAACATTCATATTTTTCTTAAAACCCTGAGACGTTGTAGCTAAACCTAGCTGTGGAGATTTACCATGTTTTACGCAAAATAAATCTGCGCCAACTAACACATTTTCAGCAGCTTCTTTTGCATCCATATAAGGAGCTTCAATATTTTGAAGACTTTCCCAAAACACACTGGCAGCATATTGTACACCATTAACAGTAAAACTTGATGCCCATTCTTTACTGTTTGTACTAGACGCTTCAGGTGTTTCTTCGAAAGTTTTATCTTCTTCGACCACGGTATACTCCTTAATAATTCATACGAGATTCTGGTAGTAATGGTGTTTCTAAAACAACAGGTGTTAACAATATAACAACAATACTTCTTTTCTTACCAACAGTTTGGTGCCCGCCTAAAATGTTATTATTTACTGCTCCTAAACCTTCTTTATCACTATTTGTTTCAACTCTTTCATAGCCAGATAAAACAAGTGTTTCACCAGATTTTAAAGCAACCTCTTGAACAAATCCTCTTTCTTCTACAATTGGGTTTTGAATGTAACCTGATTCAGATGAACTATCCAAATATACTTTTTCTAAAGATAATAAGTCAGAAAGATTTAAGCTAAATAACATCATCAAGCGGCCATGATCCATGATGCGTGGAAGAACATCAAGTGTGAAGCCTACTTCTATTTCTTCAGTGTTAACAGTAGTATCCCAACTTGACTCTCCATTTACATTACCATTGTTTGTTTTTGTATATTCTGAAATATAGTTTTGAGTTTTAACTACCTGAATTGGTGCAGGCTTATTATTCATTGTTGTAACAGTACCGCTTGTTACCAATGTTGTTGTGCCTTGTTTAGCTAAAGCATCTATTGCTGCATCAATAGTGAATTCGCCACTTAAAATAGTCATACTTATGCCAGAATTACCTTCACCTGTAGCTAAACCTGTTGGTGTATTAATTCTTCCTGTTGTAACTCTTCCGCCACTTCCTTCTTTATTTTGGAACATAGTATTTAAATCTATACCAAATGCCCTAGATTCGTCAATATCAACTTGTAGTACTTTTACGCTAATTGCAACTTGACGAGACAATCTAACATTTTGTTCGTGAACAAATTTAGCAACTTTTTTGATTTCAACTGGTGTAGCTGTAATTGTTAGTGTGCCACTAGAAGGATCTGTTACTAAGTTTGAGCCTGAGCCAAGCATGGATTTTACCGCTGTAACAATGTTTCCCCACAAATCAATGCTTGATACACCGCTTGTTATACTACCACCACCAGAAGAGCTGCTAACACTTGATGACATAGATGGTTTTGTAGGAAGTGTATACAAGGTGAAAGTTTTGGTAGTGTACTTGTATACATATATTTCGCCATTTTCAAATTTCCACCACACCCCGAAATATGAGCAAACTTCATCTAATAATCCACTTAGTGAGCCTTTATAAGATAAAAGCATTCTTGAAGTATCAGACCATTTGCTACCAACTTTCGAAATTGTAGGAGCATTTTTATCCGCAGCAGCTTTTGCCGCACCTTCGATTTGTGGTGCAAAGCGTACTTTTAAAGATGTAATTTGAGTAATCATATTACCTATTTCATATAAAGTAATAGGACGGTTGCTAACCAATGTCACTCCATCAGCCGTTTCCAAATAATTAGGAAGAGGTTTATCACCTTCATACTCAATACTACTTGTGTCACCAAGCCATATATCATCTTTTATTCTAATAACATCAGTATCAGCTGGAGTTTGAGGAGATTTTGCATCTTCTTTATATTGAACAACAGCGTCAACATCCCTTTCAATTGCTGCGTCATAATCAGTAGGCAAAGAGCATGAAGCTACGCCTAAAAGCAAAAGGCTTGCAAATCCAATTAAAGTTTTTCTACTAGTAAGCATTCTCATTCTCCATTGTTTCTACGACTATAACACGGTTTCCTTTATAGTATGTTGCAATAGGTGCAGGTCTAGCTCTAGCAAAAGCCCTAATTAGAGCAGAGCTAACATCTGCAAACTTTCCTTTAAATACAACTCCAGCACTAAGAGTGTAATTACGGTTTGTATTCCATAACAATTTCCATCCTGCAAGATTACTCCATTTTGTAAGTAATTCTCTAACATTTTCACCTTCGTTTGCTTCCCATGTTAAGATTGTGTCATCTGTAACCTTGGTTTCTTCAATAGTAATATCTGCAAACACTTGTTCTTTTACTTCTTCGTCTGTTCCAACAATCTTGAACTCAATTTCAGTATCAGAAGAATCTTCTTCCAATTCTGAAGGTAAATCAAACGATTCTTCAGTGAATTCAGATGTTATGATGTTCTCATCAATATTAGCTAACATAAAGTCTTCACAGTCTTCTTCGCAAACAATCTCAAACTTACCTTCTTCACCTTGTATGGTTTGTTTAATTTGCTCAACTTTTTTGCAGTCAGCATCTTGGCATACTAATTCGTATATAGTGCCATCTTCTTCAGTGATTGTTTTGGTTATGATTTTCTTTGATACATTAATATTGTCAGCTATTGCAACGGAGTTGTCGCTTAATATTGAGCTGTCTGCAACTTTGATAGGGGTATCATTTGTTGTTGCAACTTTTACATCTGTTTCTTTTTTGTTTGTGTCAATTGATGGCACTTCTTTATCTGCTTCTAACACTAAAGCACCTGTTTTGGTGAAATCTCCATCATCTACTACTGGAATATACTCTTCTTTAACTTCAGCCGTCTTTATAGATGTGGTTTCGAATACTTGAGTTTCTTCATTGCTTGTTATGATATCGTTTTCAATAGATGGTCTCACTGTGGCTGTTAAATTGTTGCCAACTCCTGCCTTTGTATACAAATGGTCTCTAGGTGTGCGCTCTGTATGTGCTCTATAATTTGCTTCTGTTTTTGTGTAGTTTACTAAAGCTGTTTCAGAACAGCTGATGCCATTTACGCCGCAATTACCTAATGTGCGGTCTGTTGCATCTATGAGGCCATATTCTTCATTATTGGAGGTGGTGGCGCTACTTGGTGCATCTAAAAGAGATGAAGTACAAGCTGTTAGCTGGCTTATACATAATAAATAGAATGATAATAAAAAGCTTTTTTTCATGGTTTGACCTATCTTTAAAATATAATCTCAGTTCACAATAAATGTTTAAAAATAAATAATCAAGTTAAACACTTTATTTATGAAACGTTTTGTTGATACATTTTTTTTTGTTTCTCCTAGAAAGGGTTTTGGGGGTCTTTTATTAATCTAATAATAAAGGTGTCATAACCTACTTGAGAGAAGGCTGTATCAACTTTTTCTACATCTATACCGTTATTTGATAATATAGTATATAATAGATTTAGTCGCCTTCTTTGTAGTTCATTAGGTGTTGACGCGTTTAGATTTATTTTTAAACTGTAGTTGTTGTTTACTGCCTTTTCTGAGAAGGCTTTAACCCAGCGTAATGTTTGTCCTGATATTTCAGCTTTATCAGGATTGAATGTTAGTTTTAACTCTGTTGGGAATATTTTCTTTTGAGAATTTTGTTTTTGGGTAGTCTGTATTGCTTCGTATAATTCACCAACATTTTTTATCTTTGTCTGTTTTAGTTGTTTGCTAACTGTTTTTGCTTGTGAGGATATTTGTGGCTGGCTATTATATACAGGTGACGGTTGTGTTTTTTTTGTTTTCTCTGTTTTTTTTGGTAATGATTTTGATAAGTTGTCTATTATCCCATCTTTATCATCTTCTTTTTCTACTTTCTTTTTATCTACAATTTGTAGGTTGCTTTTATTTGGAGTTTGTTTGCTGTTTTTTATGAATGTTGGGGTTAGATTCTCATCACTGAGAATTTCTTCTGGGATTGGGAAAATTATACTCTGTTTTATTTTTTCAGCAACATTGTATGGGGTTGAATTTTCATTGCCACTTATCTCTGATGTTGAATATTTGTTGTTTAGTGTTGTTGGGAGTAATTTGTTTTTGGGGCTTAGGTTTCCTTTAGCTATACTCCATGGGGACAGATGTTGGTCAAGATCTTCTGTGTTGCTATCAGGAGGGAGTAATGCAACTTTGTCTTCGCTGATTGAAGGTTGTGTGGCTCCAAGAATGTTGCTATCAGTATTGAAGGTGATAGGGATTAATTCTTCAGTGTTTATATTGATTATTTCGTCATCCTCAATACCGTCGATTAATGGGATTTCTTCTGCATTAGCGAGAGAAATGGATTCTTTACTATCTTGAGATGGAATTGTTTCTGTTAGTGTGGTAAGAATATTGTTTGATAAAATGGTCTCTTTGTTTATTTTTTGTGATATATGAGTGGCTGATATGGCGTCGCTATCTTTAAATAAAGAAATTTTTATATTTTGACTAGGTAATTTTGTATTTAGAGGTGTAGAAGGAGATGCTTGACTATATAGAGAAACTCCGAGAATAGACAAGCTAAAACCGATAATAAAACTCTTAACTTCGTTCATTATATACCCTAAAACCCTAGTAAATGAATTTAAAATTTCATAAATTAACCATATTTTAAACATTAAAAGAAAACATTAGCAAGAGTATTTGTTGAACTAATAACAACAAATTAATATTTTTTTAATAATTTTTGTGACTTTATGGGTGTTTTGATTGTGAAATTTTTGTTACAGGAAAAAATATGTATTAAAAACAATTAGTTGCCTCATGATGGGGGCAGTCCGAAAGTCTTGATTTTTTTTAAAAAATATGCTCTAATAAGAATGTGTAATAAATTTAGTTTAGGAGAACAGAAATGAGAAACTTAAAGAAAATTTTTAGCCTTCTTACTTTGGCATTAGTGTTTACAGTTGTTTTAACAGCATCATCTTATGCTAATGGTGCAGGCGTTATGAATCAAGCAGCAGGTAAAGCTGTTACAGTATTTAACCATGTTAAAATGATCATCTTTGTTGTAGGTGGTTTTGGTTTAGTAGGTATTGCTTTCCAAGCTATCTTTGGTAAAGTAAAATGGACATGGTTTGCAGGTCTTGCTGTTGGTCTTGGTATTTTAGCAGCAGCTGGTGCGATTGTTAACTATGCAACAGGTGCAAAAATGGATGCAGGTGCTAATGGTCTTGCTAGTGTTACAGATAGCTTTGGTAGCGCAGGTCAAGGTACACACTAAGGCTTACTGTTAATAGTATAAAAAGAGGCGAAATTAAAAAAGTTTCGCCTCTTTTTTATTCTGTAAATTTGTTATTTTTATTTGTAATAAATTTTATAAAGATGTTTTAAGTGTTTGTGCTTAAATTGTTATATTTAAATAAAATGTTAAAGTGGAAAAGTTGATGAATTGTGGTTTATAATCATAAATGTAGATAAAGAGCCGGTATTGTACGTAAATAAATATTAAACTTTTGTTACAATGGTGTAAAATGCCGTGAAATCAATGAGATGTGTTTATTTTAGAGGTTCGTTTTTTGCTGGAAAAAATAGAAAAAATGTGGTATAGTTAAACTATATTCGGGAGGGAGGTTATTATGTTAAAGTTAACAAAAATAGAGATACTTGTACTTGTTCTGGTTGTTGCATTAATTGTTTTTATGCCAGATAGTGCTATGGCGGGTACTTTTGATGGGTTAACATCTGCCGGTAGAAGAATATTTCAAGGTTTAAGAAAGATCATATATCCAGCTTCTGCGATAGGTATTATATGTGTGTGTATGGGTGGTTTTTTTGGAAATATTAACTGGAAATGGTTAACCGCTATTATAGTTGGTCTTGTAATTATTAGCCTTTGTGCTGGATTTATAGCTATGTTTACTCCAGATGGTGCGAAACCAAATTTGGGGTAGGGAGGTAGAAATGAAAAATAGAATTAAATTAATCGCTTTGAGTTTTATTTTGATTGGTTTTAGTATGTTTGTTTGTGCTGAAGCTAGTGCGGATATTTTTGATAGCTTATCAGACAGAACAACTGAATTTGCAAAAGGATTGCGTAATATTGCGTATGTAATAAGCGGTTTTGGTATAATCATGTTTACCTTTTTGGCTATTACAGGTAAGATTAACTTTAAGCATTTAGGTTATATTTCAATGAGTTTATTTATATTGGCAGCAATGGGGGCTCTTATTGATTATATTACAGAAAGATCTGATGCGCCAACCTCTTTATCTACAGTATTTAGAGATACGTATAAAAATGCAGGAAAAGGTGAATTGTCTCATAGTTCACTAGGACGTTAAGTTTAATGTCGGTTTGATAAAATTAATATCCACAGTTTATGAAAATTTAATTCTTTTGTAAGAATTAATATGATATAATACTCACAATAGAAAGTGGAGTATGATATGAGAGATATGATTTTAAAAGCTGTAGCTAATCCTCCTAAATTATTTTGGGGTGCAGTTTTGCCTACAGCTATTAATGCGGGTTTGCAGATTCCATTTATGTTTATGGCAATAGGAATAGGGGAAGTTAATCCTCTAATTTTTATCGTTACTATCGTTTTAGGGCATCTTATCGTGGTTGCGTTAAGCGCTAAAGACCCGCATCTTTCAGGTATGCTTCAAGCTTTTGGTACATCGAATATGAAATCAGTTAATCTCTACAAAGTAAAGGGGAATAAATTTGAGCCTTAATTTTGATTTTTATACGCTCTTTGTGACGGGGTTGCAAAGTGTCGAAGTTTTTGTTGCATTGCTAGGAATAGTTGCTGCTGCTTCGATTATTGTTACTATGGTTAGTAAAATAGGTACATGGGTTTTGCCACAACCAAGTGAGTCTCGTGTTGCAGATTTTTTGCCTTTTGAAAAGTTATTGTCTGATGGAGCTACGTTAAGATGCAGTAATGGATCATATGTTAGAGTATTTAAAGTTGATGGTATAGATTTAACATCTGCTAGAGATGAAAATATTATATCTATGTTTGAAGCTAGAAAGTCTTGGATAGATAATATGGCGGATTTGCAGATAACCTGTAGGGTTATTACTATTCGAGAACGAGCTGAAATGGATGAAAATAAGTCTGATTTTGGCAATAAATGGCTAAAAAAAGTAGATGAAGCATGGAAAGAGAATTTAACAAGAGTCTATAAAAACGATCATTATGTAATTCTATCTGTGCCTGATCGAAAAGATGCTGTAAAAGATTTAAACTTTGCAGCGCAATCTACGATGGCTAACTTAAACGATTATGGTATAAAAGTATTGCATGAAGAAGAGGATGGTCCAGCAGAAAAAAGTCCCATCTATCCATTTGTTAGATTATTAAATCCAATTAGTAAACCAGCTCCTAAAGTAAGAAAGGCTGAAGGTTTCCAGTTAAAAGAGCTTATGACTTCAGACGGGATACATTTTACAGGAGAAGAAGGAGTTATTAGATTCTTCTCTGGAGGTAAAATAAAATATGCTTTAACAATGGGGATACGAAATTCTGGAGACTATATGGATGAAAGTATGATTTCATCATTGATGTCTATCGATTGTGAGTTAACAATATTGCATAATATCCAGCCAATATTTAAACCTAAGGCAAGAATGATTCTAGTACAGCAACAAAAAATGGCTGAAGTTACTAGTTTTTCATCTGATGTTGTTTATCAATATAGTGAAGCACTAGCGGCAATAGAAGATAGTGATGCAGATCACCAATCATTGGTTCAGTACTCAATGAGCTTTATCTTAAAAGGTGATAGTATGGCGGAGATAGAATTTGCTGAAGGTGAAATTCAGAGAATTTGTCGACTATTTAGTGTTACACCTGTTAGAGAAAATTGGATTGCACAAGCTACATTTTTTAATCAGTTTCCAACATATGAGATGTGTGGTAGGTCTTATTTTTATCTGTCACGCATTGTTGCATTAGCAGTTTCATTTGAGCAAATATCTACAGGGTTGCCTCGAAGCGACTGGGGTGAAGGTGCTATTACTGTTTTCCGAACTATGACAGGATCACCGTATCGTTTCCAATTCCATATATCTGCAGAAGAAAGTGCTGTGGCGCATTGTTGTATTGTTGGTCCAACAGGGCAAGGTAAGACAACGTTGCTAACCTTTTTAGCTGGTCAGGCTATGCGTCATGAAGATTTGAAAGTATATTTCTTTGACCGCCATCGTGGTGCAGAGATATTTACTCATATGGTAAAAGGTGCATATGTTGGATTTAGTGGAGAAAGAAAGAATGTATCATTAAATCCTTTTGATACACGAGATACAAAAAGTAATCGTAGCTTTTTAGTTAACTGGTTGCGCTCAATCACAATGGGGGCTGATGCTCTTTCAGAGCGAGAGGCTGCAAGAGCGGTTGTGACTGCATTTGATTATTTGAAGCCGGATGAAAGAAAGTTAACAAATTTATACAAAAGTTGTTTTTCGCCAACTGGAACAATGCGAAGAGAGTTGTATCGTTGGATAAATCCTGATCAGTATGGTAATATATTTAATGCAGATAAAGATAGTTTGGATTTGAGTGGCAATAGGTTTGTTGCATTTGATTTTACAGAGATTTTTGATGATGATACTCTTGCTGCAGCATCAATTAGCTATATTATGCACCGTATTCAGTCTGAAAGTACAGAAACAGGAACTCCAGCATTGATAATGATAGACGAGACAGCTCCTATGTTAAAGCATGCAATGTTTAAAGATGCTTTTATTAAAGGTTTGCAGGAGGGGCGTAAAAAACGTCAGGCATATTTATGTGCGTTCCAACAGCCAGATATTATTGATGCATTAGGTGTAGGAGAAGGTGTTAGGGGGCAGTGTAAAACTATGATATTCTTTAGAAATACATCTGCAACACCAGAGGCTTATGAAAAATGGAAGTTGACAGCAAGTGAATACGCATTTGTGGAAGGTAAGGCTTATAGAGATTGTCCTTATGCAATTTTATTAAAAAGACCTGATGCTGATGATGGTAGAGGAGAGTCTGTTATACTTGATGTAAACTTAGGAGGTTTAGGGCCTTTATTGAAATTATATAATTCAGGAATTCAAAATGTATTGTTAGTTGATAGTCTGGTTAAAGAATTTGGAGAAGATGGATTCATAACCAAATATCTTGAAGGTTTTGGGGGATAAAGTAATTGACAAATGCTAAAAAATATGATACAATTACATCCATTAAAGGTATTATTCTATTGGGGAGGAAAGTATTATGAGGGGGAATAAGCACGTATTTGCTATTGTGTTTTGCTGTGCCTTTGTTTTTATAGGATCAGCAAAAGCTATGTTTCCTGTATTTGATTTGCTAGAGTCTCCTCAAACATTTAGTAAAGTTCCAGTTGTTTTTGATCAGGTTAAAAATCTAAAAGATCAACTCACATCTATGACAAATAATTTAAAGGCAATGGGCGACAAGATTAAATCAATAGCAATGTTTGCAAAAGATGTTGCAGATAAAGTAGTAGATGCATCTGAAGAAGTGTCAGGATATTCTGATGAAATTAATGAGCGTTTAAATCTTAATGGTGATAGCGCAAGAGGAACAGAGGGGGCGTCTAGAGAGGTTGAAAATACAACATCAGATGTGACTGATACTACAGTAGATGAAACTGAAAGTATTATAGATGGTGAAGAAGATCAAAATGACATAGAATTGCCATCATCTCCATCTTTTCCAGGTAAGTCTCCTATGTTGCCAGTTGAAAATCCTGTATTACCTATTGGTAAAACTCCAATTCTTTCTATTGAGAATGAGGGTGGATCTCAAAAGCTTCCTGAAGCAGAAACTCCAACGCTTCCAGTTTTAGATAAACCTATTGCTCCCAAGCTCCCTAATGTTGAAGTACCAGTGTTGCCTGTTGAAAGTAAGCCTGTTGCACCAAAGCTTCCTAGTGTTGAAAAGCCAATACTTCCTGTTGTAAGTAAACCGATTGTTTCAACGCTTCCAGTAAAATCAAATCTTAGTTTAGATAGAAATAAGTCAAATTTCACTGCACCTATAGAACTAGACTTACAAATAGAGGAAGAAGAGGAAGAAGAAGAAGTTTCTATTGAAGAAGAGAAAGCTAAAATAGAGGCTGTGAAGGAAAGTATAAAAAATGCTTTACAAAATTGTAAGGATATAAATGTTCAATTTAATGATTTATTAGATTTATCAATAAATTCAATTCAGCAAAACTCTGATGCGAATAGTAAAACTTTAGAAAAAATAGCGCAAGTAATAAATAGCGCAGAAAAACTAGATATATCCGAAAAAAATGCATTTTTAGGTGAAGTTAAAATTATAAAGGAAAAAGAGCTAAAACTTACAGATAATTTAATAGGCATTGTAGATGGTGTTAAAACTAGCTACAACAGTTCATACAAAAATAAAATTGAAGATGGATATAAAAATTATGAAAAGTTGGCTATTGCGTATATAAAAGGCGATGTTAGTCAAAAAGAATTTCAAGAGGCAGGAAAGAAATTAAAAAAAGATGCAAAAACATTAGAAATGACACCAGATAGAATGGTTATTGCCGAAGTTGATAAAAAAATAAAAGAAATACAAATAGAGTTACTTGGTTTAACCAAAAAAATAAAACAAGCAGAAGAAAAGAAGCAAAAAATATAGTTACAATGGCAGAGTATTAATAAGTATTAAGATTATTGGGAGGACGTAATATGAAAAAAATGATAACAGCTAAGAAGATTATAGCCAGCATAATGGTGTGCTTCGCTTTTATCAGCGTTCGTCCAGCGCATGCGTTTGTATGGCCTACACTTGATATGGGGCAAATTTCATCATTTGTTACATCAATAACTAGTGGTATAGCAACAATAACAAATGCAAAAAGTCAGATAGATAATGTTGTTAACACAATCAAATCAGTTGGTGATCAAATTGCGACATTTAAGAAATATTTCCAAGATATTAAAAACACAATAATGAGCATAAAAGAAGCAATAGAAGGCATGGTATCAGCCGTTGTTGATGCAATAGAAGAGATTAAGACAGGCATAGAAGATTTAGTAAATACAGTTGTAGATACAGTAACACAAGAAATAGAAAATGCTAAAAATTTAGTTGATAATGTAAAAAATAGTATAAATAACGGCGCTACAGAAGAGGAAGTTCAAGAAATAATCGAAGAGGCTAGAGCTGAATCTGAAGAAAATAAAAATAAAGTCAACCAAGAAATGGATAAGGCTTTAGAAGGAATAAATAACACACTCGATAATGCATCACAAGCGGTAGATGCATTAGTTGAAGCTGTAAATCAATATGAAAATATGCAACCAAATGATAGAGAGGATCTATTAAAAGAGGCAGATGAAGTAAAAGTAAAAATAGAACAATTAAAATTAGAAGCTGCGACACTAATTGAAAATCTAAAGGCAAAATATAATGAAGAGTATACTAACAAAGTTACAAAAGCTTATGATGAATATAGCCAAGCTATAGAAGACTATTATGCTGGAAAAATTAGTAAAGAAGAATTAGATGCTGCAGGAGAAAAGTTCAAAGAAACAATTTCAAGCATTGATGTTGAAGAAGAGCAGCAAGCATTAAATGAGTTTTCAACAAAAATTGATGAACTTGTAGATGATATTGAGACACTAAAAGAAAACATATTAAATGCTATGGGAAATGATAAAGAATATTCTGATGAAGATGACGAGGACGAAAGTTTAAGTATTAATAAAGCTCCAATAAACAATATTGTTAAACCTTCAAAAGATAAAATTTCACCCACATTATCAATAAAAAAAGACAAGATTTCTTTTAAGTATATAGATAATCTACATATAGGTCTTGCAAAGTCTGTTTATAGTAAATCAGCAAAAGGAAAACCTTTTTTATTGTCTAAAGAATTTTTATGTAAAAATGCTGATGAAGATGATATAGAAAATTTAGAAAATGACACCGGTTGGTTTAGAACATGTGTAGCTAGAGCTAAAACAGAAATAGATGTATATCCTGATACAGAAAATGATAGGTTATATAAAAATTATATGGAAGATGGTGTATATAAGCATATCCTCCATGATTATAGCGCAGCTAGTATTGTTACAATAAGCAAAGCCAAACAAGAGATAACAAGTTGGCGAGGTGATGGAGAAAGCGGTAAATCTGAATATGAATCGTTACAAGAAATGATATCAAATGGAGATGTTGATAATGTATTAAATGGCGTAGCAACAATGGGCTCAATAGATCTATGGGCCCCAAAACTATGGAGTACAATAAGAAGGGTTGATGCAATTGATAGAGCTAAAAAAATGATAGCGTTATGGCAAACTGATAAAACCCTATATATTGATGATCGACGAGATAATACAAATGCTGATGTTGTTAAAGCAATAAATACTCAACCTGGAAACATTGGTAATAAGAAGGTGTTTCCTCATGTTATGCTAAGTAAATGTAATTTAAAAGGAGAAGATGTTTCTGTAGAAGTTGGTAAAGATGCTAAGGAGGCTGAAGAAAATATACTTAAGTGCATTTATCTTTTTGCGTCAAATGGTGTTGGAACATTAGATCTTAATAAAGTTGAAGTAGAAGATATAGATTTTGAAGCGTTAAACAAAACATGGGCTGAGAATAAGAAAAAAGCATATTATGATGCTGTGTTTGATAATCTAACGCAAGCTGTAATAACAAACTATAAATCCACAAGAGATTATATGAGAGAAAATAAATTAAAAGATGGAGAAGAAAATATTGTAACACTTCAAAAAGGATTAAAAGATATTGCTCAATCTAGAGATGGATATGCTGCTGGAGCTAAGATAAATTACTATACCACAACGCAATTATTAAATATGGTTGATGCAGAAGCAACAAATTTACAGGCAGAAATATTAAAAGATTTACAACAAATAAATTATACATATTTTCCTGAAGAAAATGAGTTATAGGAGGAGAATGATGAGACGTAAAATATACATAGCAGTATTTATTTATACATTTGCTCTTTCAACTCCCGCATATGCTATTATGGATGTTATGGCAACTGTTCAAAGTGTGTTAGAAAAAGTAACTGAAGTAAAAACTAAAGTAGAAAATGTTAAAAAGAAAATAACAGATGTAATAAAAAGAACAGCTGAGGGATTTGAAGCAGCATCTAACTGCTTTGCTAACCCAACAGCATGTGGATTAAAGTTTGTTAAAGGAGTTGCAGGTAATGCAATAAATGGTGTTAGAACCGTTCCAGGCACAGAAAGATTAGCAGAAGGAGCCATCGTTGAACAGGCATCAGAAGAATTAGAGCGTGATGTTATTATAGGATATTCATATGTACGAGGCGCCGAAGCTGGTAAAGACTTAATACGTGATGCATCAATGAATGCTCAACTACAAAGTGTAATGGCAGATGAAATGGCAATATTGTTTGCAAAAGGCATGGCAACTCATCAAATTATAAGAAATGAAGATGGTGAAGATATGTATATACTAGAAGGCGAAGAAAATCAAGGAAACATTATTGCTGCTCAAAATAAATTAGTATTAACAAGCCAAGAAAGAATAAGCAGAATATTAGAATTAAAAGCATATTTGCAGGGAGCTCAATCAACATCTGAGATGAGTAGATATAGCTTTAGTCAAGAAGAATTAGAAGATTTGGTAGAATAGGGGGTAACATGAAAATAATTACAAAGTATTTCATAGTTATAGCATTTGTTATAAGCATTGCAACACCTGCATTCGCTTTGAAAATTGATGCTGCGCAAATTGCCTCAAAAATAAGTGATTTTACTACCAAAATTACAGATACCACAACAAAAATAACAGACGGTATTTCCAAGGCAAAAGAAATTGCAACAAAAGGATTTAGTAAGGAAGCTTTATTGAAGGCTCTCCCTATTAATGATATTATGGCAAAACTTAGTCCAGAAGCTTTGTTGGAAGAAGCATCAAGACAAGGACAACAAGCTGTTGCAAATACATTAGCCAAAGAGCAAAGAGCTTTACAAGCAGAATTAGATTTTCACACCAAAAGTGCTACAGCATACTATAATGCCCAAGTAAAAATTCTAGAAGATAGCTTAAATGAAGTTAAAATAGAGCAACAAACAGTAAAAAGAGACTTAATTGAAAAAAGAAAAAGAGCCGAAGCAAAAAGGAGATCTTGTGAAGAGGCGAGAAAAAGAGGAGACGATAATACCGCTAAAATTTGTTATGAATATGAAAGTCTTGCTATAGATGTTACAAACCTTGAAATGAGTGAAAGTGAGTTAAAACTTGCTGAAGATGATATGAAGAAAAATATAGAAGTATTAAATGATGAAGCATCCAAAGTTGGTACAGAAAATGATGGAACATATATGCAGCAGAAAGCTAAAATAGATGCAATAGCAAATTCTAAAAGTGATGACATTGTAATTGCAGCAGATGTTTCTGGTGAAGATGAATGGGATACAAATGATGTAACAAATAAACTATCTGTATCTGATAAGGTATATCAGGATTTTATAAGAAAATATTTTTATGATTCATCTTCCGTTACAGAGAACGAAGAGGGCGGAACCAATCTTATGGAAGATCAAGTTGAAATAGAAAGGTTGATGAGATATAGGCGTCAGCTTATTTTAAGTACAGCCACTCATTTACTACAAGTTTCAGCATCAGCTCGTAGAGATTTACCAAATAGAATGAAGGCATCAGAAGAAATGTATGAAGGAGTAGTGTCGTCAGATAGCGAGTTAGAAGCGATAGGGTTCTACTCTGGAACAAGAATGGAAAATATGAGAACTCTATTATTATATGCTAAAATGCAAGCAGCAAAATTGCAATATATGGCAGCAAAAGATTTGCTAATAACATATCCTCAAAGACGTGGAAGTGTAGAAGATGCAAGTATGTCTAATTTTGATTTGTCAAGATATAAATTAACACAAGAATATGTTGATTTAATAGAAAAAGAAAGTAATGAAGTTCGTGATTTACATAAAGGTGTTGAAGAATAGGGAGGAAGTCATGAGTAAAATTTTAAAAACATTACAAAGCCTAGTTTTAAGTATAGCAGTTATTTGTTCTATGACAAATAGCGCTAGTGCTTTTATGCCAATTCCTCCAATGCCTGGTATGCCAGAGCTAGATATACCAGGAAATGTTACAAAAGTTATTTCCAATGTTCAATCTGTTATAAGACAAGGACAGACAACAGTGCTTGGTATTACAAGTGGTAATATAGCGGGAATGAAATTACCAATAGATATAAATAGCATAAAAGATATGGCTCAAGGTGGTAATATTGGATCTATAGGTGGTGCTGCAGGCCTGGTAGGCGGTGCTTTGGGCGAAACAGGTGGATTCGGTTTAGGAGGCGGTGTTCCTAGTGGTGAAAAATCAGGAGGAAATAAAACAGCAGGAAGCGGTGGCGTTGTATCCGATACAGATTTAGGCCTAAGTGAAAATAGTGAAAATGAAGAAGAATATTTCAATGCATTTCATAAGTTATTTGTATTATTACCAGAAAAAAGCAGTTATAGCGGTGACTATAATGTTATGTTAAGTGCTTTTGAAGAAAAAAGGATAGATTATCAGCAAGATATAATTGTTGATACATATTTAACTGGTAAAACAAATGAGGAATTATTAAATTTAGTTGAAAAAACAATCAATAGATTAGACGCATGCCGTATAGGAAAATTGCGAGATAATGACTGTATTTTCTTTGGAATGCAAGTAAAATACCTTGATCCAGAACAACAAGAGGCAGCTGAAGCTGAATGTAGCCAAGAAGAAGGTGGTGACAGTGAAGCAGAGGAATGTGGTAGCGGTGCTATCGGAGAAAGCATGAATGCATATATTATTTCAACAGTATATGATAGGTTATTACGAATTGTTGAAGATTTAGCAGCAATTGAGGCTGTATATGAAGCTTCAAAACAATTAGACCTAATTGAACCAATAGCTCCTGAGGAGGATAATATTTCTTCAGCAGATGAATATATTCCAACAAAATATCATTTTGCATATAAATCAGCAGATGAGTTTGTTAATGCCAAAATAGATTTAGGAAATTTCAAAGCATGGAAAGGGAAAGCTATAAATGCAATAAAAACACGTACTGATAGATGTAAGGATGGCAAAGGCAAGAATTGCCCAGCTGTAAATAAAACAACCGTTGATACTACAAGTATGAATAGCACAAAAATATATCAGGAATTAAAACCAATAGATGATTTGTTAAGCGAAGTGATGTCTATTCATAATATGAAAGTTGAGTTATTTGAATACAAAACATCTTATAGAAAGTATTTAAAATTAAAAGAAGTGCACGAAAGAACACTAAAAGTATTAAAAGAAAGTGACCAATGTGTTGTTAATTTTATAAATAGACACTCACCAAATAAAATAGGAGAAAAATTATGGTATGGTAGTGCTGGTTACAATAATAGTCACTCAGTAAATGATTATGAAACCCGTGGAGGTATATCAAGAAACATAATAGAAAAGTATCAACAATATACAACAGATACTATAATAGGTACTTCAGCAGAAAACTGCAGAGGATACTATGAAGAAAACGCATGTCCTGCAGGATATATATCAGATATGGATAATCCTTGTGAAGAAAATGGCGAAAAATTATATCCCTGCGTAGTAAAAATAGTTACAAAAGATATATCAAAGGATAATGATGATTTTGAGCCTAAAATAGGTACTTATGAATCAGATAGTGATAATGTTCAAGAAGACGAGGACGACGAGGATGAAGGAGACGAGGACGAAGAAGAAACTGTAGATGCAGAAGATTTAGCAAATGGTGGTGCCAAATATGATGAAACAGAAGGCCTACAAAATGGTAATGATGCAGACAAGATTGATAGAGATAATCGTAAAAAATCAGAAAGAGCATGGCGAATTGGTGCAGAAAAAGTAACACAACTAGCCAAAGATGGAGTTCTTGTATTTAATCAATGGAATGACCAGAAAAATCTTCAAAAAGAATATCTTAAAAACAAATATAGAAACATACGCATGATTATTCGCTCTATGGATAAAGGTATGAGTTCATATAAAGTTTCTTCTGCATTGATGGGGGCATACGAACTTGAAGAAGAAAAAGAACCAATGAAGGTGTTGGTTAAAAAGTTAGCAGCTGTTAAAACTCCTCAAGAAGCAGTTGATGATGGGTCTGCGATTCATTATATGAGTACGCAAAGCTGGTGGCCAAATGGTTTTAATCTCAAATCAGGAACAAACTATGCAACCAAAACAGCCACAACTAGTTATACAGAAAAGGTTGTTGCTTCTGATGGTAGTGAGAAATATATAACAAAACACGGTTACATTGAGTTAAAGTGTATGGCTAAAGTATCTGATGATCCTGGCTATATTGATATGGTAGAAGAACAATATAAAGAAGGAACAAAAGGTAGTAAAAAAGAGAGAGTTCATAAAAATATAGTTGATCTAAGAGTAAGAAATGATCAAAACTCGTACGCAAAAGAGTTTATGAGAACAGTAAATGACATCAATAAAATTGTAAACCAAGCAACAGATTCGATGGTTATAAAAAATCAAGATTGTTCTGGTATATGGAACTTTACAATAAGTGGAATTGTTAGAAGCTTTATGAAACCAACTCTAGGTGGATGTAAAGAAACAATAAATGAAGAAGTCGAGCACCTAAAAACAACAACAAAAGAAGAGCGTACAGTTGCTCAAGATATATTAGACTATGTTAAAGGTGTAAAAAATACTCAAGAAGAAGAGATGCTTGCCTTCATAAGAGATTATAATGAAGATATTGAAGATTTAAAAAATAATAAAATTAAAATGCTAAATAATAGAACAGCTTGGACTGAGGAACTTGATGCTTTAATTAAAGAAAAAAATAATCTTGCAAGCAAAAAACAAGAAGCTGTAAAGCAAGTTGATAGCATTAATAATGAAATAGAAAGCATTGGTGAAGATAGTTCAAAAGAAGGTAGTGTTTTAGCAGTTACAAAAGAAAAATATGAGAAGATATATAAATTATCAGGAAAAGAACTTATCGCTAAAAAATTAGCCAAAGAAGAGAAGTACTATACTGATAGAAAAACCGCTTTAAGAAATTTATCATCTTGTATAAAAGGTGCT
>JAZQZH010000023.1:0-10357 GCA_045633945.1 Alphaproteobacteria bacterium
ATAATCAACAAATTCTGATGAACCAGCTTCTGCTAATACTTTTGTAATAGCTGCTGTTAATGTTGTTTTACCATGGTCTACGTGACCGATAGTACCAATGTTGCAGTGTGGCTTACTGCGTTCAAACTTCTCTTTTGCCATGAATCTACATCCTAAAATATTGTGTTACGATATGGCTTTATGTATGGGAGAAAATGGAGCGGGTGAAGGGAATCGAACCCTCGTCATAAGCTTGGAAGGCTTCTGCTCTACCATTGAGCTACACCCGCTCAAACCAATAAACTCTCAAACAAAAACCTATTTTACTAACAACGAAATTAACTGGTGGAGGGGGAAGGATTCGAACCTTCGTAGACGAAAGTCGACGGATTTACAGTCCGTTGCAATTGACCGCTCTGCCACCCCTCCGCTAAAATCGCGTTTTAAGGAAAAAAAGAACTTTAGTCTTTCAACCTGACATGGGAAATAAAAACGCATTTTTCACATAATGTCAACAAGTTTTTTATCAAATCTTAAAGTTTTTTTGATAATATTTTTTTATCTTGTAAAAATAAAGGGATAACAACCACAAATATTACAGCAAAAAAACATCATATTGCACAATTCACAACGAAAGGTTATAAAAAAAAAATGAAAAATTTTCAAAACAAACCACAAAAAATATCGAATACAACAAGCGAACACATCATCTATGGACGGCATGCTGTATTTAGTGCACTAGAAAATCCTAAACGAGTAATAAAAAAGCTTCTTGTAGCAAAAGAAAATAAATCAGAATTTGAAGGCAAAAATTTTAAATTTATCCCAACATATGTTGATAAAAAAGAAATCGATAAAATTTTACCAAACGATGCTGTTCATCAAGGATACGCTTTATATTGCAAGCGTTTGGATTCTTGTGATATACATGATTTAATTTCTCTATCAGATAATATGGAGCGTTGCCATGTTTTAATATTAGACCAAGTAACCGACCCACAAAATATTGGCGCTATTATTCGCTCATGCGTTGCCTTTGATGCTTTAGGGCTAATTATGCAAGATAAAAACTCTCCCTTAGAGTCTGGAGCAATGGTAAAAGCTTCTGCCGGCACAATAGAACATTTACCAATATCAAGAGTAACAAACTTAAGCCGAGCTATTGAATTATTAAAAGATAACGGCTTTTGGGTAATGGGAATGGATGGATATGCTACAACCACTATTGATAAAATAAAAAAAGGTGGCAAAACAGCTATTGTAATGGGCTCTGAAGGCAAAGGAATGCGCCGTTTAGTACAAGAAAATTGCGATTCGTCTGTTAAGCTTCCAATTTCATCAAATGTAGAAAGCCTTAACGTATCAACCGCAGCCGCTATTGCTTTATATGAATTAAATAAAGAATAAAAAAATAAAAAGTAATAAATAAAAAGCCCCACTAACTAGCGGGGCTTTTTTAAGGCCTTTAGACCTTATTATCGACGATCAAACATATGTACAATATGATCAATATCTCTTACAATATGTTCTGCACTATGAACAACGTGCTCTGCTGTTGATGCTGTCATATCAATCTTATGACACGCATCGTAGAATTTATCACCAGTAGAATAATATCCTACACTACCATTATAGCATGTACGAGCATGATAATGAGTTGAATGCCAATATTCTTCCCTACCTTCACTTTGAATATATCTAAAGTAACTAGTATCACATTCTCTAATATAGTCAGAATCATCTACCATATTGTTTGGTAACACAACTGCTCTGCTTGGATCATCAGCGCATCTAAATATACCAGCATATCCATCAAAATCATCATCACCATATATGTTTAATTGTGCTGATAATCTCGCATCATAGATTAAACCATTAGCTCTTGCATATTCATATGGATTACTCAAATCTGGCACAGGATCAACAATAATTACATTTTCTGCAACAGGCTCGACTGTAGCTTGTTCAGCCTGAGTTTCAACAACCGGCTCGGCTTGAGGTGCTGCTTCTGGTGTATCAACTGTTACATTGATTCTTATATTTTGCTTACCACCATCTGATGATACATTAACATTTTCTCTAGATGGTGTTGTTTCTTCAACCACTTGCGCTTCATAAGTATTTGTTGGTCCTTGATAGGTTATATTTCCATCTTTATCTGTTATAAATCTTGTACCATCCTCATTATTAAGAACCATTGTACGACCATCTCTAAATATTGTTTCAGAAACACCTTCGCTATTTTCTGACACAGAAATAATGTCATCTCTAAATGCTGGTCCAGCATCAGGTACCACAATTTTCATTCTAGAACCATCATTATATTCATGAGTAATAACCATTCTACTATCACCAGAAAACTTGGTTGTCGTTTCTGTAATTTCTCTTGGTCCATCAATTTCTTCATTACCTGGAACAAATGTATATCTTGCATTTACAGAACCATCTTCATTCCTTTCTACAAAATGACGTCTATGTTCTTCTGTTGCTAACTCTTCATTAAAAAACTTCTCAACTTCACTTTGTTGTTGAGGTTCTTCAGCACCTCCGCCTAAATTGACTTCAACACTAACACGACTACCTTCTGGAACATTAACATCAACATTAACATCTGTTTCAGCAGTTGCCTCTATATTTGCACTCGCTGAGCTTTGACTATTACTATCAAAAATCTCAGGTTCAACGTTAACTTCAGTTCTAACATCTGTCTGTATATCTGCACTTTGTGCACCATCTAAACTAGAATTTTCATTAACTACACTATTTGCACTCATTAAGCTTGGATTACTAGTCTCAAAGTTCTCAGACATAAATCTAACACCATCAAAATTTTCATCCAAAAATTCATTTAAGCTTTCCATTTGCTCTGGAGTTAAAGGATGTTCTGACATATAGTCTAACATTTGATATGTCGTAGGATTAGCACCTTCTGGTAACTCAAGTCCCAAAGCATCTTGAAGCGCATAAGGAGCCATCTTACAAGCAATTGTTACACGATTTGCATCTTGACCAAAGTTTTCACATAAATTTTCAGCCATATCTTCATAACCCAAACCGTCCGCACCATTAATACGTGCATCATCTAGATTATAAAGATGACGAACAGTATGTTCATAAGAAGATTCATTTCCTAAACCACTAGATCCTGGCTCATTTGCTGCCTCTAGATTTTGAGCTTGCAACTCTGTCAAATCAGAAACACCTGCATCGCCATTATCATATGAACCATCATCAACATAGCCTGCATCGCCACTTTCATTACCAGCTGATGTTCTCATATCATTACTATGCTCTTCACCACCTCGCATATCAGCGCTTAAATTATTATCAGCGTTATTAACCTCATCTCTCATTATCCCACTAGCAGTTTGAGCAATAAACATACCTAGAGCCGTTGCCGCCACTTTCTTACCAGCAGCTTTTCTATTAGAAGACAACTCTGTTAATATAGCCTCACGTTTTGTGACAAGAGCTTTAGCTTCTTCACTCTCAGGGTCTAGTCCTTTCAATTGTTTATTAATCTTATATTGTTGCAATCTTAATTTAGCAGATTGAATAACATTGCTTGAAGTATTTGCAGCTGCAACAATACCCATACGAGCATACTGCATACCACTCACAGCAGCCTCTCCAAGATGAGATGTAAATGCACCACCAGCTCCAATACCGACTGCACTAAATGCTGTTGTAACAGTAGAGTTAATAATTGCACCAATCTTTTCTGATTTTGGTAGCTTTTTATCTTTTAATTGCTTATATGTATTATACCATGACTTACCAGCATTATATGCCATAAGAACAGGTATACCACCTGGCACAAAGCTTGCAGCTGTATACAATGCTACAGTTTTCAAAGAGCTCTTAGCGATATTTCCAACAAACTTAAATATCCCCTTAGCTTTTTCATATTTTTCACCATATTTATTTTTTAATTTTTTATCTATATTATTAAGACTTTTATTTACTGCTTGTGCTAGTTTAGTCTTTTTGAATTTATATTCTACAGCATTCTTAAATTTATTTGCTTCAACATATTCTTTTGCCAAACTTGCAATTAAAGCTTTTTCAGATACAACAATACGTGGGTTCTCTTTATCTGTGTTAATATTTGCTCCATGAAGAATTTTTAAGGCTTGAGCTTTTACTTCTTCACGCAAAGCATCTTCTGTAATATCCTTACCACGACAAACCAAGCTCTGTACAGCAAGCTCTCTTGCTAACATAGTCACACATTCTTGAGAAGATTTTACATCTTTATCACTAAGAGGCTTATTATCATCACTTATAAAAGAAACGTCTTTACTTAAATCTATCTCATTTTCATCTTGAGGTTTTGCAAATGGATCTATTTTGCTAGCTTTTTCAGACAATTGAGTATAATTTTCATATACTTCTTGTTCTGTTAAATTACCAAAATATTGATTATTAAACTTATCCGCTGCCTCTGCAACTGCTATATATGCTCTGTGTCTAAGATCTATATTTCCACATCTAGCAGCCAAAGCAATAACCGCTTTAATATTATTAGGAGTAATATTTTGAGGATTACTAATCAACTCTACAAGATCACGCTCTATTTGTTCTGAAATAGCATTCGCATACTTCTCATCTTTAGAAAAATATTTATGAGCCCATAATAGTTGATCCATACTAAATGGTTGACCTTTATCAAGAAGTTCTCTAATCTCTTTTTTAGATGGTTTTTCATCTGTAAAGCTCAAACTATCATACTCTTTTTTAGAAAGAATACTATAGCACACATTCAAGCTATCCCTTACCTTATCGTCTGGAATTCTTTCATCCTCTCCCGTATTTCTCGTAGATTTATAAAAATAAAAATCATTATTTCTTTCTGCTGTTTTACTTTTTGCTATTTCAAATGCTATTTCATTTGCTAATATAGCTTCTTCATTAGTGGCATTTTCTTTTGAAAACTCATACATCTTACGCAACTTTTCTTCGTCACCACCTAAATTATTAAACGCTTTTACCGCAAATGAAATTGTCGCATCACTAACGTTACTATTACCAAACCAATAATTTACAAATTCCCTAACTTCTTCTTCTGAAACTTCTTCTTTTACAGGATCATCTGTTGTCGAGGTTTCTTTGTCTTTTTCATCTGTTGTCGGGGTTTCTTTGTCTTTTTCATCTGTTACAGGTTTTTCTTTGTCTTTTTCATCTGTTACAGGTGTTTCTGGTGTACTATTTTCTTCAGGAGCTTCATTTTCTTGAACAACTTCAGAAGAGTTATTATCTTTACTCTCTTTAGCATCAGATCTCATAGTACTAAGTTCTTTACGCTTTTCTTCAGTAAACAAATCTTTTCTAGCTTTAACAACTTTTCTCTCTGCTTCTTCAAGCTTATCCATTGAAGCCTTCAATGATGCTTCATTTGTTGGTAAATTATCATACGCCTCTCTAAATAAAACTATAATATCATCTGCTGTCGCATCGCTTTTACGATATTTTTGATAAATTTCTTTAATTTTTTGATTTACAAGTTGAATTCTTTCTTTGTTGCTAATCTCAGATGTTTCATAAGTTCTAAGCACTTCATCTACATCAATAGGAGTTGATGGCTCATCAGAAGATGAAGCATTTTCAACAACCTCTTCTGGGGAATCCTCAATTACAGGCTCACTTGTTGTAGGAGTTTCTTTATTGTTTTCACCTGTTGTTTCAGGGGCTTTATTTTCTTGAATATTCTCAGAAGCCTCATTCTCACTAACATCAAAATCAAACATAGGCTTTTCATCTGCTTCTAAAGGTGTAACAGAAGCATTCTCAACAACAACCTCTTCTGGAGCTATCTCTACCACTGGTTCTTTTTTTACAGCAGCACCTTCAGTATCTCGCATGTTACGAATATAATTTCTGTCTTCTTCAGAAAACAATTGTTTATTGTTAGCAAGCACATTATTCACCGTTGCATAAAGCGATTGCAGTTGTCCTTTTCTCAAATTATTATCTGAGGCTAAAGAGCTATAAGCCTCTTCAAACAAGGCTACTATATCATCAGCGCTTACACCTTCTGTTCTAATCTTATTTTTTATATCATCTACAATATTTTTTACAGCTCTTACCATTTTCTTCTCCTCATGTAGAACGTTTATAAAGATAATTTATCATAAAATTAAAGAAGATACAACCATTTTTTTCATCAAAAAATGAGCATTAAAGCATTTACAATAATTTTTTAATAAATTTTTCTAAATTGCACCATGAGTTTCTTTAGCACAACGCACATAGTCTTTATAATACTCTTCAAGACTCTGTTGAACCAAATAGTTCACGCTACCTTTAGGAAATTTACCACGTTTATCTGCTTTACCTGCTTTCATTCCTGTCAAAAGTTCAATACCATCATCAACTGTATCTATTGCATAAATATGGAATTGACCATTTTCAACAGCCTCAACAACATCTTCACGAAGCATTAAATTAACTACATTTGTACGAGGAATAATACATCCTTGCTCACCTGTAAGACCATTGTATTTACAAACGTCAAAGAATCCCTCAATTTTCTCATTTACTCCACCAATTGGTTGAATTTCGCCAAATTGATTAATTGAACCTGTTACCGCCAAAGATTGCTTTATTGGAATTTCTGCAATAGCTGATAACATACAATAATATTCTGTTGAGCTTGCGCTATCACCATCAACCCCACCATATGATTGTTCAAAAACAATACTAGCAGACAGAGATAATGGAGAACGTTTAGCAAATCTGTTAGCTATCAAAGATTGCAAAATAAGTACGCCTTTTGAATGAATTGGACCACTCATTGCAACTTCTCTCTCAATATTTATAAACTCACCCCTGCCCAAACGTACTTGTGTTGTAATACGAGTTGGCTTACCAAAAGAGTTACGAGTAAAGTTATAAACCACAAGACCATTTATCTGACCAACTCTCTGCCCTTTTACATCAAGAAGAATTGTTCCCTTATCAATCTGTTCAAGCATCGCCTGGTTAATTCTATCAGAGCGATAAATTTGAGATTTAATAGCTTGCTCAATATGATTTTTACTAATCTGACTAGCCTTCGATTTGCGCGCCCAATAATCAGCTTCTCTTAATAAGTCACCAATAGAAGCAACATGCGCTGTCAACTTTTCAGTATCATCGGCCATACGAGATGAATATTCAATAATACGTGCAACCGCTTGTTTATTTAATGAACGAAGATTTTTTTTCTTGGATAAAGAACCAATTAGCTTAGCATATTCAATTTCGTTCTCATCATTTCTTTCAATCAAACCACCAAAATCGGCTTCCACTTTAAAGAAATCTCTAAAATCAGGATCTCGTTCACTAAGCAAATCATAAAGTTCCGCATCACCAGTCATAACCACTTTAACATCTAATGGTATTGGCTGAGGATCAAGTGAAATTGTAGAAAAACTCGTATCTTCGCTAGGCGCTTCAATCTTAATTTCTTTAGAAGCAAGAGCACGTTTAAGCGAATCCCAAGAATATGGCTGAATAAGAAGCTTTCTTGCATCAATCAATAAAAAACCGCCATTTGCTTTATGAAGAGCCCCACCTTTAATCAAAGAAAAGTCTGTAACCAATGCACCAAATTGTTGGATACGTTCAACCTTACCAACCAAATTACCTTGCGTTGGATGGTCTAGCAAAACAATTGGCGCACCACTATCTGGCACATTCTTCACCACTACATTAACTTTAAATTTTTGGAACTTATCATCTTCTTGCTGGCTTTTTAATTGACTCAAAAGACCTGCCATTGGCTCATCTTCTGCTGATGGCTTATTTTCATTATTATAATCAGGAACAAACGTAGTAATATTATCCAATATATAGCTTAAAATAGTTTTCAAATATTCTGCTACCTTTTTATTTCCCTTATATTTTGCTTTAATTACATCAAGCGGAGATTTAACTGCATTCTTTACTATTTTTTCTTGTAAATGTTTAATTTCTTCAGTTTGTTTTTCTTCCCATTCAGGGGTAACATCTTGATGCTGAGCAATTTCCTCTTGCATTGCATTAAGATCGGCCATTATTTCATTTTTTTCTTCTTCAGTAAGGGTATCAAAAACATCTGGACTAATAATTTCACCATTTTTCATAGGAGCAACAACCACCCCCATTGGCATATGTAATAGAGAAACTTTTTTACCTTTAGCTTTTTTTTGCAAAACTTTTATATAGTCATTGCGTTTTGCTTGATATTTTTCACGAATATTAGCCACTTGTTCTTCATAAACATCATCTTTAACAAGATTTGGCAATTCATTTTCAACAAAATCTGTAAATTCTTCCATTTCTTTTTGAAATTTTGCTGCTTCACCTGCATTAAAATTAATTGCAATAGGTTTATGAGGCTCTTCAAAATTATAAACATAAGCCCAATCATCTGGAGTTTTTCTAAGCTTACCTTCTTTAGTTAAGATTCTTTTTACAAGGCTCGTCTTGCCTGTTCCCTCAGGTCCTAAACAAAAAAGATTATATCCTTTAGACTTGATGTTTATACCAAGTTCCACCGCACTAATAGCTCTATCCTGCCCAAGCGCAGATAAGCGCTCCTCTAAGTCTGCTGTTGTTGTAAAATCAAACTTAGAAATATCACATTTACGATAAAGCTCTGAAGAATTTAATTTTGTAATAGCCATTTTAAAAAATATCCTCTATATAATTTAACAACCGCATTATAAAATTAAAAAACCTAACAGAGAGTAAATATTTTGAAAGAAAATAAAAAGAATATACCTCAAACAACATTTAAAGATGTTCCATTCTTTTATTCTAGCTATTACAACCATAAAAAGTGGTTCTTAAAAGAAGACTATAACCTAGCAATAAGTCTTTCTAAAAGCTTTCTAAAAACATACAATAAACTACAAAAACATTATAAAACTTATCAAACAAACTACAAAATAGCTATTTTATATGCCAAAACACAACTTTTGCAAAATCAAAAAGATTATAACCTAACCCCTCCACCTTTTTACGCACATTGTTCATTTAAGGCAGATTATTATTACCTAGAAGCTCAAAAAGATATTTACATAACAGACCTGCAAAATGCCTCATACAAAATATCAAAAGCCCTAAAGATATATAAAAAATTAGGCTATTTATATGAATGTGCAGAATGTTATCAATCAATGTCCAAAATATACAAATTATGTGGCTTAAAAGACATTTCCCTAACTCTATTATATGAAGCTATATCAATATACAAAACTCTAAACTGCCACCCAAAAATTGCCGAAGCAACTGCATACCTTGGCATACATGAGCTCGAACAAGAAAATTATGACAACTCCATACAGTATTTTAATGATGCCCTAAAAATCTGCCAAACCCACCATTTAGATCGTACAATATGTGATATAAACAACTGGAAGGCTCTATCATATTTTTTACAAAATGATTATAAAAACACACTAAAAGTATTAGAAGAAAGCATAACTTCCAAACACATCAGCAATCATGCAAAATCATTTAATTTAGAGATGATAGCCCGCACATATTACAAAACAAATAAATATTCAAATGCTCAAAAATACACAGATCTTTCACTTGATGAATATAAAAAACAAAAAAATAAGTATGCAATTTTAGAACTAACATATCTAAAAGCAGAAATATATTTCTTGCAAAAAAAATATTCAAAATCAAAAGAAATACTTATTAATTTGATAAAACAAAAAACCGAGCATTTCTCCCTATATTATCCGGCCAATGCCTACACCCTTCTTGGACTTGTTTATCAAAAAGAAAATAATCTAAAAAAAGCATTGAATATGTTTAAGCTAGCTCTAGATTTAGAAAAATCTAAAAATCGCCCCAAAGGTGCCATTGTTGATTATAATAACCTTGCAGAAACCACCCTCAAACTCGGAGATAAAGAAGCATCGTATAAATATCTAAACTTAGCACTAGAATTAGCAAAAGATCTAAAAGACAATAACTTAACATCTTATCTTGAAAAAAAACTTAAAAAATAAATACACATTACTTTAAAAAAATAGATTTACTCATATATAACATAAAATAAAACATATAAGAGGATAATCCCCAAAATGTGGAATTTTTTATTTATATTAACAATGCACCTTATTCCTCTAATATTACTTTTAATACCATTTTTGCTATTATTCGATGTCAGCCTAAAATCAAACAAAAAAACTCCGAGCGAACCCACACAAAAAATTGATACAACAGAGCTAGAAAAACAATTATCCACTCTAATAACAAACAACCAACACCAAAATAACATTTCTAACTTACAAAAAGAGCTAGAAAAAACTTCAAGCAAAACTATTTCATCATATTTATTACTAGATAAAAAAAAGCTAAAAGGCTTTCATTTATTCCAACTAATATTTACACTAAT
>JAZQZH010000024.1:0-9225 GCA_045633945.1 Alphaproteobacteria bacterium
TTTTTATTGACAAATGATTTTTTTTGTGTATTTTTGTCTATATAAAGAGTGATAAAAATAAAAAACAAAGTTAAGAATTTTGATAAGTATATTACTTATATAGGCCTTTGGGGTGCTTTTGTTCTTCTGCTTCAAAACAAGAAAAATAAAAGAATAAATATTGTCCTCCACAATGCGAAAATCAAGAGTTACCCCTCCCCCGATAAAATAAACCGATTTCTCATTTTTCATATCTCCCTCCCTAATTTTTTTTTTATAATCGGTTTATTTTGTCCTTTTAATAAGCCACCTTATTTTCTACAATTCAATCTCCCTCCCTAAATACTTTAAGTGGCTTATTACCCTTTTTTTTATAAGCTCCAAGCTTATATCTTCTCCCTAAAAAGACCAAGTATCAACACTTGGTCTTTTTTATTGTATTTTTTAGAGTGGATTGCCACGCCTTACAGCTCGCAATGACGTATAAAAAAGCATCTCGCAATGACGAGAGAGGTGTGAGCATAAAAAAACTTGGCAATTTCTTGCCAAGTTCTTTTGGAACAAATGTTCCTCTTGCATTACAACTTCTATACAGAAATTAGATGTACTTCCAAACGAAAGCATTATTTGCCTTACTTGAACATGCAGAAGTAGCGATTACAACATTCATTGGAGACCCTGTATCATCATCCGCAGCACCTGGTATTGCGTACTGAACATCGCCAAGCGTACCAGTGTTCACAGTTGCTGTAGCATCACTACCAATGCCATCTTCTGCTGCGGTAACAGCTTCTCGTGCATTTTTATCACCAACAACAGCCATATAAACGAAGCCAGAACCAGCATCACCACCCCAATCTGTTGTAGCCATAGTTACACATGCAGATTGTGGAATTGAATCGAATGCTACAATATAAGCATCTGGTCTGTCCTTTGCCTCATCACCCGTTTCTTCAGCCATATGAAATGCCTTTTCGACGATTACATCTCCACCAAATGCATTTGTAATCAGTGAATCAGATGTTGTAGTAAACATTTCTGCAGGAATAGCATTTGTGTTCTTAGCTAATTCATTGTCTAAGCCTTTAAAACTTCTTTGAGAAGCATACAATGTACGAATGTTTGTTGTAATCATTGTAGCTTGGTCAATTGCTTTGTTAGCTTTAAATTTAGCCATAGCTTTTGAGTAACCAGCGATACCACCTACAGATAACACACCTACGATGGCTAACACGCCGAGCATCTCAATCATTGAACGTCCTTGTTCATTTACTCTCATTTTAATTCTCCTAAATAAATAGTACCTTAACAATTTATACTCTATACCAAAAACAAATTTTTTTCAATTATGTAAATAGTAATAGGTATTAACTAAAGTTATATAGCAAGATGAGTGTCGATAAAAAATATTAACGAAACATCGCCTTTAAAAAGCCTTATATCACATTTGTTTTAATTTTTAGTTAATGATAATTAAAAGCCTGATAATAGTGAAACAGAAGAAATTGTATCACCCATACCAACCAAAGTCTTAGGTTTATCAACCAAAATGGTTGGTATTGCGCTTATAATCAAATCTTCATATTCACAAACACCTGTTGTTAATAGCTCTGGTTTTTGAAGTTTGTCGCTTAATGCTCTTAATTCATTAATGCCAATATCAGATGCTAACATATCTTTAGCGAGTAATAAATGTTCTGGCTTTGTAATTTCACCATTATATGCCTTGCTAGAAGAAACAACAGACGCTGTCATCATTCCTTTGAGATTTTGTTCTGCACTATACTTAAAGCGGTTATCTTGTATGGTTAAATATAAGCCAAACATGTGTAATTGAATACGTTGAGGATTTAGAGTTCTTTTTAAGAATAATATTGCATCAAACAAATTTGAAGCGGTTGTATTGTTTTCTATAGTTTGAGCTAATTCATTTTGCCCCATAACTTCTAATAAATCTATCGTTTCACGCTCATTTAGCCCAATAGAAGAAGAAAGTGGTGCAATTTTATCTACTATCGCTTTTCTAATAACTTTATCTTGAGTTGATGCTATTTCTAAATGCACAATCATATCTTGATTAGCTTCAATCCAATTTGATAAAACACTTACAGCACTATCAATATGAGATAAACCATCGTTAGCTTCTAATAAAGGGTTAAAGCCTGACAGCAATAAATATTCTGCTTTGTGTTTTGTTAAATAAGATACAAAGTTATCATTCATAACCAAATTCATATTCAAAGGATCATATGTCGCAATAAAACGATTCGATTTTGGGCATGTATATGTTTTGCCATCTAATGTAAAGCTATCGCCTTTATCAAATTCAATAATCCAATGGATAAGGGGCATATCTTCATTTCTCTCTATGTTATACGCTTTTTTAAGATTGCCATTCTCGTCAAAAGCGCACAAATTTTCTAAGTCAAGAAATTGTTTCGCTTGAAGTTTTGGGTGAGAATTTGTGTGAGTAATTACATTTTGTATGCCTAAAAGAGCAAGAGTGTTTGCTATAATACCACCTTGTCCTCCCATTTGAAGGTGTGTGTATCCAATATTTTTTTCAAGCCAGTTATATACATCAATGTTTTCAGTAACCCATTCTTCTGCAATACCTCGTAAAAAACATTTTGTAATACCTAATATTGTATCTTTTGGCTCTCTAAATGAACAAAGAGTAATATTTTCTATATCTGAAGAACTTAAATTATTTTCAATAATAAGATTTTTTAATCTTTCGCCACTTATCTTAAAAATTGCATCTATATTTGTATTAAAAGCTGTTGCAACTGTGTTGATAGTTTTTAATTTTTCAAGCTGAGCTGATACAGTTTCATACTTTTTTTTCCACTCAGTTTTTAAAATATCATTATTCATAGTATAGCTACTCCTTAAGTTCTAGTATTCTTCAGTTTCTAAATTATTATCAATATATAGGTGCCAATAAATACGACCAACCTCTGCACAGTTATCACAAATTGCTTTCCAATCATCATGCACAGTGCCACAGTTGGCGCATACCCACTTAAAGTCTTTTGGGTAATCAGATAAATCAATAGGCGTGTCTGATTTTTTAGCGTTTTTCTTATCTAAAATTGATAGAATTTCAGCAAGCTTTTGTGTTGCTGGATTTTTTAATAAAAAGATTTTGCATTCGGTTTTTGCTTTGGCAAATTTTTTAGCCTTAACATATAACTCAGCTAAAATTAGATTATTCAAAGATGGTCTTATAGAATTTGATAAAGCAAGTTTTTCCATGCATTGGATTTTTTCTGATATTGTAGATTTTGCATATAAGTTAAGATATTTCATTGCAACATCATAAGTAGGATTCTCACACCAAATTCTGCAAAGAACTCTCTCTGCTTTTCTTATTTGGTTATCATTTTTTATATAAAAATCAGCTAAATCAAGCGCAGCAGGAACAAGCTTATTGTTTTCATCTAATGCTTGAGTGATAAATTTAAAAAATTTTGTTTTATCATTGTTTAGAAGAGCTTCTTTTGCTAGTTGATACAACGCCACAGCTTTTAGACGGCTTGCTTTTGCTTCTGGAGTTATTTTTTTATTGATGCCTGTTTCTAATACCTCTAATGCGCCTAGCCAATCATTGTTTTTTGCTCTTAATAAGAAAGCGCTACCAACAACCCAGTATAAATCTTGTCTTACCTCAAAAGCTTGGTTTACTGTTTTTAGGGCTTCGGTAAATTCTTTCTTTTCTATTTGCGCTTCAAATGCAGCCTTCATGCCAACAAGTTGTATATCTTCATTTTGAATTAGTTTTTGAGAAAGCTGCTCCATCTTATCAAAATTTTTTTCACCTTTGTATATTTTTAGCATCAATATATCAATTATTGCGTCATTACCAATTATTTTTCTTAAATTAACCAAATTGCGACGTGCATCATTCATTAAACCAGAAGTGATAGCGCTCATTGCTTTAACAATTAATATTGCAGCTTCATCAAATTCATTTCTACTCAAAACTATTTTATTGCTTTCAAAGGCATTAATAACATCAATAGATTCATTATCACCCCAAAAGTCATGATTTGATATTAAAACGTCTTTTTTTATTAAATTAATAGACATGTTAATTAATAGAACTAATAACTCTATACCAATATAAAAAAACAAAATATAAAGAGCTAAGTTTAGTGCGTTATAACTATAAACTATATCCGATAAGTTAAAAGTGATAGTCGAATTTTTGTCTCTTAAATATAGAAAAACAATTATCGAAAATAAAAAAAGTGTATGCTTAATAATGCGTGTAATCATTTATTCATATCCTTAATTTTGGGAAGATGGAATATCTAAAGTCCCATTTTTAATATCTTCTCTTAAAAGGTTTAGTTCTGATGAAATTATTTTTGAAATAGCTTCATCAAATATAATTTTGTTATTTAAGTTGTCAAACCACGTTTGAAATTCCTTGTTTTCAGAGCTAAAAAAGATAGGGTTGTTGCTGATATAATCCACTGCTTTAACAAATTGATGGTTAACAACAAAATCTGTAAGAGTTTTTAGTAATAATTTTTGTTCAGGTGTTTTATTGTCTTTTTTCACCACAACAATTTTATCAAAACTAATATTTGAAACAGTGTCTTTAATCTTTTTCAAGCCTTTATTGAGAGATGTGTTATCATCAGCATTTGCTTCTGGTGTTTTGTTTTTCTCAAAGTCAAAATTATCAGCAAGATTTAGAAAGTTTTTAATCAAAACATCATTTGTTAAAAGAGGCTTACCGTTCAGTTTTTCAATAACTTCTATATCATTTTTTAGAGTTTCTTGACCTGATGCTATTTCTTTTAAGATGTTCGCTTCATACTGAAAAGAGCGCCCATATAAAGCATTTTCCTTTATAAGAAGTGCTATACTTAATGCAAGAGCTTCTCGGTTTTTATTTTCTTCAACAGATTCCATGCGGCGAGAAACATTAGATAATTGTTCTGTAAGAATATCGATTTTTCTATTACCAACTTCTTCTTTTAGATTGTTTAGACTTTCATTTAAAAATTTAATATTACCTTTATTTTCTAAAATATTCGAAGCTGATTGGTTAATTATATCAGGTAGTTCCTCTAAGCTAGCAAGACGAAGGTTTTGTGCTTGTAATTCATTTTTTATATTAGATAGAGCCGTTGTCTGATTGTGATTTCTCGATTCGTTGATTAAAACGGCTAAACCTACTGCTAAAAGTTCTAAAATAACGATAATTAAAAAGTTTTTAAACCACTTAAAAATATTACTTTTAGAGTTTTTGTCGCAAGATTTTGCTGCTTTTTCAGACATTTTAACACTCCCCATACAATAGTTATTTGCATTCTATAAAATATAGTCTATAAAATAAAAAAATAAACTTCAATATTTATTGGATTATGAGCAATGATTGTTTTGGGAATAGAAAGTAGCTGTGATGAAACCGCAGCCGCGCTAGTTAATGATAAAAAGGAAATTCTTGGAGAGGCTTTGTTATCGCAAGAAGAACATAAAGCCTTTGGAGGAGTTGTCCCTGAGATTGCTGCAAGGTCGCATCTTGAGCATATAGATAGTATTTTAGAAGATTGTTTTGCTAAAACAAATCTTACATTAAAAGATATTGATGCCGTAGCAGCTTCTGCTGGCCCTGGACTTATTGGCGGGGTTGTCGTTGGAGTTATGACTGCAAAAGCTTTATCAATAGCGCTAAATAAGCCTTTTGTTGCTGTAAATCATTTAGAAGGCCACGCTTTAGCTGCGAGAATTAGTAATGATGTTGAATTTCCATATTTGTTATTACTAGTATCTGGAGGGCATTGTCAGATATTGGTTGTTAAAGATATTGATGAATATGAAAGACTAGGAACAACAATTGATGATGCAGTTGGAGAGGCTTTTGATAAGGTTGCGAAAATGCTTGGTCTCGGATATCCTGGTGGGCCAGCGATTGAAAGAATGGCAGAAACAGGAAATTGTAATAGATTTTCTCTTCCAAAACCATTGATAGGTTCTAATGATTGTAATTTATCTTTTTCTGGTTTGAAAACAGCTGTTCGTAAAATTATAGAGACATATGCAAAAGATGGTGATATTGCTCATGCAATTATTCCAAATCAAGATGTATCAGATATTTGTGCTAGCTTTCAATATACAGCAACAGATTGCTTGTGCCGTAAACTAAAAAAAGCAATTACATATTTTAAGCAAAAATATCCAAATGGAAAGCATCTGGTTGTATCAGGTGGTGTTGCGTCTAATACTTATTTAAGGAAGAAACTACAAGAACTTGCAGAGGGAAATAATATGATATTTGCAGCTCCTCCGATTCGTTTTTGTACAGATAATGGAGTTATGGTTGCGTGGGCTGGTTTAGAGCGCTTTAGAAAGGGGTATACAAATAGTTTAGATTTTAAGCCTCGTCCGCGTTGGCCTTTAGATGCAAATGCTCCCAAAGCGGCAGGAGCCGGAGGAGTTAAAGCATAATATGCGTAAAGAAAAAGAGATATTGGAAATTATGGAGGTTTTTGAAAAAGAAAAACCAAATCCTGAATGTGAATTAATATTTCATAATGCATATACGTTGCTTGTTGCTGTAATATTATCTGCTCAAGCAACAGATAAAGGTGTAAATAAAGCAACTAAACACTTGTTTGATGTAGCGGATTCTCCTGAGAAAATGCTGAAGTTAGGAGAGGATGGTCTTAAGAATTATATAAAGTCAATAGGTCTATTTAATAATAAGGCGAAAAATATTATTTTAATGAGCCAAGAGTTACTAGATAAATTTGGAGGTAAAGTTCCAGATAATAGAGAAGACTTGGAAACTTTAGCGGGTGTTGGTCGCAAGACTGCAAATGTTGTACTAAATGTATGGTATAAAAAGCCCGCTTTAGCAGTAGATACGCATGTAATGAGGGTGTCAAAAAGGCTTGGTTTTACTAAAGGTAAAACTCCATTAGCAATAGAATTAGATTTATTAAAAATACTACCAACAAAATATGTAATAAATGCAAATCATTGGTTTGTTTTGTTTGGTAGATACATATGTAAGGCACAGCACCCAAAATGTAGCCAATGCTCTATATCTCAATTTTGTAATTCAAAAGATAAAAAGATATAAAAATTATCAACTTTTTAACCTTATATGGCTATGTTTTATGTATACCAATTTTAGAGTGTTTTGACTATGATTAATTTCAAAGATAATACAATTTTTCAATATACAATAAAAACGAGTATAGCTTTACTGATACTTTATACTATATGGTTTATGTTATGGACTATATTATATACTGAAACCGGAAACGGAGATAACGTTGAGCACATACATTCAACATGGTTAGTGTATAATAATAAAATACCATATAAAGATTTTTTTCAGCATCATAATCCTTTAATGTGGTATATTTTTGCTCCGTTGATAGGTAATATAACAGATGTGATTATGTTGCTAGATTTGGCTCATGCAATAGGAATGATAGCAGGTGTTATAACATTCATTTTTGTTTATAAAATAAGTTCACGTTTTTTTGCAAGTAAAACAGCCTCAATAATAAGTATATTAGTACTATCTCCGCCATTTTTTTATATTTATTGTTTCAACTTTAATCCTGATACATTTATGGCATTAAGCTATGCAATAGGGATATACTACTTGTTTAGATATTGGGAAAAACAATTCTTACAATACCTAGCTATTGCTTTTTCTAGTTTTTTTATAGCATTTCTTTTTACCCAAAAAATACTTATTGTGTTATTTGTATTAGGTTTATTAAGTTTATTCGTCTTTTGTAAACAAAAGGCTCCTATATCTGATATTTTATACGCATTACTAATGCCTATAGCTGGATTAGGTGTTTTTATTGCATATTTATATAACAATTCAATTTTAGAATTATATTGGCAAACAAATTATTTATTTAATATAGAGATGCAAGAATACTATGGGTACAATAAAATAGCAGTAGTTAATAGGGAATTTCTAGACAAGGCTCTTATTTTGTCCGTAGTTAGTATTTTACTATTTTTCATAAAATCAAATATATATTTTAAGATTACATCTATAATGCTCATAACAGAAGCTATACAAAGATATTTTTATTTTTCAATATCTCCATATTATATGCTTCCGCTAATGATTTATATGGTGTGCATAAATAGCGTAATTATAGAAAAAATACTGCAAAAACGCTATGAGATAATAGTTGTTTTTATTGGTATCGCCTGTTTTTATGCATATATTTCAGAAAGAGAGTATACACAAGCGAGAGGGAAAAATAGAAGTTTTGCTAATTATTTAGCTTCCGAAATCACACCTTGTGATTATGTTTTAAGTAGTTTTTTGGGTAGTCAGTCTGTTATTAGTAAAGATCCACACTATTATTGGGCTTTGTTAGGACACATAGATATGGCTGGTGATAAAATGGGAATACATCCTAAGCCAAATGTTTCAGAACTAGTTCTGAAATATAAACCTAAATTTATTTACGGAGGGGTTTATTGGGATAATTATTCAAAAAATCGGGGGCAACATATTTCTGTTCAAAAGGTTGATGATAAAATTATACAAGAATTTTATAGAACATCTCCATTTCCATATTTTTACATATTAAAAGAGGAATATCAACAAAAGAAGTGTCGGTATAATAAGTCAAAAAAGGAGTGGGAGTATGAGGTTTAAGAATGTGAATAATCTCCTTGTAGGAATGTTATTTATAATTATTATTATGGCTATATATATATATGGATTCGTTGTTAAAGCTAATGGAGATAATGTCGAGCATTTACACGTTTCTTGGCTTATTTGGCAAAACAAAATTCCATATAGAGATTTTTTTCAACACCACCACCCTTTAGTTTGGTATATATTTTCTCCATTGGTTGCGGTTTTGATAAACAATATAAATATTTTTGCTATTTTTAATGCAATAAGTATTTGTATTTTAGCTTTGATAGTGTTGTTTTTGGTGAAACTATTAAAAGATTGTCAAGTTTCAAAAGTTCAAAGACTAATATTAGCTAGTGTAGTTATGTCTTCGTATTCTGTTTTGTATTCATCAGATTATAGACCTGATATATTTATGATATTGTTTCTTTTTATAGGAATTAAATATTTATTTGACCATATATCAACACAAAAATTAACAGATTTAGTTATCAGTTTCTTGAGTTTTTTTTTAAGTTTTGCAAGTTCGCAGAAGGTTGTATTTAATCTAATTATAGTTTTAGGCTGTGTGCTTTATTATATATATAAAAATAAAATAA